>NZ_VLNU01000001.1:0-600000 GCF_009765165.1 Lysobacter panacisoli
CACGCTCCTGCTGGTGGCCGTGCCGACGATGGCGGCGGCGTTCTTCCAGGGCACGCTAGGCCAGTTCCTGGCGTACTCGGTGTTCGGGCGCAGTGGTGGTGCACGGTCGCGATCGGAGCAGGGCGAGAGTGATACACAAGCGCAGCCCCATCACGCTCCGCCGTCACGGGACACCGAGGTTCCGCCGCAGGACCTGTTCCAATTCCGACTGCCGCAGCAGGGGGCGGTGCAGGCCGATGAGATCAAGCGCTCGCCTTTGATCTTGAACCTGACGAATGGCGGTGCGGCGCCGTCGCCCGACGTGTCCAGCGAGGAGCACCTGCGCCACACCGTGGGGCAAATGGCACAGGCCAACAGGGCGACCGCCGACGAGAATGCCCCGTTTCTGGAGCGGTATCCGCACGCGACGGCCGCGCTTGGCTCTGACGCCGCACAGGATCGCCGTGCCTACGACGCTTCGCAGGACAAGGTGGAACAGGTGCTGGCGTTCCAGACCAAGGCGGCTCAAGCGCATGCTCTGGGTCGCTTGTCCGATCAGGACTATGCCGCAGCCCGGCGTGCCGCCAGCCAAGCGTTCCATGCCGAGTTCGACGGCGCTGCACGGGACTACGCCGAGGGCATCGCCCGTGATCCGAACCTCACCATGCAGGAGAAGTACGACCGCATCCACGGCCTGGGCGGACGGGTAATCGCCTTGGGCCAGCGTAGCGGTATCGACTACTTCCCCGGCACCGCAGCACGGACCACGGCCGAAGCCGATGCGGCCATGCAACGTCATGGCATTTTCGACCCCAGCCGGCCGGCACGCGTGTACGTGGACGAGCCCGGCAAGGCCAACGAGCCGCTTCGTGCGCTGTTGAATCTGCGACCGGACGAGGACCTGCGCAGCCGAATGCTGAATCCCGAGCCCGGACGTGCCTACGTTGCGGGCAAGGGGGAGTTGATCGACAGCGAGCCGTGGCGCGATCGTTTCAATCTAGTCGGCCAGATAGTCCAGCAGCAAGATGTGATGAACGTGGTGGCCGGAGTGGTAGCGCAGCGGTCGCTCGCCGGAGCAGAAGCCCTGTCGGGCATGGGGCGTGATCCCGATCCCTCGCCTTATAGCAAGCATGTGGAAGCCCACAGCCCCTGGATCGCCCGCAACGACGTGGCGCTGAATCGAGTGGAAGGTGTGTTGTCGGCGGCGGGGTTCGCCAAGGATGTGTATATGAACATGCAGGACGACTACATCACCGTCGACGTGTTCGCATCGAAGACCGATCCTAGCGAGCGGTGGTTTCAGGTACGGACATTCGAATACCGTTCCAAAGAGAACAGCTTTATCCGCATACCCCCCACAGCCGACGCCCCAATTGTCGATGAAATCATTGACCCTGATCGCCACTAGTCTGTTCGTCTTCCTTCTCGCATCGTGCGAACCGAACTGGGACGAAGACCCTGAAACCCTCTATGACAGGAGGGAAGATGCACTCGCCTTGAAGTACGCCGAGGAAGGGCTGGGCGGTAAGCATGATTTCTTCAGTCGGATGTTCCTTGTTCAGTACCATCTCGCGCGCTACTTGGAGAGGAGCGACAAGTACCACGCCGATCGGATTTCTGCGATATACCGCGGTGTGGATTCACTGGATCGATTGCCAAAAGAGCACCCGATTCTTGGAGACATGCTCTGGATGGCCAAGTACTTCGACGCGGCTATCCTTCTGTTCGTCAAGAAGGACCGACAGGCCGCCTTGAAGCTGCTCGATTCGTACTGCCCGATGACGGATTACGAAATGAAAGTGCGCTGCCACGTGAAGAATTACTGGCACTTCGAGAGCAATGCTCGCACGGGCTTAGATCGAAACAAGCAGGAAGCCGCCTTCATCGCCGATTTAACCGTGGGCGTGGCCTACCAGGACTACCAGATGATCGGCCACTCGATGGAACTGCTGGCGGAGTACGACATCCAGCACGCCACCGAACGCGCCATGACCTATGCCGCGGTGCGCAGCGCCGATAACGATGAGGTCATGCGGCGCTTCTGCGCCGTGCCGGCACGCTATTTCAAGTACCGCCCCGAAACCCTGGGCCGCACCGATTACCTGGCTGCCTATGAGCGTGCCGACTGCAAGGTCTATCTATCCTCGGATCAGGCACAGGCGCAATAGCGGCAACGGCAACGTATGCAGCCTGCTGGTGAACGAGTTGCCGGGTGAGATCACCGAAAAAGGGGGCAGGTTCATTTCGAAAAAGGGGTCAGGTTCATTTCCGCCAGTTAGAAAATGAACCTGACCCTTTTTCCCGCGGACGTGAACTTTGGAGTAAGCAGCGGTTGGCGACCCAATGTTGGCTCTGGCGCTCACCCTAACGGTGTTGGCCTGGACTTCACTCGTTTGCAACTAACTCAGAATGGGCAAGCTATCGGCACTACGTTTATCGATCCCGGCAAGCGTATTGGACGCGACCCTTCAACTCCAGAGCCCGACTTGGGCCGTCAGTATCGCGAGTCGCTGTATGCCATTCGGCAGGAAGCAGGCATACGCCAGATCTTCGCGCCTTGGCAGATGCTTGGCTCCCCGGACGGCCAATTCCGTGCGAACCACCCTAACCGCATCAACGACAACGACTGGATACACCGCCACCACGTTCACATCGGACTGAGGGTCTACTGAGACATGAGCAAGCGCCTGTTGGCTATATTTGTAGGAATGTCGCTTTATTTTGCGGCAAACGCCGATTGCAATGATCACGCGGACCGGTGGGCTCCTATCCGAAAGTGGCGCACGTCCTACCTCGTGGTAAGCAACGTCGGGTACTCGTGGATATATGCCATGTCGGATGACGGAACAATAAAAATCTACCGTCCGAGCAGAGTCGACGCGAACAGGTATCCGTGCACGCGAAAGGAAAGACAGAGCGGCTCATGGTGCGTTGCTACCGGACGTCTATATCAAGCTGGACCTAGAATCATTGCCAAGAGTGCCAACGGGTTGGACGAGCAGTTCTATCTGACGAAGGAGGGCAAGATGTGCGCTGCCGCGAATGAACAAAACGACTTCTCTGGCCAATGTGAGGACGAAGGATACAAGGAGGCAATGAGCCTCTTTTCGGTGTATCCACGTGCAATGGCATCGGACAGCGGACTGGACGAACTGGACGGCTATTACCGGATGAATGCCATTAGATGCACGCCGGCCGGCGAGCATGCTCCATGCAGAGGCGAACTCAAGGACTGCCTTCGCATTGAAACGTATCGAGGGAGCCATCGCGTGGAGGTATACAGCACTCAGGCATACCAACATGTATGCGCTTTCAGCATCGAAATGAGGGGAGTGAACGGAGAACTGGTTTACGACAGCCCCCTAGGCCAAGTGATTCTCCGGAGGGTGGGCAACCAGCTCGTTATTGCATCTGATGGCATCGACCCGACAGCAGGAGGGCTGGGATTCTGCGGCGCTCATGCAGATATCGATATGCTTGCATTCCCCCTATCCGGGAAAGTCGAAACAGATGCGCAGTGTTTCAGGGACGGGCCATAAGCGGAGCCTGAAGCAGCCCGGAGACCATATGACCTAACTAAGCCACGGCCGTCCGCGCACGCGGTACACCGACAGGAACACCGCTGCGACCCATGCGCTCGCCACCGCCCATCCGGCGAGGATGTCCGAGGGGTAATGCACGCCCAGATAGACGCGCGACAGGCCGACCAGCAAGACGAACGGCGCCATCACCGCGACCACCGCCCAGCGCCAGCGCGTGTGCCAGGCCAGCATGACCAGCACGCAGGCCAGCGTCATCGAGCCCATCGCATGGCCGCTGGGAAAACTGTAGGTCGTCTCCGGCGCAATCGATTCCCACAGCGACGGGCGTTCGCGTGTGAAGAACAGTTTGGCGCCGATGTTGAGCAGCGCCGATCCGCCGAGCGCGATCGCAGCGAAAGTGGCTTCGCGATACCGGCGCAGCACGCCGAGCACGAGCACGAAGGCGATGTCGAACGGCACCACGCCCCAGGCATAGCCCAGTTCCGACATGACGACGAAGAAATCGTCGAAGCCCTGCCGCGCCATCGCGTGCGCGAACAGCAGGATCGGTTCGTCGAAGGCGATGGCTTCCTGCTCGTGGATCTCGTCGGCGAGTTCGCCGAACGCCCACAACGGCAGCAACAGTCCGCCGAAGACCAGCAGCAGGCGCATGCCGTGGCGGCGCAGGACCTCCGCGCCGAAGCGCAGTGCGATCGCGAGCGCGCCCTCGCCCTCAGCCGCCACGCGTGGCGTCGGCCGTGCCGAACTTGCGCTCGACGTAACGGTCGATCAGGTCGACGAACTCAAGCGCGATGTTCTCGCCGCGCAGGGTCACGGTCTTCTCGCCATCCTCGAACACCGGCGCCGACGGTGCTTCGCCCGTGCCTGGCAGCGAAATGCCGATGTTGGCGTGGCGCGACTCGCCCGGCCCGTTGACGATGCAACCCATCACGGCGAGCGTGAGGTTCTCCGCGCCCGGATGGCTGATCTTCCATTCCGGCATCTTCGCGCGCACGTGTTCCTGCACGGTCTTGGCCAGCTCCTGGAAGAACGTGCTGGTGGTGCGCCCGCAACCGGGGCACGCGGTGACCATCGGCGTGAACGCACGCAGGCCCATCGTCTGCAGCAGTTCCTGCGCGACGATGACTTCGTTGGTGCGCGACTGGCCCGGCTCGGGCGTGAGCGAGATGCGGATGGTGTCGCCGATGCCTTCCTGCAGCAGCACGCCGAGCGCGGCGCTCGACGCGACGATGCCCTTGCTGCCGATGCCGGCCTCGGTGAGGCCCAGGTGCAGCGCGTAATCGCCGCGACGGGCGAGTTCGCGGTACACCGCGATCAGTTCCTGCACGCCGCTGACCTTGGCGCTGAGCACGATCCGGTCGGCCGGCAGGCCCAGCTCCACCGCACGGTCAGCCGAATCCAGCGCCGAGCGGATCAGCGCTTCGCGCAGCACTTCGGCAGCGTCCTTGGGTTGCGCCAGCGTGTGGTTCTCGTCCATCAGGCGCGCTGCCAATGCCTGGTCCAGCGAGCCCCAGTTGGCGCCGATGCGCACCGGCTTCCCGTATTTGATCGCCAGCTCGATCAGCGTCGCGAACTGGCTGTCCTTCTTCTTGCCGAAGCCGACATTGCCGGGATTGATGCGGTACTTCGCCAGCGCTCCGGCGCAGGCCGGTTCGGCGGTCAGCAGCTGATGGCCGTTGTAGTGGAAGTCGCCGATGATCGGCACGCTCACGCCCATCATCGCCAGCTTGTCGACGATGCGCGGCACGGCCGCGGCGGCTTCCGGCGTGTTGACGGTGACGCGCACCAGTTCGGAGCCGGCGCGCCACAGTTCGGCGACCTGCTTCGTGGTGGACGCGACATCGGCCGTGTCGGTATTGGTCATCGACTGCACGACGACCGGATGGCCGCCGCCGACGTCGACGCCGCCAATGCGCACCGCGCGCGTCAGCAGGCGCGGCAGGGGTCCGAAACCGGGGTGGGCGCAGGGCGCCGGAGCATGCGAATTCATGGACCGTATTGTAGGCCACCGCGACGCGCGGACCGCCAGGCGCGCCGTGCGGCGGGTCCGGCGTGCGCTCGCGTTCACGTGACCCACGCCCCGCTCTGCGCTACCGTGGCCGGCCGCCGAACGCCGCCGTCCATGAGCCCCGACCCCGACACCAGCCGCCCCGACCGGGTGCTCACGCCGAGCCAGCTGAACACGCTCGCGCGCGACCTGCTGGAGGGCGCGTTCCCGTCGATCTGGATCGAGGGCGAACTGGGCAACGTGTCGCGGCCGTCTTCGGGCCATCTGTACTTCACCCTCAAGGACGCGCGCGCGCAGATCCGCTGCGCGATGTTCCGCCCCAAGAGCAGCTGGCTGCGCTTCACGCCGCGCGAAGGCCTGCGCGTCCTCGGTCGCGGCCGACTCACCCTGTACGAGGCGCGCGGCGAGTTCCAGCTGGTGCTGGACCACATGGAGGAAGCCGGAGAAGGCGCACTGCGCCGCGCGTTCGACGAACTCAAGGCCAGGCTCGCCGAAGAAGGCCTGTTCGACAACGAACGCAAGCGCCCGCTGCCGCGTTTCGTGCGCCGCGTCGGCGTGATCACCTCGCCCACCGGCGCGGCGGTACGCGACGTGCTGAGCGTACTCGCACGGCGTTTCCCGCTGATCGAGGCCGACGTGCTGCCGGTACCCGTGCAGGGCGATGGCGCCGCACCGCAGATCGTGGCGATGCTGCAGCGGGCGATCGCCTCGCAGCGCTACGACGTGCTGGTGCTGGCGCGGGGCGGCGGTTCGCTCGAAGACCTGTGGGCGTTCAACGACGAGCGCCTGGCGCGGACCATCGCCGCCTCGCCCGTGCCGATCGTTTCGGCCGTCGGCCACGAGACCGACTTCAGCCTCAGCGATTTCGCCGCCGACGTGCGCGCGCCCACGCCCTCCGTCGCGGCCGAGCTGCTCGCGCCGCACCGCGACGATCTGTTGCCACGCCTGCGCATGCTCGAAGCGCGCCTGCGCAACCTGCACACCCAGCGCCTGCGCCAGGCCATGCAGCGTGCGGACCGCGCGTGGCTGCGCCTGCATTCGCTGCGCCCGCAGGCGCGACTGGACCTGCTGCATCGCCGTCAGGACGATGCACTGCGCCGCCTCGACGCGGCCTGGAAGCGTCGCATGGAACGCGAACGCGCGCACCTTCGCCATGCCGACGCCGTCCTGCGTGCCGCGCATCCGCAGCGCCGCATCGCGCGTCTGCGCGAACGCCTCGCCGCACTGGCCCCGCGACCGCAATCGGCGATCGTGCGCAGGATCGGCCGCGACGCCGTGCATCTGCGCGGGCTGGCGCGTTCGCTGGAAGCGGTGAGTCCGCTGGCGACCATCGCGCGCGGCTACTCGATCCTCCAGCACGAGGACGGCCGCATCGTGCGCAGCGTGCTCGACGCCGCACCGGGCGACCGCCTGTCCGCACGCGTGTCCGACGGCCAGCTCGGCCTTCGCGTGGAACCGCGCGACGCCGACGACTGACGCGTCGCGCACGGGCATCCCCGACCTCGGCGGCCCCACCGCGTACCCTGCCCGGACACACGCAACGCTGCGTCATGCCGGTGCTCACGCCGGTCCCGTTACGATGCCGCACGATGCGTCTCCGGCATTGCACCGAGGAGCTGGGATGACCAAGGCCTCCGATCTGTTCGTCGCCGCGCTTGAAGCCGAGCGCGTGCAATACGTCTTCGGCATTCCCGGCGAGGAGAACCTCGACCTGCTCGAGTCGCTGCGCAACTCGACCATCCGGCTCGTGCTCACCCGGCACGAGCAGGCGGCGGGGTTCATGGCCGCCACCTACGGCCGAATCACCGGCAAGGCGGGCGTGTGCCTGTCCACGCTCGGGCCGGGCGCGACCAACCTGGTCACCGCCGCGGCGTACGCGCAGCTCGGCGCGATGCCGATGCTGATGATCACCGGGCAGAAGCCGATCAAGAGCAGCCGGCAGGGTCATTTCCAGATCGTGGACGTGGTCGATGCGATGCGACCGCTCACCAAGTACACGCGCCAGATCGTGTCCGCCGATGCGATCCCCGCGCGCGTGCGCGAAGCCTTCCGCCGCGCCGAGGAAGAACGCCCGGGCGCGACCCACCTGGAATTGCCGCAGGACATCGCCGGCGACGAGACCTCGTCGAAGCTCATCCCCGCGTCGTTCTCGCGCCGCCCGGTCGCCGACGAGAAGGCGCTGGAGCGCGCGACCGAAGCGATCGTCGCCGCGCGACATCCGCTGCTGATGATCGGCGCGGGCGCGAACCGCAAGACCACCGCGCGCCAGCTGCGTGCGCTGGTCGACAAGCTCGGCATTCCGTTCTTCACCACGCAGATGGGCAAGGGCGTGATCGACGAGCTGCACCCGCTATGGCTAGGCAATGCGGCGCTGTCGGACCACGATTTCGTGCACCGCGCCATCGACGCGGCGGACTGCATCGTCAACATCGGCCACGACGTGATCGAGAAGCCACCGTTCTTCATGCGCGAAGGACGCCGCACCGTCATCCACGTCAATTACGAAGGGGCCGAGGTCGATGCGGTGTACTTCCCGCAGATCGAAGTCGTCGGCGACATCGCCCACACGGTCTGGCAACTGGGCGAGCGCGTGACGCCGCAGACGCACTGGAACTTCGCCTTCTTCGACCGCGTGCGCGAAGCGCTGTTGTCGAACCTGCGCGAACGCGCCGACGACGACCGCTTCCCGCTGGTTCCGCAGCGCCTGGTCGCCGAGGTGCGCGCGGCGATGGACGCGCGCGACGTGGTCTGCCTGGACAACGGCCTGTACAAGCTGTGGTTCGCGCG
Organism: Lysobacter panacisoli; assembly: GCF_009765165.1. Lineage (NCBI taxonomy): Bacteria > Pseudomonadati > Pseudomonadota > Gammaproteobacteria > Lysobacterales > Lysobacteraceae > Lysobacter > Lysobacter panacisoli. Next base: position 8,317 of record NZ_VLNU01000001.1, read on the forward strand.
TTGCTATCGGTGCCGAGAACCCAACACGCTGCTGCTGGACAATGCGCTGGCGACGATGGGTGCCGGCCTGCCTTCGGCCATCGCCGCGCGCATCGTCTGCCCGGATCGCAAGGTGCTGGCGGTGTGCGGCGACGGCGGCTTCATGATGAATTCGCAGGAACTGGAAACCGCCGTGCGCCTCGGGCTGGACCTTACCGTGCTGGTGTTGCGCGACGATGCTTACGGCATGATCAAGTGGAAGCAGGCGCACGAGCGCTATCCGAGTTTCGGCATGGACTTGGGCAATCCCGATTTCGTCGAGTACGCGCGCAGCTACGGTGCGCGCGGCCATCGCCCGCGCAGCGCGGACGAGTTCGCGCCGCTGCTGCGCCAGGCGCTGGACACGCCGGGCATCGACCTGATCGAAGTCCCCATCGACTATTCCGACGACGATCGCCTGCTCAACGAAGAGATCCCCCGGCTGAGCGCCGCGCTCGCCTGACCGCGCGCTCATCCCTCACCGGCTATCCTGCGAATTTCCGGAGTCCGTCATGGCCAAGAAGACGAACACGCGCGACTCGAGCGGCCGCTCCGGCCTGAAGTCGAGCTATCCCTACTACCTCGCCAACCGTCCGGTCGCGGCCAATACCGACCTGGATGTGCTGGACAAGTACAGCGGCCAGCGCGCGACGCGCGTGGCGATGGCCGATGCCGCCGCGGTGCGCAAGGCCATCGTCGCCGGCTACCAGGCGCGCGAGGCGGTTGCGGCATTCCCGCCGGATGCGCGGCGCGACGTGCTCGAACACTGCGTGCGCCGTTTCACCGAGCGTTTCGACGAACTGGCGATGGCGCTGTGCATCGAGGCCGGCAAGCCGATCCGCGACGCACGCGGCGAAGTGACGCGCCTGATCGACAGCTTCCGCATCGCCGCGGGCGAGGCGACCCGCATCGGCGGCGAAGTCGTCGAACTGCAGATCTCGCCGCGTACGCGCGGCTACCGCGGCATGGTCAAGCGCGTGCCGATCGGCCTGTGCAGCTTCATCACGCCGTTCAACTTCCCGCTCAACCTGGTCGCGCACAAGGTCGCGCCTGCGCTCGCGGCGGGTTGTCCCTTCATCCTCAAGCCGTCGGAGAAGACGCCGATCGGCGCGCTGATCATCGGCGAAGTTCTTGCGGAGACCGACCTGCCGAAAGGCGCGTTCTCGGTCCTGGCCTGCTCCACCGACGTCGCCTCGCAACTGGTCGAGGACGAGCGCATCGCCCTGCTCTCCTTCACTGGCGGCTTGATCGGCTGGGATCTGAAGACACGCGCGGGCCGCAAGAAGGTCACGCTGGAACTGGGCGGCAATGCGGCGTGCGTGATCGACGCCGACCCGGGCGCGTCGATCGACCATGTCGTCGACCGGCTCGTGTTCGGTGCGTACTACCAGAGCGGGCAGAGCTGCATCAGCGTGCAGCGCATCTACGCGCACGCCGACATCTACGAGAAGCTGCGCAAGAAGCTGAAGGCCGCCGTATCGAAGCTGCGCATGGGCGATCCGCGCGACGAAGACACCTTCATCGGCCCGATGATCGACGAGGCCGCCGCCAAGCGCGTCGATGCGTGGATCGAAGCGGCGCGCAAGGGGGGCGCAAAGCGACTGGCCGGCGGCGAGCGCATCGGCAACATGGTGCCTGCGACGCTGCTGGAAGGCGTCGCGCACAACACCGACCTGTACCAGCGCGAGGCCTTCGCGCCGGTCGCACTGATGGAGCCGTTCGAGGATTTCGAACAGGCCATCGAGCTGGTCAACGACAGCGACTTCGGCCTGCAGGCCGGCGTGTTCACCGGCAACCTCAACCACGCGATGCGCGCGTGGGACAAGCTGGAGGTCGGCGGCGTGATCGTCGGCGACGTGCCGAGCTTCCGCGTCGACAACATGCCCTACGGTGGCGTGAAGCACTCGGGGCTCGGGCGCGAGGGCATCCGCTACGCGATCGAGGACATGACCGAGCAGCGCCTGCTCGTCATCCGCGATCCGGTCGCCTGACCACTGCGCGCACGCGCGCCCGACGGGCGTGTCGCCTGCCCGACACGCCCGCCGGACCGCTTCACCTCAACGCGAACCGCCGCTCGGCGCAGGCTTTTCCACCTGGCTCACGCGCGCGCCTTGTCCGACATCGACGCGACCGCCCGCACTCCAGTCGACCAACGGCTGCATCCACTCGGTGCGCGGCTCGTGGAACAGGGTCGCGCCATGCCCGGTGTTGAGCACCAGTTCCTGGCGTGCGCTCACCTTCGGCGACTCGCTCCACAGTGAACGGCAGGACAGCGAAGCGCTGTCCGCATCGTCGTGGATGCCCAGTACGCGGCCGCTCATGCGGAAGTTGTATTCGGACTTGAGGATCGGGTCGCACTGGCCGAGCAGCACATAGTTGACGTGCGAATTGGCAACGCGCGCGGACGTGAGCGTGGCGACCGCTGAACCGGTACCGGCGCCGACGACGTTGATTTCTTCCGGTGCGACGCCCTTGGCGATCAGCGCGCGCACTTCCTTCTCGATGCGCTTGGCATAGGCCAGGCGATCCTCGCCGGCAGGCGCGAACGTGCTGACTTCGAAGCCTTCATCGCCGAGCGCCTTCACGATCGCGTCGTGGTCGACACCGGCTTCGCTGGAGGGCAGATAGATGAGGTGGGGCGTTCCGGCGATCACGGCGGAGCTTGCGCCCAGCAGCATCGTCGTTAGCAGGACTCGTGCCGGAACGGCGCGGGCAGGTGAATGCAGGCAAACCGGATTCATCGACTTCATGACAACCTCCAGCGAATCGTCGAGGGGGAGAAGCGCAGGACCGCCGAGCGTGCAATCGATGCACGCATGTTCTTCCGCATCCCGCGCGGTTCGCCAGTTCGAAAGGTCACCACGACTTTCGGGATACGTCTCAGTGATGCGTGTTCCGGGACAGCCGTTTCCATGACTTACGACAGGGTCCATCGCACGGGCTTAACCCCGTTGGCCACTGCCGCGCGTTCATCGATCCGACCCAACCCGGAGCCCACCGATGAAGCGCACTACTGGCACGCAACTTGTCTCTGTCCTCGCATCCGCCGTCGTCGTCGCCCTCGCCGGCTGTTCGAGCACGCCGTCTTCCACGCAGGCGCAGGCAAAGGCACAGGCAAGGGCCGAGGCCCAGGCGGCGGCAGCGGCGGAGGCACGAACCCGAAGCGAGGCCAAGGCTGAGGCGGAGGCCGACGCCTACGCCGTGGCACGCGGCGATGCGGCGCGCGCGGCGGCAGCCTACGCCCCTGCGCCGGCCTCGCCGCCTCCGCCGCCCGCGCTGCACTCGATCAGCGTGACAGGCGCGATGGCGGCACCGATGCTGATGCGCCAGTCCGCACCGGCCAACACCGAGAAGTACGCGTCGCGCACCGACAACCCCGTGCAACGCACGGCCGAGCAGCCGGCCTCGACCTTCTCCATCGACGTGGACACCGGCAGCTATGCGAACGTGCGTCGCATGCTCACGCAGGGCGAGCGTCCGCCCGCGGATGCGGTGCGCGCCGAGGAATTCATCAACTACTTCGACTACGGACATCCCGCGCCGACATCGCGCGAGGTCCCGTTCCGCGTGACCACCGAACTCGCGCCGGCTCCGTGGAATGCACAACGCCAGCTGTTGATGATCGGCATAAAGGGCTTCGACGCGCCCAAGGCGAACCTCGCGCCGGCGAACCTGGTGTTCCTGATCGACACGTCCGGTTCGATGGACGAGCCGGACAAACTGCCTCTGGTGAAGAGCGCGCTGCGCCAGCTGGTTCCGCAGCTGCGCGCGCAGGATCGCGTGTCGATGGTGGTCTATGCCGGCAGCGCGGGTCTCGTGCTGCCGCCGACGCCGGGCAATCGACACGGCGAGATCCTCGCGGCATTGGATCGCCTCGATGCCGGCGGCAGCACCAACGGCGGCGAAGGCATCGCGCTGGCCTATGCGATGGCGAAGCAGGCGTTCGTCGCCAACGGCGTGAACCGCGTGATCCTGGCCACCGACGGCGACTTCAACGTCGGCACGGTCGACCAGAACGCGCTGGAAACGATGGTCGCCGACCAGCGCAAATCGGGCATCGCGCTGACCACGCTCGGCTTCGGTACCGGCAACTACAACGACGAGCTGTCGGAACGGCTGGCGGACGTCGGCGACGGCAACCACGCCTACATCGACAGCGTGCGCGAGGCGCGCAAGGTGCTGGTGCAGCAGATGGGCGGCACGCTGATGACCATCGCGCGTGACGTGAAGATCCAGCTCGAATTCAACCCGGCGCAGGTCGCCGAGTACCGGCTGATCGGTTACGAGAACCGCGTGCTGAACCGCGAAGACTTCGCCAACGACAAGGTCGATGCGGGCGACATCGGCGCGGGCCACCAGGTGACGGCGCTGTACGAGATCACGCCCGCTTCGTCTTCGGCGCAGCGCGTTGCGCCGCTGCGCTACGGCACCGTGCCCGCGACGCCGGCCGGCACCTCGAACGAGCTCGCGCACCTGCGCCTGCGCTACAAGCTTCCGGGCCAGGACAGCAGCCGCCTGATCGAGACGCCGGTGCTGGCTTCGCAGTTGCACGCCACGCCCGGCGAAGCCCTGCGTTTCGCCAGTGCTGTCGTCGGCTTCGCCGACATGCTGCGCGGCGGTTCGCGCATGGACGGATGGAGCTGGGACGCGATGATGCGCACCGCACGCGACGCGCGCGGTAACGATCCGCGTGGCGAGCGCGCCGAGTTCGTGCAGTTGATGGAGATGGCGCGCGATCAGATCGACGGCGCGGACAGCACGCGCGTGGGCGTCGCCGAGTGAACCACGACGACCGCCTGGCTTCGCGCCGGGCGGTCGTCAGTCGCGCAGGCGTTCGATCATCGGTTGCAGCCAGCGCTCGTACGGCGCCCACTTGGGCGTCTCGCGCACCTGGATGCGATCGCGCACCTGCACCGCGCTCGCGGTCACCACGCCGCGGCGCGACTGCATCTTCAGCATGGCCGGATCGAACGGCAGTCCGCAGAACTCCGCCACGCGGCGCATCTGGCCTTCCGGATCGCGGGTGAGCGCGGCGTACTCGACATCGAGGATCCGACCCGGGAAGCGCTCGTGCCACGTCGCCATCAGCGCGCGGTAGCGATGGTGGTAATCGGCCAGCTCGACCGGATCGTAGCTGTAGGCGTTGGCTTCGGAGAACAGTTCGCGCAGGTTCGAGAAGCACGTCTCCACCGGATCGCGGACCATGTGCAGGATCTTCGCCTGCGGCAGCGCCTGCGCGATGAAGCCGGCATTGAGGAAGTTCGACGGCAGCTTGTCGGTGAAGAAGCGCTGCTCGCCGCGGCGCCAGCGCGTGCCGTCGAGATAGCGCCGTCCCGCCGCGGCGAGGTCCGCCTGTCCTGCCCGCTCGGCGATGGTGCGGTCGATCACGCCACGGCAATGGTGGTCGGTGGCATGGCGCATGGCGCTGGTGAAGTCGTACAGCTCACCCAGCCCGCGCACCTGCGGATGGCCGTCCAGCAGCTGTTCCAGCAGCGTCGTTCCGGAGCGATGCATGCCGACGATGAAGATCGGCGTCGCATCGTCCTCGTGGGCGATCGCTTCGCTATCGCGCGGCCGGAAGTTGGACAGCGCATCGAACAGCGCCTTCGTGCTGGCGATTTCATACTGCATGCGCGAGCGCTTGGCCCGGCAGGCCAGCACCAGTGCTTCCCACGCTTCGTCATGGCGCTGCAGGTCGTCGAGTTCCTTGTGCAGCGCGAATCCGAGCAGCGCGACGTCTTCCGCACTGCGGCCCGGCCGCGCGAGCGCGCGACGGATCGCGTCGACGTGGTTGCGCTCCGGCGTCTGCCGGCGCACCCACGCCTGCAGCCAATAGCCCTGCGCGATCTCCGGCGCGCGGCGCAGGGCACGCGTGACGTCCATCTCGGCTTCTTCGAAACGCCCCAGATAGGTCAGCACCTGCGCCCGCGCGAGCAGCGTGGGCGGATAGTCGGGATCGCCGCGCCGGGCCTCGTCGAGGAACGCGATCGCGCGATCCGGCAGGTTGGCGTAACTGAGCTGCGCGCCGACGTGGATCAGCAGCGGGATCGGCATGCGCGACATCGGCTTGAGCCGCTCGATGCACGCCAGCATCGCTTCCATGTGGTTGAACGTGCGCAGGCGTGGAAGCAGTTCGAGTACCTGCTCCGGATCGCTCACGCCGGTACGCGCAGCGGCCAGCGCGTAAGCCTCCGCGCGACGGTAGCTGCCGGCCAGCGAATGCAGGTAGGACAACTGCAGCAGGGTTTCGGCGTGTTGCGGCGCCAGCGCGAGGGCCTGCTCGCAGGCGGCTATGGCAGCGTTCCAGTCCTGCCGGGCGGCGTGCTCCTCGGCCTGAGAGAGCAGCGCGCGCACCGGCGCGGTCGTGTCGTTCATCGTTCCAGTCGGTCGATCAGCGGTTGCAGGTGCTGAGCGTAACGCTTCCACGCGCCGACGCCACGTCCGTGGATCCCCTCGCGCACCTGGCTGCTGCTCGCGGTGGCGACCGGCGCCTCATTGCGGGTGATCTCGTGCACGCCTTCCTGCGCGGGCAGTCCGACGAACTCCAGCACGGACGCGGCCGTGCCCTGCGGGTCGGCGACCAGCGCTTCGTAGTCGACGACCCGCACCGACGCAGGCGCGACCGCCTGCCAGTGCGCCATCCACGAGCGCGCGTGCCGGCAATGCTCGGCCACGTCGTCGAGCGCATAGCTGTAGGGATACGCGTCGCCCTGGAACAGCTCCTTCAGCGTGGAGAAGCACGCGTCCATCGGATCGCGGCGCAGGCACAGGATGCGCGCCTGCGGCAGCGCCTGCAGGATCACCGGGATGTTGAAGAGGTTCTGCGGGTTCTTGTCGATCACGAACCGCACCGGCGGCGCGATCCGGCGCAGGCGCGCCATGTACAGCTGGCCGACGCGGCGCATGTCCAGCGACTGCAGCAGGTCGAGCTGGTCCGCCTGCAGCGCGGACTGGAAGAAGCGGCCGGAGGCCTCGCTGATCGCAGCGGGCAGGTCGTTGCGCTCGCCCAGCGAACGGGCCCAGCCGTGGTTGCCGACCACGCGATCGAGCAGCGTCGTGCCGGTACGCGGCATGCCGACGATGAAGATCGGGATCGGGTCGGCATGCGGCTCGTCGGCGACCAGCGCGCCGGGACGCAGCGCGCGCAACGCGTCGAGACGCTCGGCTTCGACGCGCGGATCGTAGGACACACGCGAACGCATGATCGCCGCGCCCTGCGACAGGGCGTCCCACGCCTTGTCCACCTCGCCGGCCGCGTCGTATTCGCGGAACAGCGCATGGAACAGATGAGCCTGCTCGACGCTGCCGGCCGGATGATGCGACAGCGCGGTGCGGAGACGCTCGAGGCGCGCCAGCGGCGGCTGCGCTCGCGAATGCGTGGAGAGCGCCCAGTGGATGTCGGGCTGGTGCGGGGCCCGCGTCAATGCAGTCTCGTAGAGGCGCTGCGCGCCGTCGGCATCGCCGAGGTAGCGCAACACGTTGGCGCGGGTGAAGGCGAGCAACGGATGTCCCGGGACGCGCTGGTCCATCGCATCGAGGAAGCGCAGCGTGTCTTCGTAACGGCCGGCGAGCCACAGGTGCTGCGCCAGCGTCGGCGACTGCCGGATCACGTCGGGATCCGATCCGTCGGCGGAGAGGATGACCGACGCGACTTCGGTCTCCTCGGCGAATTCGAGCAGGCGCGCCGTGACGAAGGCGATATGGCGCGTGCTGGCATGCAGGCGCACCGCGTCGGCGGCCTGCAGTACGTGTTGTCTGGAAGGTTGATAACGGCCCGCGAACTGCTCCATGCGCGACATGCGCAAGCGGGCCGGGACGTGCTGCGGATAGGTTGCCAGCAGGGTCTCGTAGAGCGCCCTCGCCTGCTCCGACTGGCCCGCCGCTTCGAGCTTCTGCGCCCGCTGCCAGAGTTCGGTGGAGGCGGCGGCTTCGGGATGCGGCGTCGGACCTTGCATGGCTGGATTCATTTCACTGCGACCGGCTTTGAAAAAACGGCCGCCTTGCGGCGGCCGTGGAGAGAGTAATGAAGCGTGGTTCTCAGAAGTCGTACTGCACCATGAAGCGCACCGAACGCGGCGCCTGGAAGCTGCGCGGCACCAGGTACGTGTTGAGCGGTGCGCCGGTCGTGGCGTCTTCGGCCACTTCGGTCACGCCCGTCACCTTCTGGTTGTCGAAGACGTTGAACACGTCCACCTTGAACTTCAGGCCCGGCGCCCAGTTCGGGAAATAGGCCACGTTCAGGTCGATCGAGTTCGTCCACGGCAGGCGGCCCGCGGTACCACGCGGCACGGCTTCCGCCGGACCGTCGGCGCCACCGGCTTCCGTCGTACCGCAACGGAAGAACGACGAGCCGTACGGGTGGATGTCGCCGTGGTACGGATACAGCACGCCCAGACAGTTGATCGGACGGCCCGACTGCACCAGCAGGTTGGCGCCGACCGACCACTCATCCGTGAACGAGTAGTTGCCGAACACCTTCAGGCTGTGGCGACGATCGTTCGGCAGGTAGCCGTAGGAGTCGACCGCCAGTTCCTTGTAGTCGAAGTCCTGCGTGACGCTGGTATCGGCCTGGCCGATGTCCGACTTCACGCCACCTTCGGTGTTGCCCTTGTTGTAGGCCAGCGTGTACGACGCCTGGAAGAAGTACTTGTCCCAGCTGCCGTCCCAGAACAGTTCCAGCGCCTTGTAGGTACGCTTGGCTTCCGGCGACAGAAGTGCGCCCGGAACCGTCGTGGCCTTCAGGGTGCCGTCGCCGTACAGGTCGGTCAGGAACACCGCGTCCGAACCCGGGTTGAACATGCGGCAGTACGGGAAGCCCGCGCTCGGCAGGGCGGCGGCGTTACCGGCGCTGTCGTACCAGGTCAGGTCGTCCTCGTCGAAGGTGAAGCCTTCGATGGCCATGATCGGCGTGTAGTCGCAGTTGTCGTCGATCGCCGCCTTCAGCTTGCGGTAGATACCACGCGCACCGATGTTCTGGTGCTCGGTCATCGACATCTGGAAGCCGAGGATGTACTCGTCCTGGTACATCGGATCGAGGTTCTGCGATGCGATGGTGTCCGCCACCTTCGGCTCGCCGAACTCGCCGTTGATGTAGGACAGCGCGCCCGTCCCGAACAGGCCCGTCGGAGCACCGGTGACCGGATCCACGCCCGTGAAGCGCGAGGTCTGGCGGGTGAACAGCGACGCGGAGGCGCCACGCACGGCCACGCTCGGCGTGAGCGGAAGCGCGTAGCGACCGGCGTTACCGTAGACCTTGAACGACGAATCGCCGTTCACGTCCCACGAGAAGCCCAGGCGCGGAGCGAACTGGTTCTCGATCTTGACGTAGGTCTCGCCCTGGCCGTTCTTGTTCTCGAAGGTATCCCAACGAGCACCGATGTACGCCAGGAAGGTGTCCGTCACCTGCCAGTTGTCCTCGATGTAGAACGCTTCCTGGTTGACCTCGACGGTCGCACCCTGGTTGACGATCTGCTCGCGGACGACGTCGAAGTCGTCGGTGGTGTTCGCCGTGCGGTCCGGACCGTTGTTGGTCGAGTAGCGCCAGATGCGGCCGCCTTCGATCGAGGTACCGGCGATGGACTCGTAGTCGTCACGGTCGTAGCCGAAGCCCAGCGCGTGGTCGCCCACCTGCCAGTCGAGGTCGAGGCGGAACTGGTTGCGCTCGTCACCCGAGTCGATGCGATCGATCGAACCACCGGTGATGTTGCACGAGCTCGCGTAGACGCCGGTGACGGAGGTGCGATAGCCCGGACGCACGTCGGTGATGACCGGGCAGCCCGATGCCGGCTGGTCCAGGTCGCCGCCGTATTCCACGTTCACGCCAGACGCCGTCTTCAGGCGACGCGAACGCGAGAATTCGCTGTAACCGTACATGGCCGACAGGGTGAAGGAGTCGGTCAGGTAGCCGGTGTAGCGGGCGATGTAGTTCTCGCCGCCGTTCTCGGTGTACGAGGTACCCACCAGCGGACCGCGATTCACCTGGCCCACCGTGTTGAGGTAGGAGGCCGTCGTGGTGGTGCGCTTGTCCGACAGGGTCGTGAACTCGAGCTTGTTGGCGTCGTTGATGTTCCAGTCCAACTTCACGAGGTAGGTCGGGTCACCCTTCTCGGACTCGTGGTTGTTGGTACGCGAAACGACCGAGCCCCAGTAGTCCTGCTCCACTTCGCTGTACGACAGCATGCCGTATGCGAACAGCGTGTCCTTGATCAGCGCGCCGCTGGCCCAGATCGAGGTGCTGTAGCCGCCCAGCGTGTCTTCCGAGTTGTCCTGGCGCAGCTTGCCCAGGTCGCCCGGCACGAGCGGGTTGGCGTAGTAGGTGTTCTCGACTTCGGCACGCAGCGAATCCGGCGACCAGAACACGTTGCCACCGGCCGTGAATTCGTTGGTACCGCGCTTGGACACCATGTTGACCACGCCGCCCAGCGAACGGCCGAACTCGGCGCCGTAGCCGCCGGTCTTGACCTGCTGTTCGGCCACCGCTTCGTACGGAACCTGAGCGAAGTTCAGGCTGCGGAACGAGTTGGTGATGTTGAAGCCGTTGAGGTAGTACTGGTTCTCGGCGACCGAGGAACCACCGAACGACGCCAGGTTGCCGAACGCGGTATCGCCGCGGACGGTACCCGGTGCCAGCAGCGCGACCGAGGTGGCGTCACGCAGCACCGGGATCTTGGCGATCTGGGCGGCGGTCAGGATGGTGGTCGACTCCACCGAGGACACGTCGATCGGGTTGACGACCTGCGCACCCGTCACGACGACGCTGTCCAGCGTGGTCGCACCGGCCGAGGAAGCGCTGGTGAAGTTCACCGGCGTACCCGTACCGAGGTTGACGGACACTTCGCGCACGGCGGAGGTGCCGTCGGCGCGTTGCAGGGTGATGCGGTAGCTGCCCGGCTGCAGCTGCGGCACGCGGTAGCTGCCATCGGCACCAACGGCGACTTCACGACGGAAGCCCGTAGCGGCGTTTTCGACAACGACGGTCTCCCCAGCCGTCGCTTGGCCGAACACGGTACCGCTGGCCGACTGGGCATGTACGCCCGAGGCAAAGCACAGACCCAGCGCCACGGTAAGGGCACTGCGCCGCATGTTGCGGTTCAGAGTTGAACGCTTCACTTTTCCCCCAATTCAGCAAATGGAATGCCCCAAAAGGAGCAAAGTGACCCTGACTTCCGGCAGGGGGCGGGGTCAACAGTCAGGTTGCATTCACGTTAATTTTTTATTGTTTTTGTGACTAACTTCACATTTTTAATGTGATTTTCACAGACAGTTCATCCGGCTTTCACGATCAGATGGGACAACGCGACCTGCCCCTGCGCGTCACGAGGGGTGTCCGTATGGTCGGGTTTGAGGCGCCGCGAGCGGCGCCGAGGCTGTTCAGCCGGTGACGGCCAGGCGCAGGGGGACGACGTGGGTCCGCTCGGTCGGGTAACCGAACAGGTAGCCCTGTCCGTAGGTGCATCCCAGCTCACGCAGCGTGGCGCGCTGGGCTTCGTTCTCGACACCCTCGCCGATCGTATGGATGCCGAGCGTGCCGGCCAGCGCCTGGATCGCACGGACCACGGCCACGCTTTCGGGCTGGGTGTCGCCGACCAGGCCGGAAACGAAGCTCTGGTCGATCTTCAGGCACTCGATCGGGAAGCGATGCAGGTACGACAGCGCCGAGAAGCCGGTGCCGAAGTCGTCCAGCTGCGCCAGCACGCCGTGGCTGCGCAGGGTACGCAACATGCGCAGCGCGCGCGGGACGTCGTCCAGCAGCGCGACCTCGGTGATCTCGATGCGCAGGCGGTGCGGGTCCGCGCCGGCCTGATCGATCATTCGCAGCAGGCGGTCGGCGAAGTCCGGCGAGCGGAAGTGCCGCGGCGAGACGTTGACCGAGATGTAGCCCTCGCCACCGCGGGCGAGTTCGTCCATCACCTGCGCGTAGAGGATCCAGTCGACCTCCTCGATCAGGCCGCTGTCCTCGCCCACGCCGATGAATTCGCTGGGCGTGAGCAGGCCGCGCCGTTCGTGGCGCCAGCGCAGCAGCGCCTCGTGGCCGATCACGCGCTGGTCGTCCAGGCGCACGATCGGCTGGTAGAACGCGACGAAGCCGTCGCCGTTGATCGCACGACGCAGGTCGGCTTCCAGGTCGAGGATGCGCACCGCTTCCTCGCGCATGGCCTCGTCGAACACAGCCCACCGGTCGCGGCCGGCGGACTTGGCCCGGTACATCGCGGCATCGGCGTCGCGCAGCAGCTCGGCGCCGCTGCGGTAACGCGAGTGCCACAACGCGATGCCCAGGCTGGCCGACGGGAACACTTCGCGGCCGGCGATCCAGCACGGCTCACCGAGCGCACGCAGCACGCGCTGCGCCAGTTCCTCGGCGACCTGCGGGCCGTCGATGTTCTCCACCAGGATCGCGTACTCGTCGCCGCCCAGTCGCGCCACGGTGTCGCCGGTGCGCACGGCATCGACGATGCGGCGACCGGTCTCGATCAGCAGCTCGTCGCCGGCCGAATGGCCGACCGAGTCATTGACCAGCTTGAAGCGGTCCAGATCGAGGAACAGCACCGCGAAGGTGCGCTGCGGGTCGGCATGCGCATGCGCGATCGCCTGCGAGAGGCGGTCGAGCAGCTGGCTGCGGTTGGGCAGGCCGGTCAGCGCGTCGTGCATCGCCTGGTGGGTGAGCTGCTGCTCCACGCGCAGGCGCTCGCCGATCTGCGAGAGCAGTTCCGCATTGGCCTGCGCCAGCTCGCGCGTGCGCGAATCCACGCGCTGTTCCAGCTCGGCGTGCGCGGTGATCAGGCGATCCTGCGACTGCTTGCGCGCCAGACCGATCGAAATGTGGTGGGCGACGAAGGTCAGCAGTTCCTGGTCGCGCACGGTGAAGGCGATCGCCGGCGAATAGCTCTGCACGGTGATCACGCCGACGACCGCTTCGTTGCGGAACAGCGGCACGCCCAGCCAGCAGTGCGCGAGCGAACCGCGACTGCGCAGCAGTCCCTGCGCTTCCAGCGCGGCGATGCGCTTGCGGTCGGCCAGCAGCGGGCGACCACGCGCGATCACGTATTCGGTCAGGCCCGAGGCCAGCCTGCGGCTCTCGCGGATGGAATCTCGTTCGTCGATGGAGTACGGGAACTCCAGGCGTTCGCCGTCGTCGGTCAGCAGCGCGATGTAGAAGTTGCGCGCGTACAGCAGGTCGCTGACGACGTCGTGGACCTGCGTGTAGAAGCGCTCCAGCGTTTCCGACGTGATCGACAGCTCGGCGATGCGGAACAGCGCGCGTTGCAGGCGCTCGGCGCGCTGGCGCTCGATGATCTCGGCCTGCAGGTCGCGGTTGCTCAGCTGCAGCGCCTGGGTGCGTTCCTCGACGCGGCGTTCCAGCTCCTCGCGGGCGTGGAAGCGGTCGAGCGCGGTGAGGATGTGCTGGGCGACGAACGCGAGCAGCGCGCGTTCTTCCTCGCCGTAGACGTCGGGGCGATCGTAGCTCTGCACCACGATCGCGCCGCAGATGCGGTCGTCGCGGCGCATCGGCACGCCCAGCCAGTCCTCGCTGTCCGGTCCGTGGCGGATGTCGCGCGCCACACCGAGGCGTTCGCGGATCTCCGCCGACGGACCCTGCAGCGGCTCGCCGTGGCGCAGCAGAGCGACGGTCACGCTGTTGGGCATCTCCTCGATCGGGATGTCGCGTTCGGGCTCGGCGACGTAGGTGTCGCGCTGATCGGCGAAATACAGGAAACGCAGGCTGTCGCGCACGTCGTCGTACAGCACGATGTACAGGTTGGCCGCGTACATCAGGCCGGCGACGACGGTGTGGATCCGGCGCAGCATGTCGGCCAGTTCCAGGTCCGAGCCCGCCAGATCGGCGATCTCGAACAACGCCTGCTGCAGGCGTTCGGATTTTTCCAGCGACTCGGCGCGTGCCAGCGTGCGCAGCGCGACCAGGTGCGCGCCGATGATCTGGCGAGCGAGCCCCATCCACATCGTGCGCGCATCGGTGGCGAGCGGTCCCGGCAATTGCACGGCCAGGCCCACGCGCACGCCTTCGGAAGTGGTCCAGCTGTCCTCGATGCGGTGCGAATGCAGGCCGACCGGATCGCGTGCCAGCAGCGACTCGGCACGATTGGCGAGGATGGTGGTCGCGCCCTGCGACGCCGAACCGGCGACGACCACTCCCTGCGGGTCGCGCCACAGCACGGCCACTTCCGAACCCGCCGGCAGCGCGGCCTGCAGGGTGTCCGCAAGCGCGTCACGCCCACTGCGGGCGTCGACGATTCTTACGGCCTTTGGCCTGGTGCGGTTGGACACTGCTGGAAAAGCCCCTGGGCGGACGGGGCAGGATAGCGCGGCAATTCGTCGCCGTGCTCAACCCCATCCAGAACTGCGACCCGTTCATCCGAATATGGACCTCGCGATCCCCCTCGCGGCTGGGCACCCTGCCCGCCCTCCGCGCTTCACGCCGGCGCCCGCAACCCGTACCCTGCCGCGGATGAACTCGGGCGCGGACACCGGCGACGACGTATTGATGCTGGCCTGGGCGGCCGGCGATACGGCGGCGTTCGAGCTCCTGTACGCCCGCCACCGGGGCCCGCTGTACCGTTTCCTGCTGCGCCAGCTGCGCGATGCGGCACTGGCGGACGAGTTCTTCCAGGACGTCTGGCAGCGAGTGATCGCCGCGCGTGAAGGCTGGAAACCCGAGGCGGCGTTCAGGACGTGGCTGTTCCGGATCGCCCACAATCGCCTCAACGACCATTGGCGCGGACTCAAGCATCGCCCGCCAACGCCCGAGGACGGCGACGAACGCGCCGCGCGCGTCCCCGACCCGAGCAGCCCGGAGCGCGAGCTGTCGGAATTCGAGCAGCGCCGCCGATTGCAGCTCGCCATCGAAGAACTGCCGGACGAGCAGCGCGAGGTGGTGCTGCTGCGACTGGAACAGGAACTGAGCCTGGAGGAAATCGGCGACATCACCGGAGCCGGCCGCGAGACGGTGAAGTCGCGGCTGCGCTATGCGATGGACAAGCTGCGCGCGAGATTGAACGAATGAGCCGTCCCGACCACGAACCGCTGAGCCCGGAAGAACGCGCGCTGGCCGAACGCCTGGCGCGACTGGGCCCGCACGACGGTCCCTCGCCCGCGCTCGACGCGAAGATCCTCGCCGCCGCGCATGCCGCCGTCGCGCCGAAGCGCCGTCGCCGCTGGCTCGGCCTGACCGCCATTCCGGGCAGCCTGACCACCGGCGCCGGCATGGCCGCCGCGCTGGTCGTGGTGGTCGGCGTGGTCTGGCAGTTGCGCCCGTCCAGCCCGACGCCGCAGGTGCCGCGCGAGGAAGGCGACATGGGCTATGTCAGCGCGGAGATCCTCGAACGCGCACCGCCCGCACCCGCACCCCCGCCGCCGCCGATGGAGGCCGCCAAGCCCGCGCGCGCCCTGCAGGCACCGGGCGTCGCCCGTGCACCGGCACGCAAGCAGGAAGCGCCCGCCGCCGCGAGCATCGCGCACGACGACCACTACGTCGACGAAGCCATCGTCCATGCGCCGGCCACGGTCGCCGCCGACACCGCCGCGACCGGCGCCGCCGCGCCTGCGCCCTATGCGTCGCCGGTGTTCGCACCGACGCCTTCGCCCGCGTTCGCACCGCCGCCGCCCGCGCCCGTCGCGCAGGCCGCGGCGGAAGCCGAAATGGACGCGCGCGAGGACATGGCGCGTCGCCAGGTTTCCGCCGAGTCCGCGTCGCGCGACCGCAGCGAAGCGGCCGCCGCCGCATCGGCCAAGCGCGCCGCGGTGGCAAGCGAGTCCGCGTCGCCGGCACTGGACCGGATTGAAGTGACCGGCAGCAGCCTCGCCGGCGTGCCGGTGGACGAGGACCTCGAGTTGCCGCCGGACGAATGGATCGAACGCATCCGCGCCCGCCGCGACGACGGCGACCTCGACGGTGCGCGCGAAAGCCTCAAACGCCTGCGCGAAGTGCATCCGCGCGTGCGCGTGCCGCACGATCTGCGCGCGCTCGCCGCGCCCGCGGCGCGATGAGCAGCACGCTCGTCGGCGAGGCCTCGTTCCTGCTCGAGGTCAAGCACAGCCGTTTCCTCGTCAACGCCGCGCCGGTCGAATCGCCGGAGGACGCGCTCGCCTTCGTCGCCCGCGTCGGCGACCCGGCCGCGACGCACAACTGCTGGGCCTATCGGATCGGCAACGAATACCGCTTCAACGACGACGGCGAACCGGCGGGCACCGCGGGACGCCCCATCCTCGCCGCCATCGACGGACAGGGCCTGGACCGGGTCGTCGCGGTGGTCACGCGCTGGTACGGCGGGATCAAGCTCGGTGCGGGCGGCCTCGTGCGCGCCTATGGCGGCAGCGCGGCCGAATGCCTGCGCACGGCGCCGCGCCGCGAGCTGGTCGTGCAGGTGGAGCTGGAGTTCGCCTTCCCGTTCGCCGACACCGGCACCGTGCACGCGGTGTTCGCGCAATTCGGCGCATCGAAACTGGACGAGCGCTTCGAGGCCGAGGGCGTCCGCCTGACCGTGCGCCTCGCGGCCGATCGCGCCGACGACTTGAAAGCGCGCCTGCGCGACGCCACCCGTGATCGGGTGCGTCAGGTCGAATAGGCCACGACCCGCAAAGCCCCGGGGGTTCGTACCCACGGAAACCCCGGACGAAGCCGCCATACTTCCGCCATGACCGACGCTTCCCCCGCCAAAGCCCCCATCGGCAGCCTGCGCACGCTGTGGCCGTTCGTGCAGCGCCACCGCACGCTGTTCTTCGCCTGGCTGATCGCACTGGCGGCGTCGAGCAGCGCCACCCTGAGCCTGCCGGTCGCGTTCCGCACGATGATCGACCAGGGCTTCGCGCAGAGCGCCGCCGGCGCGGGTTCCGGCGCGATCGATCGCGCCTTCCTGCTGCTGTTCGCGGTCGCGGCCGCGCTCGCGCTGGCGACCGCCGCCCGCTTCTACTTCGTCTCGCTGCTGGGCGAACGCGTGGTCGCCGACCTCCGCCGCCAGCTCTACGCCCACCTGATCGGACTCGATGCCGACTTCCACGACCGCACCCGCAGCGGCGAACTGGTCTCGCGCCTGATCGCCGACGCCGAACTGCTGCGCAGCGTGGTCGGATCGAGCATGTCGGTCGCGCTGCGAAGCTCGGTGACGGTGATCGGCGGCCTGGCGATGTTGTTCGTCACCAGTCCGCGACTGGCTGCTTTCGCGCTGGTCGGCATTCCGCTGGCGGTGCTGCCGATCGTGGTCGGCGGTCGCCGCCTGCGGAAGATCTCGCGCGCCAGCCAGGACCGCATCGCCGACGCCAACACGCTCGCCAGCGAAACCCTCGGCGCGGTGCGCACGGTGCAGGCGCACGCCCGCGAGCCGTACGAACTCGGTCGTTTCGGCGCGGCACTCAAGATCGCGGTGGATACCGCGCGCCGCCGCATCCAGGCGCAGGCATGGGTCACCGCCATCGCGATCCTTCTGGTGTTCGGCGCGATCACGCTGGTGCTGTGGTCCGGCGCGCACGACGTGATGGGTGGCCGCATGACCGCCGGCACGCTCGCGCAGTTCGTGCTGTACGCGCTGATCGTCGGTGGTTCGGTCGGTTCGCTCGCCGAAGTCTGGAACGAACTGCAGCGCGCCGCCGCCGGCATGGGTCGCATCACCGAGCTGCTGTCCGAACACGCGAGCATCGCCTCGCCGTCGCAGCCGCAGGCGCTGCCGCCGGTGGTGCGAGGCGAACTCGCCTTCGACGATGTCACGTTCCACTACGCGATGCGTCCCGACGCCCCCGCCCTGGAAGGCTTCAGCCTGCGCGTGCGTCCCGGCGAGACGGTCGCGCTGGTCGGCCCGTCCGGCGCCGGCAAGAGCACCGTGTTCTCGATGCTGCTGCGCTTCCACGACCCGCAGTCGGGCGACATTCGCATCGACGGCGCCGACATCCGCCAGCTCGACCTCGCCACGTTGCGCGAATCCATCGCGCTGGTGCCGCAACAGCCGACGATCTTCGCCGCGAGCGCGCGCGAGAACATCCGCTACGGCCGCCTCGAAGCCGACGACGCGCAGATCGCGCGCGCGGTCGAAGCCGCGCACGCCGCCGATTTCATCCACGACCTGCCGCAAGGTCTGGACACGGAACTCGGCGAACGCGGCGCGCGCCTGTCGGGCGGCCAGCAGCAACGCATCGCCATCGCCCGCGCGTTGCTGAAGGACGCACCGATCCTGCTGCTGGACGAAGCCACCAGCGCACTCGATGCGCAGAGCGAACGCGCCGTACAGCAGGCACTGGAAGCGCTGATGGAAGGCCGCACAACGCTGGTCATCGCGCACCGCCTCGCGACCGTGCTCAAGGCCGACCGCATCGTCGTGATGGACCGCGGCCGCATCATCGCCGAAGGCACGCACGAACAATTGCTGGCCGAAGGCGGCCTGTATTCGGAACTGGCGAAGCTGCAGTTCCTGGATTGACGCTTGGTCCGGCGTCGCGCTGGCGGCTTCAGGACGCTGGCACGATGACGATGCGCTGCTCGCTGATCTCGACGCGTACGTCCGCGCCGATGTCGAAGCCGGCTTGCCGAAGCCAGTAGCCGCGCAGGCGCAGAAACGGAACCGCAGGCGGCCACGGGCGGCGATCACGTCGGCATTCGTAGTGACTCGCGCTGATGCGAAGCCGGCGCGATGCGGGCGGGGTGCGTGACTTCATGACCTGTGTTTCCTCGTGGTTCGCCGCTTTTCGCCCTTTGAAGGGCGGCCGAGCACTTCAACACCGCCAACACACGGCCCCCAGTTTTCCCCGCCATGACGGGTGTTGTATCGCTGGGCGCTACTCGGCCATCGAAAACCATGAGTGCAAGGCAACACCGTTGCCATTGCGAAAAGTGTGTTGGAGGCGTGTTGAGCACCTGCGGCCAAACTATCCGTCGCGACCGAACGTCCGCAATCCACGTTGGCGCAGAAGATTTCTCCCCTGCGCCGCACTTTGACGCCTCGCCCTTCCAGTTGTCCGATACAGGCCGCTGTTGCATGCTCTGCCGAAGCCTGCATGGCGGGCCACCCGCGAAGCACGCTCCAGGGGACGACACGATGCTCAAGCACTTCATGATCGCCGCGTTGGTCGCCGCCGGCCTGTCGGCCTGCGTGCCGCGCACTTCCTCGAACGGGGCGAACGAACTCGCCGCCGAGTACGAGCGCCAACTCCATCAAGCCGGCAACCAGCTGGCCCGCATCGAAGTGCAGTCCGACCTTACCGACGAACAGCAGGCGCGCTTCGACGCACAGCTGAAGAAATGGGAAGAGCAGTCGGCCCGCTACGATGCCCTGCTCGACCGCTGGGAGCGCGAACGAAAGCAGCCATGATGGCGTCGAGGTAATCCAGCATGTTCGGCCCTTCCCGCGCCACGCTCGAACGCCAACTGGCGGAACTTGAATCGGCCATTTCGGCGCGCGGGCTCGCGCTGGTCGGCGACGGCGCGACGCCGGAGCGCCTGCTGGCGGATCTGCATCCGTTGACGACGCGATCGGTCGAGCTGAAGCGGCGCATTCGCCAGAAGACACCGTGGCGAACGCTGGCGAAGCGGCGCGACGAACTCAAGCGCACCCTCGCCGCACTTCCCCCGGGTCGCGAACGGCAACGCGCCGAGATCGAGTTCCTCGACCTCGACAGCTACCTGACACTGAATCCGAAGCGGCGGCCGATGACGCTGATCGCGCTGGTGCTGTTCGCTGCCGTGGTGTTCGTGATGGTGGTGCTGCCGCCACTGGTCGTGGACTGGCTCGCGCCCTGAAACGCTACGTCGCGGTTACGGCTCAGGCCATGCACGCGACATCAGTCCGCCCAGCGCGAAATCGCGCGGCAGCGTGCCGTAGGCCAGTCCGTGGTCGCCGCCGATGCGCGTGGTGCAGAACGCGTCCGCCATCGGGTTGTCGGCGCGCAGCAGCAGGCTGGCCTGCAACGCCAACGCCAGCGCTTCAACCCAGCGCCGCGCTTCGGCTTCGGGCAGCACGGCTTCGCCTTCCAGCACCGGGCGCAGCTCCTTGAACTCCACGTCGAAATCCGGATCCAGGTGCAGCGCGCCTTCGAGTTCGGTGAGTAGCGCGCGGCCGGTCTCCGGTTCGCGCTGCAATGCGCGCAGCACGTCCAGGCACTGGATGTTGCCGCTGCCTTCCCAGATGGAGTTGAGCGGCGCCTGCCGGTACAGGCGCGGCAGCATCGAGTCCTCGACATAGCCCGCGCCGCCAAGGCATTCCTGCGCTTCGTTGACGAAGCCCGGCGCGCGCTTGCACACCCAGTACTTGCCGATGGCCGTGGCGATGCGCGCGAATGCGGCCTCCTGCGAGTCGTACGGCGCGCGATCCACCGCACGCGCCACGCGCATGGCGAACACGATCGCCGCTTCCGCTTCGACCGCGAGGTCTGCCAGCACGTTGCGCATCAGTGCGTGATCGGACAGGCGCTTGCCGAACGCGATGCGATGATGCGTGTGGTGCAGCGCCTGCGCGAGCGCCATGCGCATTTCCGCGGCGGCGCCGAGCATGCAGTCCAAGCGCGTGAGCATCACCATCTCGAGGATGGTCGCCACGCCGCGGCCTTCGTCGCCGACGCGGTAAGCCCATGCTTCCATGAACTCGACTTCCGACGAGGCGTTGGACCAGTCGCCGAGCTTGTCCTTCAACCGCATCAGCGCGAAGGCATTGCGCGTGCCGTCCGGCCGCCAGCGCGGCATCAGGAAGCAACTCAGCCCGCCCGGCGCCTGCGCGAGAACGAGGAACGCATCGGACATCGGCGCGGAGAAGAACCACTTGTGCCCGACCAGCCGATACTCGCCGTCCGCACCGAGCGGCGTGGCGACGGTCGCGTTGGCACGCACGTCGCTGCCGCCTTGCTTCTCGGTCATGCCCATGCCCAGCGTGATACCGAGCTTGTGTTCGCTGGCGATGTCGCGCGGGTCGTAGTACGGCGAGACCGCCTTGGTTTCCCAGCCCGCGAGCTCCGGCGCCTGGCGCAGCACGGGAATCGCGGCGTGGGTCATGGTCAACGGGCAACTGGTGCCCGGCTCGACCTGATGGTGCAGGTAACTCAACGCGGCACGCGCGACGTGCGAGCCCGGACGCAGCTGCGACCACGACAATCCCGCGACGCCGTGCTCGATCGCCGCCTGCATGATGCGGTGGTAGTTGGGATGGAATTCGACCAGATCGATGCGATGGCCGAAGCGATCGTGCGTGCGCAGGCGTGGACGGTCGCGGTGCGCGTCGAAGCTGAGGCGATAGAGTTCGTCGCCGGCGAGCGCGCCATAGGTGGCGAGCATGTCGGTGAATTCACCGCTGCCCTCGCGTTCGACGGCATCGCGCAGCGCCACGTCGTCGCGCCACAGGTCGCGCGGCGCGAACTCCGGCGGCTGGTTGTCGACGCGGTGCGTCGCGAACGGCGGCAGCGGTTCCATCTGCGACTCCGGCCCGGGCATGGACCGATTCTAGGCCCAGCGACGGGTCAGGCGGTCTCGTCGGCCAGCCGGTCCGGAACCGGCGGTTGTGCCGCCGTTGCGGAAAGCGCGGACAGGAACCCCGGTGCCAGGGCGAACGTGTCCAGCCAACCGCTGCGGGTACCGGTGAGCACGCGAAGCATCTGCCCGCGTCCGCCCGGCAGGCGCGACATCGGATGGAACAGGCGGTCGCGCAGCACGGCCAGGCGGTCGTGCTCGGACTGGAACAGCGGCGTGAGCCAGCGGCTCCACAGGTGGTACATGCGCAGGTGCGCGCGACGGCGGCGCTGATAGTCGGCGAAGGCCGCGGGCAATCCGGCATGGGTGCGCAGTGCGTCGCGCAGGGCCTGCGCATCGACCAGCGCCATGTTCACGCCCTGCCCCAGCTGCGGGCTCATCGCGTGGGCGGAATCGCCCATCAGCACCGTGCGTCCGCGATGCCATTGCCGCAGCACGGTGTCGCGGTAGCGCGCCTGCGCCAGCCCCGTCGGAACCGCGGTGTCGTGCAGCAGCCCGGCCGCCTGCGGCCATACGGATTCGACCTCGCGCCGCCATGCATGCTCGTCGTTGGCCGCGTCGGCCAGCGACGCGGTCGGCAGGCTCCAGAAGAAGCTCAGGCGCGGCACCGGGTCGCCGGGGCGGGTGCCCACCGGCAAGAGGCCGGCCATGCGCCGTGCGCGCACGTAGCGTTGGCGAAGCTCGTCGCCGATCGGCCAGTCGCGCTGCGCGACCAGGCACCACTGCGCGCCCCACGGATAGGGCCGGTCGAGTGCGGGCGTCGCGATCGAACCACGCAGGGCGGAGGCCGCGCCGTCGGCGACGATCAACAGATCGAAACCGCCATGCTCATCGCCGTGTTCGTCGCGCATCGTCGCGTTGTCCGGATCGATCCCGACGATGCGCCGCCCGCAATGCACGCGCCTGCCCTCTCGCCATGCGGCGTCGAGCAGGCCGAACAGCGCGCCGCGCTGCATGCCCAGCCCGAACAGGCGGGCGTCCAGATCGGCGTACCGCATGTCCATGACCGCGCGACCCTGCACGGTCTCGCCCAACAGGCGGCCGATGCGCGCACCGTGCGACAAGGCGGCGTCGAGCAGGCCCAGTTCCCACAACACCGACAGCCCGGTGGGCTGGAGCAGGAAGCCGGCGCCGACCGGACCGAGCACCGGCGCGCGCTCGAACACGTCGACCTCGTGGCCGTCGCGGGTCAGCAGCAGCGCGGCGGCCTGCCCGGCGGTGCCGTATCCGACGATGCCGATGCGCAGGGGCTTCAAGGCGACGACGTCCTGTCGGTTGCGGATGAAAAAAGGCCCCGCATTGCGGGGCCTTTCGCTCAAAGATGCGGGCTTGCGCCTGCGATCACGCCACGATATTGATGTTGGACGCCTGGGCGCCCTTCGGGCCCTGCGTCAACTCGTAACTGACGCGCTGGCCTTCCTGCAAGCTGCGGAAGCCCTTGGCGTTGATCGCGGAGAAATGCGCGAACACATCTGCGCTGCCGTCCTCGGGAGAAATGAACCCGAAGCCCTTGGCGTCGTTGAACCATTTCACGGTGCCGTACTGCATGTCCTTGTCAACCTCATGCTGGATGCGAGTCGCGCACGGCCGGATGCAGGCCCGAGCGCTGGACGAGTATGCAAACTGAACGCCGGCTTGACAATCATCTTTCGACAGGGGGGGCTAACAGGGCGGTGAGCAGCCCCGGCAGCCCGGCCGATGCGACGGCCACGTTGTCGAGCACGTCCTGCAGGGTGATGACCTCGTCCGGGTCCGGACCGGCGCCGGCCGCCCAGTTGGCGACAATCGCCAGACAGGCGTAATCCAGGCCGAGTTCGCGGGCCAGGCCGGCCTCCGGCATGCCGGTCATGCCGACCAGGTCGCAGCCGTCGCGGCGCATGCGGGCGATCTCGGCGCGCGTCTCCAGACGCGGTCCCTGGGTCGCGCCGTAACAGCCGTCAGCCACGAGTGCGACGCCGGCCTTCGCCGCCGCGGCGATCACAGAGTCGCGCAGCGAGCGGGTATAGGGTTCGCCGAAATCGACGTGCAGGACCTCAGTGCCGGGCTCCTCGCAGATCGTGGAGATGCGACCCCAGGTGTAGTCGATGAGCTGGTCAGGACACGCCAGCACGCGCGGGCCGAAGCGCTCGGTGATGCCGCCCACCGTGTTGAGCGCGAGCACGCGCGTGGCGCCGAGCGCCTGCAGCGCGGCGAGGTTGGCGCGGTAGTTGATCTTGTGCGGCGGCAGCGAATGGCCCTCGCCATGACGCGCGAGGAAGGCCACGCGGTGGCCGTCGAGCGTGCCGACGCGGATCGGGCCCGACGGCGCACCGAAGCGCGTGTCGGGCTGTTGCGTCTGCACGTCCTGCAGGTCGGCGAGTTTGTACAGGCCGGTGCCGCCGATGACGGCCAGTTCGATTGCGCTCATCGGCTCAATCCTTCAACGCGTAGATCGCCGGCAGGTTGCGGCCCTGCTCGTGGTAGTCCATGCCATAACCGAACACGTAGCGGTCCGGCACTTCCACGCCCACGTAGTCGGCGCACACGCCTTGCACGCACCGATCGTGCTTCTTCACCGCAAGCGCGGCGATGCGCACCTCGCGCGCGCCCTGCTCCAGGCACCAGTCGCGGATCGCGGCGAGCGTGTGCCCTTCGTCGAGGATGTCGTCGGCCAGCAGCACGCGGCGGTTCCTGAGCGGCGTCGCCGGACGGTGCTTCCACACCAGCTCGCCGCCGGACGTCTCGCCGCGGTAGCGCGTGGCGTGCAGGTAGTCGAACTCCAGGTCCAGCCCGAGCGCGCCCACTTCCATCGCCAGCTGCGCGGCGAACGGCAGGCCGCCGTGCATGATCGTCAGGTACACCGGCACGTCGTCGTTGCGGTAATCGGCGCGCATGGCGACGGCCATGCGCCGGATCGCCTGCTCCAGCGTGGCGCGGTCGAAGACGATGTCGGAGTTGGCCAGCGCCTTGGCCAGGTCGTGCGTATTGGCGACGGTTTCCATCAGGCCAGTCCTTCCTGTCGGCTGCGCGCGGCGCCGTAACGTGCATCGGCCAGCAGGCCGTCCCATCCCATCGCGCCGCGACCGATCAATCCGGCCAGCGCCATCGTGTTGAGCGTGCGGCCTTCGACCGCCGCCAGCGATTCCTCGACCAGCTGCGGGTGGCAGACGAGAACCACGTCGCATCCGGCGTCGTAGTGCGCATCGATGCGCGCCTTCACGCCGCCCGCCGAGAACGCCGCCTTCATGCCGATGTCGTCGCTGAAGACCACGCCGCGGAACTTCATCTCGCCGCGCAGGATGTCCTCGATCCAGTGCTTCGAATAGCCGGCCGGTTCCGGCGCGACGGCCGGGTACTTCACGTGCGCCATCATCACCGCGTCGGCCTTGGCGTCGATGCCGGCGACGAAGGGAATCAGGTCGGTGGCGCGCAGTTCGTCGAGCGAACGCGGATCGGCCGCGTCGTCGAAATGCGTGTCGGCCTTGACCGAGCCGTGACCCGGGAAATGCTTGAGCGTCGCCGCCATGCCCGCCGCGTGCATGCCGCGGATATAGGCGCGGGTGAATTCGGCGACGACCGCCGGATCCTCGGAGAACGCGCGATTGCCGATGGCGAGGTTGCCACGGCCCAGGTCCACGACCGGCGCGAAGCTCAGGTCCACGCCGCTTGCGCGCACTTCGTTGGCCATCAGCCAGGCGTGCTCTTCGGCGAGCTTCAGCGCGCCTTCGCGATCGTCCGCGTAACGCTTGCCGAAGCCTTCCAGCGGCGGCAGTGCGCTGTAACCCTCGCGGAAGCGCTGTACGCGACCGCCTTCCTGGTCCACGCAGACCAGCTGCGGACGCGGCGCGGCGTCGCGGATCGCGGCCGACAGCTCGGCGACCTGGGCCTTCGAGGCGAAGTTGCGGGTGAACAGGATGACGCCGGCACAGGCGTCGTGCTGCAGCCAGTCGCGCTCCTGCGCGGTGAGTTCGGTACCGGCGACGCCGATCACGAGCATGGGGAAACTCCGGAGGAAAGGGACCGCGCCGTCGCGCGGCGGGTCATTGTCGCGCAGTTGTCCGGCCGCGGCACCCGTGGCACGGGCGACGCGCTGCCCGGTTCAGCGAAGCGGTCAGACCTCGCAACCGTCCGGGCCACAGGCCGTGCCGTCCGGCGCGGGAGCGACCGCCGCGATGCCAAGCCGCGCGAACACGTCGCGGAACACCTCGGGCGTCTGCGCGCCCTGCACCGCCATGCGGCCATCGAGCACGAAGGTCGGCACCGCACGGATGCCCAGCGCCTGCGCCTGTCCGAGCTGGGCGCGCACCTCGGCGATGCCTTCGTCGGAATCGAGCATCGCGCGCACGCGTGCTTCGGACAGGCCGCCCGCGGCGCCGGCATCGACCAGCGTCTGCATATCGGCAAGGTTGCGGCCTTGCGCGAAATGCGCGCGGAACAGTGCTTCGCCGACCGCGTCGGCATCGCCTTCGCGGCCGGCCAGCCAGATCAGGCGATGCGCCTTGAGCGTACTCACCCGCACCTGGCCGCGGTCGAAGTCGAACGGCAGGCCTTCGGCGCGACCGGTCGCCTGGGTCTGCGACAGGATCTGCTCGGTGCGCTGCGCGCCGCCGAACTTCTGCTCATAGGCCTGGCGCAACGGCACCGGCGTTTCGTCGGATTCGGGATCGAGCTGGAACGCGTGCCAGCGGATTTCCACGTTGCGGCCGGCGTCGCCGACCTGCTCCAGCGCGGCGCGTAGGCGGTGCTTGCCGATCCAGCACCAGGGGCAGACCACGTCGGACCAGATGTCGATGCGCAGGGGTTTGTCGTTCATGGGATCGATATGAGGGCGTGGACCAGCTACGCAACCGTGCCGGCGCGCTCGTCCTGGCTCCATTGCGAGAACGGTCGCGTGGCCAGCGCGAGGTTGTAGTAGCGCGATGCGTCGGTGACTTCGGCGCCGATCCAGTCCGGCCGCGCGAAGATTTCGTCGGCCGACGACAACTCGATCTCCGCCACCACCAGACCCGCGTTGTCGCCGAGGAATTCATCGACTTCCCACAGGTGGCCTTCGTGCGTCACGTAATGGCGGCGCTTGTCGACCATGCCACCCACGCACAATGCGAGCAGGCCACGCGCGTCTGCGACGGGAATGGCGTAGTCGTACTCCTGCCGCGTGTGGCCCAGCTCGCGCGACTTGAGGTTGAGGAAGGCCTCGTCACCGGCAATGCGCACGCGCACCGACGCCTTCATCGCGCCGGAGTCCATCGCAGCCTGATCGTTGATATAGCCCTGCGCCATCGGCACGACCTTGTGCGCGGCCGCGCGCCAGCCATCGCCGGTGACGAGGAACTTGCGTTCGATTTCGATGCCCATGACGACCTCAGCGCTCGAACAGCGCGATGGATTCCACATGCGCGGTGTGCGGGAACATGTCCATCACACCTGCTGCCTTGAGCTTCCAGCCGCGTTCCTTGACCAGGAATCCCGCGTCGCGCGCGAGCGAGGCCGGGTGGCAACTCACGTAGACGATGCGATCGAACTGCTTGAGCGGCAGCTGCGCGAGCACGACGTCGGCGCCCGAACGCGGCGGATCCAGCAGCAGCTTGTCGAAGGGTTCCTTCATCCAGGTTTCGCCGGACAGATCCTTCGCGAGATCCGCGGCGTGGAACTCGGCATTGGCGATTCCGTTGTGCGCGGCGTTCTCGCGCGCGCGGCGCACCAGCCCCGCTTCGCCTTCCACGCCGACCACCTCGCGCACGCGGCGCGCCAGCGGCAGGGTGAAATTACCCAGGCCGGCGAACAGGTCGAGCACGCGGTCTTCCGGCTTCGGATCGAGCAGGTCGATCGCGAGCTGGATCATCCGACCGTTGAGGCCGGCGTTGACCTGGATGAAGTCGAGCGGACGGAACAGGAATTCCAGGTTCCACTGCGGCAGCGAGAACGCCAGCTTCGGCGATTCGGGCCACAGCGCATGCACGGTGTCGATGCCGCCGGGCTGCAGGAAGATGGCGAAGCCGCGCTGCTTGGCGAATGCGACCAGCGCATCGCGGTCCGCATCCGACAGCGGCACCAGGTGGCGGATCGTCAGCGCGACGCCGGAGAAATCGTCCTGCGCATCGCCCGCGATGAATTCGATCTGCGGAATCTCGCGACGCGCCTGAAGGCCGTCGACCAGCGCCTGCAGCGCCGGCAACGCTTCGCCGATGCGCGGGATCACGGTGTGGCATTCGCGGATGTCGGCGACGAAGCGCGGATCGGTCTCGCGGAAACCGACCAGGGTCTTGTCCTTCTTCTCGACGCGACGCACCGAGAACCGGCCCTTGCGGCGATAGCCCCACTGCGAGTCGGTCAGTGGCGCGAGGATGCGTTCGGGCGTGACATGGCCGATGCGCTCGAAGTTCTCCATCAGCACGCGCTGCTTGGCAAGGATCTGCTGGTCCTCGGCGTAGTGCTGCAGGGCGCAGCCGCTGCAGGTGCCGAAGTGCGCGCAGCGCGGCGTGACGCGTTCGGGCGCGGCGTGCAGGACTTCGACAGTCCTGGCCTCGTCGAAACTGCGGTGGCGGCCGGTCTGCGAGGCCATGACGCGCTCGCCCGGCAATGCGCCGGCAACGAACACGGCTTTGCCGTCGGGACGGCGGGCGACACCGCGACCGTCATGGGTCAGGTCGGTGATGTCGACTTCGAAGGGGGTTTGATCGATGCGGGCCACAGCGGCTGGCGACTACTACGCGAAAACGGGGCCGCGTATTGTCGCAGATCCAGCTCCCTCCCCTGCTCGCAGGGGAGGGTTGGGGAGGGGGTGCGATGCCGCGTCGCGGCGAGTTCGACGCTGGGCGCCTTAACCCCCTCCCGACCTCCCCCTGCAAACAGGGGGAGGAGAACGATCACTTCTGCCGCCAGCCGCCGCCGGCGTCCTGCACCCACCAGCCGGGACGGGCGCTGTCGATCCACTGGCGCGCGAACACGGCGCGGATCTGCTGCTCCCATTCGGGATGGTTGTTGGCGACCGCGATCTCGCGGTAGACGGCCTTGGCGTCGCGGCCCTGGTCGGCCACGGCCTGGTTCACCGCCACGCGCTGCGGCAGCGGGATCTTCGCCGCGTCGCGCACCGCGATGGTGCCGTCGTTGGCGAAGCCCAGCGCGCCCGAATCGAAATGCGCACGCAGCTGGCTGTCGAAGCGCGAACCCATGCGCGACTGGATCGCCTGGATCGCCGGCGTCTTGATGGTGATGTCGGGCTGGTCCTGCGCATGCGCGCTGCCGATGCCGACCAGGCCCAGCCAGTCGATGCGCGAGGCGAGCGTCGGCTGCGAGGCCGGCACGTAGGCGCTCTGCCCGCCCGGCTTGTCCTGCGGCTTGGACTGCTCCTGTTGCTGCGCTTCGTCGCCGATCACCTTCTCGACGAACTCGCGGGCCGCTTCCTTGGCCTCGGCGGCCGGGAAGTACACGTTGATCGTGACGCACGCGGACAGCATGACCGCGGCGACCGGAATCCCCATCCAACGGCGCATATGTGTTCTCCAGAACATTCGTTTGAACCCCGACAACTTACTCGAAGACCGGTTTCAGGTCGCCCGTGCTGGCCGCCTCAAGGCGCTCCATCAGCGTCGGCCAGTCCACCCGGCGGTTGAAGCCGACCACGCTCAGCCGCGGCAGGCCCGAACCCTCGACGATAATGAAGCCATTTCCGGCTGAACCCAGCCCATCCATCAGGCAGATTTCTTCGCCCAGCCGGCACGACAGGCCGATGCGCCGATAGCCGAAGTCGTCGAACAGGCCCAGCAACTGCGACTGCAGGCTGGTGACGAAGGACGCGTCGCTGACACTGGACAGGTCCTGCACGGCGCGCTGGCTGATGCGCTGGCGCACGCCATCGCGGCGCGCGGCGTCGCGGTCGGTGTGCAACTGCGCGTCGAAGGCGACCGGCTGCCAGTCGACCAGGCGCAGTCGATCGAAACGCCCGTCCAGCTTGCCGGTGATGGTGCCGAAGCCGAGCACGCCGGTCAGCGACTCCAGGTCGATGTCCTCGAACGCGATGTCCGACGACAGCGTCGGTGCGACACCAAACGGTCGCTCCATTGCCAGCGAAGACACCTGCACCGTGCCGCCGAACAACTGCACCGACAGCCCGCCCTCGAAGTCGAGTCGGTCGTCGGCGTAGCGCGCTTCGGGGATGAGGCCGGTGAGTTCGCCGGTGAAGGCGGGCCAGTCCAGCGCCTTGGCGAGCTGCGCGATGTCGAGCTTGTCGAGTTCCAGTCCGAAGCGGATGTCGAGCCCCTGCCCCCCCGACGGCGGGCGCAGGTGGAAGTGATCGATGGTGACGTTGCCGCCGAGCATCGGCATCGACATACCCTGGCGCAGCCGCAGTTCGCCGTCGATGCTCGCGAACGGCAATTCCGCGGCGCCGAAGTCCAGCCCGTGCAGCTTGCCGCCGTTCCAGCGCAATGCGCTGTCGACCTCCGTATCCGACGAGAAGCGCACGTCGCCTTCCAGTCCGGCAAAATCGAAACGCCCCTGCGGGTCGTCGATGTCCACCGCGTGCGGCACGAAATCGACGCGATGCAACTCGCCTTCATCCATGCGCAACGTCAGGTCGGCGGCGCCGCGCAGTTGCAGGTCGGCCAGGCCCGCGAGACCAAGGAAACCGGTGAGATAACCGTCGCGCAACCGTGCGAGGTCGAGGCTGCGCGCACGCACATCGAGTGAGCGCAGGCTGGCATCGCTACCGAGCGCCGCGCTGCCCTGCGCGGTCACGACGCCACTGTCGTCCCAGTGCCATTGCGGCACGCGCCACGCGCCCTGCGGCGTGGACGTCGCCACCAGACCCAATCCGATGCGCCGCTGCTGCAGGGCGAGGTAAGCATTGCCGAACAGCAGGTCGCCGCCATGCAGCGCACCGTCGATCGACACCTGCGTTTCCACGCCGAACGCGGCGTCGATGGCGAGGTTCGCGCCGAGGTTTTCGCCGGCAATGGTGCCGTCGGCGGTGTCGAACCCACCGCCGGTCAGCCGCAACGGACCGGTCACGCGCAAGGGTGCATTCGCAGGTGCGGCGATCGTGAGCTGGCCGTCCAGCGTGCCGGCTTTCAGGCGTCCATCAGCCCATGCCTTGCCGAGCAACGCCTGCGCCCAGGCCAGCGGCACGCGTGCGAGATCGATGCGTGTGAGGTCCGGCGCCGCGATGTCCCGATGCACGGCCATCGTGCTGCGGCCCTGGGTCAGGCGCGCGTCGGTGCGGGCGTCGTCGAGGTCGAGCGCCAGGCGCATCGACGGTCCGCGCCCGCTGCGCAGTTCGCCTTCACAAAACCATCGATTGCCCTCGTGCGAGAGTGGGCACTGCCAGGCGACATCGCGGAAGCGGTAGCCGAGTTCGGGGGCGTCGACCCGTTCGGCCTGCAACCGCAATCGTCCCTGGGCGGCGTCGGCCGGCCAGTCGAGCGTCACGCGCACGCCTTCCAGCGACGCGACGGCGGTACGTACCTTGGCGATGCGCGCTTGCACCGAACGGCCGCTCGCCTCGCCCGGGAACGCGATCGGCAGCAGCAGCGTGCAGGCCAGCAGCAGGCGTAAGATCGGACGCGACATCCGATCAGCATACCGACAGGACGCGAAATGCCGATGATGCCCGACACGCTTCCCCGCATCCTGCTGGTCGAGGACGACCCGACCAGCCGCACTTTCCTCGCGGCGGCGCTGCGCGCCACGCCCGCGGACGTGGATGCCGCCGACAGCCTCGCCGGCGCGCTCGCGCTCGCCTCGGCGCAGGACTATGCGGCGTGGATGATCGACGCGCGCCTGCCCGACGGCAGCGGCGAGGAACTGCTCTCGCGCCTGCGCCTGCGCCACCCCGCAACGCCCGCCCTCGCCCACACTGCCGCGCACGAGGCGACCATCCTCGATGGGCTGGTGCAGGCCGGTTTCGCCGAGGCGCTGACCAAGCCGATGCCCGCGGCCACGGTGCAGGGCGCGCTGCGACGCGTGCTCGGCATCGCGCCGCCGATTCCTGCCGCGTCGATTGCGTCGTCCATCGACGAGGGACTCGTCCTGTGGGACGACGAGGCGGCGTTGTTGGCGCTCAACGGGCATCGCTCGCACGTGGATACGCTGCGCGATCTGTTCGTCAACGAATTGCCGAACACGGTCTATGCGATCTCGACCGCGGCCGAGCGCGGCGACCTCGACTCGGTACGCAGCGACCTGCACAAACTGCGCGCGAGCTGCGGCTTCGTCGGGGCGCAGCGGCTGGCCGCCACCGTGCACGCGTTGCAGGATGAACCTTCGTCGGCGACGCGTTTGCAGGCCTTCGAACAGGTTGCGCGCGAAACGCTCACGCAACTGCCGGCGGCGACGGATCACTCCCCGGTGGTGTGACCGTCGCGCGGTGCCGCCACGCGGCCGAGTTCAGACAGCATTTCCCACGACTTCAGACCGCGCGGCCCGAGATGGTGCGCGAGCACGCCGCGCATGGCGCGACGCAGACCGGGCAGATCGTCGCCCTCGGGCAAGCGGTCGTCGGCGAGCGCGAGCAGACCGCGTCCCGTCGCCGCACTGCTGCGGTCGCCATGACCGCGATCGCTCAGCAGCCGGCGCGGACCGTGCTCCGGATCGAGGCGATAGCGCGCGGCGGGATCGATCGGATCGCCGTCGCCGTCGTGGTGCCAGTCGAAACCGAAACCGAGGGCCTCGAGCAGGTCGCGTTCGTAACGGCGCAGCGTCCACGCCAGCGGCTCGCCCGCACCGAGGCGCTGGCGGGCTCGCGCATAGGCGTCGTAGAGCTCGGGCGCGGGATCTTGGCGCGGTGCCAGGCGCAGCGTGAGTTCGTTGAGATAGAAGCCGGACAGCATCGCTTCGCCGCCGAGGCGAGGCGCGACGTCCATCGCTTCGGCGGTGTTCAACCGCGCCAGTTCGCCGGTCTGCACCGCGTCGAAGCGGATCCATTGCAGAGGCTGCAACGCCGCGCGCAATGCCTGCCGCTTCGGCCCCTGTACGCCGCGCGCGACCAGGCCGAGGCGGCCGTGGCGTTCGCTCAGTACCTCGACCAGCAGACTGGTTTCACGCCAGGGCCGCGCGTGCAGGACGAAGGCGGATTCGGCGGTGAGGCGCATCGCGTGCCGGGATTCGTGGATCGCGGCTCAGTCGTGGTATCCGAACGCACGCAGCGCGGCTTCGTCGTCCGACCAGCCCTCGCGCACGCGTACCCAGGTCTGCAGGAATACCTTCGCGCCGAACAGGCGCTCCATCTGCTGGCGCGAACGCGCACCGATCTCGCGCAGGCGCTCGCCACCCTTGCCGATGACGATGGCCTTCTGGCCGTCGCGTTCGACCCAGATCACCGCACCGATGCGCAGCATCGTGCCGTCGACCTCGAACTTCTCGATCTCCACAGTGGTCGCGTACGGCAATTCCTCGCCGAGCTGGCGCATGAGCTGCTCGCGCACCATCTCGCCAGCGAGGAAGCGCTGGCTCTTGTCGGTGATTTCGTCCTCGCCGTACAGCGCGGGCTGCTCGGGCAGCAGCGCGAGCGTGTCCTTCACCAGCGCTTCCAGCCCCTTGCGCCTGAGCGCGGACACCGGGTGCACCGCGGCGAACTCGCGTCCCTCGCTGACCTTGGCCAGGAACGGCAGCAGCGTGGCCTTGTCCTTGACGCGATCGACCTGATTGACCACCAGCACGACCGGCAGGCCGGCCTTCTTCAACGCGTCGAACGCGAGTCCGTCCTCGTCGTCCCACTGGCCTGCACGCACGACCAGGATCGCGGCATCCACGCCTTCCAGCGCGCCGCGGGCGGCGCGGTTCATCCAGCGGTTCATCGCGCGCTTCTGCTCGCGGTGGATTCCGGGCGTATCGACCAGAAGCAGCTGGCCTTCCGGGAAGGTGGCGATGCCGAGCAACTGATGACGCGTGGTCTGCGGGCGATCGGAGGTGATGCTGACCTTGGCGCCGACGAGCGCGTTGACCAGGGTGGACTTGCCGACGTTCGGGCGGCCGATGACGGCGACGTGGCCGGCGCGATGAGTGGGGGTATTCATGGTGGGAATTGTCGGCGCGTGGCGCGCCGGGAGCAAACGCCGCACGCTGTGGGCGACGCCGCAGCGATCAGGCTTCGTCGGACGCCGGCCCGGCGAGGCGCTCCAGCGCCGCTTCCGCCGCGATCTGTTCCGCGGCGCGGCGCGAGCTGCCCACGCCTTCGGTCACCAGCGCCGGCTGCGCCAGCGTGCAGGTGACATGGAAGTTCTTGGCATGCTCCTCGCCGGACTCGGCCAACAGCGCGTAGACCGGCAGCGGCTTCTGCCGCCCCTGCAGCCATTCCTGCAAGCGGGTCTTGGCGTCCTTGCCGACCTTGTGCGGCGGCGGCAGCGCGTCGATCGCGTCCTGGAACCAGGGCAGCACGGCGTCGCGGCAGGTCGGGAAATCCGAGTCGAGATAGATCGCCGCGACGACCGCTTCCAGCGCGTCGGCCAGGATGGAGTCGCGACGATGGCCGCCGGATTTCATTTCGCCGGGGCCCAGCGTGAGGCGCGCGCCCAGTTCGAGCGTGCGCGCGATCGGCGCCAGCGCCGATTCGCGCACCAGTTCGGCGCGGGCGCGGGTCAACGCGCCTTCGTCGGCGCGCGGCCAGTGAGCGTACAGCGCTTCGGCAACGATCAGGTTGACCAGCGCGTCGCCGAGGAATTCAAGGCGCTCATTGTGCGGAGCGCCGGCACTGCGGTGAGTCAGGGCCTGCTCGAGCAGGCCCGGGGTGCGGAAGCGGTGGCCGATGCGATCAGTCATCCGCACCGCGACTCAGGACCTGCTCGGCGTTGAAATGGCCGACCACGTCGATGTTGGCGATCAGCGGGCGACGCACTTCGTAGTCCACCGTGATGATGTAGCCCGTGTCGCGGCGCGCGATCTTCACGTTCTCCTGCTTCACGTTGTCGCTGTAGCTGACGTACAGGCGGCGGAAGAACAGGTCCTTGATGCGGCCCGGGTCCTTCTGGCTGATGCCCGCCTCCGACGAGAGCTCCTTGAGCGCTTCCTTGACCGCGAAGTACTCCGAATACATCGGCACCAGCTTCATGCCCATGTAGATGAACACGCCCACCACGGCCAGCACGATGATGAACCCGATCAGGGTCATGCCGCTCTGATTACGCTTCATTTCAACCACTCCCCCATGTGTCTGCTTCAAACGCCCGATGCGCCGCCATCCCCGACGGCGCGTGCGGGATTACCGGATGCTGTTGCCGATGCGCGAGGTATCCACGCCACCGTCGAAGTTCATCCAGATCAGGAACGCCTTGCCACGGAGGTTCGCCTCCGGCAGGAAGCCCCAGTATCGGCTGTCCTCGCTGTTGTCGCGGTTGTCGCCCATCACGAAATAGTGACCCGGCGGCACGATCCAGTCACCCTCGCCCTGGTCGAGGAAAGGCGAATTGATGCGCTCAAGGACGTTGTGCTCGCGGCCGAGCAGGTTTTCGCGCAGTTCCTCGGCGCCGGTCATCTCGGTGCCGTTGCCCTTGCCCTGGTACACGCCGACCTGGGTGTAGCCCAGGACCTGCCCGTTCACGGTGACCTGGTTGTCGTGGTAGCCGACGCGGTCGCCCGGCAGGCCGACCACGCGCTTGATCCAGTCCTGGTCCGGATGGTGCGGCGGGCGGAACACGACCACGTCCCCGCGCTTCGGCACGCCTAGGGCAACAACCTTGTGGTTGTTGATCGGCAGGCGCAGGCCGTAGGTGAACTTGTTGACCAGGATGAAGTCACCGGTCAGCAGCGTCGGCATCATCGAGTTCGACGGGATGCGGAACGGCTCGGCCACGAAGCTGCGCAGGATCAGCACCACCGCCAGCACCGGGAAGAACGCCTTGGAGTAATCGACGATCGCCGGCTCCTTGCCGTCGTCGAGCAGGCCCTGGCTCGCGGCGCGGCGCTTGGCGAGTACCAGCTTGTCCAGCAGCCACACCAGGCCGGTGACGAGGGTCAGGACGACCAGGGCGATTTCAAACCAACGCATGCATGCTCCTCGGGAGCCGGGATTCGGAATTCGGGATTGGACGACGGCAGGGCGGCGGACCGCCCGGCAGGCCGTCCCCCGACAAGCCTGCCGGAGCGAGCATAGCCGGGGATCTGCCCTTCGTCATTGCGACAACGGCCGACCCGGGGTCGGATTCGGGCGCGTCGTCCGCGGGCCCGTCACTTGCTGTCCACCTGCAGCACCGCCAGGAAGGCCTCCTGCGGGATCTCCACGCGCCCGACCTGCTTCATCCGCTTCTTGCCCTCTTTCTGCTTCTCGAGGAGCTTCTTCTTGCGGCTGATGTCGCCGCCGTAGCACTTGGCCAGCACGTTCTTGCGCATGGCCTTGACCGTGGACCGGGCGATGATCTGCGAGCCGATCGCGGCCTGGATGGCGACGTCGAACATCTGGCGCGGGATCAGCTCCTTCATCTTCTCGCACAGGTCGCGGCCACGGCGGTCGGCATGGCTGCGGTGGGTGATGATCGACAGCGCATCGACCTTGTCGCCGTTGATCAGCGTATCCACGCGCACGAACGGACCGGCCTCGAAACGCAGGAAGTGGTAGTCCAGCGAGGCGTAGCCGCGGCTGACCGACTTGAGCTTGTCGAAGAAGTCCAGCACCACTTCGGCCATCGGCAGCTCGTAGCTGATCTGCACCTGGCCACCCATGTACTGGATGCCGATCTGCACGCCGCGCTTCTCTTCGCACAGCGTGATCACGTTGCCCACGTAATCCGGCGGCGTGAGGATGTTGGCGCGGATGATCGGCTCGCGGATTTCCTCGACCATGTTCACCGGCGGCAGCTTGGCCGGGTTGTCCATCGGCACGATGCTGCCGTCGGTCTTGAGCACCTCGTAGATCACCGTCGGCGCGGTGCTGATGAGGTTGAGGTTGTACTCGCGCTCCAGCCGCTCCTGCACGATCTCCATGTGCAGCATGCCGAGGAAGCCGCAGCGGAAACCGAAGCCCATCGCTTCGGAACTTTCCGGCTCGAAGCGCAGCGCGGCATCGTTGAGGCGCAGCTTGTCCAACGCTTCGCGCAGGTCCGGATAGTCCTCGGCGTCGACCGGGAACAGACCGGCGAACACGCGCGGCTGCATTTCCTGGAAGCCCGGCAGCGGCTTGGCGGCGGGGTCGCCCGCCAGCGTCAGCGTGTCGCCGACCGGCGCGCCGTGCACGTCCTTGATCGATGCGTGGATCCAGCCCACCTCGCCCGCGCCAAGCTTGGGCAGGTCCTTTCGCTTGGGCGTGAACACGCCGACCTTGTCGACCTGGTGCGTGCGACCGGTCGACATCACCAGCAGCTTGTCGCCGGGCTTGATCTCGCCCTGCATCACGCGCACCAGCGAGACCACGCCGAGGTAGTTGTCGAACCACGAGTCGATGATCAGCGCCTGCAGCTTGTCGGTGTCGCGCGGCTTCGGCGGCGGGATGCGATGGACGATCGCTTCCAGCACATCCTGCACGTTGAGGCCGGTCTTGGCGCTGATCGCCACGGCGTCCTCGGCGTCGATGCCGATGACTGCCTCGATCTCGGCCTTGGCGCGCTCGATGTCGGCCGTCGGCAGGTCGATCTTGTTCAACACCGGCACGACTTCCAGGCCCTGCTCCACCGCGGTGTAGCAGTTGGCGACGGACTGCGCCTCCACGCCCTGCGCGGCGTCCACCACCAGCAGCGCGCCTTCGCACGCGGCCAGCGAGCGGC
The DNA here is from genome assembly GCF_009765165.1 of Lysobacter panacisoli. Lineage (NCBI taxonomy): Bacteria > Pseudomonadati > Pseudomonadota > Gammaproteobacteria > Lysobacterales > Lysobacteraceae > Lysobacter > Lysobacter panacisoli. Next base: position 45,454 of record NZ_VLNU01000001.1, read on the forward strand.
TGACTTCGTAGCTGAAGTCGACGTGGCCGGGAGTGTCGATGAAATTGAGGAAGTAGGTCTGCCCGTCCTTCGCCTTGTACGGCAGCGACACGGATTGGGCCTTGATGGTGATGCCGCGCTCGCGCTCGATCGGGTTCGAATCGAGGACCTGGGCTTCCATCTCGCGGGCTTCGAGGCCGCCACAGAGCTGGATGATGCGGTCGGCCAGGGTCGACTTGCCGTGGTCGACGTGGGCGATGATGGAAAAGTTTCTGATCTGCTGCATGCGGGGCCGCGCGAGGCTAGCCGGTTCCTTGAAAATCAACGAGAAATTATCGCACATGCGCAAGCGGCCTGGCACTTGACGCAGGGGACGGACGGCACGACCGTCGAAATGCCGGCTAAAACCGGCCTCGACCAAGTGCCCAATACAAGGACGCAGATCATGAAGTACTTTCTGGCGATTATGTTGCTTACTTTCTCTTTCACTGCTTCGGCCACGACCGTGGAAAAACCGACCTTGCAATCTATTCAGGCCGACATTACGGAAAAGACCGAGAGGCACTGCACTCCTCTGCAAAATGTGGCATTGAGAACAAAGGATAATCACGCGAATGTTGGGAATAAATCCCAAGATGGCGATTGTCCTGATGTTTGCTGCGTTGACATCAAGGGCACCCGATACTGCGGGCAGTGCACCTGCGCATGAAGTGCCCAACAAGCCGCCGAGGCAATATGCCTCGGCGGCTTAGCGATTAACTAATCGGAATCGCAACAAACTGCGAGGAGCCATTACGACGAATCAGCAACATGACGGTTTGGCCCGCCTTCACCGAGGCGAGTTCCCGATTCAGTGCAGCGGCGGACCCCACCTGACTGCGGCCCACTTGCAGGACCACGTCGCCAGGACGCAGCCCAGCTTCGGAACCAGCATCACCAGGATTACGGATCAGCACCCCCTCGCCCGAACGCAGGCCAAGGCGCTGGCGTTCGCCGGCCGAGAGGTCCTGACCGACCATGCCGAGGGTGTTGCCGCTAGGCGAACCCGACGGCTCGTCGTCTGCTGAGGGCCGCGTGCTGCCACCACCACCGACGATGCCAGCATCGAGCTCGTCGACAGTTACCGTCTTTTCAACTGAGCGACCGTCGCGGAACAGGGTGACCTTGGCGCGGGTACCAGGCGCCATCGAGCCGATGATCGGCGGCAGGTCGCTGGACTCGTGAATAGCTCGACCATCGATGGCACGAATCACGTCGCCGCGTTCGATACCGGCCTTTTCCGCCGGGCTCCCAGGCAACACCTCAACAACTTGCGCCCCGCCGGTATCAGGAAGCCCCCACCCCTTCGCATCGGCGCTGCTTACGGCCTGCACCTGCACGCCCATCTGGCCACGGCTGACCTTGCCGGTCGCACGCAACTGTTCGGCCGCGCTCATCGCGACATCCATCGGGATGGCGAAGCTCACGCCCATGTAGCCGCCGGAGTTGCTGAAGATCTGCGAGTTGATGCCCACCACTTCGCCGCTGGTGTTGAGCAGCGGGCCGCCCGAGTTGCCCTGGTTGATGGCGACGTCGGTCTGGATGAAAGGCACGTAGCGCTGGTTGGCGTACGGATTGCTGCGACCGACCGCGCTGACGATGCCGGCGGTGACGGAATGATCGAGGCCGAACGGCGAACCGATCGCGATCACCCACTGGCCGGCCTTCGTGGAATTGGCCTGCGCCATGCGCAGGAACGGCAGGCCCTTGGCTTCGATCTTCAGCAGCGCGACGTCGGACTGCTCGTCGCTGCCGATCACCTTGGCCTTGAACTCGCGGCGGTCGGACAGCTTGACCGTCACCGTGTCGGCGCCTTCGACGACGTGGTGGTTGGTCATCACGTAGCCGTCGTCGGAAATCAGGAAGCCGCTGCCGAGCGAGGTGCCACCGCGCGGACTGCGCGGACCACCGGGACCGCCGGGACCACCCGGGAACGGCATGTCGTCGCCGAAGAAGCGACGGAAGATTTCCGGAATCTGCTCTTCATCCGGCATGCCGCCGCTGCGCGCGGAACGGCGCGGCGCCACTTCCGCCTGGATGTTGACCACGGCCGGTCCGACGCGCTGCACCAGGCCGGTGAAGTCCGGCAGGCCGGTCACCAGCGGCGGTGCGGGCACGGCGGCGGGCGGCGGCGCGATCGGCGTCGACGGCGGTTGCGCGGTGCAGGCGACGGGCAACGTGGCGGCGATGGCGCCAACCAGGATCAGGGAGCGGAGCGGACGGTTCATCAGGATCGACCTCGGCAATCGAGAGGACAGTGTGGGCTCGGGCGCCGTTGCGACGGCGCGAAATCGGAATGCGTCAGGAATGCGTCAGAAGCCGCGTGCGATCGCCGCGCGTCAGTGCTGCGGCGTGTCGCCTTCGCCGGACTGTGCCGTGTCGGTCGCGTGCGCCGGCTGCGGTTCGAACGGATAGAACGATGGCGAGTTGGAACTGGTGCCGAAGCTCGCGGTCATCGCGCCGCCGCCGGAATATTGCGGCAGCACGGCACGCGGCCACGGACGGCTCGCGGTCTCAGCATGTTCCGGTTTGAACGGATTGTTCGTCGAGGTCGCCGCATTCTGCGAACCGACTGCATCGACCGATGCCACGGCGACCGGCGTCGCCGAGGCCGCGATCGGCATCGCCTCGGAATTCCGGCGACTGGTACGCAGCGCGGCGCGCTGGCTCTGGCCACGCGAGGCGCGACGCTCGGCGGCACGACGCGGCACTTCGGCCACGGCCACCGCGGCGGCGCTCAATCCGGCGGTCGGATCGGGCGTGCGCGCCGGGACCGCCGGCGCGGGTGCCGGAGCGGCCGGGACCGGCTGCACCGCTGCGCTGGCAACCTGCGTGGGCGCCACGTCGGGCGTGGCCGGCGCGCTTTCGTTGGAGAACGGACGCGTCACGAACAGCGCCACCACGGCCACCGATGCGGCGAGTGCACCGCCGATCCAGCCACGACGCGACAGCGCGGGCCGGGCCGCCGACGCGACCGGTGCGGCCTGCTGCCGCGTTTCCTGTGCGATCGCCGCAGCCACACGCTCTGCGAAGCCACCGGCGGCAAGCGCCACGGCCTGGCCGCGCATCACATCGCCATAGAGCTGCCATCGACCGCACGACTCGCGCCAGGTCGCGTCGTGCTCAAGTCGCCGCAGGGCGAAGCGCGCCTCGTCGCCCTGCAGCTGGCTGTCGAACAGCGCACTGAGGGTTTCGCGGTCTTCGTTGGGACGGTGGTTGGAGGTCATCGCTGGGCAGTGTCCGCTGTGTCGTGGTCGATCAGGGGCCGCAGTTCGGCATCGATCGCCTCGCGCGCTCGGAAAATGCGCGAACGAACGGTACCGATGGGGCAACCCATCTTCTGCGCGATGTCCTCGTAGCTCAGGCCGTCCACCTCGCGCAGGGTGATCGCGGCCCTCAGTTCCTCTGGCAGTCCTTCGACCACACGCATCACCGTGCGTTCGATTTCCTGCCGCAGGAGTTCATGTTCCGGTGTGTCCGTGTCGCGCAGTCGCGTCCCCGTGTCGAACTGCTCCGCGTCCATCGCATCGACGTCGTCGGTGGGCGGACGGCGGTTCTGCGCGACGAGGTGGTTCTTGGCGGTATTCACGGCTATGCGGTGCAACCATGTATAGAACTGGGCATCGCCCCGGAAGTTCGGCAGCGCCCGGTAGGCGCGGATGAAGGTTTCCTGGGCCACGTCCTGGCATTCGCTCCAGTCGGAGATGTAGCGCCCGATCAACGCGGTGATCCGATGCTGGTACTTGCGCACCAGCGCATCGAACGCCGCGCTGTCGCCGCGCTGCACGCGACCGACCAGCTCCTGGTCCAACTCCATGTCTTTTGGCAATGTCATTTCGGCCATGCCGCGCCGGCGCTCCTGTCAGCTCGGCCTTGGCCGAACGAATGGACAGCCCTCTCGGGCGAAAGTTCAATCACGATCATTAATGGGGCCGGCCCTGCGGGCCGCAAGCGCCGTGGGTCACGGACGCCGCCGGCGGGTCCGGGAATCGCCGAGATTGACGGCGACGAAACATCCTCGGGATGATAGCGGTCTCTCCATACCTGAACGGATGGTGCCGCAATGATTGCTGGCCTCGACGGTCTCCGCTTCCAGCACTGGCAGACCGAACTGCGCCCCGATGGCGTCCTGGTGCTGTCCTTCGACAAGGCGGGAACGCCGGTCAACACGTTCTCGCAGGACGTGCTCATCGAGCTGGACACCCTGCTCGAACGCCTCGCGCTGGACCCGCCCAAGGGCGTGGTGCTGCGCTCGGCCAAGGCGTCGGGCTTCATCGCCGGCGCGGATATCAAGGAATTCCAGGCCTTCGACGAGAAGGGCACGGTCGGCGACGCGATCCGCCGCGGCCAGCAGACGTTCCAGCGTCTGGCCGAACTGCCCTGCCCGACCGTCGCGGCGATCCACGGCTTCTGCATGGGCGGCGGCACCGAGATCTCGCTGGCCTGCCGCTTCCGCGTCGCCAGCAACGACCCGTCCACGCGTATCGGTCTGCCGGAAGTGAAGCTGGGCATCTTCCCGGGCTGGGGCGGCAGCGTGCGCCTGCCGCGCCTGATCGGCGCCCCGGCGGCGTTCGACATGATGCTCACCGGCCGCACGCTGTCGGCTTCGGCCGCGCGCGCGAACGGACTGGTCGACAAGGTCACCGACGTGGCCAGCCTGCTCGACGTCGCCGCGTCGTTCGCGCTCAAGGGCGGCGCGCAGCGTCCGTTCAAGCAGCGCTTTCTCGGCTGGGCGACCAATACCCTGCCCGCGCGCAAGCTGCTCGCACCGATGCTGACCAAGCAGGTCGCACGCAAGGCGCGCAAGGAGCACTACCCCGCGCCGTACGCGCTGATCAACAGCTGGGCGAACGCGAGCGGCGGCATCCAGTCGCGCCTGTCGTCCGAACGCAAGGCGGTGGTGAAGCTCGCTTCCACGCCGACCGCGCGCAACCTGATCCGCGTGTTCTTCCTGCAGGAACGCCTGAAAAGCCTGGGCGGCAAGGACCACGGTATCCGCCACGTGCATGTCGTCGGTGCCGGCGTGATGGGCGGCGACATCGCCGCGTGGTCGGCGACGAAGGGTTTCAACGTGACGTTGCAGGACCGCGAGCAGCGCTTCATCGACGCCGCGCTGACCCGCGCGCAATCGCTGTTCGAGAAGAAGGTGAAGGACGAGGCCAAGCGCGCCGCAGTGGCCGCACGCCTGAAGGGCGACCTCGCCGGCGACGGCGTGGCTGAGGCGGACCTGGTGATCGAGGCGATCATCGAGAAGGCCGAGGCCAAGCGCGAGTTGTACGACTCGCTCGAACCGCGCATGAAGTTCGATGCGCTGCTGACCACCAACACCTCATCGATCCCGCTGACCGAGCTGCGCGAGCACATCGCGCGTCCGGTGCATTTCGCCGGCCTGCACTACTTCAATCCGGTCGCGCTGATGCCGCTGGTGGAAATCATCCACCACGATCGCGTGTCGCCGCAGACCGAGCAGCGCCTCGCCGCGTTCTGCAAGGCCATCGACAAGCTGCCGGTGCCGGTCGCGGGCACGCCGGGCTTCCTCGTCAACCGCGTGCTGTTCCCGTACATGCTCGAAGCGGCGACCGCGTTCGCCGAAGGCATCCCGGGCGCCGCGATCGACAAGGCGGCGGTGAAGTTCGGCATGCCGATGGGGCCGATCGAACTGATCGACACCGTCGGCCTGGACGTGGCCGCGGGCGTGGGCGCGGAGCTGGCGCCATTCCTCGGCCTGCCGATCCCGGCCTCGCTGTCGTCGCCGCCAGAAGCCGGCAAGCGCGGCAAGAAGGACGCCCAGGGCCTGTACAAGTGGGAGAACGGCAAGCCGGTGAAGCCTGCGCTGCCGAAGGACTACCAGATCCCGTCGGACCTGGAGGATCGCCTGATCCTGCCGCTGCTCAACGAAGCGGTCGCGTGCCTGCACGACGGCGTGGTGGACGATGCCGAACTGCTCGACGCCGGCGTCATCTTCGGCACGGGCTTCGCGCCGTTCCGCGGCGGTCCGATCCAGTACATCCGCGAAACCGGCGTCGAAGGCCTGCTCGCGCGCATGTCGATCCTGCACCAGCGCTACGGCGACCGCTTCAAGCCGCGTCCGGGCTGGGATTCGCCGGCGCTGCGGCCGGAAGCCCAGGCACCTGCCGCGGCGGCCTGACGCACAGAGCCGATACCGAAACGCGCCGTGCATGCACGGCGCGTTTTTATATGGACATCACGCCAACCAATCGCGTGCTCCGACTGGCGCACTCGGACGAGGAACACGTCGGAGTTACGTCCGGGCTACCAGCCTGACGCTTTGGAGATCGCCTTGCCGATCTCCGCTTTCGAGGCGCCGCAATCCGCGCACGACAGCACGAGCGACAACCCGCGCAATCCGCGCACGTCGCCCTGCGATGCGGCACGTGTGAAGTAGCGGACAGCTTCCAGATAATCGTTGGCGTCGAGGTGTGTTTCACCGAGCCATACGCTCGCATCGGAGCTGCCCATCTCGGACGCGCGCGTAGCCGCGTCGTGCTTCCTCGATGTCCTGCGGTCCGCCTTCACCGTGCAGTTGCATCGCCGCAAGATTGAACGCCGCCTCGGGTTCGTCTTGCCGTGCGGCCATCGCGTACCAGTGCCGGGCGGCGGTCAAGTCCTGCTGGACGTCGTCGCCAACGGCATAGGTAATCGCCAGTGCGAGTTGCGCCCGCGAATCGCCGTCCTGCGCGCGCTGCATGAGCCGTTCTCGGTCGTTCATGCAGCGTCCGTGCTCACATCGTATGCGTCGGCCGCTCCGCGTTGAGCGTGCCGGCCAGCAGTGCCTCGATCTTGCCCTTCACCGTCTCGCCCTCGGCGCTGTCGACGAACTGCACGCCGATGCCGGCGGGGCGGTTGCCCTGCGCGCCGACCGGGGTCACCCACACGACCTTGCCGGCGACCGGCAGGCGTTCGTTGGATTCGGGCAGCGTGAGCAGCAGGAACACTTCATCGCCGAGGAAATAGCGCTTGGGCGTGGGCACGAAGATGCCGCCGCCTTTGAGGAACGGCATGTACGCGCTGTAGAGCTGCGCCTTGTCCTTGATCGCGCACGACAGGATGCCCTGGCGCGCGCCGCCTGCTGCGTTCATACCACTCATCTCCTGCTTCCCCCCTCGACCCGGCCGCCACTCGCGACGCGCCAGGCCAGCAACAATTCGGTGACCGCGAGGTCCGCACGCACCGTCGTGCGCAGCAGATCCCGGGTCCGGTTCGCCTGGTCGAACCACGCGGCCAGACTGCGCGTTCGCACCGGGTCGGTCAAGCCGGCAGCCTCGGCCAGGGCCAGGTCCGCGGCATGGCGCAAGCGTACGGCCGCGTCCTCGTCCCCGACCCAGCGCTGCGCGGTCTCCACCGCGCCGGCGTCGCCCTTCGCAAGGCGGGCCAGGTCGGTGGCGACGTCGCGACGCAGCTTGAGACCTTCGTTGGCCAGCCATTCGTGCGCGAGGCCCGGATGGCCGCGGGCCGCGTCCAGCGCTTCGCGCGCCGCGGCCTCGGAATGCCCACGCGCGCGCAGCCAGGCCAGTGCCTCGTCGGCTTGCGGCAGTTTGAATTCGTAACGCTGGCAGCGGCTGCGGATGGTCGCAGGCAGGCGCGTCGAGTTCGCACTGACCAGCCACAGATAGCGGCCCGGTACCGGCTCCTCGAGCGTCTTCAGCAACGCATTGCATGCGGCGTTGTTGATCGCCTCGGCCGGATCGAGGATCACCACCTGCGCACCGCCATACTGCGGCGTCAGCGAGAGCTGCTCGGACAACTGGCGGATCTGCTCGATCACGATTTCCGTGCGCAGCCGCGTGCCTTCCTTGTTCGGGATGAAGGACACGAAGTGGTAGTCCGGATGCGTGCCCGCGTCGATCAGATGACAGCTGCGGCACGTGCCGCACGGCTCGCCGCGTGCGCCGGGGCGCTGGCACAACAGGCGCCGCGCGAGGCGTTCGGCCACCGCGCGCTTGCCCAGCTGCGCGGGTCCGCAGAACAGCAGTCCGTGCGCGAGGCGGCCCGCATCGAGCGCCGCGACCGCCTGCTCGTACACGCGCTGCTGCCAGCTTGCGAATTCCGGCGCGCTCATGCCTGCCTCCCGATCCACTCGCGCAGGTGCGCGACTGCCTGTGCAGCCACGGCCTCCTGTGGCTGCGTCGCATCGATCACCCGGAAGCGATGCGGCTGCGCCTGCGCGCGTGAGAGATAGCCGGCGCGCACGCGTTCGAAGAAGTCCTCGCGCTCGGCTTCGATGCGATCGACCGCACCGCGTCCGCGCGCACGTTGCAGACCGACGTCCACCGGCACGTCGAGCAGCAACGTCAAACCGGGCTCGATGCCGACCACGCGGCGCTCGAGTTCGGCGATGAAGTTCGCGTCGCCACCACGCGCCGCGCCCTGGTAGGCGTAGCTGGCATCGGTGAAGCGGTCGCTGATCACCCACGCGCCACGCTCCAGCGCCGGCAGGATGGTCTCGCGTACATGCTGCGCGCGCGCGGCGAATACCAGCAGCAGTTCGGCGTCGGTCGTCGGCGGCTCGTGGTGCGTGTCGAGCAGCAGACCACGGATCTGTTCCGCCAGCGGTGTGCCGCCGGGCTCACGCGTACCGACGATCTCGTCGCCGGTTTCCGCCAGCACCGCACGCAGTGCCGCGAGCACGGTCGACTTCCCGGCGCCCTCGCCGCCTTCCAGCGTGATGAAACGCGGGAACGAACGCAGCGTCATTGCCGCTCCTGCGCGCGCGCGTCCGCGGCGCGCGCCTGGCGATAACGCTGCAGGTAACGCCGCACGTTGGCGTCGTGTTCGGCCAGGGAGCGCGCGAACAGATGCCGTCCGCTGCCATCGCCGACGGCAACGAAAAACAGGTCTTCGCCCGGTGCAGGACGCGCGACCGCCTGCAGCGCGTCCACGCCCGGCATCGCGATCGGCGTCGGCGGCAGGCCGGCACGGGTGTAGGTGTTGTACGGCGTATCGGTGGTTAGGTCGCGCTTGCGGATGTTGCCGTCGTAGCTGGTGCCCATGCCGTAGATCACGGTTGGATCGGTCTGCAGCCGCATGCCGATGCGCAGGCGTCGTTCGAACAACCCGGCGATGCGCGGGCGTTCCTCGGCGATGCCGGTTTCCTTTTCCACGATCGAGGCCAGCACCAGCATTTCCTCCGGCGTCTTCAGCACGCTGTCGGACTGGCGGCGTTCCCATGCATCGGCAAGCGCCTTGTCCATACCGTCGTGCGCGCGCTTGAGTACATCAAGATCGCTGTCGCCGCGCGTGAAGAGGTAGGTTTCCGGCAGGAACCGGCCTTCGGGATGCTGACCTGCGTGGCCGAGCGCCTTCATCAGCGCCGTGTCGTCGAGCTGATCGGTTTCGTGTTCGAGTTCGGGCGAACGCTTGAGCGCCGCGCGCAACTCGCGGATGTTCCAGCCTTCGACGATGGTGAAGCGGCGATGCACCACCTTGCCGTCGCGCATCGCGAGCAGCAATTTGCGCGGCGACGTCCCCGGCTCCAGCGCGTACTCACCGACCTGCAGCTTGCCGGCGGCACCGAGCTGCTTGGCCAGCGCGCGCCATTCGAGCAGTTCGCCGCCGCGCACGCCGCTGGCGCGCAGCTTGCGCACGACGGCCGGCAGCGAGTCGCCCGGTTCCACGACCACGGTCTGCCCGGGCTCCAGGCCCGTCAGGGAGGCGTCCGCAAAACTGGTGTAGCGCTGCCACAACCAGAAGCCGGTGCCGGCGGCGGCCAACAGCAGCAGGAAGAGAAAGCCGCCGAAGCGACGTCCGGATTTGCGACTCACGAAACCTCCGTGGCGAATGCGGGATGCTCGGCGGCGAGGCGGCGTTGCAGCTCGAGCACCTGCGGGTGCGGTCGCCACGAGCGATCGCGTAACCGCGCGACCGGCAGGATACCGCGCACCGCATTGCACAGGAAAACCGCGTGCGCTGCTTCGACATCGGTCACAGCCACGCGGGTCTCGGCCGCGCCCAGGACCTGCATGGCCCAGTCCCGGCACACGCCGGCGATGCCGCAGCGGTCCACGGCCGGCGTGATCCACCCCGCATCCGACAGCACGAACAGGTTCGCCGCGGTCGCACAGACGACGTCGCCTTCGGTGCTGCACAGCAGGCCATCGTGGATGTCCGGATCGCGCCACTCGGCGCGCGCCATGACCTGTTCCAGGCGGTTGCAATGCTTGATGCCGGCCAGTGCAGGCTGCAACGAGAGACGCAGTTCGCACCAGCGCAGGTGCAATCCCGCCTGCGGCAGCGCGGGCGGCGCGTCATGGCGCGACAGTCGCCAGTACGGCGCGGCCCCTTCCGATGGCGCATAACCGCGACCGCCACCGCCACGGGTGACGATGAGCTTGAGTACACCGCCCTCGCCGTCCAGCAAGGCCTCGGCTTCGGCGCGCACGCGCTCCCGTCGCGGCAATGCGAAGCCGAGCGCATGCGCGCCGCGTTGCAGGCGTTGCCAGTGCGCAGGCCACCACGGCAACGTGCCAGCGTGCGCGCGGACGGTTTCGAACAGGCCGTCGCCGTAGGCCAGGCCCCGGTCGTCGTCCGGCCACGACGCGACCGCTTCGTCGCCGACGAAGCACCGCACGGTCGCCACGCTCATCCGCCGGCTCCCAGCGCGCGCAGCATGCCGCGTGCCTTGGCGCGCGTTTCGTCGAGTTCGCGCTGCGGATCGGAGTCCGCGACGATGCCCGCGCCGGTGCGGAAACGCAGCGCGCTGTGTCCGTCGCGGCGTTCCAGTTCGGCGCTGCGGATCAGGATGTTGAGGTCCATGTCGCCGTCGCGGTTGAGCCAACCCATCGCGCCGGTGTACGCGCCACGGCCCACGCCTTCCAGTTCGGCGATGATCTGCATGCAGCGCACCTTCGGGCAACCGGTGATGGTGCCGCCGGGGAACACCGCACGGATCACCTGACCCGGCGTCGCGTCCGTGCGCAGTCGTCCGCGCACGTTGCTGACGATGTGGTGCACGTGCGCGTAGCTTTCGACGGTCATCAGCTCGTCGACCTCGACGCTGCCCGGCGTGCACACGCGACCCAGGTCGTTGCGCTCCAGGTCGATCAGCATCACGTGCTCGGCGCGCTCCTTGGGATGGCCGACCAGTTCCTGGACACGCGCGGCATCGTCGTCGCCAGCGAAACGCGGGCGCGTGCCGGCGATGGGCCGCGTTTCGACGACATCGCCGCGCACGGAAACGAGTCGTTCGGGTGAGGCACTGACCACCGCCCAGTCGTGGTCCGCGAACACGCCTGCGAATGGCGCGGGATTGTTCTCGCGCAGCCTCTGGAACAGCGATGCCGCTTCGATCGTTCCATCGAACCGCGCGCGCCAGCCGCGCGACAGATTGGCCTGGAAGACGTCGCCCGCGGCGAGGTAGTCGAGCACGCGACTCACGCCATCGGTGAAGTGCTGCGGTTCGTCTTCGTCCAGCGCCGACGGCGGCTGCCATGCCGGCAAGGGTGGTTGCGCCGCGAGTGCCTCGATGTCGTCGAGCACGGACGATGCCATCGCCTCGTGCTCCGTTTCGACCACCAGCATCGTCTCGCCACTGGTGTGGTCGCGCAGCACTGCCGCGGGGCATCGCAATGCGAGCGCGACGGGCAGTACGCCATCGGCCTGCGGCAGACGCAGCACCGGCTCGACCTGCGCCGCGGCTTCGTAAGCGAAAAACAGCGCCCAACCGCCGCGGAATGGCCACCGAGGTTCGTCGCGCGGCACGCGTGATGTCTGCCAGCGCGCGTCTAGGGCGCGGAAGAAATCGGTCTCGCCGGTGTCGCGTTCGCCGTCGCGCACGCGGCCCTGCGCATCGAGCGTGAGGCGCTCGCCACCGGCGATCAGCAGCATGTCCCAGCGTCCCTGCGCCGTGCCGTGCGCGCTGGATTCCAGCAGCAACGGATAGCGCGCGGGCGACAGGCGCTGCAATGACAGCAGGTCGAAGGAGGCAGGCAGGGAGCGGGTCAGCAGCATCGGTCTATTGTCCGACATCCCGGCCCGGCGCGATGCATGCCACCAAAACGACGATCCCCGCCGGAGCGGGGATCGTCGAGGTCATCGCGGGCCGGCGGTCAGACGCGCTTGAACACCAGCGTGCCGTTGGTGCCGCCGAAGCCGAAGCCGTTGGACATGGCGACGTCGACCTTCTTCTCGCGCGCGACGTTGGGCACGTAGTCCAGGTCGCAGCCCTCACCCGCCTCGTCCAGGTTGATGGTCGGCGGGATGATGCCGTGGTGCAGCGCCAGCACGGAGAAGATCGCCTCCACGCCGCCGGCCGCGCCAAGCAGGTGGCCGGTCATCGACTTGGTCGAGCTGACCATCGTCTTGTACGCGTGGTCGCCCAACGCGCGCTTGATGGCCAGCGTTTCGGCCAGGTCGCCCAGCGGCGTCGAGGTGCCGTGCGCATTGAGGTAGGCCACGTCTTCCGGGTTGACGCCCGCGTCCTTCATCGCCGCGACCATGCAGCGCGCCGGACCTTCGCCGTTCTCGCTGGGTGCGGTCATGTGGAACGCGTCGGAGCTGGCGCCGAAGCCGGCGAGCTCGCAGTAGATGCGCGCGCCGCGCGCCTTCGCGCGCTCGTACTCTTCGAGGATCAGGATGCCGGCGCCGTCGCCGAGCACGAAACCGTCGCGGTCCTTGTCCCACGGACGCGAGGCCTTGGTCGGCTCGTCGTTGCGCGTGGACATCGCCTTCATCGAGCAGAAGCCCGCGACCGACGTCGGCGAGGAGCCGCGTTCGGCGCCACCGGCGACCATCACGTCGGCATCGCCGTACTGGATCATGCGCATCGCCATGCCGATGGAATGGTTGGCGGTGGCGCAGGCCGAGACGGCGGAGAAATTCGGGCCCTTGATGCCGGTCAGCAGCGAGACCTGGCCGGGCAGCATGTTGATGATCGTGCTGGGCACGTAGAACGGCGAGACCTTGCGCGGGCCGCCTTCGTTGTACTTGATCGTCTGCTCTTCGATACCGAGCAGGCCGCCGATGCCCGAGCCGATCAGCGCACCGATGCGCTCGGCGTTGGACTCGTCGACCGTGATGCCAGCGTCCTGCATCGCCATCATCGAGGCGGCGACGCCGTAATGGATGAACTCTTCCATCTTCTTCGCATCCTTCGGGTTCACCCACTGGGTGATGTCGAAGTTGCGCACTTCGCCCGCGATGCGCGTGGTGAAGCTGGAAGCGTCGAAATGGGTGATCGGGCCGATGCCGGAGCGACCATTGACGATACCGTCCCAGCTGCTGGTCAGGTCGTTGCCGAGCGGCGAAACGATGCCGAGGCCGGTGACCACGACGCGTCGGTTAGGACGATTGGACATGAAACACTCCGTCTGCGAACGCTACGCCGGCGCATGGTCCGGCTCATAAGACACGGGGCCGCAATGCGGCCCCGGTCTGGATTTTTCAAGCAACCCCGCCTGAACCAGGCGGCGGTTCACCCGGAGACGCCCGCCGCGAGGGCGGGCGCCGCGGGTCGAGGCTTACGACTTGACGTGAGCCTTCACGTAGTCGATGGCCTGCTGCACCGAGGTGATCTTCTCGGCTTCCTCGTCCGGGATCTCGCACTCGAACTCTTCTTCGAGGGCCATCACCAGCTCGACGGTGTCGAGCGAGTCAGCGCCGAGGTCGTCGACGAACGAAGCGTTGTTGGTGACTTCTTCTTCCTTAACGCCAAGCTGTTCGACCACGATCTTCTTGACGCGCTCTTCGATGCTGCTCATGGGTACTCACTCCTCCCGGGACGGGATATTCGACGGAATAGTCTAAATGAATCGAGGACGATCGCGAGCATACGCGAAAGCCCTTTGGGTTCAAGCGGTTACAACTGAAACGTTGGATCGTCCGTGGACGCCTTACGGCATGTACATGCCGCCATTGACGTGCAGGGTCTCGCCGGTGATGTAGGCCGCCGAGGGGCCGGCCAGGAACGCCACCGCGCGGGCGATGTCGGCCGGCTCGCCGAAGCGGCCCAGCGCGATCTGGCCGAGCATCGCGTTGCGGGCGTCCTCGGGCAGCGACTTGGTCATGTCGGTGTCGATGAAGCCCGGCGCGACCACGTTGACGGTGATGCCACGGCTGCCGATTTCCTTCGCCAGCGACTTGCTGAAGGCGATGATGCCGGCCTTGGCCGCGGCGTAGTTGGCCTGGCCGGCGTTGCCGGTCACGCCGATCACCGACGCGATATTGATGATGCGGCCCTTGCGCGCCTTCATCATCGAACGCATCACCGCCTTGCTGCTGCGGTAGACGCTGGTGAGATTGGTGTCGAGGATCGCCTGCCAGTCCTCGTCCTTCATGCGCATCAGCAGGTTGTCGCGGGTGATGCCGGCGTTGTTGACGAGGATCGACACCGCGCCGAATTCCTTGGCGATGTTCTCGATCAGTTCTTCGATCGCGCCCGCGTTGGCGACATCGAGCACGCGACCGTGGCCGCCGTGCGCGGCGAGACGATCGCCGATCGCCTTGGCGCCGGACTCGGACGTGGCGGTACCGATCACGGTCGCGCCCTGCGCGGCCAGTTCGTCAGCGATCGCCGCACCGATACCGCGGCTGGCGCCGGTGACGAGGGCGATCTCTCCGGAAAGCAGCTTCTCGCTCATGCCTTGTTCCATTCTTCGAAAGCGGATTCGAATTCGCCCGGCGTGCCGAGCGTGCGTGCATCGGCGCTCTTGTCGATGCGCTTGACCAGACCGGCGAGCACCTTGCCCGGGCCGCACTCGCCGATGCGCGTCGCGCCCTGCGCAATCAGCGACTGCACGCAGCCGGTCCACTGCACCGGCAGGTAGAGCTGGCGCACGAGCGCATCGCGGATCGCGTCCACGCTGTCGTGCACCTTCGCATCCACGTTCTGCACGACCGGGCGATCAGGTGTGCGCCAGGACATTCCGCGCATCGCTTCGGCCAGACGGTTGGCCGCCTCGCGCATCAGCGGCGTGTGCGAGGGCACGCTGACGGCGAGCTTCACCGCCTTGCGCACGCCGCGTTCGCCGAGCATTGCCAGCGCCTTGTCGACCGCAGCGGCATGGCCGCCGATGACAATCTGACCGGGCGAATTGAAATTGGCCGGCACCACGACTTCGCTACCGGACACCGTGTCGCAGACGTCCTGCACCAGCACGTCCTCGGCGCCGAGCACGGCGGCCATCGCGCCGACGCCGGCGGGCGCGGCTTCCTGCATCAACTGTCCGCGCAGACGCACCAGGTGCGCACCGTCCTTCAGCGACAGCGCACCGGCGGCGACGAGCGCGGTGTACTCGCCCAGGCTGTGGCCGGACAGCAGTGCCGGCGACTTGCCGCGGTGCTGCTGCCACGCGCGCCACACCGCCACTCCCGCGGCGAGCAGCGCCGGCTGGGTGTACTCGGTGCGGTTGAGCATTTCTTCCGGACCGCCCTGGCTCAACGCCCACAGATCGACGCCCGCGCCATCGCTGGCTTCGACGAATGCCTCACGCACGATCGGGTGCAGTTCGGACAGTTCGGCGAGCATGCCGAGCGACTGCGAGCCCTGGCCCGGAAAGACGAAGGCCAGCGTCGGATCGGTTGCGGAGGAATCGGTCACGCG
This sequence comes from Lysobacter panacisoli, assembly GCF_009765165.1. Classification (NCBI taxonomy): domain Bacteria; kingdom Pseudomonadati; phylum Pseudomonadota; class Gammaproteobacteria; order Lysobacterales; family Lysobacteraceae; genus Lysobacter; species Lysobacter panacisoli. The sequence goes on from NZ_VLNU01000001.1 coordinate 61,028, forward strand.
GGGGTCCCTGCGAAAAGAGTGCGCATGATACGAGCCTTTGCTCTAGGGCGTCTGTACTCGCACGTACTGAAACACCGGCGCCATTGCGGAACCGTGAAGTGCGCACTGCGCGACCCGCAAACGAAAACGCCCCCGCCGGGTCCGGCGAGGGCGTCGTTGCAGGCGTCGGCGTGGATCAGTAGCGCAGCAGCGCCGAGCCCCACGTGAAGCCGCCACCGAAGGCCTCCAGCAGCACGAGCTGGCCGCGCTGCACCTTGCCCGAGCGGACGGCTTCGTCCAGCGCCAGCGGCACCGAGCCCGACGAGGTGTTGCCGTGGCGATCGACCGTGACGACCACGCGATCCATCGGCATGTCCAGGCGCTTGGCCGTGGCTTCGATGATGCGCAGGTTGGCCTGGTGCGGGATCAGCCAGTCGATGTCGTGGCGATCCAGGCCATTGGCCTCGAGCGTTTCCTCGACCACGCCGTCCAGCGCCTTGACCGCATGCTTGAAGACTTCGTTGCCGGTCATCAGCACGCGCACGCCGGCGTTGTGCTCTTCCGGCTTGAAACCGACCGACACGCCGACCGGGTTCCACAGCAGCTCCTTCTTGCCACCGTCGGCGTGCATGTGGGTGCTGAGGATGCCGGTCTCGCTGTCGGCCTTGAGCACGACCGCGCCGGCACCGTCGCCGAACAGCACGCAGGTAGAGCGATCGCTCCAGTCGAGCATGCGGGTGAGCGTTTCCGCGCCGACCACGAGCACGGTCTTAGCCGCGCCGGAACGGATGAACTTGTCCGCCACCGTCAGCGCGTAGACGAAGCCCGTGCAGGCGGCGTTGACGTCGAACGCCGGGCAGCCGTTGGCACCCAGCCGGTGCTGCAGCAGGCAGGCGGTCGAAGGGAAGATGAGATCGGGCGTGGTGGTGCCGACCACGATCAGGTCGAGATCCTTCGCATCGACGCCGGCCGCTTCCATCGCGCGGATCGACGCGTGGTAGGCCAGGTCGCTGGTGGTCTCGCCTTCGGCGGCAACGTGACGCTCGCGGATGCCGGTGCGGGCAGCGATCCATTCGTCACTGGTGTCGACGATCTTGGACAGGTCGTCGTTCGTCAGCACCTTCTCGGGAAGGTAGCTGCCGGTTCCCGCGATGCGGGAATAAATCGTTTGCGTCATCGCCACTCCGCTGCACAGCCGTGATGGGCCCTCATCGGGCACCTTGCCGGGAATCCCCCGCCGGCGATGCCGGCGCAGGAGGTCCGCCGCTCACGTCCGCCGCTGCCACGCGATGCCTTGCGGCGGCGGGCAGTCCGAGCGGCGGCGGCCGCGCGTGTCAGGGACGGCGCGCGGCGCGGCGGTGGGCGAAGAGATTACTCTTCGTCGACAACCTTGGTCTTGGTGTCGATCACCTTCTTGCCGCGGTAGTAGCCGTCGGCGGTGACGTGGTGGCGCAGGTGGGTCTCGCCGGTCGTCGGATCGGTGGCCAGCTGCTTGGCGGACAGCGCATCGTGCGAACGGCGCATGCCACGCTTGGACGGGGAAACGCGGGACTTCTGGACAGCCATGGTCTTGCTCCAAAAAAACTAGTTCGAATGTTTCTTCAATGCCGACAACGCAGCGAACGGATTCGCGCGCTCCGGTTCCTCAGCCTGTTCGGCCGCGGGCCAGTCGCGTTCCACCGCCTCCGTGCCGGGCATCATCGGCACGACCGGAACGGCGAGGATCAACTCGTCCTCGACCAGTTCGACGGTCCGCAGCTGGCCGTCTTCGGGCACCAGCAACGGCTCGTATCCTGGCGGCAGCGCCGCCTCCTCCGCTTCGTCGCGGATCAGGCCGAGGCGCTGCACGATGTTCACCGGCAACACGAATCGCTGCAGTGTGCGCTGACAGGTCAGCGGCAACGCGGCATCGATGCGCAGCTCGACGAACGGCACCCGCAGCGAATCGCGATCGAACTCGAGCGAGAACCGCACTTCGCCTTCGGGGTCGGTGAGACTGTCACGCAACCTCGCCAGCGAGGACAACGGCACGCGGCCTTCGAGGCCGCGCCGTGCCGCCACCATGCGCCAAGCATCAAGAATCTCGGGCAGGTCCGCTGACATAAGCTGCGGAATGTTAGGGATCGGCCCCGCTTCTGTCAAACCTGAACCCGCCAGTTCACAGTCCTGGCACGACCAGGCCGGATTCATTTGCCGGAGGCTGGCGGGGGCTTCAGACTTGGGCCATCCGTTCAGTCAAGCGGCCACTCATCGTGACCATCGCCCTGCTCCTCCTCCTGTCCGTGCTCGTGATCGCGGCGTTGGCCGCCTACGGCCGTTACCGCCCGGGGCGCCGCGAGCGCGCCCTGCGTGAAGTCCTCGACGCCGCCGACGCCCTGGAAGCCCAGCTGCGCGTGGCCCGGGCCGAGATCGAGGCGGTCGCCGGCAGCGGCGGGGAGGATCCGGTCGGCGAGGCGATGCGCGAAATGCTCCGCCAGCGCCTGTGGCTGCGCGACCACGGCCGCGAGGCCAGCGTGGACCAGCTCGACGAGGTGCGTACCTCGATCGACGCCGCGCGCGACCGAATCGACCAGCAATTGTCGCGCATCGCCCAGGCCCGCGCACCGCTCGCATGAGCGCCGCGCCGCGCCTGATCCTGGCGTCCACCTCGATCTACCGTCGCGAGCTGCTGGGCCGGCTCGGCCTGGCGTTCGAGACGATGCGTCCGGACGTCGACGAGACACCCCGCCCCGGCGAGGCCCCGGAAGCCCTGGCTCGCCGGCTGTCGAAGGCGAAGGCCGACGAAGTCGCGATGCGCCATCCGGACGCCTGGGTGATCGGCTCCGACCAGGTCGCCGAATTCGACGGCCACCCGATCGGCAAACCCGGCGACCATCCGCGCGCGCTCGAGCAGGTGCGCGCGATGTCGGGCCGCGAGGTGCGCTTCCAGACCGGTTTGTGCGTCGCGCGTGCCGGGCACGAGCCACTCCAGGATCTCGACTGCACCGTGGTGCGTTTCCGCACACTGGCGACGGACGAGATCGAACGCTATCTCGCCGCCGAACGCCCCTACGACTGCGCCGGCAGCTTCAAATCGGAGGGGCTGGGGATCTCACTGTTCGACGCGATCGACAGCCGCGATCCGACCGCACTGATCGGATTGCCATTGATCGCCACGGCGCGACTGCTGCGCCGGGCGGGCTTCGCCCTGCCCTAGCCTTCAGGCATCACGGCGCTACGGCCGCAACCTTGCACCACTGGTATGGGAATGGCTCGGCGCCGACGAACGCCTCGTGACGCCGGCAACTGTCGGGCACCAGCGCGAATCCATAACGGGCCAGCTTCTCCTGCGCGGCGACCACGGCAGCAGCGTCGAGCGCTGCAAGGCCTGTATCGGCAGGTTCCGGCGGCAGGACCAGTCTGCACCGCACGCCTTCCGCCGTACCCACGCGTGCCAGATCGACGCGACGATTCTTCGCCAGGCGCACCATCAGCTTGCAGTCGCCGCGATCCAGGCCGAACCGCGCAGCCCAGGCATTCGAACTCTCCGCGCGCTCGAGCTTGCGCTGGCGACGCTCACGCTCGATATCGACGTGAGCCACCATCAGCGCGTACACCGGCCCACCGCGCTGCGCGACGCGCTGCGCCAGCGTTTGCGCATATGCGGGCGATTCCGGGAAGTTCGACGCGACCGAGGCGTACATCGCTTCGGGCGGCAGGAACGGCACGCGCCACGAATGGGGCTCGTCGCCCACCAGCAGCACTGAAGCACGCGATGGCTGCTCCATGACCGGCGCCTCGACGCGGAATGCGGTGTCGTGCCAACCGGAGTGACCCCAGCCCTTCCAGCCAATGACCCACATGCCGGCCAGCACTGCGGCGACGCAGCCTGCAATCGCCAGACCCGCCACCCGCGCGCCCCATCGCGACGGCAACAGCCGACGCGCGAGCAGCCAGATCGCCAGAGGCCCCAGCATCTCCGCCACCGCCAGATAACGGTGGATGCTGAACATCCCCAGCCAGATCGCGAACGCCGCGCCGAGGAACACCAGCACCATGCGCGCGCTGCCGTTGCCGTCGTCGTCGAAAGCAGTCGGCTGCGCGCCGTGCATGCGCCGCACCACCCAGATGCACAGGCCACCAACCAGCAACAGGTACAGCGACGCCCAGACCAGTTGCGGCATCGGGATTTCGCTGATCAGGAAGGGATCAGCGGTGGAGCTCAGCGGACGCAACACAGCCTCGGCAATGCCGTGCGGGAGGAAGCGCTGGTCCGCCACCGACAACGGCTGCGCAAGCGGCGCCTGGAACCATGCGTTGAACTGCGGGAACAGCGGATTGCCGAACGTGCGCCACATCCGCCACATCCACGGCCCGGCAAGCAGCGCGAACATGGCGACCGTCGCGGTCGTCAGCGATGCCGCGTGCGCGATGCGGCGCTTCCAGGGCCCGGGACCGGCCAGCACCGCCAGTCCCAGCGCGATCGCGTAGATCGCATTGGTCAACTTGAGCGCCAGCGCGAGCCCCAGCAGGACGCCCGCCAGCCAAGGCGCCCATGTGGACGCCCGTCCGGATGCTGCCTTCCACAGCATCAGCAGCAGCGCCGCGAGCACCAGCGGCGCAGTGGTGTCATCGCCCATCGTGTTGCCGAGCTCGGACAGGAACACCGCGCTGAGGCAACCAGCCAGGCCGAGCACGGGCGCGAGGCGTGCACGATCCGTGCGTCCGGCCAGCGCGAGCCATGCGATGCCCGACACGAGCACGAACGCCAGCCCGTGCCACGCACCGAGCAGCGCTGCCGTGGCCATCGGCCAACGCGGCGCGAGCAAGAAATACGGCAGGTCGATCAGCGGCGGGAAATACGTCTGCATCTGCGCCGGCGCGAGATCGAGCGCGATGCGGTCGGTCAGCCACGCGTAGGCGTTGTAGAGATGGTAGTTGCGTAGATCCCAGTTGCTGTCCTGCCCGCGCAGCAGCGATACCAGCGCGGCCACGCCCATCGCAGCCAACGCCGCGACGATCACGTTTCGGCGGCTGTCGAATGCGAAACGCCGTTCCAGCCAGCCACCGATCCGGTGTGCGCGGGCGCTCGCGCGCATGAAGAGATTCATGCGCCGCGACTGTCCTTGCGGAAACTCAACGATTGCGGAATCGACAGGTAGGCCAGGTGCTTCATTTCGACACGCCCACGCGTCACGGTGTCGAGAATCAGACCGCACGCCAGCAGCACGATGCCCATCAGCACCAGAGCCGTGCACAGGATCGCCGTCGGGAAACGCGGCACCAGTCCGGTCTGCATGTAGGTCAGCAGCAGCGGGATGGCCAGCACGATCGACAGCAGTACGGACGCGGACGACAGCAGCGAGAAGAACAGCAGCGGCCGCTCGTTCTTGAACAGCCGCGCGATGGTGACCAGGATGCGGAACCCATCGTGATAGGTGCGCAACTTGCTCGCCGAACCTTCGGGGCGCGCGCCGTAGGCGGTGTCCATCTCGGCCACCGGCATGCGCAGCTGCAGAGCATGCACGGCGAGTTCCGTCTCTGTCTCGAAACCGCGCGCATGCGCCGGGAACGACTTCACGTAGCGCCGCGAGAACACGCGATAGCCCGAGAGCATGTCGCCGAAACTGCGACCGAACACCATGCCGACGCAGCGGGTCAGCATCACGTTGCCGAAGCGGTGGCCGGAACGGTAGGCGGCCTGCTCGGTGTCCACGCGTGCGCCGACGACCATGTCGAGGTCCTCGTCGAGCAGCTTTCCGACCAGCACCGGCGCCGCGGCGGCGTCGTAGGTGGCATCGCCGTCGACCATCACATAGATGTCGGCCTCGACGTCCGCGAACATGCGACGCACCACGTTGCCCTTGCCCTGGAGCGAGACCCGGCGCACCACCGCGCCGGCTTCGCGCGCGATCGCGGCGGTGTCGTCGGTGGAGTTGTTGTCGAACACGTAACACGTGGCCGTCGGTAGGCTGACGCGGAAGTCGCGAACCACCTTCGCGATCGCCGCGGCTTCGTTGTGGCAAGGCACCAGCACCGCGATTCGCGGCGCCGCCAGCTCCGTTGTGGTCATGGGTCAGTCCTGTTTGGCGCGCGCAAGTCTACCGGGTAGGCATGTCGCCCGGAACTCGAAGATTCCGCGGCACGGTCACTCCCGCAGCAGGATCGGCTGTTCCGCCCAGGTTTCCACGCTGCCGTCCTGCCCGTGCAGGCGCAGGCCGAGCCAGTGCGCACCCGGCGCGAATCCGGCGTCGCGCAGGTCGATGTCCGCCTCGAAACCGACCTTCGGATGCTGCGGGTCGTTCGACTGCGGCCAGGCATTCTGCAGACCTGCGAAATCGCCACCGTAGCGCGCACGTCCCACGACCTTGCCATCGAGGGTCACCTCGACGCCGGACAGGCCACGTCCGTCCTTGAAGGCCCATCCGCGGACGTGGAAGGTGCGACCCACGTGCGCATCGGCGACCGGCTCGTCCACCCACGCCATCGACGGCGTCGAGCACGCCCCCTGCGGCGGCGTGCCTTGCAGTGCGAACAGGAGGAACCGCTGGCGGCCGTGGTCGATGTTGAGCACCTGTGCGGGCGGCAGCCGACCGACCATCGCGCACAGACGGTGGTAACGATCGAGCAGGTCGCGGTACTTCACCTCGGTCGCGCCGACGACCAGCAGCACCGGCGCTTCGCCCCATTCGCTGCGGCCGTCGGTATGCAGGCCCCACAGCCGCAGCTGCGGCGCGCGTCCGTGCTTGTGGTTGACCGGATGGTCGAGCACCGGGATGCGTGGATCGCCCAGCGCGAAACCGAGTTCGGCGCCGATCTTGAAGTTGTCAGCGACCACGCGCGTGCCGGGCGGCATCGTCCGCAGTCGCGCTCGCACCGCATCGGCCAGCGGCTGCCAGCCGGCGAAGTTGGCCGGATACCACTTCTTCGCGGCACTGTCGGCACGCCAGCCCGCGCTCGACACCGCGACGTAGTAGCCCAGATTGGCGACCAGACCGAGCACGGCCAGCCATGTCGTCGCCACTCTCCAGCCGCGCGGCCACGATGCCAGCACCGCGGGCAGCAGCGGCAGCAGCGCGAGATAGCCGGGCAGCGGCCAATGGAAACTGACGCGCTCGGTGTCGGCGAAGAAACCGAGCAGGAAGAAACCCAGCACGACACCCGAACCGAGCAGCGCGAAGTAGCGCGACACCGTGGACGCACAGCGCAGCGAACGCTGCGCGGCGACGGCGAGCGCGACGAAAAGCAGCGGCGTCACCAGCAGGGCCTGCACGCCGATGAACAGCACGCCGTCGGCATGGAACGCCCACGGATGCCGATCGACCAGCTGGAAACGCAGGCCGGCGTCGGCGTTGTCGAGATTCCATGCCACCAGCGGCGCCCATGCCGATGCGCCGAAAGCGATCGCCACCATCACTCGCACGTCGCGCAGCGCGCGGCGGCCGTCCTCGAGCATCAGCAGCGCGATGAAGCCGACCGCGATCACCGCGATGAAGCGGTAATGGCAGAGCGCGCCGAGCGCGAGGCCGACGGCCAGTTCGAGCGCGGCCTCTGCGGTGACCTGGCGCAGCAGGCGTGCACCGGCATCGGCGCACAGCAGCGTCGCCAGCGCCATCGCCGCGTCCGGCAGCGCCATGAGTCCCAGCGTACCCGCCAACGGCAGCAGCATCGCGAACAGACCCGCCTGCCATCCAGCCTTCGCACCGAACTCACGCGAAGCAATGTGCACCGTCAGCAACGGCACGCAGGCGGCGATCAGCAGGAAAGGCAGGCGCAATGCGAGCGCGTGCTCGCCGCCCAGATCCACGCCCAAGCGCGTCAGCCACGCGGTGAGTCCGGGAAGGTCCGAATACGCGGCGGCCGGGTGCTGGCCTTCCTGCCAGTAGAAGGCTTCGTCCACGAACAGCGGCAGGCGCGCGGCGACCGCCAGCTTCACCAGCAGAACTGAGACCCACAGCACCCAGAAGGCGCGCCGTGCCTGCACTGCATCCCGCATCCGTCCGTGACCTCGCTACACTCTGATGGAACCGGCGCGCCGCGTTGCGACGCCATCCGCGCGACCTTCGCCTTGCGGTGGAAGGCGCGCGAAACCGATGGGCGCGATGTCCGCGCATCGGCGGCCGACCGCCGCCGCAGCATTCCAGGAGATACGCACGATGGCGGTACCCCTCTCGACGGCGCCCATGCTAACCGATGGACTTCGCGCGGCCCTCGACCGTGCGCAGACGCAGGTCAACGCGCTGGTGCTGGGCAAGCCGCAGGAAGTGCGGCTGGCCTTCGTGGCGTTGCTCGCGGGTGGCCATCTGCTGATCGAGGACCTGCCGGGCCTGGGCAAGACCACGCTGGCGCATGCGCTGGCGGCGACGCTGGGACTGGAGTTCCAGCGCGTGCAGTTCACCTCGGACCTGTTGCCGGCCGATGTCGTGGGCGTGTCGGTGTTCGATCCGCAGTCGCGCGAGTTCCAGTTCCACCCGGGCCCGGTGTTCGGGCAGGTGCTGCTGGCCGACGAGATCAACCGCGCACCGCCGCGCACGCAGAGCGCGCTGCTGGAAGCGATGGCGGAGTACCAGGTCACCGTGGACGGCACCACGCATCCGTTGCCGGAACCGTTCTTCGTGATCGCCACGCAGAACCCGGTCGATCTGTCGGGCACCTATCCCCTGCCCGACTCGCAGCTCGACCGTTTCCTGCTGCGCCTGAGCCTGGGCTATCCGGGCGAGAGCGCCGAGCGCGACCTGCTCGCGGGCGACGACCGCCGCGACATGATCGCCAAGGTGTTGCCGATGCTCGGCAGCGATGACGTGCTCGCCGCGCGCCGCGTCGTGCAGCAGGTGCATGCCAGCGATGCGCTGATCGGCTACGTGCAGGCGCTGCTGGCGCGCAGCCGCCGCCATCCGGGCGTGCGCGTGGGTCTGTCGCCGCGCGCGGGCCTGGCGCTGCTGCGTGCAGCTCGCGCGTATGCACTGCTGCTCGGGCGCGCGCACGTGCTGCCCGAAGACGTGCAGGCGCTGTTCCCCGCGGTCGCCGCGCATCGCTTGGTGGCCGAAGTCGACGCCGGCAAGGATGCGTCGCTGGCCAAGGCCATCCTGCACGCGGTGCCGGTGGACTGATCATGCCCGTCGCCGCCGCACGGCGCCTGTACGCACGTTTCCACGCCTTCGCGATGGTGTGGACGCAGCCGCGTCTGCCGGAATCGTTGCCCGCGCGCCTGCACCGGCGCCGCATCTACGTGCTGCCCACGCGCTTCGGGCTGTTCTACGCGGCGGCGCTGCTGACGATGTTGCTGGGCGCGCTCAACTACAACAACAATCCCGCGCTGCTGCTCGGCCTGCTGCTGGGCGGCGCCGGCATGGCCAGCCTGATCGCCGCGCAAATGCAGCTGTCGGAGCTGGAGATCGTCGCCATCGAAGCCGAACCGGTCGCGGCCGGCGCACCGCTCACGGTGCGCGTGCACGCACGCGCCGCGCCGGGTCGCGTGCGGCGCGGCCTGCGCCTGGACGACGACGGCGCGTTCGACGCCGACGCGGTGGTGCTCAACCTCGATCGCGGCAACGGCGAAGCGCAGCTGCTGTTGCCCACCGAACAGCGCGGCTGGTTCGAAACGCCACGCCTGCGCCTGTCGACCACGCGCCCGCTGGGCCTGGCGCGCGCCTGGGCGTACGTGTGGCCGGAGAATCCATTGCTGGTCTATCCCGCGCCCGAACCGCACGGCCCGCCGCTGCCCTCCGGTCGCGGCGATCGCGCGCAGGCGCGGCTGAATCCGGCCGGCGACGACGTCCATCACCTGCGCGCTTACCGCTCCGGCGACGCGCGGCGCGCGATCGCGTGGAAACCGTCGGCGCGGCGCGACACGCTGATCGTGCGCGAGTTCGAACAGCCGATGGGCGCGGAGGTCGTGCTCGACTGGCGCGCGGTCACCGGCGTCGCCTACGAGGCGCGCATCGCACGGCTGGCACGCTGGATCGACGAGGCCGAACGCGAAGGTCGTCGTTACCAGCTGCGCCTCCCGGGACAGACCTTCGGACCGGATCGCGGCGCGCAGCACCGCCACGCCTGCCTGCGCGCGCTCGCGCTGATGCCGCATGGCTGACGCGTCGAGCGAATTGCTGGAGCCGCGCTCCCGCCACTGGGCGCTGCTGAGCGCGGGCCTGTGCCTGCTGCCGTTGCTGCTGCAGTTGCCGCCCTCGCTCGCGGCGACCATCGGCGCCAGCGCGTTCGTGGTCGTCGCGTTGTCGTGGCGCCAACCGATGCACGGCTTTCTGCGCCTGCTGATCGCGCTTGCGCTGATCGCCGCGGTGCTGGTGCTCAGCCGCTTCGCCATCGGACGCGACACCGGCTGCGCGCTGCTCGCGGCGATGCTGGCGATCAAGCCCTCGGAAACCTTCACCCTGCGCGACGCGCGCAGCCTGCTCGGCTTCGCCCTGTTCGCGCCGTTCGCGACGTTCCTGCTCGACCAGGGACCACTGTCGCTCGTGCTGGGCCTGTCGGCGGCATTGCTTGCGCTGTCGACGCTGCAGCGCCTGGCGGACGTGGAATCGCGCGACGTGCAGAGCGTGCCGCTGCGGCAACGGCTGTGGGCGATCGGCAGGTTGCTCGCGATCGGCCTTCCGCTCGCGCTGGCGGCGTTCTGGCTGTTTCCTCGCCTGGGCGCGCCGTTGTGGGGCATCCCCGAACGCGCCCTCGCCCGCACCGGGCTGTCCGATTCGATGAGTCCGGGCGACTGGGTCGACCTGATGACCGACGACACGCCGGCGCTGCGCGCCCGCTTCTTCGGCGCGGTGCCGGCGCGCGAACAGATGTACTGGCGCGGACCGGTGCTGTGGGATTACGACGGACGCACCTGGCGACAGTCGCGCTGGTATGCGGATGGCGGCGGCGTCGACATCGAACCGGGCGCGGCGCGCTGGGAATACGAGATCGAACTGGAGCCGACCGACTCGCGGCAACTGGTCGCGCTCGACCTGCCGGTCGCGGCACCTGAAGGCAGTCGCATGGGGCCGGACCATAACCTGCAGGCGTTCCGCCCGCAGAATGGGTTGAGCCGCTGGCGCATCCAGTCCGCGCCGCCGTTGCGCTACCAGGCGCGACTTCCTACCGGAATGCGTGCGGTGGCGTTGCAGCTGCCCGACGACTTCAACCCTCGCGCCGTCGCACTCGCGCGGCAGTGGCGCCGCGAAGCCGGCCCCTACGACGATGCGGCCGTCGTGCGCCGCGCCCTGGACTGGATCCACCGCGACTTCTCCTACACCTTGTCGACGCCGCTCCTGGGACGCCACGCGGTCGACGAATTCCTGTTCGACCAGAAGGCCGGTTTCTGCGAGCACTTCAGCTCGTCGTTCGTGGTGCTGATGCGCGCGGCGGGCATCCCGGCACGCGTGGTCACCGGCTACGCCGGCGGCTACCGCAACCGTATCGGCGGCTACTGGGTGGTGCGACGCAGCGATGCGCACGCCTGGGCCGAAGTGTGGGTTCGCGACCGCGGCTGGACGCGCGTCGACCCGACCGCGGCGGTCGCCCCCGAACGCGTGTTCGACACACTCGAAGCGCAGGCCGCGCTCAACGACAACCTCGATGCGCGCTCGCTGCTCGACGTCGGCGACTGGCTGCGCCGTGGCTGGAACGACTTCGTTCTCGGCTTCGACGCCCGCCGCCAGCAGAACCTGCTGCGGCCGCTGGGCATCGAGCGTCTGGACGACCGCACCCTGATCCTGCTGCTGGCGCTGGCCGTCGCGCTGGGCCTGTTGTGGATGGTTTGGTTGAGCCGTCGCAACGAACGCGAGCGCGACCCGATCCTGCGCGCCTGGCATCGCCTGTCTCGACGCTACCGCCGCTTCGGGCTGGAACGCGATCCGGCCGAACCGGCCCTGGCCTGGGTCGACCGCGTCGCCGCCGCGCGCCCGGACCTTGCCGGCGACCTGCAGGTGCTCAGCCAACGTTTCAGTGATTGGCGGTACGCTGGTGGCGAACCGGGGGGACGTTCGGCTCGCGCCTTGACCAAGGCGCTGCGCGCGCACCGCCCGCCCGCGAATTCTCGAGGAGAACGCCGATGAACGTCCGTCTCGCCATACTCGCCGCCAGCGCGCTGCTGCTCGCCGCTTGCACGACGCAACCCACGCCGCTGCAAGGCACCTTCAACCCGATCACGCCGCGCGACGCGTCGGCGGCCGACAGCACCGGCGCATCGGTGCGCTGGGGTGGCCGCATCGTCAACGTCGAACCGCAGGCCAACCGCACCTGCTTCGAGATGATCTCGACCAATCTGGGCAGCTCCGGCCGTCCGTATTGGGGCAGCGACGACACCGGTGGCCGCTTCCTCGCCTGCCGCACCGGGTTCTACGATCCGGCGGTGTTCGAGAAGAACCGCGAAGTGACCTTCGTCGGTCGCGTCGACGGCTACGAGAACCGCCGCATCGGCGAGTACGACTACCGCTTCCCGCGCGTGGAAGCCGACGTGGTCTACCTGTGGCCGGTCCGCGAAACGGTGGATGTCGTCAGCTATCCGGCGCCGTGGCCGTGGTGGGGCTGGTGGTGATCGATCCGCGATGAGATACGAAAAGGCCCGCGTTTGCGGGCCTTTTGTTTTCCCGGATCAATCCCTGCGGATCACGCCTTAGGCGTACCGAAGCGGCCCAGCGGCGCACCGGCCAGCAGGTGCAGGTGGATCTGGAACACCGTCTGCCCGCCGTGGCCGTTGCAGTTCATGACGATGCGGTAGCCGTCCTCGGCAAAGCCTTCGCGCTTGGCGTATTCCGCTGCCGCGTGCGCCAGACGTCCCACGACCACGGCCTGGTCCGGGGTGAGGTCGTTCAGCGTGGCGACGTCGGTCTTGGGCACGAACAGCACATGCACCGGCGCTTGCGGCGCGATATCGCGGAAGGCGATCAGGTGATCGTCCTCGAAGACGATATCGGCCGGGATCTCGCGGCGGATGATCTTGTGGAAGATGGTGTCCATGCGGCCGTCGTCGCGTCTCGAAGGGGAAGCCGATGGTAACCCCTCCTCGTCGCGGCCGGATTCACTCCACTTCGCTGCGGCTGCCGAACGCGTGCGCGAGCGTGCCGCGATCGACGTACTCCAGTTCGCCGCCCAGCGGCACGCCGTGGGCAAGACGGCTCGGCCGCACCTTGTGCTGGCGTGCGAGCTGCGCGAGGTAATGCGCGGTCGCCTCGCCTTCCACCGTCGGGTTGGTGGCGATGATCAACTCCTGCACCTCACCTTCGGCCAGGCGCGCGGCGAGGCGATCCAGGCCGAGTTCGCGCGGGCCGATGCCGTCGAGCGGTGACAGTCGCCCCTGCAGGATGAAATACAGGCCGCGGTAACCCGTGGCCTGCTCGATCGCGAGCCGGTCGGCCGGCGATTCCACCGCGCACAGCAGGTGCGCATCGCGCGCGGCGCTGGCGCAGGTCGCGCAGACGTCGGTCTCGCTGAAATCGCGGCAGCGCACGCAGTGGCCGATCTTCTCCACGGCCACGGCCAGCGCAGCCGCCAACCGCTGGCCACCGGCGCGCTCGCGTTCGAGCACGTGGTAGGCCATGCGCTGGGCGGACTTCTGTCCGACGCCGGGCAATACGCGGAAGGCGTCGATGAGTTGTTCGAGAAGCGAGGACGTCATGTGGCGCCCGCGACGTCATCCCACGAGGGGACGACGCGCGTTCTCAGAACGGCATCTTCATGCCCGGCGGCAGCGGCATGCCGGCGGTGGCCGCGGACATCTTCGCCTGCGATTCGCTGTTGACCTTGTTCACCGCATCGTTGAACGCGGCGGCGATCAGGTCTTCCACCATTTCCTGGTCGGACAGCACGCTCGGATCGATGCGGACCTTGCGGCACTCCATGCGGCCGGTGATCGTGACGCTGACCATGCCGCCACCGGCGTTGCCGGTCACTTCGATCTTGGCCAGTTCTTCCTGCGCGCGCTGCACGTTTTCCTGCATCCGCTGCGCCTGCTGCATCAGTTGGGCGATGTTTCCACGCATGTTCGTTCTCGGTTCCGGGGGCGATGAAGGCCGCGCATCCGGTGCGGACGCGCGACGGGAAAAATCAGTTGTCCTCGAAGGGACGGATCGAATCGGGCACGACCTTGGCGCCGTGCTGCGAGATCAGCCGCTGCACGTCGGGATCGCCCATGAAGCTGGCTTCGGCCGACGCCTGGCGCGCATCGCGTGCACGCTCGTTGCGCTGGTGCAGCGATTCGGCCTGCCTGGATTCGACGAAACGCACTTGCGGCACCAGGCCCAGCGCGGGGGCCAGCGCCTCGGCGACGAGACTGACCACTGCGTTACTGCGCAGGTGGTCGTCGCTGGGGCCGAGCGACAGGCTCAGCACGCCGTCGGCGTAGCCGATGAAGCCGGCGTGTTCGGCGAGCAGGCGTGCCGGACCGCGCAGGCTGGTGCCGGCGATCAGCGCATGCCATGCATCGGCATCGGCGATGCCGGCGCTGTGCACGAACGGGGTCGGCGCGGGCGATGGCACAGCAGTCTCACGCGGCGCACGCACGGGCTCCGGCGTGGAGACGCGAGCTTCCGGTTCAGGCGCAGGTGCGGGACGCACGGGCTCGGCTTCGCGCACCGGCGGCATCGGCGCCTGCGCGCGCGACGGAGGTGCCGATTCGGCGAATGGATTCGGCGGCGGCACGCGCGGACCCGGTGCGGGCGTCGCAGGTGCTGCGGTCGCTGCGCTGCGCGGCGCGGATTCGCGTGAGGCACCGGACGCCGCCGGCGCGGCGACGCGATTGCCCTCGCCTTCAGCCGGACGGAACGCCAGCATGCGCAGCAGGCACATCTCGAAACCAGCGCGCGGGCTTGGCGCCAGCGGCAGGTCGCGACGGCCATTGAGCGCCATCTGGTACCACAGCTGCACTACTTCCGGACGCAGCCGCGCGGCCAGACCGTCGACGTCGACGCCGTCGGTCTCGATCTGCGCGTCCGGTACTAGCTGGCGCACCTGGATGCGGTGCAGCGCTTCACTGAAGGTGTCGAGCACGCTGGCCCAGTCGGGCGAGAACTCCGCCAGGGTCGCGACTTCGGCCAGCAGGCGCTGGCCGTCGCCCTCGCCGAGCGCGGACAGCAGTGCGCCCACGCGGGTGCGGTCGACCGTGCCGAGCATCGCCGCGACGCCCGCATCGGCGAGCACGCCGCCGTTGCCGTCGGTACCCGCGCTCGCGCCGGTGTAGGCGATGGCCTGGTCGAGCAGCGACAGACCGTCGCGCAGGCTGCCGTCGGCGGCGCGCGCGAGCTGGCGGATCGCGCCGGCCTCGGCCGGAATGCCCTCGGCCTCGAGGATGCGCGTCATCTGGCCCTGGATCTGCTGCTCGTCCAGGCGCTTGAGGTTGAACTGCAGGCAGCGCGACAGCACCGTCACCGGCAGTTTCTGCGGATCGGTCGTCGCGAGCAGGAACTTCACGTGCCCCGGCGGCTCCTCCAGCGTCTTGAGCAACGCGTTGAAGGCCGACTTGGACAGCATGTGCACTTCGTCGATCAGGTAGACCTTCACCCGGCCACGGCTGGGCATGTACTGCGCGTTGTCGATCACCTCGCGCACGTCGTCCACGCCGGTGTTGCTGGCCGCGTCGATCTCGAGCAGGTCGATGAAGCGGCCCGCATCGATGTCGCGGCAGGCCGCGCATTCGCCGCAGGGTTCGGCCGACGTGCCGCGCTCGCAATTGAGCGACTTGGCGAAGATGCGGGCGATGGTGGTCTTGCCGACGCCGCGCGTGCCGGTGAACAGGAACGCGTGGTGGACGCGCCCCGTGCCGAGCGCATTGGTCAGCGCGCGGACCACGTGCTCCTGCCCGACCAGCTCGGCGAAGCGCTTCGGACGCCACTTACGGGCGAGGACGAGGTAGGACATGCCTCCATTCTGCCATGCCGCATCGCGCGGACTGCGACGCGGTATCCGAGCTTGTCCGCGGACCGGCCGACAGCTAGAATCTGCGACCCCTGGAGGAAGCCAAGATTCGGCAGGACGCCGCATTCAGGCCCCACGCGGTACCAGGTATGGAGAGGTGTCCGAGTGGTTGAAGGAGCACGCCTGGAAAGTGTGTAAGCGTCTAAACCGCGCTTCGGGGGTTCGAATCCCCCTCTCTCCGCCAGATCCATGAAGCCCCGCCACGCGGCGGGGCTTTTGATGAACGTCTCTATGGTGGCCCCGTCGGCCCCTCGCGACGCTAGGTCGAAAACCCCGCCAGGGCCGGAAGGCAGCAACGGTATCGACTGACGCGGGTGCCGAGGTCAGCCGGCGGGGTCATCGCCATTTCGATGCTCCGCATTCGAAATCCCAGGATTTGCGTCGCAAATCCCGGGCCCCGGCTATGTGCTCCCGATCCCCGCCGCTGCCGCGGCGCCCCCTTACCAAGGGGGCTGAATCCTGTGGATGTGCATCTTGCGGCCGATCCGTCTCCCTGTCGTCATTCCCGCGAAGGCGGGAATCCACGGGGAACGACCTCAGATCATCCGACGTGGCCTGCGACTTCCCTACTCGACGATGCCCAGCGCATCCGGTTCGCGGCCGGTCTTCCAGTGGTCGACCACCTTCCACTGCTTCGTGTCGATCACCGCGATCTCGTCGCCGCCGCTGATGGCGACGTAAACACGCGGGCGTTTCGGATCGGCGATGACGCCGATCGGCAGGGCCGCGCGGCCGAGCATGGTTTCGCGATATTCCGCCCCTTCGCGCGCAAGCGGCACGGTGTGCACGACCTTCTTCGTCGCGACGTCGATCACCGACAGCGTCGCCGCGCGTGCATTCGTCGCCAGTGCGTGGCGGCCGTCGGCGCCGAACACCACGCGGATCGGGAAGCCGGGGCTGGCGATGGTGTGGCGGATCGCCAGCGTCGCCGGGTCGTGCACGGTGACGGTGCCCGCCTCGCGATTGCTGACCCACACTTCACCGCTGGCCGCATCGACCGCGACGCCCTCGGCGCCCGCACCGGCCGCGACTTCCTGCGTCTTGCGGCGTTGCGCGAGATCGATACGGCTCACGGTGCCGGCGTCGATCTTGGTGACGTACGCCGTCTTGCCATCCTTCGACAGCGCGACCATGTGGCCGCGTCCTTCACCGAGGTCAATGGCCGCCTCGATGCGACCGGCTTCGACATCGACGAGCAGCAGGCGGCGCGAGGCTTCGGTGGTCACCACCGCGCGCGTGTTTCCGGGCAGCAGGCGCATGCCGTGCGGGCGGCCATGCTCGCCCAGGTAGATCGTGCGCACCTTGCCGTTGGCGAGATCGAGCGCGCTGAGGGTGTTGCCGGGCGAGCCAGCACCGTAGTTGCTGACCAGCGCGAAACCCGCGCCGCGGGCGACGACGATCTCGTGCGGGCCTTCGCCCGTGGCGAATTCGCCGAGCCGGTGGCCGTCGTCGGTGGAGAGCCGCCACACCGTGTTCGCCGATTTGTTGCCGACCAGTAGTTCAGCTGCGCGTGCATGTCCGCACAGGAGCGATGCGGCGGCGAGGACGAGGGCGAGGCAGCGGATCATCGGACGACTCCTTCGTGACGAGGGATCAGGGCCGGGCTTCGGGATGCAGCCACCCGGCATCGCCTTCGGCGTAGCGCTCGTGCTTCCAGATCGGCACGCGCGCTTTCACTTCATCGATGATGAAGCGGCAGGCGGCGAACGCGGCGTCGCGATGTGCGGCGCTCACGCCGACCCACACGGCCAGTTCGCCGATGGCGAGATCGCCGACGCGGTGCACGCACTTCGCATCGAGGATGTCGAAACGTTCCATCGCCTCTGCGAGAACGCGCTCGCCTTCGGCTTGTGCGAGCGCGTCGTAGGCCTCGTAGCGCAGGCCGAGCACATCGCGACCTTCGTTGTGGTTGCGCACCCAGCCTTCGAAACTGGCGTAACCGCCCACGCGATCGTCGAGCAGCTGTGCACGCAGCGTGGCGGTGTCGATGGAGGTGTCGGCGAGGGCGAAGCGAGTCATGGTGGGGATTGTCGCATTGGGCCGATTTCGTTGGAGCGCGAGATGCCGTTGGCTTCGATGAGGCTTGATATGGCGGCTTCGTTGAAGTGTGAGATGCCGTCCGTGGCGCTACGCATGGGCTTCGGAACGCCCGGGGCGGTCATCCGCACTCCTTCAGCGCCTTCTTATGCACCTATCTGCCGTCCGTGGCGTGGCGCACCGGCTTCGGAACGCCCGGCCCGGCCATCCCTGGCCGGGCGTTCGCGTGCGCAGCCGATGCCGACAGAGCATCGGCTGAGCGCGCACGCTCACCCACCACTCACCGGCGGAATGAAGGCGATTTCCGCTCCGTCGCGCACCGGGTCGTCCCAGCGCGCGAAGGCGCCGTCGACGGCGACGCGCAGGCGCTCGACCGGCAGCGCGAAGCCGTGGCGGGCGCGCAGGGTTTCGTAGAGCGAGCGCAGGTCGTCGGCGACTTCGATGTTCTCCGACGCCACGCCGGCGGCGTCGCGCAGGCTGGCGAAATACAGGACGGTGACGCGCGCCATCAGGTCGCTCCGAAGTCGTGGCGGCCGCCGCGCTTGCCGAGCACCTTCGCCGGACCCAGCACGATGCGGTGCGACAGCGCCTTGCACATGTCGTAGACGGTCAACGCGGCGACGGTCGCGCCGGTCAACGCTTCCATCTCCACGCCGGTACGGTGCGTGGTGCGCACGGAGCACTCGATGCGCAGCGTGCTGTCGCCATTCCAGTCGATGGAAAACCGGCAACCATCGATGGGCAGCGGATGGCAGAACGGGATCAGTTCATACGTGCGTTTCACCGCCATCGTGCCGGCGATGATCGCGGTTTCGACGATGCCGCCCTTCGCGCTCTTCAGGCCCGATGCGCGCAATTGCCGTGCGACGTCCGCGGGAAAACGCACGCGGCATTCGGCACGCGCCTCACGCGCGGTGACGGCCTTGCCGGAGACGTCGACCATCGCGGGACGGCCCTTGGGGTCGAGATGGGTGAGCTTGGGGGTGGGTTTTGGCATGGGGGCTTAAGGGTTTGAATCGTGTCGATACGGTTGTCGATGAGGTTCTCGCGGCCATCCTTGGCGCGACGCATCGGCTTCGGATCGCCCGGCCCGGCCAATCCCTGGCCGGGCGTTCGCGGAAGCGCGAGCCAGTGGCTCGCGAGCGCATCCGCTCACCCACCAATCAGGAACATCTCCACGTGCCGGCGCTGCGCCTGGCCACTGCCGCGCACTTCGCTGTAGCGGTCGGCGCGATGGGACCAGACCGCGCCCACGCGTTCGCGCAGCGCGGTTTCGCCTTGCGCCAGCGCAGGACGCAGGTCGTGGCCGTCCGCGGCAAACAGGCAGGTGTAGAGGCGACCGTCGGCCGAGACGCGGGCGCGATGGCAGTCGCCGCAGAACGGTTCGCTCACCGAACTGACGAACCCGACCTCGCCCTGTCCGTCCTGGAACGCGTAACGCGAGGCGACTTCGCCGCGGTACTGCGCTTCCAGCGGATGCAGCGGCCAGCGCGCGGCGATGCGATCGCGCAGCTCCGCCGAGGGCACCACGCGGTCGCGCACCCAGCCGTTGCAGGTGCCCACGTCCATATACTCGATGAAGCGCACGACGTGTCCGCTGCCGCGGAAGCGTTGGATCAGCGGCAACACCTGGTCTTCGTTGAGCCCGCGTTCGACGACGCAGTTGAGTTTGATCGACTCGAAACCCGCGCGTTTGGCCGCGTCGATGCCGGCCAGCACGTCGGCGATATCGCCGCGACCACCGGACATCTGGCGGAAGCGTTGCGGATCGAGCGCGTCCAGGCTCACCGTGATCCGCCCCAGTCCGGCATCGCGCAATGCCTGCGCGTGCGCGGCGAGCAGCGAACCGTTGGTGGTCAGCGCGATGTCGTCCAGACCGTCGATCCGCGACAGTCGCTGGACCAGCGTTGACAACCCCTTGCGCAGCAGCGGTTCACCGCCGGTGAGGCGCAGCTTGTGCACGCCGAGCGCGACGAATCCGCGCACCAGTGTTTCGATCTCGTCGAAGGACAGGCGCGAGGCCGTGTCGAAGCCGTAATCGTCCGGCACGCGATCGGCCGGCATGCAGTACGGGCAACGGAAGTTGCAGGCTTCGATCACCGACAGCCGCAAGTCGCGCAGCGGCCGGCCACGCCGGTCGAGCGGCAGCGACGACAGCTCTGGCGCGCGGGTGACGG
This sequence comes from Lysobacter panacisoli, assembly GCF_009765165.1. Taxonomy (NCBI): domain Bacteria; kingdom Pseudomonadati; phylum Pseudomonadota; class Gammaproteobacteria; order Lysobacterales; family Lysobacteraceae; genus Lysobacter; species Lysobacter panacisoli. Next base: position 81,106 of record NZ_VLNU01000001.1, read on the forward strand.
CGTTCATGCCGGCTCCGCTTCCATCGCCGTCGGCGCCTGCAGCGCGACGACCTGGCCGGGATGCGCGACACGGTAGCCGCGCGCGGCGAGGATCTCGCCTTCCTCGCGATTGCCGTAGTGGTACAGCAGGCAGCGGTCGAGCAGCGCCGGCGCGTATTCGCGTTCGAGATCGTCGATACCGCTGTGCGAGGGATTGCCGTGCAGCGCGCAGTCGTGCGCGATCAGCTCGCCGTCGTCGGCGTGGCGCGCCAGCATTTCGGGAATCGGACGCGTGTCGCCGGTCCACACCACGCTGCCGCGCAGGCGCAGGCCGTAGGCGGTCTCGGGCCAGTGGTGGCGCGTGGGGAAGACTTCCAGGCGGATGCCGTCGTGCCAGAACGCGTCCCCCACCGGGATCACGTGGAACGCATCCCAGAAATTGACGCCGCCCTCGGCCAGTGCGTTGGGGTAGTCGCCCACGCGCTTGTGCAGCAGCGGCAGCACCGGCGCCGGCACGTACACGCGCACGCGGCCCCGTCGCGACGGGTCGAAGTAGCTCGACACGAACAGCCGCTCGAAGCCGGCGACGTGGTCGAGGTGGGTATGGGTGATGAACAACGCGCGCGGCGCGTCGCCGTAGTGCGCAAGGTACGCGGTGAGCCCTTCACCACCGCAGTCGATGGTCAGCCACGGCGAACCGTCGCGCTCGATGGTGGCCATCGCCGAACCGAGCTCGACCGCCGACGCGTTGCCGACGCCATGCAGACGCAGTTGCCACACCATCTCAGTAGCCTCGTTCCCAGGCCCGATCGTACGCCGCACGCAGGCGGCCGAAATCGCGTTCGACGTCCTCCACCGGCCGCGAGCCGCGCAGCTTCAGCAGCGAGCGCTTGAGCCGCGCGAGGTTGCGTTCGCGCCAGCCGGTGGCGGGAATGCGGATGCGGCCACGGTCGAGGTCGATGATCCAGCCTCGTCCGGTGGTGGTGAACAACAGGTTATGGGCGTTGAGGTCGGCATGGTCGAGACCGGCGCGGTGGGCGCGCGCGATCAGACGGCCGGCCTCTTCCCACGGCGCACCGTCGCCCGCCACGGCGGCCCGGTCGGCGAGCGAGCGCACATCGTCCAGGCGCTCGAGCAGGATCGCCGCGCGGTAGAACATGCCGTCGCGCCGGTAGCAGGCCGCGATGGGCCGCGGCACCGGCACGCCCTTTTCGGCCATCGCGCGGGTCAGGCGGAACTCGGCGAAGCTGCGCGTGCTGGCCGCGTCGTGCCACCAGTAGCGGTCGCGGCTCACGCGCGCGGCAAGGCCGCCGCGCAGGTAGCGGCGCAACAGCGCCGGGCCGAAGGGCGCATCGACGAACCAGGCGCCACCGCGCCCGCCGCTTTCGACCGGTCGTGCACGCTGTTGCCAGAAAGAAGGAACGAACCATTCCGGGCTTGCTTGCCGCACCCGGTTACGGTCGAACAGAATGGCTCCGTACCCGCTGTCGTCGCGGAACGGCGTCAATTCCTCGGCAGCGTCGAACCCCGTCATTCCCCGGAGTCTAGCAATTCACGTGCCCGCTGCACCTTCCCTCGCGCCTGCCGCACCTGCTTCGATCTGTCTGTTGCGGCTGTCCGCACTCGGCGATGTGACCCACGTCGTACCTCTGGTGCGCACCCTTCAGTCGGCGTGGCCGCAGGTCCGGCTGACCTGGGTCATCGGCAAGGGCGAGCACCGGCTGCTCGCCGGCCTGCCCGGCGTGGACTTCGTCGAGTACGACAAGAAGACCGGCCTGGCCGGCATGCGCGCGCTCGGCCGCGAACTTCGCCAGCGACTGGGCGAGGCGCGCCGCTTCGATGCGCTGCTGCAGATGCAGGTGGCCGCGCGGGCCAACCTGCTGTCGGCCTTCATCCCGGCCAAGCGCCGCATCGGCTACGACCGTTCGCGCTCCAAGGACCTGCACGGGCTGTTCGTCAACGAGCGTATCCCCGACCGTCCGGGCATCCATGTGCTCGACGCGATCGGCAGCTTCTGCGAGCCGCTCGGCCTGCATCAGGACCGCGTACGCTGGGACCTGCCGGTGCCGGACGAAGCGCGCGAGTGGGCGCGCGCGCAGTGGCCTGACGACGGTACGCCGACCCTACTGATCTCGCCCTGCTCCAGCCACGCGCGCCGCAACTGGCGCGCCGAACGCATGGCGGCCGTCGCCGACCACGCGGTCTCGCGCGGCTGGCGGGTCGTGCTGTGCGGTGGACGCAGCGAGCTGGAGCGTTCGACCAGCGATGCGATCCTCGCCGCGATGCACCACACCGCGCTCGACCTGGTCGGCAAGGACACGCTCAAGCAGTTGCCGGCGTTGCTAGAACGCGGCCAGTTGCTGATGACGCCCGATTCCGGCCCGATGCACATCGCCAACGCGATGGGCACGAAGGTGCTGGGCCTGCATGCGGCGAGCAATCCCGCGCGCAGCGGCCCCTACAGCGATCGCCGCTACTGCGCCGACCGCTACGACGATGCTGCGCGCAAATACCTGGGCAAGCCCGCGGCGGAACTGCGCTGGGGTACCAAGATCGAACACGACGGGGTGATGGACCTGATCACCGTGGACGACGCGATCGCCGCTTTCGAGCGCTATTGCGCCGACCACGCCCCCGTCGCCACGGAGACACGCTGATGGCCGCCTGGTTCACCGTCGTCGCACCGCTGCTGCCGGAACTGCTCCGCGCCGCGCGGCCCATGTTCACGCGCAGCCGTGAGCCTTCGCAGATTCCGCAGCAGATCCGCGAGTTGCAGGATGCAGTGGACCGCAACGATCAGGCGATCCGCACCCTCGCGGGCGAGATGGAGCAGACGCTGTCCGCGTTGAAGCAGGCGTCGTCGCAACTGGAATCGACGCTGGTCGAACTGCGCGGCCAGCAGGTCCAGCTGGAAGCCCGGCTGCACGCAATGCAGTGGGTCGCCGGGGCCGCGCTCACCGCGGCGGTGCTGGCGTTCGCGATCGCGGCCTACGCGCTGGCGCGGTAGGCCGCAGGGGCGGGCGCGCTCAGGGCGCCGCGCCGGTCTTGTAGTCCTGGTAGGACTTCTCCTCGACGTAGGCCGAGCCCAACGCGAGGTTGATGTCCTTCTTGATCCGCGCGCGCTCGTCGTTCTCGAAATACACGCTGCGCGCGAGGCGGATGAATTCGTCGTCGAAGGCCTGCGCCTTCTCCTTGATGCGGATGTCGTCCTCGATCACCCACAGGCGCTCGTTGACGGCCTTGAGGTCGGCGCGCAGGCGCGCGATGTCCTTGCTGGCGGCCGGATGCGCCATCCAGGTCTTCTCCAGCGCGGACAGCTCGTTGCGGACATTGGCCAGCTTGGCGGGGTCGCTCATGCGCTCTGACTTGATCTGCAGGATCGCGATCTTGTCGAGCAGTTCGCCAAAGGACACCGGGACCAGGATTTCGGACATGACGTGGCCGTTCATTCAGGGGACTACAGTGTAGCCGGGCCGCGGGACTGCTTGCCGTGGGCGTGTCGGCCCCGTAGAATTGCCGGCTCACTGCACCCGGAGAGGTGGCAGAGTGGTTGAATGTACCTGACTCGAAATCAGGCGTACGTTTATAGCGTACCGAGGGTTCGAATCCCTCCCTCTCCGCCAGATAAAAAAGAGGGCTCCCGCAAGGGGGCCCTTCTTTTTTATCTGGGGGCGATGCGAGGAGTTTGATTCGCCCCCTCCGTTCGACAAATCGGCAGGACTGCGGATTTCGACAGCCGAAGGCTGCCTGCAGGCGCGGAGCGCCGGAAGGCGAGCGCCAAGGATGGCGCGAGTCCATCCCGCCCATCCGGTCGCCATTCGATTCGCGATCCCGCACTCCGCACGCCATCCATCCCCTGACTGCGCGCCAAACGGCTTCTTGCCTCGCGGCCGTCGCCCGCCGATGATTCCGTTACCGGTTGAAAGACCCGCCGACACCACCGCCTCCTCGACGCATGATCGAATTCGGACACCTCACGCACGTCGGCCTGCGCCGCGAGCTGAACGAAGACACCTACTACGGTGACGGCGAGCTTGGGCTGTGGCTGGTGGCCGACGGCATGGGCGGTCACGAATACGGCGAAGTGGCGAGTGCACTCGCGCGCGAAACCATCGTCCGCGAGATCCGCGACGGCACGCCGCTGGCGCAGGCGATCCGCATCGCCGACGAAGAGATCATCCGCACTTCCAAACGCCGCAACGACGCGCTGCCGATGGGCACGACGGTCGTCGCTGCCCGCATCTCGGGCAACCGCTTCGAGGTGGCATGGGTCGGCGACAGCCGCGTGTACCTGTGGCGCGAAGGACACCTCGCCCAGCTCTCGCAGGATCACAGCTACGTGCAGGAACTGATCGCCAACGGCGCGATCACCCAGGAACAGGCGCGCAGCCATCCGCATCGCAACGTGGTGACACAGGCGCTGGGCGTGACCGATCCGCGCAACCTCAACGTCGAGACCATGACCGGCGAACTGAAGCCGGGCATGCAGCTGCTGCTGTGCAGCGACGGACTCACCGAGGAACTCGACGACCGCGGGATCGCCCGGGTGTTGTCGCAGGGCGACTGCAGTGCTCAGGAATGCGTGGACACGCTGGTCGCCGCAGCGCTCGACGGCGGCGGCTCGGACAACGTCACGGTGATCCTCGTCCGCAACCACTGACGGTTGCGGCGCGGCGCGGTCAGGCCGGTTCCAGCGCCGCTTCGTCCGAGGCCACCATCTCGAACTGGTCCCAGACGCAGGTTCCGCCGGCCTTCTTGCGCAGTTTCTCGAGCCGCACCTGGTGCGCGGCAAGCTCGTCCGTACTCACCTGCACGCGCGGACGCGCCGCCTGCGGGTCGGTGCGGAACTGCACCGCCTCCACCGCCGACGCCGCCGCGTCCAGACCGAAACCGATCTCTTCCTGCCCGGACGTCAGCGCGAGATAGACCTCGGCGAGGATCTGCGCGTCGAGCAGCGCGCCGTGCAACTGACGGTGCGAATTGTCCACGCCCAGCCGCTTGCACAGCGCGTCCAGCGAGTTGCGCTGGCCCGGGAAACGCTGGCGCGCCATCAGCAGCGTGTCCTCGACGCCGCAGCGGTCCTTCAGGGAGCCGTATTCCGGGCCCATGCGGCGCAGTTCGTTGTCGAGGAAGCCGACGTCGAACGCCGCGTTATGGATGATCAGTTCCGCGCCGTCGATGAACTCGAGGAACTCATCGGCGATCGCCGCGAACTCAGGCTTGTCGGCGAGGAATTCCAAGGTCAGGCCGGTGACTTCCTGTGCGCCCTGCTCGAAGTCGCAGTCGGGCTTGAGGTAGACGTGGAAGGTGCGCCCGCTCGGGCGGCGCTCCACATATTCCACGCAGCCGATTTCGACCACGCGGTTGCCGCGTTCCCAGCTCAGGCCGGTGGTTTCGGTGTCCAGGATGATCTGCCGCATCGGCGCCATTCTCACATGTTCATTCGGGTTGCGCGGGCGACTCAGCGCGCCGCGGCTCCGGCGCGGAAACGCTGCGCCTGGTTGCGCGCCAGCACGTCGACGCGCTCGTTGTCGGGATCGCCGGAATGGCCCTTCACCCATTTCCATTCGATGCGGTGCTGCAGCGTCGCCGCGTGCAGGCGCTCCCACAGGTCGCGGTTCTTGACCGGATCGCCGCCCGCGGTCTTCCAGCCGCGGCGCACCCAGTTGCCGATCCACTCGGTGATGCCTTGGCGCACGTACTGCGAATCGGTGTGCAACACGACGCTGCAGGGTTCGCTGAGCGTTTCCAGCGCCATGATCGCGCCCATCAGCTCCATGCGATTGTTGGTGGTGTCGGGCTCGCCGCCGGAAATCTCGCGTTCGTGGCCGCGGTAGCGCAGCAATGCGGCCCAGCCGCCGGGGCCGGGATTGCCCAGGCACGCGCCGTCGGTGTGGACTTCGATGTGTTTGCGGGAGGGGGAGTCGGTGGAGGTCGATGCGTCGCGATTCATGGCTTCATTATCGCCGTGCCGCGTCTCGCCAGGTGCGATCTCGTGCTTCCGGCCTGCCAGCGCAGGTTGCGCAGCGGCTTGGGCGGGATCAACGCGTGCACGCGCTTGTTGACCGTGAGCGCGATCCCGGCGCGCAGGCGATCGGCCGCGCCGACGCCGACATCGCCGTGGGCCACGCGCCAGTGCGGACCGAACCACTGCAGGCTCACCGTATCGACCGCGAACCCCGTGCGTCGCAACGACGATTGCCAACCGCCCGGGTCGCGCGCGTGCAGGCCGCTGCGTGCCCAGCGCGCGCGATACGGACTCCACGGATTCAGCGCCGCCAGCCACAGCGTGCCGCCGGGCATGAGGATGCGTCCGCATTCGTCGAGCACGTCGTCGATCGCGAAGCCGTCGTCCAGCGCGTGCTGCACCAGCACCGCGCCCATCGCCTCGCTGGCGAACGGCAGCGGCAGCGCGCATCGCACCGCACCGTCGAATCCCGCGACATTGCGGTGCAACAGGACGCCGCGCCCGCCGGGGATGTCCGGCGGCGCAGCACCGTGCGTACCCAGCCAGACCCAGGGCGCGGCCGGCTGCGAAGCCAGCACGCGCGCCATCGCGGTTTCCTGGACGGCCAGCAGGCCCTGCCCCGCCTCGCTGCCGAACCAGGCCAACGGTCCGGAGACGGTTTCGTGTTGACGGTGAGGCAGGTGCGCGGGCATGGTCGGGACCGTTCTCCGGGGCGCCGGCCCCTTGGGTGATTGTGCGACATGGCGGCGCCCTGCTGCCAAGCCCCGAGGAATCCGCATGCGACTGCAACCACTGCCCGCCCTGAGCGACAACTACATCTGGACCTGCGCCGCCGACGACGGCTCGCGGGCCCTGATCGTGGACCCGAGCCAGGCTGCCCCGGTGTTCGAGGCCGCCGACGCGGGCCTGCGCCCGGCGGGCATCCTGCTGACCCACCACCATCCCGACCACGTCGGCGGCGTCCCGGCGCTGCTGGAGCGCTGGCCGGAGCTGCCGGTGTTCGCCCCGCACGACGAACGGATCGGCGGAACCCCGACGCGGGTCGGCGATGGCGATCGGATCGACGTGGCGGGCTGGCGATTCGAGATCCTGGCCGTCCCCGGCCACACCACCAGCCACGTCGCCTACGTCGGCGAGGGCCTGCTGTTCTGCGGGGACACCCTGTTCAGCCTCGGCTGCGGACGGATGTTCGAGGGCACGCCAGCACAGATGCGCGGCTCCCTGTCGCGACTGGCCGCCCTGCCCCCCGAGACCCGGGTGTGTTGCGGACATGAGTACACGCTCGCAAACGCGGCCTTCGCCCGCGTGGTAGAACCCGGCAACCCGGTGCTCGCGCGCCGGATCGAGGAGGCCCAGGCCATGCGTGATAGCGGACGTCCCACCCTGCCCAGCACTGTCGGCGGCGAGCTCGCCGCCAATCCATTCCTGCGGGTGGACGCGGAGGAAGTCCGCGCCTCGCTCGCACGGCACCTCGGTCACGCGCCTGCTGACGCGGTCGAGGCCTTCGCCGCATTGCGGCGCTGGAAGGACGGATTCGTCGCGTGACGTCCGCCCTGATACGGCGAGCAACGATCCTCGGCCTGTGCCTGGCCTTCGCGCTCGCGCCGGCCCTGGCACAGAAATCCGCCGACGCCGTCGAAGGCAAGGCGACGCCTCCCGATGCGACCCCGCCCGGGTTCCGCAACGGCCTGGACATCTACCGCGACTTCCGCGACGGACTGGCCGAACCCGAGTGCGACGCGGACGCGGCTTCCGTGCGCTGGCGCCAGCACTTCGCCCACGTGCCGCGACGGCTCGCTTCCGGCAACGACGACGTCCTGCCGATGTTCGGCTACGTCGTCGATGCTGTGCGCGAAGCGGACCTGCCGACCGAATTCGCGCTGATTCCCTTCGTCGAAAGCGGCTACCGCCCCTCGGCGCGCAGCGCGGCCGGACCTGCCGGGCTGTGGCAGATGATCGCGATCACCGCGCGCGACCACGGCGTACCGATGCGCAACGGTTACGACGGACGGCTGTCGGCGGTCGATTCGACGCAGGCCGCGGTGCGTTATCTGAAGACGCTGCACGGCATGTTCGCCGGCGACTGGCGACTGGCGGTGATGGCCTATAACGCCGGCGAATATCGCGTGCTTGGCGCACTGAAGAAGAGCGGCCAGGTCGCACGCAACGCGCAGCCGGAAAAGCTCACCGGGTTGTCCGACATCACCCGCGCTTACGTGCGCAAGCTGCATGCGCTGTCGTGCCTGATCGAACAGGCCGACGATCGCGATGAATGGCTGCACGCGCTGGATCGCCCGGTGCCGCGCTTGCAGACGGTGAAAGTGGATGTGAAACGCCTGGACCAGTGGGCCACGCGTACGGGACAGGACGCACAGCAGCTGCGACGCCTCAATCCGGTATTCGTCGATGGACGCATCACGACCGCGGGCGGCTCGCCCGCACGCCTGCTCGCGATGGCGGCAACGAACGACGCGGCGACCACCGCCAGCGTGGCGGCGGATGCACCGCCTGCCGCGGTGTCCACGGCGACACCTATCGACGCGTCCTCCGAGAGCGCCGCCCCACCGCGTCGCCATACCGTCGCGCGCGGCGAGAGCGCGTGGACCATCGCGCGCCGCTACGGCATCGCCATCGACGACCTCATGCAGCGCAACGGCCTGCCCGTGAAGGCCGTGTTGCGCCCGGGACAGAGGCTGGTGATCGATGCGCCGGGACAGCCGACCGGCACGATCCCCGCCGCCACGGGCTCGCCCTGACCCTACGCCAGCGCATCGCCGCAACGCGGCGCTGGCCGGGGCTACACTAGATCCTTTGCTCGACCGCACGCGCGGTCACGACCACCAGAAAGGAACGGCACATGGGTTTTCTGCAAGGCAAGCGTGCACTGATCACCGGTATCGCCAGCGAGCGTTCGATCGCCAGCGGCATCGCCGAGGCCATGCACCGCGAAGGCGCGCAACTGGCGTTCACCTACCAGAACGACAAGCTGAAGTCGCGCGTGGAAGCGGCCGCGACCGAGTACGGCAGCGACATCGTCCTGCCGCTGGACGTGAGCGACGATGCGCAGATCGCCGCGTGCTTCGAGCAGCTCGGCCAGCGCTGGACCGACGGTTTCGACATCCTCGTGCACGCGATCGCATTCGCGCCGCGCGAAGCGATCGCCGGCCAGTTCCTCGACGGCCTGACCCGCGAGAACTTCGCCATCGCCCACGACGTTTCGTCGTATTCGCTGTCGGCGCTGTCCAAGGCGGCGCGTCCGCTGATGAAGGGCCGCAACGGTTCGATCCTGACGCTGAGCTATCTGGGCGCCGAGCGTGCGCTGGTCGGTTACAACCTGATGGGCGTGGCCAAGGCCAGCCTCGAAGCGTCGGTGCGCTACCTCGCCTGCAACCTCGGCCCGGAAGGCACGCGCGTCAATGCGATCTCCGCAGGTCCGATCAAGACGCTGGCAGCCGCCGGCATTGCTGGCTTCCGCAAGATCCTCGGCCACGTCGAAGAGAACGCACCGCTGCGCCGCACGGTGACGATCGAGGACGTCGGCAACGTCGCCGCGTTCCTGTGCTCGGACCTGGCCGCGGGCGTCACCGGCGAAGTGACCTATGTCGACGCCGGCTACAACATCCTCGGCATGACCGGCATCAGCAACGACTGAGCGGCACGTCGAACGCAACGAAAAAGGCCCGGCAATGCCGGGCCTTTTCGTTTGCGCGGTCGCGCGATCGATCAGAGGTTCTGCTCGACCACCGTCACCTTCACGCGCTTGCGCAGCGCGCCGACCAGTTCCTGCATGTCCTCGCGCCCGCCGATCTGCGCGATCTGCTGGCGCACCATGTCGCGCTGTTCGGTCGGAATCGCCGCGGCATCGCCCGGCGTCACATTCGTGATGGCGAACAGCACGGTGCTGCCGTCCGGCATCGGGGCATGGCCCGCGGCAACCTTGCCTTGCGCCGGCGCCGGCGTTTCGAAGATCGCCTTCGACACCTCGGCATTCGGGACCGGCGCATTGCGCGGCACGCCCGGAAGCGCATGCGGCGGCGGCAGCTGGCGCGACGCGGCGATGGCGTCGAGCGTCTCGCCGCCGTTCACGCGAGCCACCAGCGCATCGGCATCCTTCTTCGCCGCCTTGGCTGCGCGATCGGCGCGCACCGCGGCGATGACCTGGTCGCGCACCTGCGCCAGCGCCTGCGCGCGTTCCGGCGTGTGCTCGGTGACGCGGATCAGCACGCTGTGGCCCGGACCGATCTCGATCGGATCGCTGATCGCACCGTCCTGGATCGCTTCCTCGGAGAACGCGACGCGCTGCACCGCTTTGTTCGCGGCGATGCCCTGCGCGTTGGCGCGCGTGAACGGACCCGCCTTCTGCAGCGGCAGGCTCATCTCGCGCGCGGCCGGCGCGAGCGACGACGGATTCTTCAGTGTCAGGTCGACGAGGCGGCTGCTGAACTCACTGGCGACGCGGTCGCGATCGGCTTCGGCCTGCTCGATGGCAAGCGCTTCGCGCGCCTGCTCGAAGCTTTCCTGCGCACCGCTCTTGATCTCGCGCAGCTGGATCACGTGCCAGCCAAAGTCGCTCTTGACCGGACCGCTGATCTCACCGGCCTTCATCGCGAACAGCGCTTCTTCGAACGGGCCGACCATCATGCCCTTGCTGACCCAGCCCACGTCGCCACCCACGGCCTGCGAACCGGTGTCGTCGCTGTTGGCGCGCGCGAGCGCGGCGAAATCGGCACCGGCTGCCTTGGCCTGTTCGGCCAGGCGCGTGGCCTTGTCCTGTGCCGCCTTCTGCGCCGCGGCGTCCGCGCCTTCCTCGACGCGCACGAGGATGTGCGATGCGAGGCGCTGCTCGGCTTCGACGAAGCGGTTCTTTTCCTGTTCGTAGCGCTGGCGCAACGTCGCGTCGTCCGCGGCCGGAGCCGCCGGCAACGTCGCGGCATTCACTTCGACGAACTCGATGGAGACGGCCTCGGGCGCGCGGTACTGCGCGACGTGGTTGTCGTACCACTGCTGGATCTCGGCGGCACTGACCGCGGCGGTATCGGCGGCCGGCGGCGGCAGCAACAGCAGGCTGACGTCACGACGCTGACCGTCCAGGCGCAGCAGGCGATCCATTTCGGCGGTCGTGACGAAGTTGCTGGCGCCCACGCCGATCGAGAGCAGCGAACGCTGCAGGTCGTTGCGCACTTCCTGCTCGAACTGCGGCTCGGTCTTCGGCGGCGTCAGCGATGCCAGCGCAAGCTTGTAACGCTCGTAGCTGAACTTGCCGTCGACCTGGAATGCCGGAATGCCCTGGATGGTCTTCTTCACCATCGCATCGCTCACGAGCAGGCCGTTGCGCTCGGCGGCGAGTTTCTGCACGCGCTGGTCGATCAGCGAATCGAGGATCGCGCGCTTGTTGTCCACGGTCTCGAATGCGCGTGCGTCGAACGCTTCGCCCTGCTCCGCGCGGCGACGCTGGCGCTCCTGTTCGAACAGGGCGCGGAATTCGTCGATCTCGACCTTCTCGTGCTGCCAGAACACCGAGACCGGCCAGTACGACGGCGCGGCGGGCCACCAGGTCGGCGGTGCGTCGATCCGCGCCACCGACGTATCGGTGCGCTGGCCGAGGTACTGCTCGATGCCCACGAAGGCGAAGGGAATGATCAACAAGCCCAGGATCACAGTGGCGATCCAGCCCGAGGTCTTTTCGCGAAGTTTCTGCAGCATGTCCGGGTCGAGTTCGGTCGTAAGCCGGACAGTTTAGCGCGCTGCGGGGCTGCCACGTCGCCCGGGCGGGCATGCGGAAGCGGAAAAAAACAAAGGCGCCGTTTCCGGCGCCTTTGGCGAGACTGGCGGAGTGGACGGGACTCGAACCCGCGACCTCCGGCGTGACAGGCCAGCATTCTAACCGACTGAACTACCACTCCGCGTCTGAACTCTCGGATTACCGGTCGATGCAGAAAAAACCGGAGCCCTCACTAATATAAAACAAAGGCGCCGTTTCCGGCGCCTTTGACGAAACTGGCGGAGTGGACGGGACTCGAACCCGCGACCTCCGGCGTGACAGGCCAGCATTCTAACCGACTGAACTACCACTCCGCACTTTCGAAAACTTTCGTTCAAACAGCCCATCGGGTGCTTGATGGTGGGTGCTGAGGGTTTCGAACCCCCGACCCTCTCCGTGTAAAGGAGACGCTCTACCGCTGAGCTAAGCACCCTGCTTGGCTTGCCGATGCACTTGGCCTCGGCGGCGAGTCGCTTAGTTTACAGCGTCCTTGAGCGCCTTGCCAGCCTTGAACGACGGATTCTTCGAGGCCTTGATCTTGATCGTCTCGCCGGTCTTCGGATTGCGGCCCTGGCGAGCGGCGCGCTTGCGGACCTGGAAGGTGCCGAAGCCGACCAGCGTGACCGTGTCGCCCTTCTTGAGCGCCTTGGTGACGACGCTGATCATCGCGTCGACGGCGTTCGCGGCGTCGGTCTTGGACAGCTCGGCGGCCTCGGCAACGGCGCCAACAAACTCAGCCTTGTTCATTCGTCTTGACTCCCTGTGCGGTTGATGCCGCATGTTCTGATTGAAGCAGCGTGTAATCGAAGGCTATCCCCCGATCGACTTCGCCGCACAGGCATTGCGCTGCAATGCCCTGCGCGGTCCGCAGCCGTTATACCAGTGGCATTTTGGGGGTGCAAGCCGGAAAGCTAGCTGTGACGCGGCTTCCAGCGCTTTCGATCAATGCGAAATAGACCGATTGCGTCAATGTTTGACGTCTGTTTGCGAGATCGACTTGGAACCGTCGCGCACCGGCACCTCGCCCGCACCGGCGGGCGACGGTGTGGGCGATGGCGCCCGCTCCAGCGCGATGCCGAGCACCTCGTCGATCCACTTCACCGGAAGGATCTTCATGCCCTGCGTCACGGTCTTGGGCAGGTCAGCCAGGTCCTTGCGGTTCTCTTCCGGGATGATCACGGTGCGGATGCCGCCACGCAGCGCGGCCAGCAACTTCTCCTTGAGACCGCCGATCGGCAGCACACGGCCGCGCAGGGTGATCTCGCCGGTCATGGCGACATCGGCCTTCACCGGATTCTTCGTCAGCATCGACACCAGCGCCGTCGCCATCGCAATGCCTGCGCTGGGGCCGTCCTTCGGCGTCGCACCTTCCGGCACGTGCACGTGCACGTCGTGCTTCTGCAGGAAATCCAGATCGATACCGAGCTGTTCCGTGCGCGCGCGCACCACCGACAGCGCCGCCGACGCGGATTCCTTCATCACGTCGCCGAGCTGGCCGGTCAGCAGCAACTGACCCTTGCCCGGGACGAGGGTGGATTCGATCTGCAGCAGATCGCCGCCGACTTCAGTCCACGCCAGGCCGGTGACCAGGCCGACTTCGTTCTGCTCTTCCGCACGACCGAAGTCGAAGCGGCGCACGCCGAGATACTTGTCGAGGTTCTTCGACGTGACGTTGACGACACTCTTCTTCGCGCCCTTCTTCGACGGGCCGGCGAGTGCGATTTCCTTCACCACCTTGCGGCAGATCTTGGCGATCTCGCGCTCGAGCGAACGCACGCCCGACTCGCGCGTGTAGTAGCGCACGATGTCGCGCACCGCGCTTTCGGCAACCTTCAGCTCTTCCGGCTTCAGGCCGTTGCCCTTGATCTGCTTGGGCAGCAGGTAGCGCATCGCGATGTTGAGCTTCTCTTCCTCGGTGTAACCCGGGATGCGGATGACCTCCATGCGGTCGAGCAGCGGGCCGGGGATGTTCAGCGAGTTGGACGTCGCGACGAACATCACCTCCGACAGATCGAGGTCGACTTCGAGGTAGTGGTCGTTGAAGGCGTTGTTCTGCTCGGGATCGAGCACTTCCAGCAGCGCCGACGACGGATCTCCGCGGAAATCCATCGACATCTTGTCGATCTCGTCGAGCACGAACAGCGGGTTCTTGCTGCTGACCTTGTTGAGGTTCTGCACGATGCGACCCGGCATGGAACCGACGTAGGTGCGGCGATGGCCACGGATCTCGGCCTCATCGCGCACGCCGCCCAGCGACATGCGCACGAACTTGCGGTTCGTGGCCTTCGCGATCGACTGGCCCAGCGAGGTCTTGCCCACACCCGGCGGGCCGACGAGGCACAGGATCGGGCCCTTCATCTGCTTCACGCGCGACTGCACCGCGAGGTACTCGAGGATGCGTTCCTTGACCTTCTCCAGGCCGAAATGGTCGGCGTCGAGCACGTCCTGCGCGGCCTTCAGGTCCTTGCGCACCTTGGTGCGCTTCTTCCACGGTACGCCCAGCAGCCAGTCGAGGTAGTTGCGCACGACAGCGGCCTCGGCCGACATCGGCGACATCTGCTTGAGCTTGTTGAGTTCGGCCTTGGCCTTGGTTTCCACCGGCTTGGGCATGCCGGCCTCGGCGATCTTGCGGGTCAGCTCGTCGATGTCGTTGGGCGCGTCATCGATCTCGCCGAGCTCCTTCTGGATCGCCTTCATCTGCTCGTTGAGGTAGTACTCGCGCTGGCTCTTCTCCATCTGCGACTTCACTCGGCCGCGGATGCGCTTCTCCAGCTGCTGCACGTCGATCTCGCCATCGACCATGCCGACGAGTTGTTCCAGTCGCGCGCCGATGCCGTGCGTCTCCAGCAGCTTCTGCTTGTCGCCGATGCGCACGCCCAGGTGCGCGGCGATCGTGTCGGCCAGGCGGCCGGGTTCGTCGATGCCGGACAGCGTCTGCATCAGCTCCGGCGGAAGCTTGCGGTTGGTCTTTACGTACTGCTCGAACAGGCCCATCAGCGAGCGCGCGATCGCTTCGATTTCGCGATCTTCGCGATCGTTGAGCGGCTCGACCACTTCGGCCTGGCCGCTGAGCGCACCGTCGCGTTCGCGCACGTCGTGCACGGTGACGCGCGAGACGCCTTCGACCAGCACTTTGATCGTGCCATCGGGGAGCTTCAGCAGCTGCAGCACCTGGGCGAGCGTGCCGACTTCGTACAGATCGGCCGCGCCGGGATCGTCCGTCTCGGCGGACTTCTGCGCGACCAGCAGGATGCGCTTGTCCGACTCCATCGCCAGGTCGAGCGCATGGATCGACTTGTCGCGGCCGACGAACAGCGGGATCACCATGTGCGGGAACACGACCACGTCGCGCAGCGGCAGGACCGGCAGGTTCAGCGTCTCGTGCTCTGGTGAAACAGTCATGGGGGACTCCGGAAACAGGGGGTCGGGCGCGGCGGCCCGGGGACATCGTCGGGCACGCGTGGCCCATTGCGAACGGTTATGGGGTCCGCCGCGAACGGATGCAAGCGGCCCGCAGGCCATGCTGCGAGCCGGGGGCATTCATGTCTTGTGAATCAGCCGTTTAGCCGGGCGCAGCCCGGTCTGGCGCCCCCGTCGGAGGCGCGATGGCCGTCACGCCGCGGTCAGTCCGCGGCGGCGACTTTCGGAGCCGCCGGGGGCGGCGTCTGGTAGATCAGGTACGGCTCGGTCTTGTGGTCGATGACCGACTCGTCCACGACCACCTTGCTGACGTTCTCCAGCGACGGCAGCTCGTACATCGTGTCCAGCAGGACCGACTCGACGATGGTGCGCAGGCCACGGGCGCCGGTCTTGCGCTTGAGCGCCTTGCGGGCGATCGCGGCCAGGGCGTCCGGGCGGAACTCCAGCTCCACGCCTTCCATCTCGAACAGCTTCTTGAACTGCTTGGTGATGGCGTTCTTCGGCTCGGTCAGGATCTTGACCAGCGCCGGCTCGTCCAGCTCCTCCAGCGTCGCCACGACCGGCAGGCGGCCGACGAACTCGGGGATCAGGCCGAACTTGATCAGGTCTTCCGGCTCCACGTCCGCCAGCAGCTTGCCGATGTCGTTCTTGCGCTCGCTGCTCTTTACCTTGGCGCCGAAGCCGATGCCGCCGGCTTCCGTGCTGCGCTGCTGGATGATCTTGTCCAGGCCGGCGAACGCGCCGCCGACGACGAACAGGATGTTGCGCGTATCGACCTGCAGGAACTCCTGCTGCGGATGCTTGCGGCCGCCCTGCGGCGGAACGCTGGCGACGGTGCCTTCGATGAGCTTCAGCAGCGCCTGCTGCACGCCCTCGCCCGACACGTCACGGGTGATGGACGGGTTGTCGCTCTTGCGCGAGATCTTGTCGATCTCGTCGATGTAGACGATGCCCTGCTGCGCCTTCTCGACGTCGTAGTCGCACTTCTGCAGCAGCTTCTGGATGATGTTCTCCACGTCCTCGCCGACATAGCCGGCTTCGGTCAGCGTGGTCGCATCGGCGATCGTGAACGGTACGTTGAGCAGGCGCGCCAGCGTCTCGGCCAGCAGCGTTTTGCCCGAACCGGTCGGGCCGACCAGCAGGATGTTCGACTTCGCCAGCTCGACGTCGTCGTTCTTCTGGCGGCTTTCGATGCGCTTGTAATGGTTGTACACGGCGACCGCGAGCGTGCGCTTGGCGCGCTGCTGGCCGATCACGTACTGGTCGAGGACCTCGAGGATCTCGCGCGGCTTGGGCAGGTGGCTGCGCGCCGACTGCGCCTTCTCTTCGAGTTCCTCACGGATGATGTCGTTGCACAGCTCGACGCACTCGTCGCAGATGAACACGCTCGGGCCCGCAATGAGCTTGCGGACCTCGTGCTGGCTTTTCCCGCAGAACGAGCAATAGAGGATCTTGTTGCTGTCGCCGGTGCTGCGGCCCTGTCGGTCGTCGCTCATGCTTGTGCCCAAATGGTGCTTTTGTCTTGAACCCGCCGTGGCACGACGCGTTCAGGTGGTGCGGCCCGAGGATAACACAGCGGTCCGGCCCGCCTCGCGGGTCGGATCACGGGTCGGAAAATCCGCTGGATCAATGCCTTGCGTTCAGCCGGCCTGGATCGAGTCTTCCGGACGGCGCTCGAGGACCTGGTCGACCAGGCCGTATTCGCGGGCCGCCTCGGCACTCTTGAAGTTGTCGCGCTCGGTGTCGCGGGCGATCGTCTCCAGCGCCTGACCGGTGTGCTTGGCCAGGATCTCGTTGAGGCGCTGGCGCAGGGTCAGGATTTCGCGGGCATGGATGTCGATGTCCGTCGCCTGGCCCTGGAAGCCGCCCAGCGGCTGGTGGATCATCACGCGCGAATTCGGCAGCGCGTAGCGCTTGCCCTTGGCGCCGGCAGCCAGCAACAGCGCGCCCATCGAGGCGGCCTGGCCGACGCAGATGGTGCTCACGTCCGGCTTGATGTACTGCATGGTGTCGTAGATCGCCAGGCCCGCGGTGACCACGCCACCGGGCGAGTTGATGTAAAGGCTGATGTCCTTCTCGGGGTTCTCGGCCTCGAGGAACAGCATCTGCGCCACGATCACGTTCGCCACGTGGTCGTCCACGCCACCGACGAGGAAGATCACGCGCTCCTTGAGCAGGCGCGAATAGATGTCGTAGGCGCGCTCGCCCCGGCTGGTCTGTTCGACCACCATCGGCACGAGGTTCAGAGCTTTGGTCAGGTTATCCATGTTCGACGGCCCTTGGGGCTGAAGAGGAAGGCGCTTACGGGAAGCGAGGTCCGGTCAACTTGGGGCCAACCGGACCGAAGCGCAAGGGGCGCGTCCATTCAATCGTGACCGGATCGCGCATCGCGCGCGACCCGGTCCGGTACTGCTTACTGGCGGATCGCTTCGTTGAACGAGAGCGACTGCTCGGTGTGCTGGGCGCGCTCGGCGATCCAGTCGATCACCTGCTCTTCCATCACGCGCGACTGCAGGCCGGACATCAGCTGGGCATCGTTGCGGTAGAGGTCGATGACCTGCTGCGGCTCTTCGTAGGTCGAGGCGATCAGGTTCATCGTCTCGGTCACGCGCTTGGGATCCAGGCGCAGTTCGTTGCGACGGGCGATCTCGCCCACCAGCAGACCGACCAGCACGCGCTTGCGCGCGGCGTCCATGAAGGGCATGTGCGCATCGGACGGAATCTCGCCGACGGCGCGACCCTGGCGACGCGCGACATCGATGGCCTGCATCGCCATGCCGCGGGCTTCGTTCTCGACCAGCTTCGGCGGCATCTCGACGTGCGTGTAGGCAGCGATCAGCTGCTCGCCCACTTCGCGACGCAGACGGGTCATCAGCGCGCCCTTCAGTTCGCGCTCCAGGTTCGAGCGGATGTCGGCGCGGAACTGCTCGGCATCGCCACTGCGCACACCGAAGCTCTTGATGAAGGCCGCGTCCACTTCCGGCAGGACCGGCTCGGACACCTTGACGGCCTTCAGGCTCACGGCAACCGTGCGGCCCGCGAACTGCGGGATACGCCAGTCGGCCGGGAAATCGATGTTCGCGACCTTCTCCTCGCCGGCCTTCATGCCGACCAGGGCCGCTTCGATCGCCGGGAACATGGCGGCCGAACCCAGGATGGTGGTGCCGCGCTCCACGCCCTCGGCCGGCAGGCGGTCGTCGCCAACCTGCGACCAGGTCTCGATTTCGACGGCATCGCCCGTGGCGGCTTCGCGCTCGACCACGTTCCAGCCGCGGCGCTGCAGGCGCAGGTTCTCGATCATCGCGTCGATGTCGGCATCGGCGACTTCGGCGGTGTGGCGAACGACATTGAGCTTGGCGACGTCGATGTCGCCGAAGTCCGGCACGACCTCGAAGGTGGCGACGTACGCCAGCTCTTCGCCGGTGGCCGGCACGATCTGCGGATTACCGGCGATCTGCAGCGATTCCTGGCGCACCGCATTGCTGAAGCCTTCGCGCAGCAGGCCGTCGAGGACCTCGGCGCGGACCTGCGCGCCGAAGCGCTGCTCGATCACCTTGGCCGGCACTTTGCCGGGACGGAAACCCTTGATCTTCGCGCCGCGCGAGATCTCGCGAAGACGGCCATCGACCTGGGCTTCAAGACGATCCGCCGGGAGGCTGAAAGTCATGCGACGTTCGAGGTTGCCGAGCGATTCGACCGAAACTTGCATATCCACTCCTGCCACCGCAGCACCCCGGCCACGGCACGATGTTGATGATCCTGTCCGACCGCGGCCCGAGACCTGCTCGCCGACCAGCGGAACGCAGTAGTTTCGCCGATTACGCAGCCATCCGCCAGCGTGGGAAAGGCCCAAAGGATGGGCGCGGGGCCTAGGGCGGGAATGTGGGGCGTAGCCCGCCCGCGCCGCACATTCGAGGCGACCCCGACCTGGCCGCCGCCCCGCGAGTGGTGCGAAAGGCGGGACTCGAACCCGCACGCCTTGCGGCACTGGAACCTAAATCCAGGGCGTCTACCAATTCCGCCACTTTCGCATCGCGATGGAAACGCATCGCGGCGGCATTCTAGGCCGGCGAGCGCGCAAAAGAAAAAAGCACCTGGCTTTCGCACAGGTGCTTTCCGGATTGGTGGGCCGTCAAGGATTCGAACCTTGGACCTATTGATTAAGAGTCAACTGCTCTACCAACTGAGCTAACGGCCCGGAACAACTAGAAGCGAAACTATAACAACAAAAACGCGTTTCGCCAACAATCTGGGGTGGCTGAGGGGACTCGAACCCCCGACATCTGGAATCACAATCCAGTACTCTAACCAACTGAGCTACAGCCACCATAAAACGCAAAAACACAACGCAAACTTGGCGCGCCCGGCGGGACTCGAACCCACAACCACCGGCTTAGAAGGCCGGTGCTCTATCCGGTTGAGCTACGGGCGCCAGCCTTGCATCTTAACTGACGCCGCTGCCGCACCGTGGTTCAACCTGCTGCAGCGATCCGGATGGTCGGGGCAGAGGGATTCGAACCCACGACATCCAGCTCCCAAAGCTGGCGCTCTACCAGGCTGAGCTATACCCCGAAGCCGGGACTTCCGTTGCGCGCCAACGCCGCGAAAGGCCGACTAGTTTGGTGGCAGCGGCGACGCCTGTCAACGAGGCCTTGCGAAGGGACGCCGTGTATCCTCGTCCCGTTCACAAACCAACGCATGGACCAGGGGAGAACGCATGCGCAGCGGCAATCCGGCACTCAAGGAATCCACCTTTCTCGATCTCGCCAGCGGCACCGTCGTGCGCCGCGACAGCGACGCGATGACGCTTTCGGGCACGGTCAACAAGACCGGCCTGCTGCTGTTGCTGAGCGTCATCACCGCCGCCTTCGCCTGGAGCCAGATCAGCTTCACCGCCGAAGGTGCGGTCGGCGCAGGGCCTTACCTGCTGGGCGGTGCGATCGGCGGCCTCGTGCTGGCGATGGTCACCATCTTCAAGAAGGAATGGTCGCCCGTGACCGCGCCGATGTATGCGCTGGTGGAAGGCTTCTTCCTCGGCGCGATCTCGGCCATCTACAACCATCGCTTCGAAGGCATCGTGCTGCAGGCGGTGATGCTGACCTTCGGCACGCTGTTCGCGCTGCTGTTCGCGTACCGCTCCGGCCTGATCAAGGCGACCGAGAACTTCAAGCTTGGCGTGGTGGCCGCCACCGGCGGCATCGCCCTGCTCTACCTGGTGACGATGGGACTGGGGCTGTTCGGCATCCGCATGCCGTACATCCATGAGTCCGGCCTGATCGGTATCGGCTTCAGCCTGTTCGTGGTGGTGATCGCCGCGCTCAACCTGGTGCTGGACTTCGACTTCATCGAGAGCGGCGTCGAGCAGAACGCGCCGAAGTACATGGAGTGGTACGGCGCCTTCGGCCTGATGGTCACGCTGGTGTGGCTGTACATCGAGTTCCTGCGCCTGCTGTCGAAGCTGCAGTCGCGCAACTGACGATCTGTCGTCGGCAAGAACGCGAAGGGCGCGGAGCGATCCGCGCCCTTCTTTTTTGCACGGATTTCAGGATGCCGCGGGATGCGTCGCCGTCTTGCGCGACGGCCACAGCATCGCCGCGATGGTGATCGCGCCCAGCAGCCAGCTGTAGTGCACGCTGCCGGCCAGCGCCAGTGGCGACACCGCGCCGAGCGACGCCGCCAGCAGGATCTGCGCGCCGTATGGCAGCACGCCCTGGGTGACGCAGGCGAAGATGTCGAGCACGCTCGCCGCGCGTGCCGGCGGTACGCCGTGTTGCTGGGCGATGTCGCGCGCGAGTCCGCCGCTGATCAGGATCGCGACCGTGTTGTTGGCGGTGAACACATCGGTCGCCGCCGACAGCGTGGCGATGCTGACCTCGCCCGCGCGCCGACTGCGGTGCCCGCGCGCGAAGCGGCCGATCACCGTCGCCAGCCACGCCAATCCACCCGTCGCCTTCATCAGCGCACCGAGGCCGCCGACCAGCAGCGACAGCAGGGTGATCTCGACCATGCTCTCGAAGCCTTCCCAGATGTGCGTGGCGTACGCGGCGACGCCGAATTCGTCGGCGAAGAACGCGCCGAACAGGCCGGCGATCACCAGCCCCAGGCTGAGCACGATGATCACGTCCACGCCGGCCATCGCCAGGCCGAGCACGATCACGTACGGCACGATCAGCCACGGCGACACCGGATCGAGGTTCTGCACCGGCGCGGTTTCGCCGAGGAAGCCCAGCAGCACGACCGTCAGCAGCGCGGCAGGCAGCGCCAGCTTGAGGTTCTCGCGGAATTTCTCGCGCATGGTGCAGCCCTGCGTGCGGCTGGCGACGATGGCGGTATCGGAGATCACCGACAGGTTGTCGCCGAAGGTCGCGCCGCCGATCACCGCGCCGAGCACCAGCGCGCGATCCAGTCCCGACGCATCCGACACGCCCAGCGCGATCGGCGCGACCGCGGCGATCGTGCCCATCGACGTGCCCAGCGACAGCGAGATGAAACCGGCGACGACGAACAGGCCCGGCAACAGCAGCGCCGGATGCACATGGCCGATGCCGAGCGCGACGATCGCGTCGACTGCGCCGATGGCCTTGGATACCTCCACGAAACCACCGGCCAGCAGGAAGATCAGGCACATCAGCACCACGTTGTGGTCGCCCATGCCCGACAGCAGCGTCTCCAGCGGCTTGAGCCCGCGCCGCCATGCGATGAACGCCGCCAGCGCCAGCGCCGGCAGGATCGCCACCGGCGCACGCAGCTGGTAGAAGCCCATCGCCTCGCCGTGGGTCGTGAAGTACAGGCCCGCTCCGAAGAACAGCGCCAGGAACACGAGCAGCGGCGCCAGCGCGACGGCGCTCGGGCGGACCGGTTGATTCATCTCTTCATCCGAATGAAATAAAAGCGGGCGAATTCTGACGGCCGCCCCGCCGCGTGTCGAGTCCACGGGCGGAACACAGGGCGAGCATGCACGGGCCCAGTCTCAGCGCGATGCCAGCCCGCAAACGCAACGGGGCGCCCGTGGGCGCCCCGTCGGTCGATCCATGCGGGATGGATCAGATGCGGCTGGCGATCGCTCGCGCGAACGACATGGTGTTGCCGGTACCGCCCAGATCCGGGGTCAGCGAATCCTTGGCCTCGAGCGTGGCGACGATCGCCGCGCGCAGGCGCTCGGCCTTCTCGCACTCGCCCAGGTGGTCGAGCATCTGCGCCGCGCCCAGCAGCAACGCGCACGGATTGGCCTTGCCCTGGCCGGCGATGTCCGGCGCGGTGCCGTGCACGGCTTCGAAGATCGCCGCGTCGACGCCGATGTTGGCACCCGGCGCCAGGCCCAGACCGCCGACGAGGCCAGCGCACAGGTCGGAGATGATGTCGCCGAACAGGTTGGTGGTGACGATGATGTCGAACTGCTCCGGACGCATCACCAGCTGCATGCAGGTGTTGTCCACGATCATCTCGTTGCACTCGATGTCCGGGTACTCGGCCGCGACCGCGCGCGCGGTCTTGAGGAACAGGCCCGAGGTGGACTTGAGGATGTTGGCCTTGTGCACGACCGTGACCTTCTTGCGGCCGGTCTTGCGCGCCAGCTCGAAGGCGTAGCGCACGATGCGCTCGGAACCGCGACGGGTCACCTTCTGCGTCAACAGGGCGGTTTCGCCATCTTCCGACAGCGACTGGCCTTCACCGATGTACGCGCCTTCGGTGTTCTCGCGGACCGTGATCAGGTCCACGCCGTCGGCGAAGCGCGACTTGGTGTTCGGGAACGACTTGGCCGGACGCACGTTGGCGTACAGGTCGAAGCGCTTGCGCAACTCGACGTTGATCGAGGAGAAGCCTTCGCCGACCGGCGTGGTCAGCGGCGACTTCAGCGCAATGCGGTTCTTGCGGATCGAGTCCAGGGTGGCCTGCGGCAGCAGTTCACCGTGCTTCTCAAGCGCGACCAGGCCGGCATCGGCGTATTCGTACTGCAACCCGAGGTTCATCGAGT
This sequence comes from Lysobacter panacisoli, assembly GCF_009765165.1. Taxonomy (NCBI): domain Bacteria; kingdom Pseudomonadati; phylum Pseudomonadota; class Gammaproteobacteria; order Lysobacterales; family Lysobacteraceae; genus Lysobacter; species Lysobacter panacisoli. The sequence continues at coordinate 104,209 of NZ_VLNU01000001.1, forward strand.
CGAGCACGTGCAGGGTGGCGTCCATGATTTCCGGGCCGATGCCGTCGCCACGGATGACCGTAATCGTCTGCGTCATAGGGGATCTTCTTCTTCCAGCTGAGGGCGCGCTGCGGTACGGCGCCGGATGGTTAGCTGGAGAATTATGCCGGAAGCGGCCCGCCCCTGCAGGCGTGGGACCACCGGACTTTGGTCGCAAGCCCGCCGTAGCGGGCTTTGCGGGGCCGGAAGGCCTCTGCGGGCGGGTCGCCGGAGCGATTCAGCCGTGGTCGTGGCCGGCGGGGGCCTCGGCCTCGCCCTGCTCCAGCTTGTCGAGGAAGTCCACGGCGCGGCGCAGGTGCGGGATCACGATCGAACCGCCGACCACCAGGCCGACCGAGAACGCCTCGAACATCTCGTCGCGATTGACGCCCGCTTCCTTGCACTGGGCGACGTGGTAGCTGATGCAGTCGTCGCAGCGCAGGACCATCGAGGCGACCAGGCCCAGCAGCTCCTTGGTCTTCACGTCGAGCGCGCCGGCCTGGTAGGTCTGCGTATCCAGCGCGAAGAAACGGCGCACGACCTGGTTGGGCTCGGCGAGGATGCGCTCGTTCATGCGCTTGCGGAAGGCGGTGAATTCGGCGACGCGGTCGTTGGTGTCGTTGCTCATCGGAAGCCTGTGGGAGAAGAAGTCGTGTCCGGCCGTCGATCGAGGCCGGACGTTCGCGGGGCGCCAGTGTCGCGCAGCCCGCCGCGTGGCGCCTAGTTCGCGGGCGCGAGCAGCGGTTCCAGCCCGCCGGCGCGATGCAGCGCGATCATGTCGTCGTAGCCGCCGACATGAGTGCCGTCGATGAAGATCTGCGGGACGCTGGTGCGGCGCGCGAGGGCGACCATCTTTTCGCGCTCGCCCGGGTCCAGGTCGATCCGGATCTCCTTCCACGTCTGGCCCTTGCTGCGCAGGAAGTTCTTGGCGGCAAGGCAATACGGACAGACGGCGGTGGTATAGATGAGGATCTCGGGCGCCGGGGACGTGCCCTGCCCGGTCGCTTGGGTCGTGCTCAAGATGGTTCTCCTGCATGAACTCGTGGATGCGGCTGTGGTCGAATATGGGCCCGGCCCGGAGTCATTTCCACCCCGCGCGCGGAACACTGCCGTAACGTGGATGCGCGCAGCATCGCGAGCGGGAGGGTTAACGGCCGATTCATCCCGGCCCAGCGGCGCGACCGCATCCTGCGGAGACGCCGCTTCCAATCAGCACCAGTCGGCACCTAGAGGGACCTGTCACTTGCGTCGCATCGCCCTGCTCACCGCCGCGTTGACCCTTGCCATCGCCAGCGTGTGCGCGCCGGCGCAGGAAGCGAACCTGCCCGACATCGGCTCGTCCGCGGGCGAGCTGCTCACGCCGCGGCAGCAGCAGGAATACGGCGCGATGATGCTGGCGCAGCTGCGCCACTACGACTACCTGCTCGAAGACCCGCTGATCGACAGCTGGCTCGACACGCTCGGCACGCGGCTGGCGGCCAACAGCGACAAGCCGCGCCAGCCCTTCACCTTCTTCATGCTGCGCGAGCGCCAGATCAATGCGTTCGCGACGCTCGGCGGCTACATCGGCGTGAACTCCGGCCTGATCCTCGCCGCCGATCGCGAGGACGAAGTGGCCGGCGTGCTCTCGCACGAAATCGCCCACGTCACCCAGCAGCACGTGCTGCGCGGCGCCGAACGCGCGCAGCGCGACCAGCTGCCGATCCTGCTGGCGATGCTCGGCGCGATCGTCGCGGCGCAGGCGTCCAACAGCAATTCGTCCGACGACGCGGCGCAGGCGGCGATGGCCGGCGCGATGGGCCTGATGCAGCAGCGCCAGATCAACTACACCCGTTCCAACGAATCCGAGGCGGACCGGCTGGGCATCCAGACCCTGGCGCGCAGCGACTACGACCCGGAGGCGATGGCCGACTTCTTCACGATCATGCAGGCACGTTCGCGCAGCAATGGCGCGAACTACTGGGGCGAATCGCCGGACTGGCTGATGACCCACCCGGTCACCATCACCCGCATCACCGAGGCGAAGGACCGCGCCGCGCGCATCCGCCGCGAGCGCGGCACGTCCGAGGTGTGCGTGCGCGATCCGGACGGTCCTGCGCAGTGCGCACAGGAAAGTGCACCACGCCCGCAGTTGCCCAACGACGGCACGGTCAATCCATTGCTGCCGCCCAACCTGTCGGCGAACCTCGGCGAAGCGGCCAGTGGTGCCGGCGGAACCGGTCGCTTCGACTACGCGCGCGAACGCCTGCGCGTGCTCAGCGCCAACACGCCAAGCGAAGCCATTCGCGAATACGAGCGCATGGGCAACGAATCCCGTCGCAGCGACGCCCAGCGCTACGGACTGGCGTTTGCCAAGCTGCGCGCCAATCAGCCCGCGGCCGCCGCGACCGACCTCGCCCCGCTGCTGGCACGCCATCCCGGCGACCAGTGGCTGACTCTCGCCCTGGCCGAGGCCGAAGCGCTCAGCGGCAAGAGCGCCTCCGCCGACGCGCGCTTCGAGGGCATGCTGCGCCAGACACCGAACAACCGTGCCGTGGTCCTGACCTACGCCGACGTCCTGTCGCATCGCGATTCGGTCGAGGCCGGCAAGCGCGCGCAGGCGATCCTGCGTCCGCTGCTGGGCAGCTCGGGCAGCGATGCGGTGTTCCAGCGCGTGTTCGCACGGGCCTGCGAGATGGCCGGCGACACCGTCCGCGCGGGCGAGGCGTATGCCGAGGCGGCTTACCTGAACGGGCGCGCGGAACAGGCGCTGGTCCAGCTGAACACCCTCAAGCGCCGCCAGGACCTGGACTACTACGCCCGCGCCCGCATCGAGGCCCGGATCGCGGCGATCACGCCGATGGTGTTGGAGCTCAAGCGCCAGGGCATCCGCGACGACGATCTGCGTCGCCAGTAACGCCCTCTCGAGGGCCGGGATGACGGTGTCATGCGCCCGTCATAAAACGGTAGTGTACTGACGCGGCTTCGAAAGGCCCCTCAAGTACGAATCCCCCGGTGACCGCGTGCAGAAGCGCATCCTGATCGTAGAAGACGAACCCGCCATCCGTGACATGGTGTCCTTTGCCCTGCGCAAGGGCGAGTACGAACCCGTCCACGCCGGCGACGCCCGCGAGGCGCAGGCCGCCATCGCCGACCGCGTGCCCGACCTGATCCTGCTCGACTGGATGCTGCCCGGCACCAGCGGCCTGGACCTCGCCCGACGCTGGCGCAAGGACCAGCTCACCCGCGAAGTGCCGATCATCATGCTCACCGCGCGCGGCGAGGAGAACGATCGCGTCGGCGGCCTGGAAGCCGGCGTCGACGACTACGTGGTCAAGCCGTTCTCGGCACGCGAACTGCTGGCCCGCATCCGCGCCGTGCTGCGCCGCTCGCGCGAGGACGACGAGGACGGCAGCGTCGCGGTCGGTCCTCTGCGCATCGACGGCGCTGCGCATCGCGTGTTCGCCCACGCCGGCGAAGGCGACCAGGCGGTGCAGATCGGCCCGACCGAATACCGCCTGCTGCATTTCTTCATGACCCACCCCGAGCGCGTCTACACGCGCACGCAGTTGCTCGACCACGTATGGGGCGGCAGCGTCTACGTCGAGGAACGCACGGTGGACGTGCACATCCGCCGCCTGCGCAAGACCCTGGAACCCCACCAGCTGGACGGCATGGTGCAGACGGTGCGCGGCGCCGGCTACCGCTTCTCGGCCTCCGTGGAAGCGTGAACGGGATCGTCGATTCGGGAACGCAGGTTCGTATGGACATGTCGGTGCGTCTAACATCGGAAAAACCCGCCGACATGCCACGAACCTTTCCCTTCGACCTCCCGAACACGGCCACCTGATGCCGCCCCGCGCCCGCTCCGCCTGGTTCCGCACGCTCGGCCAACTCGCCCTCATCCTGGCGGTCGCCGCGGTCGTCGGCCTGCTGATCGACCAGCCTTGGCCGGTGGTCACGCTGGCCGCGCTGGGCGTGGTGGCCTGGCATTACTGGCGGCTGCGCAGCGTGCTGCTGCGCCTGACTGCTCGTCAGCGCCTGCAGCCGCCGCTGGGCGAAGGCATCTGGAACGAACTCGACCGCCTGCTCCACCGCAGCCAGCAGGAAATGCGCGCGCGCAAGAAGCGCCTGATCGAGATGCTGCGCGCCTACCGCGCCGCCGCCGCCGCGATGCCCGACGCCATCGTCGTGGTCGAGCGCAACAGCCAGCGCATCCAGTGGTTCAACGAATCGGCGATCGGTCTGCTGCAGCTTCGCTATCCGCGCGACATCGGCGCGCCGCTGGCGCAGCGCCTGCAGCCACTGCAGCTGTCGCACTGGCTTGCATCGGGGCGCAATGCCGAGACGCTGGAAGTGGCTTCGCCGTGGAATCCCGCCGCGACGCTCAGCCTGCGCCTGATCCCCTATTCCGACGACCTGTGGATGCTGGTCGCGCGCGACGTCAGCCGCCTGCTGCAACTGGAGCAGATGCGTCGCGACTTCGTCGCCAACGTCTCGCACGAACTGCGCACGCCGCTGACGGTGGTGCACGGCTACCTCGACATGCTCGATCCGAACGAGCATCCCGACTGGGCGCCGATGCTGGCCGAAATGCAGCGCCAGTCGCAGCGCATGACCCAGCTCGTGGAAGACCTGCTGATGCTGTCGCGCCTGGAATCGCAGGAAAGTCTGCCGGGCGAGGAAACCGTGGCGATGGCGCCGATGATGGCGACGTTGCGCCGCGAAGCGGTGGCGCTCAGCCAAGGCCGCCATGAGGTAGTGGTCGAGGATGCCGCGGGCGTCGACCTGTGGGGTTCCAACAAGGAACTGCACAGCGCGTTCTCCAACCTCGTGAGCAACGCCGTGCGCTACACGCCGGCCGGCGGCATCATCCGCATCCGCTTCCGCCCCGAGGGCAAGGGCGTGGTGCTGGAAGTGGTCGACAGCGGCTACGGCATCCCGGCCGCGCACCTGCCGCGCATCACCGAACGTTTCTACCGGGTCTCGACCAGCCGTTCGCGCGAGAGCGGCGGGACCGGCCTGGGCCTGTCCATCGTCAAGCACGTGCTCAACCTGCACCAGGCGCGGCTGGAGATCACCAGCGAGGTCGGTCGCGGCAGCACGTTCTCCTGTCATTTCGGCGCCGAACGCGTGCGCCCGCGCGAGGATTTCGCGCTGTCCTTCGAGGCTCTGCCATGAACGCCCTGTCCGCGAATGCCGTAGTAGACACCACCCTCGACACCGATCCGCTGCGCGACGCGAACCTCTACTTCAACCGCGAGCTGTCGCAGCTCGACTTCAACTTCCGCGTGCTCGCGCAGGCGCAGGACCCGCAGGTGCCGCTGCTGGAACGCCTGCGCTACCTGTGCATCTCGTGCACGAACCTCGACGAGTTCTTCGAGATCCGCGCCGGCACGCTGCGCCACGCGCAGGATCTTGGCGTGCCGCCGGGGCCCGACGGACTGTCGCCGGCGACGGTGCTGGCGCGCATCCACGACCGCGCGGCGCTGCTGGTGCAGAGCCAGTACGAATGCTGGAACCACGTGCTGCGTCCCGCGCTGGCCGAGGCAGGCGTGCGTGTGATGCACCGCGACGGCTGGAGCGAGCAGCAGACGCAGTGGCTGCGCGAGTACTTCCGCGACGAGATCATGCCGGTGCTGTCGCCGCTCGGGCTCGACCCGGCGCATCCGTTCCCGAAGATCCTCAACAAGTCGCTGAACATCGTCGTGGTGCTCAAGGGCAAGGACGCGTTCGGCCGCGAGGGCCACCTGGCCATCGTACGCGCGCCGCGTTCGCTGCCACGCATCATCCAGATCCCCGGGGGCGTCTCCGGTGGCGAGCACGACTTCGTGTTCCTCTCGGCGGTGCTGTCGGCGTTCGTCGACGAGCTTTTCCCGGGCATGCAGGTCAAGGGCGCGTACCAGTTCCGCGTGACCCGCAATTCCGAACTCATCGTCGATGAGGACGAAGTCGAGAACCTCGCCCTCGCCCTGCGCGATGAACTGGTCGGCCGCGGCTACCTGCGCGCGGTGCGTCTGGAGATCGCCGAGCAGTGCCCGGACGACATCGTGCGCACGCTGCTGGAGAACTTCGACCTCACCGAGAACGCGGTCTACCGCATCAACGGTCCGGTCAACCTCAACCGCGTGATCCAGGTCTACGACCTGGTGCAACGTCCGGACCTGAAGTTCCCGCCGTTCCAGCCGCACCAGTTGTCGGGCGTGGAAGGCATGTTCGAGAAGATCGCCGAAGGCGACGTGCTGCTCCACCATCCTTTCGATGCGTTCACGCCGGTGCTGGAGCTGCTCAAGCAGGCCGCCGAAGACCCGAACGTGCTGGCGATCAAGCAGACGCTGTACCGCACCGGCAAGGACTCGCCGATCGTGGAGAGCCTCGTGCAGGCCGCGCGCAACGGCAAGGACGTCACGGTGGTGGTGGAACTGCGTGCGCGCTTCGACGAGGAAGCCAACCTCGGCCTCGCCGACCGGCTGCAGGACGCCGGCGTGCAGGTCGTGTACGGCGTGGTCGGCTACAAGACGCACGCGAAGATGATGCTGATCGTGCGTCGCGAAGGCCGCAAGCTGCGCCGCTACGTGCACCTGGGCACCGGCAACTATCACAGCGGCACTGCGCGCGTTTACACCGACTTCGGGCTGTTCACCGCCGATCCGGACATCGGCAACGACGTCCATCTGATCTTCCAGCAGCTCTCCGGCCTGGCGCCATCGACCAAGCTCAAGCGCCTGCTGCAATCGCCCTTCACCCTGCATGCGGGCGTGCTCAAGCGCATCGATCGCGAAACCAAGCACGCGCGGGCCGGCAAGCCGGCGCGCATCGTCGCCAAGATGAACGCACTGAACGAACCGCAGGTCGTGCGCGCGCTCTACCAGGCCTCGCAGGCGGGCGTGCAGATCGACCTCATCGTGCGCGGCGCATGCACGCTGCGCCCGGGCCTGCCCGGCATCTCGGAGAACATCCGCGTGCGCTCCATCGTCGGCCGCTTCCTCGAACACCACCGCATCTACTGGTTCGCCAACGACGGCTCGCCCGACCTGTTCTGTTCGAGCGCCGATTGGCTGGAACGCAACCTCCTGCGCCGGGTCGAGACGGGCTTCCCGATCCTCGCGCCGGAACTGGCCGCGCGCGTCCACGAAGAAGCGCTCGCCAATTACCTGGCCGACAACTGCAACGCGTGGACCCTGCTGCCCGACGGCGACTACGAACGGGTCACGGTGCCGGAAGGCGTCCCGCCGCATTCGGCACAGGCGTCGCTGCTGGCGAAGATCTGCGGATGACCATCACGGCCGTACCGTCAAGGATGGACGGCGGCACGGCCTAGCGGGGATCATGTGCGCATGAGCGACGCCTTCCCCACCAGCAAACTGCCGCTCGTCGACGGCGACCTGCTCGCTGCCGTGGACCTGGGGTCCAACAGCTTCCACATGGTCGTGTCGCGCTACGTGCTCGGCCAGCTGCGCACGGTCGACCGCCTGCGCGAGACCGTGCGCATGGCCGAGGGCCTGGACCGCCGCGGCGGACTGGCGCCGGAAGTACGCCAGCGCGCGCTCGAATGCCTGGCCCGGTTCGGCCAGCGCATCCGCGACATCCCGCCGCAACGCGTGCGCGCCATCGCCACCAACACCGTGCGCCGCTTGGCGGTGCCGCAAGCTTTCCTGATGCCCGCCGAAACCGCGCTGGGCCACGCCATCGAAGTCGTCGCCGGCCGCGAGGAGGCGCGCCTGATCTACCTCGGCGTCGCCCATGCGCAGCCGGCCCGGCCCGGCGAGCTGCGCCTGGTGATCGACATCGGTGGCGGTTCCACCGAATGCATCATCGGATCGGGCTTCGAGGCCATCGAACGCGAAAGCCTGCAGGCCGGCTGCGTCGCCACTACGCGCCGCTTCTTCGAGAGCGGCAAGCTTTCGCGCAAGAAATGGAAAGAGGCGCTGACCGAAGTCACCGCCGAGTTCCAGCAGTTCGCCGGCACCTATCGCGCACTCGGCTGGAACGAGGTGCTCGGCGCATCCGGCACCAACAAGGCCATCGGCGACATCTGCGCGGCGATGAAACTCACCAAAGGCGCGGTCACCGCCGAAGCCCTGCCCGTGCTGCGCGACCGCCTGCTGCAGGCCGACCGCATCGACGCCATCGATCTGCCAGGCCTGTCCTCGGAACGGCGCCCGGTGATCGCCGGCGGCGTGCTCGTGCTGGAAGCGGCGTTCACGGCGCTGGGCATCAAGCGCATGGCCGTGAGCAAGGCGGCGATGCGCGAAGGCGTGCTGTACGACATGCTCGGCCGTGGCGGCGCGGACGATCCGCGCGATGCGTCGGTGGCGGCGCTGATGCAGCGTTACGGCATCGACGACGGCCAGGCACGGCGTGTCGAAGCCACGGCGCTGCGGTTGTTCCAGCAGGTCTCGCAGGCCTGGCAGCTCGATGCCGACGACAGCCTGATGCTGCAGCGTGCCGCGCGCCTGCACGAACTCGGACTGGCGATCGCCCACAGCCAGTACCACGTGCACGGCGCCTACGTGGTCGAGAACTCCGACATCGCCGGCTTCTCGCAACAGCAGCAGCGTTTCCTCGCGGCGCTGGTGCGCACGCATCGCCGCGGCATTCCCAAGTCCGCGTTCGATGCCCTGCCCGACCGCCTGCTGCCGTCCGCGCGCCGACTCGCCGTGCTGCTGCGGCTCGCGGTGCTGCTGCACCGCGCCCACGAAGCCGACCCGATCCCGCAGCTCGAAATCCGCGCCGACGGCAACAACCTGATCCTCGTCGTATCGCGTCGCTGGCTCGACGCGCGCCCGCTGGTGCGCGCCGATCTCGAGGGCGAGCCGGAAGACATCGCCGGCCTCGGCGTCGTCCTGAAATTTGAGGCGATCTAAGGCGCGCAGTCGCGCGCCTTCGCACTACCCGAGCCTTACGACCGCGCGATCTGGTCGGCGTGTACTTTCGCGCGCAGTTCGGCGGCGCGCACCAGCACGCCCGGCGGCGTGTGTTCTTCCGGGATCGAGAACATCTTCCATCGCCGCAGCAGCAGGCCCGGCCCGCGCGCCGAGGTGAAGGCGACGATCGGGATCGACAACAGCAGGCCGAGGATCACCGGCGCCATCCACGCCGCCAGCGATGGCGAGATGTAGTACGCCATCGCACCTGCGAGCACGCCGAGCACGGTCACGCCGCCGTAGCTACGCACCAGTCCCGACAGCGGCAGCGTGCCGTCGTCGCGACGCTGCGCATCCCAGCCCGAGTCCTTGCCGGCCAGTACTTCAGCCACGCCGCGCGACTGCACGTACATCGTCACCGGCGCCATCAACGCCGCCAGCAGCGTTTCCAGCACCATGCTCAGGAACGCGCGGATCGCGCCGCCGCAACCGCGCCGCGTGTCGCGATCGAAGAACAGCGTCAGGTAGCCCATGAACTTCGGCGCCAGCAGCACCGACATGGTCAGGAAGAACACCCAGATGAAGCGCTCCGGATCCTGCTCGCGCCAGTACGCGCCCGGCGAGAAGCCCGGCAGCGTCAGCATGTCCAGACCGAGGCCAGCCTTGAACAGCGGGATCGCCAGGCCGACCAGCATCAGCATCGCCCACATCGGCGACGTGAAGTAATGGCCGATGCCCATCATCAGATGCCAACGACTCACCCAGTGCAGACCCTTCGCCGGCAACACAGCGCTGTGCTGCAGGTTGCCCTGGCACCAGCGGCGGTCGCGGGTGAGCATGTCGGTCAGCGAAGGCGGACCTTCCTCGTAGCTGCCGCCGAGGTTGGGCACCATGTGCAACGCCCAGCCACCGCGGCGCAGCAGCGCGGCTTCGACGAAATCGTGGCTCAGCACCGTGCCGCGGAACGGCTTGGGACCGAGCAGTTCGGGCAGGCCGCCCTGCTCGGCGAACGCACGCGTGCGGATGATCGCGTTGTGGCCCCAGTAGTTGCTTTCCGAACCGTGCCACCACGCGATGCCGTGCGCGATGACCGGCCCGTACACGCGGCCGGCGAACTGTTGCATGCGCGCGAACAGCGTGTTGCCGTTGACGATCATCGGCAGCGTCTGCACCAGCGCGACATCGGGATGACGGTCCATCGCGTCGGCCAGGCGCACGATGGTGTCGCCGGTCATCAGGCTGTCGGCGTCGAGGATCAGCATCTGCGGGTACGCACCGCCGAAGCGTCGCACCCACTCGGCGATGTTGCCGGCCTTGCGCTCGTGGTTGTCCTTGCGATGGCGATAGAACAGGTGCGCGTGGTGGCCCAGGCGTTCGCGCAGCGCGAGGAACGCGCGCTCCTCGTCGGCCTGGATCGCCGGTCGCGTGGTGTCGCTGAGGACGAAGAAATCGAAACTCGACAGCTGCCCGGTCGCCTGCACCGACTCGAAGATCGCCTGCAGGCCGGCGAGAAGCCGCTCGGGATCTTCGTTGTAGGTCGGCATCAGCAGCGCCGTACGCGACTTCAGCAACGGCAGCGGAGCGTCGTCGTTCAGTCCCAGACGCGCGCGATGGCCGCCGACGATCAGCACGAAACCGGCGAGCGAACTGACGAACGCCTGCGCGATCCACGCGAACAGGCCGATGAACAGCACCAGCAGCAGTCCCTCCAGCAGATCGGTTCCGCCGCCGCGCAGCACCCACCAGATCTGGTAGGTCGCGATCAGCGTGAGCAGCGCGGCGCCGCCGATCACGACCAGACGCCGCATCGCCATCGCGCGCGGCGTGGTGGGAAGCTTCGGATTGCGCAGCGCGCCTTCGCGCAGCGTCTGCACCGGCATGTCCAGCGGCACTTCAGCCGGCAGCCACGGCGTCGGTGAACCCATCGCCGGACCGATGTCGGAAACGGTGCGCACGTCGGTCACAGGGTCCACCGGTACAGCCAGGTTTCGGTCAGCGGACCGCGCTCATCGCCGAGCACCGCGCGCAGTTCGATGCTGCGTTCGTCGCCGGGCACGAGCTCGAAGCCCAGACGCCAGCCGCCCGCGCCGGGATTCGGATGCGCGGTGACGTTCGCGATGCGGCCCTTCGATGCACTCACGTCGGCACGCACCTTGGCGCCGTCACCCAGCCCTTCGAGTCGACCGCCGTCGAAGTCGATCACCACCAGCCTTGCGCGCCCGGTGTTCTCGCCGAAGGTCAGGCCGCCGATGCGCGTGCGCGCGACCGTGGCCAGCTCCGGCTTCCAGTTGTGCTGGTCGCACCAGTGCATGCGGTAGTCGAAGCGGTGTTCGCGTCCGGCCGCGAGCGGCTGCTTCGGACGCCAGAACGCGACGATGTTGTCGTGGAATTCGTCCGCCGTCGGCAGTTCGAACAGATGCACCGCACCTTCGCCCCACTCGCCCTGCGGTTCGATCCACAGACTCGGCCGCTTCTCGTAATGCGCCTCGCTGTCGGCGTAGTCGGCGAACGCGCGCTTGCGCTGCATCAGGCCGAAGCCGCGCGGGTTGACGTCCTCGAAGCCGCTTTCCTGGATCGACGAGGGATTCTGCAACGGACGCCAGATCTGTTCGCCGCGCCCGTTGATCATGCCCAGGCCGTCGGAGTCGTGGACCGCGGGACGGTAGTCGTCGATGCCGACGCGGTCGTTGGAATCGAACTGGAACATGCTGGTCAGCGGCGCGATGCCGGCCTGGTCCAGCGCCACGCGCGGGTACAGTCGCGCCGACACGTCGAACACCGTCTCCACGCCCGGGGTGATGGTGAAACGGTACGCACCTGCCACGCTGGGGCTGTCCATCAGCGCATGCACGGTGATGCGCCCGGCGCCGCGCGCCGGTCGTTCCAGCCAGAACGCGCGGAACACCGGGAATTCCTCAGCCGGACCGCCGGTCTTCAACGCCAGTCCGCGTGCGGACAGTCCATAGGCCTGGCCTTTCGCGACGGCGCGGAAGTAGCTCGCGCCGAGGAACGCGGCGACTTCGTCGAAGTACTCGGGCCGGTTGATCGGCGAATGCAGGCGGAAGCCCGCGTAGCCCAGATCGTTCTCCTTCGGCGCAGGCGTGCCGTCGAAGGTGAACTGCGAAGGCCGGTACACCACCGGCGTGGCCTTGCCGTCGGCGACCTGGTGCATGTCCACGCGATCGCGGAAGAAGAAGCCGCGATGGAAGAACTGCGCCTGGAACGGCAGGCCGTCGTTGCGCCACAGCGCCTGCGCCGGGTTGAAGCGGATGCTGCGGTACTGGTCGTAGCCGATCTTCTCCAGCGACGCGGGCAGCTGCTTGCTCTGCGGCACGAACGGCTTGGCCGCCAGCGCCTTGGCCAGGTTGGCCACCGTCTCGCCATCGAAGGGAACCGTGGCCCCGGCCGGCGCAAAGGCGTGGGCTTCGCCTCCCGCCAACAGCGACCACAACGGCCACGACAGTCCTGCCATCAACACTTCGCGTCGGTGCACGCGTACTCCTTCGGCCATGACGGTAAACGGTTCATTCTAGGGATTGATTCGTTAACGGGCTCACCACGCAAACCCCTCGGACACGGGCCTTTCACGGCCGTCACACCGGGTAACCGTTTTCAGTCGCGGTTTTCCGAGAACCGCGTCATCCCCGCGTCATCCACCTGCCATCCTGGATTCACCGCTGCGCATCACGATTGCGCAAACCGGGAGCCGCGCATGCGCTACGCGATCGTCAGCGAAACCTATCCGCCCGAGGTCAACGGCGTCGCCCTCACCGTGCAGGGACTGGAACAGGGTCTGCGCAGCCGTGGGCACGAGGTGCAGGTGATCCGTCCGCGCCAGTCGGCCGAGGAAGCGCCGGCCGCGCACGAGGTGCTGGTGCGCGGCGCCCCGCTGCCGCGCTACCCCGGGCTGCGCCTGGGACTGCCCGCCAGCGGCCGACTGCAGACGTTCTGGCGCGAGAACACCCCCGATGCGATCTACGTCGCCACCGAAGGTCCGCTCGGCTGGTCCGCGTTGCGCGCGGCGCGCCGGCTCGGCATCCCGGCGGCGACGGGTTTCCATACCCGCTTCGACGAATACATGCGCGACTACGGTGCGGCGTTCCTCGCGCAGACCGCCCTGCGCTGGATGCGCCGCTTCCACAACAGTGCCGATGCCACCCTCGTGCCGACGCGCGAACTCGCGCAGTTCCTGCAGGAGCAGCGCTTCGCCAACGTGGTGCGGCTGCCGCGCGCGGTCGACACCGCCCTGTTCGATCCGCGTAATCGCGACGCACAGCTGCGCGCCCAGTGGGGCGTCGGCGAGAACGGCCTGGTCGTGATCTACGTCGGCCGAATCGCCGCGGAGAAGAACCTCGACCTGGCGGTGCGTGCCTTCCGCGCATTGCAGCAGTCGCGACCGGAAGCGCGCTTCGTCTGGGTCGGCGACGGACCGGCGCGCGCGCGCCTGCAGCAGGACAACCCGGATTTCGTGTTCTGCGGCGTGCAGCGCGGCGAAGCCCTCGCCCGCCATTTCGCCAGCGGCGACCTGTTCGTGTTCCCGAGCCTGAGCGAAACCTTCGGCAACGTGACCCTGGAAGCGCTGGCCAGCGGCGTGCCGACCGTCGCCTTCGACTACGGCGCCGCCCGCGAGCACCTGCGCGATGGCATCGATGGCGCGGCGATCCCGCCCGGCGATGAAGCCGCCTTCATCGCCGCGTGCGTACGGCTGGCCGGCGACGACCTCAGCCGCGGCGCGATGCGTATGGCCACGCGGCAGGCGGTCGCAGGCCTGCATCCGGAGCAGGTCGCATCGGATTTCGACTCGGTACTGCTGCAACTCAGCCACGCGCGTCGCACTCGCGACGGCACCACGGCTTCGTCCACCACGGAACGGGAGGCGTCATGAACCGACATGCCCTGCAAAAGCGTCTGATCGCCAACGATTCGGGCTGGTGCCTGCGGGTCAACCGCTGGGGCGAACGCGGCCGCTCGCGTTCGTACTTCGCGCTGGTGAGCCGCCTCGGCGACGGCGTGTTCTGGTACGTGCTGATGGGCGCGCTGATCGTCATCGACGGCTTGGACGGACTGGCCGCATCGGCGCACCTGGCCGCGACCGGCGTGATCGCACTGACGCTGTACAAACTGCTCAAGCGCTGGACGCGACGCCCGCGTCCGTTCGCGTCCGACCAGCGCATCCACGCGTGGGTGGCGCCACTGGACGAGTTCTCGTTTCCGTCCGGACACACGTTGCACGCGGTGGCCTTCAGCCTGGTCGCGATCGCGCACTACCCGGTGCTGGCATGGGTACTGGTGCCATTCACCGCGAGCGTGGCGGCGTCGCGCGTGGTGCTCGGCCTGCACTATCCGAGCGACGTGCTGGCCGCAACCGCGATCGGTACGACGCTGGCGGGCGTGTCGTTGTGGCTGGTGCCGGGCGTGTCGCTGTTCTGACGGTTACGCGGCCGCCCGCACCACTTTGGCCCGAGCCACGCTCGGGAAATACTGGCTCGCCCAGTCGCGGTCGTTGCTCACCTGTGCGTGCGCACGACTCGCCTCAAGCGCCGCGAAGTCCAGCGTCGCCACCGCCCAGCGCTGCTCGCCGCGCGTTTCGACGATCATCCCGTCGTGCGGCAGGCCCACGTCCATCGGCGCGATCAGCGCGGCCTCGCCGGTGTTGACGTCGAGCGCGGGGCTCCACGGCGCAATGCCCGCGGTCACGGCCTGCGCGACGAAACAACGGTTCTCCAGCGCGCGCGCAAGACAGCCCACGCGCACGCGGGTCGCGCCGGCCTCGGTGTCGGTGCAGCTGGGCACGATCAGCAATCGCGCGCCGGCTTCGCACTGCGCGCGCACCGGCAGCGGAAACTCGCTGTCGTAGCAGACCGACACTGCGCTGCGCACGCCGGCGGTCTCGAACACCTTCAGCTCATCGCCCGACTCGATCACGCCGGTGCCTTTCTCGAAGCCGGTCAGGCGCAGCTTGTCCTGCCAGACGTGGCTGCCGTCCGGTGCGAAGACGTAGCTCCGGTTGCGGTAACGGCCCACGCCGTTGTCGAGCAGGAACGTGCCCGCCACCACGTGCATGCTGCGCTCGCGCGCGAGCCGCGCGAACAACGCCAGCCACGCGCCGTGGTAGCGCTGCGTCGCGACGAGCGATGCCTGCAGCTCGCTGCGCGTGGCCTCGTCGAACGTCGCCGCCAGTTCCAGCGACAGGTATTCCGGCAGTACCGCCATCTGCGCGCCTCGTTCGCGCGCTTCGTCCAGCCACTGCGCCTGCTTGTTCGCGAAGGCCTCGAAGTCGGCCGGCGCGTCGATCGTGTACTTGGCGACGGCAACCTTGAGCGTGCCGTCGGCCAGGATTTCCTGCAAGTTGGTCATCGGGTGCGCTCCAGTGGTCGCAGCCAGAACGTGAGGGTGTGACCGGTCTCGCCGGCCTGTCCGACTTCGCGCCACGCAAGGTTTGCGCGGATGTCGGAGCGCGGGCGGTAGCCGCGCTTGTTCCAGAACGCCTCGTTGCCGCGATGGAAGGCGGGACGACGCGGATGCGACGGGTCGCGGTCGACCGCGCAGAACGCGGTCCACGCGTAGTCGCCATAACTGCGCGCGTGCGCTTCGCGTTCGTCGAAGAAGCGATGTCCGATGCCGCGACCGCGATACGCCGGCAGCAGCACCGACTCGCCGCAGTAGAAGACTTCCTGCGGCGCCACCGACACGCCGTCGAACGGCGCGAGGAATTCCTCCGATTCGTCCACCAGCGGCAGGCCGGTGGAGGCGCCGACCACACGGTCGCCGTCGAAGGCGAGCACGGCGACGCTGCGCGGCGACTGCAGATAGGTCTTCAGGTAGCTCGCCTCGTAGGCGGCGTCGCCGTCGTAGAGGTAGGGCCAGTCGCGGAACACGCTGATGCGCAGGCGAGCCAGGTCGTCCAGCCACGGTTCGATCGCGGCGCCGCCGTAGCAGCGGACGTCGAGCGGGCGGGCGGTTTCGGGAGAAGTGACGTCCATGACATACATGGTAGTGGCCCCTGGCAGGCGGATGGGTGGGAGGCGATCGCGTCCACGACGAACGCGGCCGCGGGCTTCCGCCCACGGCCGCGAGTCTCCTCATTCCAGACGCGGCGCCGGGCGCGCACCGGCCAGCTGGTACCAGTCGACACGGCGGGTGATCACCATGATCGTGGCCAGCACCAGGAACAGCAGGCCCGCGCCGAGCACCAGCGCGTTGTCCTCCGACACCAGCAGGCCGTACAGCGCCGCGTACAGCGTGGCCAGCATCGCCGCGAAGCCCAGTCCGCGCCCCACGCTGCGCAGTACCGCGCTCAGGTAGAAACCGAGCAGGCCGATGCACGCGGCGCTGGCGGCGAAGTAGCTGTAGAGGAAATCGAAGTGCTCGCTCAGGCTGACCAGCAGCAGGAAGAAGATCGCCAGCGACAGACCGACCAGGCCGTACTGGATCGGGTGGATCGGCAGCTGCTTGATCAACTCGAAGATGAAGAAGCCGACGAAGGTCAGCAACACGAACAGCACGCCGTACTTGGTGGCGCGGTCGGACTGGGTGTAGATGTCGACCGGATCGATCAGCGAGACGCCCACCGCGTCGAGGCCACGCATGCTGGCCGCGCCTTCGCCCAGCTCAGGCAGCGAACGTCCTTCAAGGAACTGGCGTTGCGCGGTGCTCGCCACCGACGCGATTTCCCAGTCCGCATGGAACCCTCGCGCATCTATGTCGTGGCGGGGCGAGGTGCCGCCGAAGCTCGGATGCGGCCAGCTCGATTCCAGCGCGAACCGGTTGCTCTTGCCCAGCGGCACCAGCGCGAGCGACTCCGTGCCGCCCAGGCGGATGTCGAGATCGGTATCCACGGTGAGCGCCTGTCCTGCGGCGGGCGCATCGAGGCGGACGTGCAGGCCCGGACCGTCGCGACTGCCCATGCCTTCTTCCAGTGCCATCTCGCGACCGTTCACGCGCAGGCGCGGCGCGGCCCGCAGACCGCGCACGTCGGCGATGGCGTAGCTCAGGTACGGACGACCGATCTGGCGCCCGGTGACGGCGGCGTCCTCGGGAATGCGCACGTCGAAGCGCGCCTTCGCCCGCCCCTGCCATTCGTACACGCGCACCTCGTACAGCCCGCGCCGGCGCGTGTCCGGCCGCATCGGACCGCGCACGTCCAGTGCGGCGGGGAAGAACGTCCAGTAGTCGGTCTTCGTGCGCTGGACCTTGCGGTGCGGATCGTACGGCGTGGGATCTTCGACTTCCTCCACCTGCGTGTATGGGACCACCAGCACCGGTCCGGCGAACGACTGCGCGCCGGCGTAGCTGCGCGCGATGTCGGCGACCGCCTGCGCCCGGTATTCCTGCCGTTCGTGGATGACGCCGCCGATCATCGACAGCGGGATGAGGATCGCGAGCGTCAGAACGAAGACGAACCCGACCTTCAGTGCAAGGCGCAGCATGGACAACTCCTGTCGTGGAATGGCGACAGGGTCGGCGACGAGGGTGCGCGCACGATGGCGCGACGGTGAAGCGACGGTGAAGTGCCCTAGCCCGGAAGCGCGATGCGCGCGACCGCGCCGCCGTCCTCGCGGTTGAACAGCGCGGCCTCGCCGCCGTGCAGCGCGGCCACTTCGGCCACGAAGCACAAGCCCAGCCCGCTGCTGCGGCTGCCGTTGCCCGGGCGCGGCAACGAATAGAACCGTTCGAACACGCGACCCACGGCGTAGTCGGGAATGCCCGGACCGCGGTCGCGCACTTCCACCGCCTGGCGCTCGCCGTCGCGGAACAGGCGCAGTTCGATGCCGCTGCCGCGCGGCGCGAAGTCGATGGCGTTCTCGATCAGGTTGACGATCGCCTGGCGCAGCAGGAACGGATCGCCATGCACCGGCGGCAACGCGCCGGCATGCTCGTGGTCGAGCGTCAGTCCTGCCTGCGCGAGCCGCGTCGCGCACTGCACGGCGGCATCTTCGACGAGCGTGTCGAGTTGCAGTACTTCCGGATGGTCGAGACGCTGGCGATGCTCGACCGCGGCCAGCGCCAGCATCTTGTCGATCATCTGCGCCAGGCGGTCGCTCTGACTGCGGATGCTGGCGATGAAGCGTGCGCGGTCGGCGTCATCGAGCGGCCCTTCCAGCAGTTCGGCACTGCCGCGGATCGCCGCGAGCGGGCTCTTCATTTCGTGCGTCAGCGTGTGCACGTAGTGTTCGACGTACTGCTTGCCTTCCAAGCGCGCGCGCATGGTTTCCAGCGCGCGACCGAGTTCGCCGAACTCGCCCGCCGTCGCCGGCAGCGTCGCGCGCTCGCCCGCGGTGACCGCGTTGGCGTAGCGGCGCAACATGCCGAGCTGGCGCGACAGCCACCACGCCGCGACCAGGCCGATCAGCAGCGAAACGCCCATCAACACCGCGCCCCAGCGTTCGACCACGCGCTGGCTGCGATCGATGAACGGCGCGATGGCGCGATTGGGCTTGGCTACGGTCAGCACGCCGATGATGCGTCCCTGTGCGTCGCGGATCGGCGCCGCCACGTGCATCACGGTGGAATCCGGATCGGCGTATTCGGCGCGGGTCGAACGCGCACCGTAGCGGCCGCGCAGCGTCAGGTAGACATCGTTCCAGCGCGAGTAGTCCTTGCCGACGTCGCGCCCGCCACTGTCGAACACCACGATCCCGCGCGCGTCGGTGACGTAGATGCGGTACTGCGAGGAACGCTTGCCGAAGCCCCAGATCTGCGCGCCGTAGTCGCGTTGCGCCATCGCGCGCACGCGGCGGGCGAAATCGCCGCTGTCGATGCGGCCGGCGAGGAAATCGTCGGTGGCCAGTTCGGCCAGCACGTTGGCGGTGTCAACCAGCGTGTCCTCCATCGCCTGGCGGACGCCGGGCTTCACCTGCGCGACGAACACCTGCGCCAACAGCAGCGCCGCGACCGCGACGATCACGAAGTAGCCGAGGAAGATGCGCAGACCGATCTTCATCAGGCGTCCACGTCCAGCGAGTAGCCCAGGCCGCGATGGGTGCGGATCGGATCGGCATCGGGCGCGACGTCGCGCAGCTTGGCGCGCAATGTCTTGATGTGCGTGTCGACGGTGCGGTCGCCGCTTTCCAGCGCATCGCCCCACACGCGGTCCATCAGTTGCGCGCGCGAGAGCACCGCACCGGGTCGTTGCAGCAGTGCGGCGAGCAGGCCGTACTCGTAGCGGGTCAGGTCCAGCGGACGGCCGCGGAAACGGATGCGCCTGCCGTCCGCGTCGTGCGCGAACGCGTCGGCGCTGGCGCCCGCGGGCGCCGGATGCACGCGGCGCAGCACCACGCGCACGCGCGCGACCAGTTCGCGGGGCGAGAACGGCTTGGTCACGTAGTCGTCGGCGCCGATCTCCAGACCGAGGATGCGATCGGCCTCGGCGTTCTGCGCGGTCAGGAAGATCACCGGCAGGTCGCCGTGGCGGCGCAGTTCGCGGCACAGCGCGAAGCCGCCGATGTCGGGCAGGCCCACGTCGAGGATCGCCAGGTCGAACGCCTGCGAGCGCGCCGCGGCCAGCGCCTCGCCGCCGGTCAGGCAGTGCGCGGCCTCGAACCCCTCCGCGCGCAGCGCGTGCACGACGATCTGCGCGATCGCGGGTTCGTCGTCGACCAGGAGGATGCGCATTCGGGGGCGTGCCGTGGTGGTGGGTCGGGGCAATTCTGCACGCAGCAGCGCGCCGAGGGGATGGGACGGCTATGCTTTCCGCCCGGATTCCGCGAATCCCGCCTCCACGCCCGGCTTCCATGAACTATCGCCACGCCTTCCATGCCGGCAACCACGCCGACGTGCTCAAGCACATCACCGTGCTCGCCCTGTGCGATGCGCTGGTCGCCAAGCCCGCGCCGGTATTCGCGCTGGACACGCACGGTGGCCGCGGCCTGTACGCGCTGGACAGCAACTCGGCGCAGCGCACCGGCGAAGCCGAGGGCGGAATCGGCCGCCTGATCGCCGAGGCGCCCAAGCATCCGGCGATCGCGCGCTACCTCGCGGCCGTGCGCGCCTGCCGGCACGATCACGGCAGCGCCGCCTACCCCGGTTCGCCGTGGCTGCTCGCGCATGCGCTGCGCGAGCAGGACCGCATCGCCGCCTGCGAACTGCAGCCCGAGGAAGCCGGCCAGCTGCGCGCGGTGTTCGAGCGCGATCCGCGCGTGGCCGTGCACACGCGCGACGGCTACGCCGCGATGAAGGCGCTGCTGCCGCCGCGCATCGGCGAGACGCGCTACAACCGCGGGCTGGTGCTGATCGACCCGCCGTACGAAGCGCAGCTGGAGGAGTTCGACACCGCGCTAGGCGCGCTGCGCGATGCGCTTGGCCGCTGGCCGCAGGGCACCTACGCGCTGTGGTATCCGATCAAGCTGCGCCGTTCGCTGCAGCCGTTCTACCGCCGCGCCGCGGCGCTGCCGGCTAAATCGTCGCTGGTGGTGGAACTGCAGGTGCGTCCGGACGACTCTCCGCTGCGCATGAACGGCAGCGGCCTGCTCGTGCTCAATCCGCCGTGGCAGCTGGACCAGACGCTCGCAGGCGTGGTGCCGCTGCTGGCGAAGGTACTGGGCGAGGAAGCGGGCGCGGCCGGGCGCGTGGAGTGGCTGGTGCGGGCGGCCTGAGGTCGCCCTCCCCCTCTCCCGATCGGCGTTGCCGACCGACCCTCTCCCGCAAGGGGAGAGGGTGGAACTTACGGGACATTTTCAGAGCGTGACGACTCCCACCTCTCCCATTGCGGGAGAGGTCGACGCGCGAAGCGCGTCGGGAGAGGGGTTCAGGCGACCAGCTTGCGATCCGGCTCGAAGAAGCTCCAGCGCACTTCCGGGAAACTCTGCTTCAGTGCGCGCTCGACCGTGTTGATCTGGTCGACCAGCCCGGGCACGCCGTGCTCCTCGCGCATCTGCGCCTGCACCGACACCAGCACCTCGTTGCCCAGCTGCAAGGTGATCAGGCTGATCACGCGGACGATCTCCGGGCGGCCTTCGAGGAACTCGCGCATCTGCTGCTGGCGCGCCGGATCGACGCTCTGGCCGATCAGCATCGCCTTGACCTCGATGGCCACGAACACCGCCACGACGATCAGCAGCGCGCCGATCACGATGGTGCCGATCGCGTCCCACAGCGGGTTGCCCGTCGCCACGGTCATGCCGACCGCGATCAGCGCGAACACCAGGCCCAGCAGCGCGGCCAGATCCTCGCCGAAGATCACCACCAGTTCAGCCTGGCGGCTCTCGCGGAACCACTGCCACAGGGAACGATCGCCACGGGCCTTGTTCACTTCCTGCAGGCAGGCGCGCATCGAAACGGCCTCGGCGATGATGCCGAACGTCAGCACACTGGCAGCCCACCACCAGTACTTCACCGGTTCGGGGTGCTGCAGTTTGTGGATGCCCTCGTACAGCGAGAACATGCCGCCGACGGTGAACAGCATCACCGCGACGAGGAACGACCAGAAATAGATCGCCTTGCCGTAGCCCAGCGGGTAATCCGGCGACGGCGGCTGCTTGGCCTGGCGCATGCCCAGCAGGAGCAGCAGCTGGTTGCCGCAGTCCGCGAGCGAATGCACCGTCTCGGCCAGCATCGCGCTGGAGCCGGTGAAGAAGGCAGCCACGCCCTTGGCGACCGCGATCGCGAAATTGGCGCCCAGCGCGAAGAAGATCGCGCGCGTCGAATCACCACCACCTGCCATGCCGTTCGTCCCTTGATCTTGATGAGGAGTGCTGAAGCCGCGCGAGTCTAGCACCGGCTCGCGACGCGCCCGCGCCCGCGCGGCGGCCCGCCCGCAGTCAGTCGGCCAGCTCGCGCTGGGTCTTCTTCGGCAGACGGGCGCGCACCAGTTCGTAACTGCGGCGCAGCAGCGCGCGCAGCTCCGCCACGGGCACCCGACCCGGATCTTCGAGGTACACCCAGTGCGCCCGGGCCAGGTACGGGGCCGGCTGGAAGCCGGGGCGCTCGGTCAGCTCTAGGAAGCGCTCGTCCTCGACCTTGAAGCTCATGCTCCCCTGCTTGGGCCCACGCACGCAGACCACGCAGAACATCTTGCCTGCGACCGTGAAGACCAGGTCGTCCTCCCACTTCATGCCGGACTCGCCCCCGGGCCATCCGCCCACCCATTCCTGCAGCCCAGCTCCGTCCATCGCGCGTTCCCGTCCCCGTGAAGATTGTGAATACGGCCTAGAAGCGAAGTGTGCCAATATCCGGACATGGCCGCGCGCGAACGACTCCCGCCTTGGCATGAACGGATGCGTCTCCCCAATGGACGCGAGGTGTTGATACGCCCGATCCGGCCCGAGGACGCCGAGCCCATCCGCGCCAGCTTCACGCTGCTGCAGCCGGAAGAAGTGCGCCAGCGCTTCCTGTATGCGCTGAAGGAACTCACGGTCGACATGGCCGACCGGATGACCCGGGTGAATCCGAAGACTGAATTCGCCCTGGTCGCGGCCGAACCGCTGCCGCCCGGCGAAGCGCTGATCGGCGCGGTCGCGCGCATCGCCGTCGATGAGGGTGGCCGCAACGCGGAATTCGCGATCCTGGTCAGCCATTACGTGGCCGGCATGGGACTGGGCCGCTACCTGATGACCCGTCTGGTGAAATGGGCGCGCGGCAAGAAGCTCGACCGCGTCTATGGCGATGTGTTCGAGCACAACCAGGCGATGCTCGCGCTGGCGCAGTCGCTGGGCTTCGAGCGCGAACTCCAGCAGGACGCACCCGGCCTTGTCCGCGTGTCGCTGGACCTGAAGGCCGGCAAACACTGACTGGCCGGCGGCGCCGTTGCGCCGCGTTGGACGATCTTGCCTGGGGGGCCTGCGACGGGCCGCGTCGCGCGTCCACGGAAGGACATCCTTCCGGACTCACACCATGAGCATCGACGAACAGCGACTCAACCAGTTCCTGGGCCAGGCGGTCGGCGACCTCGGCGCCGCGATCAGCGCGACCCTGATGCTGGTGGGCGACCATCTCGGCCTGTACCGCGCACTGGCGAAGAAGCCGATGGGCGCGGCGGAACTGGCCCGCCAGACCGGCACCCATGAGCGCTACATCCGCGAATGGCTCGGCAACCAGGCGGCCGGTGGCTACGTCCAGTACGACGCGGCGAGCGATACCTATTCGCTCAGCGAGGAACAGGCGCTGTGCCTGGCCGATCCCGGCGGTCCGGTCGATCTGCCCGGCGCGTATTCGATCGTCGAGGCGACCTTCCACGCACTCGAACACACCAAGGAAAACTTCCGCACCGGCAAGGGCATGGAATGGGGCGAACACCATCCCTGCCTGTTCCACGGCACCGAACGCTTCTTCCGCGCCGGCTACAACGCGCACCTGATCACCGAATGGCTGCCCGCGCTGGACGGCACGCTCGAGAAGCTGCGCGCCGGCGGCAAGGTCGCCGATGTCGGATGCGGCCACGGCGCGAGCACCACGCTGATGGCGCAGGCGTTCCCGAAATCCACGTTCATCGGTTACGACTACCACGCGCCGTCGATAGAAGTCGCGCGCGAACGCGCGAAACAGGCCGGCGTGGACAACGCATATTTCGAAACCGCCGATGCGACCGGCTACACCGGCCATCATTTCGACCTGATCTGCTTCTTCGATTGCCTGCACGACATGGGCGACCCGGTCGGCGCGGCGCGGCATGCGCTGAAGGCGCTCAATCCCGACGGCATCTGCATGCTGGTGGAGCCGTTCGCGGGCGATCGCGTGGAAGAGAACCTCAATCCCGTCGGCCGCGTGTATTACGGCGCGTCCTCGCAGATCTGCGTGCCGGTATCGCTGGCGCGCAACGGCCCGGCGCTGGGCGCGCAGGCCGGCGAGGCGCGGCTGCGCGCAGTGATGGAAGAAGCGGGCTTCACCCGCTTCCGCCGCGCCACGCAGACACCGTTCAACCTGGTGTTCGAGGCGCGGCCGTGAACGGCTAGCGAGGGGGCCAGCGCGACGCGGGCGCTATCCGGCCCGCGTCGCGCATCTTCGCGGTCAGACCACGGTCAGCGTGACGTCGATGTTGCCGCGCGTCGCGTTGGAATACGGGCACACGTGGTGCGCCTTCTCGACCAGCGCCTCGGCCTGCTCGCGGGCCAGGCCCGGCAGCGCGATCTTCAACTCGACCTGGATGCCGAAGCCGGCCGGGATCGGACCGATGCCGACACTGCCATCGATGCGCGCATCGGCCGGGAGCTGCACCTTCTCCTTGCCGGCGACGAACTTCAGCGCGCCGAGGAAGCAGGCCGAGTAGCCGGCCGCGAACAGCTGTTCCGGATTGGTGCCTTCGCCGCCCGCGCCGCCGAGTTCACGCGGCGTGGTGAGCTTGACGTCGAGCACGTTGTCGGACGAAACGGCACGGCCGTCGCGGCCACCGGTGGCGCTGGCGTGGGCGGTGTAGAGGACCTGGTCGAGGGACATGGGATGACTCCTTGGTGGGGGACTGCGGTGGATGGCCGGACGGCCTGTGATTAGTTCGCTATTTTATAGCGCGCTATGTATTTGACGTGAATCTGGTTCGGATCAACCTGCATCAGCCGTTCTTCATCAGCCCGCCGCGCAGCGATTCCAGCTGCTGCTTCAGCGTGACGATGTCTTCCAGCTCGCATTCGGACGCGCACAACAACTCGCTCGGAATCGCCTTCGCCTGCGCCTTCAGCGCGCGCCCTTCGGTCGTCAGTTCGATGACGACCTGGCGTTCGTCGTGGGTGCCGCGGGTTCGGGTGATCAGTCCCGCGGTTTCCATGCGCTTGAGCAACGGCGTCAGCGTCGCCGAATCGAGGAACAGGCGTTCGCCGATCTCCGACACCGTCACGCCGTCGCGCTCCCACAGCACCAACATCGCCAGGTACTGCGGATAGGTCAGCCCCAGCGGCGTGAGCAGCCGGCGGTAGACCTTGTTGAGCGCCAGCCCGGTCGAATACAGCGCGAAGCACAACTGCTCATCCAGCTGCAGCAGGTTCTTCGCCTTGGCGGGCTTGCGGGCGGGGGCGTTCTTCATGGGCCGCAATTTACATAGCGCGCTATCTAATTGCAAGCTATCTTTATCTCCGCCAGCGCAACGCTGCGATCCACCCCGCCGGACCGCCGCCTGCGACCGCGTGTTCATGGCGGTCACGTAAAATGCAGGCCTCTTTGCGCTGGCGGCGACGGCTGCCGGCGCTGTCCTCGTTTTGACCGGGCCCCCTGCGCAATGCCGAAGTCCGCAATCCAGACCCCTCCCCTGCCCAAGGCCGGACAGCGCGCATGGTGGCGCGCGCCCGCTTCGGCCTCGGCACTGGCGTACCACATCGCCGCCGCCGCGCAGGCCCATGACGCGCCGCTGCTGGTCGTCGCCCGCGACAACCACGGCGCGCACCAGCTCGAATCCGACCTGCACACGTTGCTGGGCCGGCGCGACGACTTGCCGGTGGTCGCCTTCCCCGACTGGGAAACGCTGCCCTACGACGTCTTCAGCCCGCATCCAGACATCGTCAGCCAGCGCCTGGCCGCGCTGCATCGACTGCCAAGCCTGGCGTGCGGCATCGTGATCGTGCCGGTGCAGACGCTGCTGCAGCGACTGGCCCCGCTCAAGCACGTGGTCGGCGGAAGTTTCGACGTGAAGGTCGGCCAGCGCCTGGACCTCGACGCCGAGAAGCGCCGACTCGAATCCGCCGGCTATCGCCACGTGCCGCAGGTGCTGGATCCGGGCGATTTCGCCGTGCGCGGCGGCCTGCTCGACGTGTATCCGATGGGCGCGGACCAGCCGTTCCGAGTCGAACTGCTCGACGACGAGATCGAGACGATCCGCGCGTTCGATCCGGAATCGCAGCGTTCGCTCGACCGCTTCGATGCGGTGCACCTGCTGCCGGGCCGCGAAGTGCCGCTGGACGACGCCGCGCTCAAGCGCGCGCTCGATGCGCTGCGCGAACGCTTCGATCTCGACACGCGTCGCAGCGCGCTCTACCAGGACCTCAAGGCCGGCCTTGCCGCGCCGGGCATCGAGTACTACCTGCCGCTGTTCTTCGATTCGACCTCGACACTGTTCGACTACCTGTCCAAGGGCGTGCTGCCGATCATCGCCGACGGCGCGATGGACGCGGCCGACCAGTTCTGGTCGCACACGGGCGAGCGCTACGAACAGCGTCGCCACGACGTCGAACGCCCGCTGCTGCCACCCGACGCGCTGTACCTTTCGCCGGACGCGCTGCGCGAGAAGCTCAACCAGGGCTCGCGCGTGGAAGTCTGCGGTGAAGGCCACGCGCAGCGCGAACGCGCCAGTGCGCTCGGCGACCAGCCCGCGCCCGCACTGCCGATCGCCGCGCGCGACCATGCACCGGCCGATGCGCTCAAATCGTTCCTGTCGAGCTATCCCGGTCGCGTGCTGATCGCCGCTGATTCGCCGGGCCGCCGCGAAGCGCTGCTGGAACTGCTGCAGGGCGCGTCGCTGGCGCCGCAGGTGCTGGCCGATTGGCCGTCGTTCGCGCTCGGCGGCGAACGCTTCGCCATCGCGGTCGCGCCGCTGGACGACGGTTTCGCCACCACCGAACCGGCGCTGGCGGTGCTCACCGAACGACAGCTCTTCCCCGAGCGCGCCAGCCAGCCGCGTCGCCGTCGTCGCGTCGGCCGCGAGCCGGAAGCGATCATCAAGGACCTGGGCGAACTCAGCGAAGGCGCGCCCATCGTCCACGAAGACCACGGCGTCGGTCGTT
Source organism: Lysobacter panacisoli (assembly GCF_009765165.1). Taxonomy (NCBI): domain Bacteria; kingdom Pseudomonadati; phylum Pseudomonadota; class Gammaproteobacteria; order Lysobacterales; family Lysobacteraceae; genus Lysobacter; species Lysobacter panacisoli. Next base: position 130,712 of record NZ_VLNU01000001.1, read on the forward strand.
ATCGCGGACTGGTGACGCTCGAAGCCGGCGGCATGCCGGCCGAGTACCTCGAGATCGAGTACGCCAAGGGCGATCGCCTGTACGTGCCGGTCGCGCAGTTGCACCTGATCAACCGCTACTCCGGCGCCAGCGAAGAGACCGCGCCGCTGCATTCGCTCGGTGGCGAGCAGTGGACGAAGGCCAAGCGCAGGGCCGCCGAGAAAGTGCGCGACGTCGCCGCCGAACTGCTCGAGATCCAGGCCAAGCGCCAGGCTCGCGCGGGGCTTGCGATCGACGTGGATCGCACGGCGTACGAACCGTTCGCGGCTGCATTCCCGTTCGAGGAAACGCCGGACCAGCATTCGGCGATCGAAGCGGTGATCCGCGATCTCGCTTCCAGCCAGCCGATGGACCGCGTGGTCTGCGGCGATGTCGGCTTCGGCAAGACCGAAGTCGCAGTGCGCGCGGCCTTCGTCAGCGCGATGAGCGGCAAGCAGGTGGCGGTACTCGTGCCGACCACGCTGCTGGCCGAACAGCACTACCGCAATTTCCGCGACCGTTTCGCCGACTGGCCGATCAAGGTCGAAGTGCTGTCGCGCTTCAAGACGAAGAAGGAAATCGAGACCGAACTGGCGAAGGTGTCCGAGGGCACGATCGACGTGATCGTCGGCACGCACCGTCTGCTGCAGCCGGACGTCCGCTTCAAGGACCTCGGCGCGGTGATCGTCGACGAGGAACAGCGTTTCGGCGTACGCCAGAAGGAAGCGCTGAAGGCGCTGCGCGCCAACGTGCACCTGCTCACCCTCACTGCCACGCCGATCCCGCGCACGCTCAACATGGCGATGGCGGGCCTGCGCGATCTGTCGATCATCGCCACGCCGCCGGCGCACCGCCTGGCGGTGCAGACCTTCGTCGTGCCGTGGGACGACATGCAGCTGCGCGAGGCGTTCCAGCGCGAACTCTCGCGCGGCGGCCAGGTGTACTTCCTGCACAACGACGTGGAGAGCATCGGCCGCATGCAGCGACAGCTGCAGGAACTCGTGCCCGAAGCGCGCATCGGCATCGCCCACGGACAGATGCCGGAACGCGAGCTGGAACGCGTGATGCTCGACTTCCACAAGCAGCGCTTCAACGTGCTGTTGTCGACGACGATCATCGAGTCGGGCATCGACATCCCCAACGCCAACACCATCGTCATCAACCGTGCGGATCGTTTCGGCCTCGCCCAGCTGCACCAGCTGCGCGGCCGTGTCGGTCGTTCGCACCATCGCGCCTATGCCTACCTCGTCGTGCCCGAGCGCAAGGCGATGACCGACGACGCGCGCAAACGCCTGGACGCGATCGCGGCGATGGACGAACTCGGTGCCGGCTTCACACTCGCCACGCACGACCTGGAGATCCGTGGTGCGGGCGAACTCCTCGGCGAGGAACAGAGCGGCCAGATGGCCGAGGTCGGCTTCAGCCTGTACACCGAGCTGCTCGAACGCGCGGTGCGTTCGATCCGCCAGGGCAAGCTGCCCGATGTCGACGGGCACGAAGCACGCGGCGCGGAAGTCGAACTGCGCGTGCCGGCGTTGATCCCCGACGACTACCTGCCGGACGTACACACACGCCTGACCTTGTACAAGCGCATCAGCAGCGCGCGCGATGCGGACGAACTGCGCGAACTGCAGGTGGAGATGATCGACCGCTTCGGTCTGTTGCCGGATGCGGCCAAGCACCTGTTCGCGGTTGCCGAACTGAAGCTGCGCGCGACGCACCTCGGCGTGCGCAAGCTCGACCTCGGCGACAAGGGCGGACGCCTGCATTTCGTCGAGAAGCCCAACGTCGATCCGATGGCGGTGATCCGCCTGATCCAAGGGCAGCCCAAGCTCTATCGCATGGAAGGCCCGGACAAGCTGCGCATGACGCTCGACCTGCCCGATGCGTCTTCGCGCGTGCTCGCCGCGCGCGGGTTGCTCACCGCGCTTCAACCGGCGGCCTGAGGTCGGCTATCGTGGCGCACCACTCTTGCTGGATGCCTGCATGAAGACCGCGCTGACCGCCCTGCTCCCGCTCCTGCTGCTCGGCGGTTGCGCATCCACGCCGCGTGCCGACGCGGACACCTCCGCACAGGCCACGACCTTCGTGCTGGTGCGACATGCGGAGAAGGTCGGCGACGGTTCCGACGATCCGGCGCTCACCGTCGCGGGCGAAGCGCGCGCGCAGTCGCTGTCGCGCGAGTTCGCCGACCTGCCGCTGTCGGCGGTGTATTCCACCGCGTACCGGCGCACGCAGCAGACCGCTGCGCCAACGGCACGGTCTCACGGACTGACGACGATCACCTACGATGCGAAGCAGCCCGCCGCCGATTTCGCGACCGCGTTGCGGCGCGAGCGCACCGGCCAGACCGTGCTAATCGTCGGCCACAGCAACACGGTGCCCGGCATCGCCTCGGCGCTGTGCGGTTGCGAGGCGACACCGATGACGGAAGCGGAGTACGACCGCCTCACCACCGTCCGCATCGATGCGCAGGGCCACGCCACGCTGCGCGAGACGAAGCAGCAGCCCTGACGCGCTACAGCTGCGATTCCACCGGCAACCAGCCGACCACCTTCGCCATCGCGCGACGGCTCCAGCTCGCGGCGGGGTCATGGCTCCACATCGTCGGTGGATTCGTCGTGCCGTCCTCCCAGCGCAGTTCGCCGTCGTCCAGCCACAGTCGATAACTGTTGTTGCGTTCGATCTTCCACTCGTAGATGCGCTGCAGGTCGGCGGTGAGCTGGCGATCGTTGAACAGGATGCCCATCTCGGTGTTGAGGTTGATCGAGCGTGGATCGAGGTTGAACGATCCGACGAAGCCCACTTCGCCATCGACCATGAACGCCTTCGTGTGCAGGCTGGCGTCGCTGGATGAAGAACCGAGCAAGCCCAGGCCGCCCCCGCGCGGACCGCGCGCCTTGAGTTCGAACAGGTCCACGCCGCCTTTCAGCAGCGGCACACGGTATGGCGCATAGCCGCCGTGCACCGCGGCGACGTCGGTCGCGGACAGCGAATTGGTCAGCACGCTGACGCGAACGTTGCGCTGGCGCAGGCGCAGCATCGCGGCCACGCCGTCGTCGCCGGGCACGAAGTACGGCGAGATGATGTACAGCTCGCGCCGCGCGGACGCGGTCGGCGGGATCAGCGCATCGATCAGCCAGTCGCGACGCGGCGCACCATCGGTCTTTTCGGGCGGATCGGAATACACGTGGGCATCGCGCGTCCAGCGCAGCTTGCGCTCGCCGCGCCACAGCTCCTGCACGCTCGGCGATTTCGCCAGCCGTTCGGCGTAGGGCGCCGCGTCCTTCGATCGATACTCCAGCGCGCCGACGCGACGCAGTCGATGCAGGGACAGTTCGTCGCTATCCACCAGCGCTTCGAGCGGGATCGCGTTGCCGTGGTTCCAGTAGGCGTCGAAGATCTTCGCGGTCTCCGCGACCGGCGGGCCGACCACGGCGAGGTCGGCATCGAGGAAGTTGGACGCCTCCGCCGCACCGAAATACTCGTCGCCGATGTTGCGCCCTCCGACCACCGCCACGCGTCCGTCCGCGATCCACGCCTTGTTGTGCATGCGCCGGTTGAGGCTTAGGCCGCGCAACAGCATCTCGGTGCCGCGCACGATGAAGTTCTGGCGTCCGCGCGCGGGATTGAACAGACGCACTTCGACGTTGGGATGGCGATCCAGCGCCGCCAGCACCGAGTCCTTCGCGCCCGCGTTGAGATCGTCCAGCAACAGGCGCACGCGCACGCCGCGATCGGCGGCGCGCAGCAGTTCGTGCACGATCAGGTTGCCGGTGAGGTCCGGCTTCCATATGTAGTACTGGACGTCGAGACTGCGTCCCGCCGCGCGCGCGGTGACGGCGCGCACGGCGAAGGCATCGAGGTTGTCGGCCACCAGCGACAGTCCCGCCTGGCCGGGACGCGCCTGTTCCAGCGGTGCGACGGCGCGATCGAGCGCGGTCTCGACACGGTCCGCCGGCAACGCCTGCGACGGCGCGCCGCGCGCACGCTGTGCGAATCGTCCGTAGCTGTAGACCGACAGCAGCGAGGCCAGCACCAATGCCAGCACGACGATCGCAATCCATCGCAGCTTTCGGGTCATGGCGATCCGGTGCGGGACATTGCGTCGATTCTATCCGCCCCACCTGCAACGACCGTTCACGCGACGGCTTTGGGTAGACTGGCCTTCCCCGCATCCGCATGCCCGTCATGAAGCCGATCCGCGCCGTCGTCGCGCTGCTGCTCCTCACTGTCGCCGGATGCGCCACCACGCCCACGCCCGCGCTGCCGCTGGAAGCGTCGCTGCGACCGGGCCAGAGCATCGACCTTCCCGGGCACGCGCGACTGCGCTACGTCGGTACGTTCGACGATTCACGCTGCCCGCCCGACGTGCAGTGCATCCATGCCGGCGACGCCGAAGTGCGCCTGCGCGTCGAACGCGAGGCCGGTGCCGAGGACGTGATCATCCATGCATCGGATGCGACGGCGCGGACGACCGCACCGTGGCGCATCACCCTGTTGCGCCTCGCGCACGGCGCTGCGCCCGTGGCGACGCTGCGCGTGGAGGACGCGCTGCCCTGATCGACGCCATTCGACCGCGCACCGGCGTACATGCGACGGATATCGCGGCGTGACACCCTTGCCGCAACCAACGAGGATCGCGACATGACCATCATCGTTTCCCCACGCGTGCACGACCTCGGCGGTTTCCAGGTGCGGCGCGCGGTGCCGAGCATCCAGGCGCGTTCGGTCGGACCGTTCGTGTTCGTCGACCACATGGGACCGGCGGTGTTCGAACCCGGTCGCGGCATCGACGTGCGCCCGCATCCGCATATCGGCCTGGCGACGGTGACGTTCCTGTGGTCGGGCACCATCACCCATCGCGACACGCTGGGCAGCCTGCAGGACATCAATCCCGGCGACGTGAACTGGATGACCGCCGGTCGCGGCATCGCCCATTCCGAACGCACGCCGGCGTCGCTGCGCGACCACGCCAATCCGCTGCACGGCATGCAGACCTGGGTCGCGTTGCCGCAATCGGACGAGGAAACCGAACCGGGTTTCTTCCACCATGCCGCTGCTTCCCTGCCGCAACAACGCCGCGACGGCAGCTGGCTGCGCGTGGTCGCCGGCCGCGGCTATGGTGAGGAATCGCCGGTGCGTGTGTATGCCGACACGCTCTACGTCGCCATCGATCTCGACTCCGACGCCGAACTCGCCCTGGACGACAGCCACCCGCAGCGCGCGCTCTATGTCCTGGAGGGCGATGCCCAGCTCGATGGGGCCGACATCCCGGCCATGCACCTGATCGTCCTAGACCCCGGCACCCGCCCGAAGCTGCGCGCACGCACGCCGGTGAAGGCCATGCTGCTCGGCGGCGAGCCGCTCGACGGCCCGCGCCACCTGTGGTGGAACTTCGTGTCCAGTTCGAAGGAGCGGATCGAGCAGGCCAAGCAGGACTGGCTGGACGGGCGCTTCGGCAAGGTGCCGGGCGACGACGAGTTCATCCCGCTGCCCGAGCGCTGAGCCCCGCAGCCCCCGCTCCATAAGCCTGTCGCATGGCGGACCGCGATTCATAAGCCCGACCATCCGCCTATTAAGGATGGTTATTTGTCAAGTGCCGGAATCTGGACTATGTTCGTTCCAGATCGGGCGATTCGGTCACGTTCCCCGGTCTGGCTGTAGGGGTGTTTTCGCAGCAAACCACCACAGGGGGTTAGTCGTGAATACGACGGCATGGCGTATGTCGGCCCTGCTCGTGCTTGCCGGTATCGGCAGCGCGGCACAGGCGCAGGAACAGGGAAATTGTCCGCAGCTGCCCGCCGACTCGGGGCTGGCCTGGGAAAACCGCAGCAGCGGCGATTCCGACTTCTGCCGCGCCCTGCGCGCGGACGGTTCGGAAGCGTTCGGTCTGTACATCTCCCGCAAGGCGACGTTCGAGCCCAAGCGCGGCAACCGCGCCGAGGCCGGCATGATCGATGGGCAGACGATGTACTGGTACAAGGGCGAGCTGGCGATGAAGCCGAACGTCGAAGTACGCGAGACGCTGGTCGAGCTGGCCGACGGTCGCACCGCGCACATCTGGTTCCAGGCCGAAAAGGCGGCGCTGGCAGCTTCGATGACGCAGGCGCAGTCGATCCGCTTCACCGGCACCCGGCTGAGCAGCAAGTAATCCTCGAACACGACGGCCCGGCCCAGCTGCCGGGCCCTGCGCTCGCGTGCGCGCGGGCGAGCACGCGCGCACCCGGATGACGTGCGCCTTCACGCGCCCCTCCTAAGATAGGCCGACCCTGCCCACCGGCGGGGCGAAACACACTGCAACAGCGCCGCTCGGGTGGGTGTTGGCAGTCTGGCCCGAGCTGATCCGTCAACTTCGCAGAGAAGAAGAGGAGGCAGCATGATCAAGCGTCTCGCGGCTGAGTTCATCGGTACGTTCTGGCTGGTGTTGGGCGGTTGCGGCAGTGCGGTGCTCGCGGCGAACTTCGGTGGCGACGGCAATCCGCTCGGCATCGGCCTGCTCGGCGTGTCGCTCGCCTTCGGCCTGACCGTCCTCACCGGCGCCTACGCGCTGGGCCACATTTCCGGCGGCCACTTCAATCCCGCGGTGAGTTTCGGCCTGTGGGCCGGCGGCCGTTTCCCGGCGCGCGATCTGCTGCCCTATGTGATCGTGCAGGTGCTGGGCGGCCTGTTGGCCGGCTTCATCCTGTGGCATATCGCCAGTGGGACGGCGACCTTCGTGGTCAATCCCGATGCGGCCGGTGCGTTCGCGAGCAACGGCTACGGCACGCATTCGCCGGGCGGTTACGACGTGGGCGCAGCATTCATGTGCGAGATCGTGATGACGGCGATGTTCCTCGTCGTGATCCTCGGCGCAACGCACCCGCGCGCGCCAGCGGGCTTCGCGCCGCTCGCCATCGGCCTGGCGCTGACGCTGATCCACCTGATCAGCATCCCGGTGACGAACACCTCGGTGAACCCCGCGCGCTCGACCGGCGTGGCGGTGTTCGCCGGCGCGACCGCGATCTCGCAGCTGTGGCTGTTCTGGATCGCGCCGATCGCCGGCGGCCTGCTCGGCGGCGTGATCTACCGCTGGCTCGGCCAGGAAGACCGCGCGTGATCTCTAGTCCGTCGCGTTGACGCGGATGCGGATGCAAAAAGGCCACGCCTCACAGCGTGGCCTTTTCGTTGCTGCGATTCGCGCGATATCCGCGACGGAGCCTCGTCAGAAGCGTCCTTCCTGGTAATCGACGAACGCCTGCATGATCTGCTCCTTCGTGTTCATGACGAACGGGCCGTAACGCGCCACCGGCTCGCGCAGCGGACGACCGGCCACCAGGATCACGCGCACGCCCTGCGCACCCGCGCGCAGGCGGAAGACCGGGCCGCCGATCAGTACGGCCAGCTCCTGCGAGACCAGCGGCCGCGCGTCGTCGCCGTCGCCGATCTGGCCATCGCCTTCGAACGCGTACGCGAAGGCGTTGTGGCCGTCGGGCAGTTCGTAATCCCACGACGTACCGGGTGCGAGTTCGATGTCGAGATAGACCGGATCGGTCGCCGGCTGGCGGATCGGTCCGGCGACATCGCCAAGGCGACCGGCGATCAGCTTCACCTGCACGCCGTCCTGCGGCTGCAGCTGCGGAATGCGCTCCGGCGCGAATTCCTGGTATTGCGGCTGGCTCATCTTCTCGCTGGCGGGCAGGTTCACCCACAGCTGGAAACCGCGCATGCGACCTTCCTGCTGCTCGGGCATTTCCGAATGCACCAGTCCACGGCCGGCGGTCATCCACTGCACGCTGCCGGGCACCAGCACGCCCTCGTTGCCGTGGTTGTCCTTGTGGCGCATGCGGCCGTCGAGCATGTACGTCACCGTCTCGAAGCCGCGATGCGGATGGTCGGGGAAGCCGGCCAGGTAGTCCTCGGCCTTGTCGGTGCCGAATTCGTCGAGCATCAGGAACGGATCGAGCATCTCCAGCTGCGCAGTGCCGATCACGCGGGTGAGCTTGACGCCGGCGCCGTCGGAGGCCGGCATGCCGCGGATGGCGCGGCCGATGCGGGCGAAGCGGGTGGAATCGTGGCTCATGGGGATCTCCCGGGGTGTCTGCCCAGCAATGTCGCGGCGGCGCGGCACCGCGGCCAGTGCCACGCATGGAACGGACGGTTACGCTGCCCGACCGTACGTCGGAGGGCGCGAGTGAAGCCGGGCGGGTTCATGCCAGATTAACCGCGCCGGATCGACGTTGCAGATCAGGCACCCAACCTCGGAGGGATGTCATGAAGACACTGTTGCTGCGTCTGTCGACCCTCGCACTGAGCTTGGGCATCGGCGCTTCCTTTGCCGGCGACCCTGTCGAACGCTCCGCCCCGATCCGCCCCGTGGGCGATTGCCTGGTCACCCGCGACATCATCGAATGGGGCGTGATCGGCGACAACCGGCTCGTGGTGAAGAGCCTGGGCAAGCGCTATTACGACATCGAGCTGAAGAACAGCTGCCGCGACCTCAACCGCGAACCCTACCTCGCTTTCCGCGAAGGACTGCGTCCCTCGCCGCTCGGTTCCGCGCGCGGTTTCGATCCCGGCACCATCAGCGACCCGGTCACCAGCGACGGTCGCATCTGCGGCGACCTTGGCGATGCGGTGATCCCGGTCAGCGCCGTGCACACGGGCCTGGAACAGCCGTGCACGATCGGCCGCATCCAGCGCATCGACGAAGCGACCTATCGACGCGTGTTCGAAAGCAACGCGCCGGTGGTCGGCCAGCCGGAAGCGAGCGCGGATATCGAACGCGTCGCGAAGGACTGATCGCGACACCCGCGAAAGGGCCCGTGCGAACGGGCCCTTTCCTTCCGTCTCACCAGCCGACGCCGATGCCCACGCCGGCCGACTGCTCGCTGCCGCTGAACGCCGCGCCCAGCGACAGGTTCACGTTGCGATTGATCTGGCGTTGGTAGCCCACGGCCATCGCTTCCTCGCCTTCGGCATAGCCCGCGCCGACCGACACGCGGTTGATCGTCTGGATGTTCGCCGCGCTCGAGGCCATGTGGACCATCGCCGCGTTCATCGCGCCCTGCCGGTTGATACGGCGATCGGTATGGCGGAACTCGTCCTCGACCTGGCCGCGCAGGTCTTCGATGGCCTGCATCGGCAGCGCGACGATCTCGCTCACGCGCTGGTCGGTGTAGGCATTGGCCTGGTTGAGCGTGGCCGTGGATTGCACCTGCATCTGCTGCACGTTGACCGCATCCGTCGGCGCGGTGCCGGCGGCGACGTTGGCGACCTGGCGCTCGCTGCCAGCCGCGCCCACCGAGACCGTGTTGGCGCGATCAGCCACCGAATTCGCACCAAGCGCGACGCTGTTGTCCGCACTCGCCCGCGCGTTGCTGCCCGCCGCGACCGACTGCGTGCCGCTGGCACTGGCCGGCGTCGCGTCCTGCGCGGTGAAGCGTCCATCCGCACCCGCCCCTCCTCCGAGTGAATCGAGCCGGTTGTTCAGCGCCGCCAGCGCGCTGCCGACATCGTTGAACACGTTGCCGCCGATGTCGTAACTCGGCGCATCGATCAGGCCGTTGCCGCTGACAAGCGAGTTACCGCCGAAATGCGCGGCGAGTCGCTGCAAGCCCGCATAGATCTGTCCACCGTTGACCGCATCCGTGCTGCCGGCATCGATCGTACCGGCAGCAAGGTTCACGACCTTGTTTGGCCCGCTGCCAAGATGGTTCGCGCTGAACGCGCCCGCGCCGCCTTCCGCGGCCGCATCCCACAGCAGCGCGTCGTTGGCGGTGATCTGCACCGCGCGCAGCTGCGCGACGTTGACCGCGTCCGTGTCGGCGCTGCCGGCGGCGAGGTTCGTGAGCTTGCGCTCCGCACCGGCGCTGCCGATGGACACTTCGCCGAAGGAATTCTGCGGCGTCGCCAGGCCGAACGCGGTGTAACCCGTCTGCGCACCCACGCTGGTCTGTGACGCGGAACCGATGGCCACGCTCAATGCGTGATCGACCGTGGCACCCGCGCCGAGCGCGACGCCCTGCTCCGCATTGGCCTGCGCCTGCGTGCCCATCGCGATACCCGAAGCCAGCAGCACCTGCGATTGGCGTCCCATCGCGATGCCGCCCGGCGCGGCGATGTCGACCGTCGCCGCATTGCCGATGCCGATGCCGTTGTCGCCGTTGACCACCGTGAGCGGTCCGACCGCGATGGACTCCGCGCCGATCGAGAGCGAATCGCCGGCCGTCGAATTGGCATGGAAGTACATCGTGCCGGTGCTGGTGACCGAACCGATCGCACCCTGCAACTGCCGCAGCGTCACTGCGTCCTGCTGCTGCGTGCCGTCGGCGACGTTGGTGATCTGCCGATAGCTGGTGTCGGTGCCGACCGACACCGCGCCGAGCAGCGTCTTGTCGGTGGTGTCGAAATCAACGGCGCCCGAACCGGCCGGAATGGAACCGCTGCCCGGCGCGATGGCACGGTTGGAGATCGAGCCCGCACCGAGCGCGACCGCGCCCTGCGTCGCCACGCTGGTGCCGAAGCCGAGCGCGGTGCCCTGCGAGGCGTTCACCGCCGTGTTCGCGCCGAACGTCGACGCCTGCAATGCGCCGGCGGCAACCGTGCTGTTCTCGCCGACTGCGGTGCTCTGGTCGGCATTCACGCGCGCGTTGCGGCCTATGGCGGTATCGCCGGGACCGGCGGCGAAACTCGCCGCGCCCAGCGCGATGCTGCCCGCACCGGCCGCGTTGCTGCCGCGTCCGCCGGCGAGCGCGTCCACCGCGCTGGCGGCGGAGTCTGCACCGAGCGCGAGCGCGCCCTGCTGCGACGCGTTCGCGCTGCGCCCGACCGAGGTCGCGTTCGCGCCCGTCGCCTGCGCGTTGTTGCCCACCGCCAGCGCTTCGCTCGCGGTCGCATCGGCGGATTGGCCGAGCGCCACGCTCAATGCGCCGGTCGCCGTGGCGTTCTGCCCCAACGCGGTGCTGACGTTGCCCAGTGCCCGCGCCGACGTGCCCAGCGCGACCGAGTTGCTGCCCTGCGCGATGCTGTTCTGGCCGATGGCGCTGGCCTGCGGACCGATCGCTTGCGCGGCGGTGCCGAAGGCGACGCTGTTCTGGCCGTTCGCGATGGCGTTCGCACCGACTGCGGTCGCGTCGGAATTGTTCGAACGGCTGTGGTTGCCGATGGCGATGCCGTTGTTGATCGCCGTGCCGCCGGGATCGACCGCCGCGACGATGGCGTCGGCACCGACGGCCAGACCGTTGGCCGAATTGACCGCCGCACTGTCACCGATGGCGACGCCAAGGCTGCCGGCAAGCGCGACCTGCGCGAGCGTGCCGATGGCGAGCGAATCGGCGCCTTGCGCGCTGGAGAAATTGCCGACGGCGATGGCGCGCTGTGCCGACGCGTTCGCGCTTCCACCGACGGCCACGCTCGAGGCGCCGCTCGCATTGGCCTGCGTGCCGAACGCCTGCGCGCTCACCGCGGTCGCCTGCGCCTGATTGCCCAGTGCCAGCGCGAAATCCTGGCTCGCATTGGCGAAGGCGCCGACCGCGAGCGCGTTGAGTCCGCGCGCCTGCGCCACCGCACCAAACGCGGTGGCGGCTTCGGCATCGGCAATCGCGAACGATCCCACCGCCGTCGTCGACTGCGCACTCGCGATCGACGAGCTGCCCGCAGCCACTGCATTGGGTGCGGTCGCCTGCGCGTCATCGGTGCCATCCTCCAGCCCGGTCGCCTTGAAGTAGCGCGTGTTGCCGGCGACGACCGAAGTGAGCTGGCTGACGTTGACCGCATCGGTCGGCGCGACGCCTGCCGCGACGTTGACGATGCGACGTTCCGCACCCACGGTACCGATCGATACGGTATTGGCCTGGTTGGCCACGCTGCCCGCACCGAGTGCGACCGCATTGGCTGCGGTGACGCTGCTGCCGAATCCGAGCGCGGTTCCCTGCGATGAGTTCACCGCCGTGTTCGCGCCGAACGCCGATGCCTGCAGTGCGCCCGTGGCGATCGTGGCGTTCTCGCCGACCGCGGTGCTCTGGTCGGCATTCACACGCGCGTTGCGGCCGATGGCGGTGTCGCCGGGACCGGCGGCGAAACTCGCCGCGCCCAGCGCGATACTGCCCGAACCGGCCGCGCTGCTGCCGCGTCCGCCGGCGAACGCATCGACGGCGCTGGCGGCCGAATCGGCACCGAGCGCGAGCGCACCTTGCTGCGACGCGTTCGCGCTGCGTCCGAGCGAAGTCGCATTCGCCGCAGTCGCCTGCGCGTTGTTGCCAACCGCCAGCGCTTCGCTCGCGGTCGCGTCGGCCGACTGCCCGAGCGCGACGCTGAGCGATCCGGTCGCGGTGGAGTTCTGTCCGAGCGCGGTGCTCACGTTGCCTTGCGCGAGTGCGGAGGTTCCGAGCGCGACCGAATTGCTGCCGATCGCGCGCGCGTTCTGTCCGATGGCGCTGGCCTGCGGTCCCTGCGCGTTCGCCGTGGTGCCGAAGGCGACGCTGTTCTGCCCGTTGGCCACGGCGTTCGCGCCGACCGCGGTCGCGTCTGAGTTGTTGGCGCGACTGTTGTTGCCTATCGCTATCCCGTTCTGCACGGCGGTGCCGCTGGGATCGGTGGCGGCAACTATCGCGCTCGTACCCAGCGCCAGTCCGTTGAGCGAATTCACCTGGCTGTTGTTGCCTATCGAAATGCCGTTGATGGCTGCCGCGGCGATCTGCGCGTTGGTGCCGAGCACCACGCTGTCGGTGGCCGCCGCCAATGCCCGGAAGCCAATGGCGATGGTGTTGCCCGCCTGTGCCTGCGCCAGCGTGCCTACCGCCGTGCTGTTGGTCGCGGTCGCGCGCGAACCGCCGCCGAGCGCCAGTGCGGCCTGCTGTGTCGCCTGGGAATCGAACCCGAACGCCGCGCTGCCCAGCCCCGTGGCAAGCGCAGCCGTACCCACGGCCGTACTCGCCTGCGCGATGGCCTGGCTGTTCGAACCGATCGCCACCGCCCCCTGTTGCGTCGATTGCGCCGCCGGGCCGATCGCGATCGCACCCGGGCCCGACGCCACGGTGATCTCGTTGGCGTCCACGACACCATTCGCATTGCCGTCGTTCCAGCCGCCGATGGCCGTGGTCAGCGTGTTGCTGGCCTGCGTGCGGTAGCCCATCGCGACGCTGCTCTGTCCGCTGGCGACCACTTCGTTGCCGACCGCGATGCTCGTCGCGCCAGTCGCCTGCGATCCGCCGCCGACCGCAAGGCTGCGGTCCGCGCCGGCATTGGCACCGATGCCGAACGCCTGTGCACCGATCACCGTCGCCTGCGCGCCGGTACCGACGGCGAGTGTCTGATCGGCGGCCGCATTGGCGAACGCGCCGACCGCGATGGCCGCCTCGCCCGTGGCGGTGCTGTTGGAACCCAGCGCAGTGGCACCCGGGCCGTTGGCGCTGGACGTGCTGCCCGCGGCGAGGCTGAACTGCCCCGTCGCCGACGCGTTATCGCTGCCGTCGTTCAGTCCGTCGGCGGCGAAGTAAGGAGAACCGGCACCGTTCACGCCGTTCACCGCGGCTGTGAGCTGGTCGAGGTTGACCGCATCCGTGCCCTGGGTGCCGGCTGCCACGTTGACGATCTGGCGCGGCGCACCCGCGGTGCCGATGGACACCGTATTGCTGCGGTCGGCCATCGAACCGGCGCCCAATGCGACCGCATCCGGCGCCGACACGCTCGCACCGAAGCCGAGCGCCGTGCCGCGCAGGCCGGTGATGCTCGCACCGTAACCGAAGGCGGAGCTTTCCACCGCGGTCACGGCGACGCCGGCACCGACCGCGGTGGACTGCACCGCGCCAGCGGCGACGATCGCACCTTCGCCCAGCACCGTACTGTTGTCGGCTTCTGCACGCGCGTTGTAGCCGATGGCGATGTCGCCCGGGCCGACGGCATGGCTTCCACTGCCGATCGCCAGCGAACGGTCGCCCAACGCCTGGCTGGCATTGCCTATCGATACGCTGTCCGTGCCCGACGACACCGCGCTCGTGCCGACCGCGACGGAGCGATCAGCCGTGGCAAGCGCGTGGGCGCCGAATGCGCTGGCGGAGTTGCCTGCACTGCTGCCGGCGCCGGCCGCGACCGCCTCGGTCCCGATGGCGACGGCATCGTCGGTCCCATCGGCCAGGCCGGTGGCCTGGAAGAAGCGCGTCCCATCGGCCACCTGCGCGGCGACGTCATGCGGTGTGAATGCAGCGATCAGGAGCAGCAACGTCCCGCTCCATCCGGACGCGCGTGCGCTCGTGGCGTGGTGACACCCTGCGGCTTCGCACGGGCCCTGGCCCTGGCGACCTTTCGTGTTCATGGCGTACTCCGAGCGGCTACGGTGCGGGAAGGGGCACGTCACCGGCTGACGGAGCGTTGCCGCGCCGCGCGTCGCCAGAGCGACGTGCACGAGCGCTGCAGTTAGGCGGCCCTTACGTTCGTCCAGACGGCGTCATGACCCGCCTCGTGATTACCTGCCGTCCTGTGGAGAAGGCATGAAGGACGCGTTGCATCATGTCGCCCGATAGACGAACACCGTGGCGGGAGGCACGTTACGCAGCACGAAGGCGCCCTTGCGCACGTTCAATCGCAAGTCGCGTGCCACTTCCTCGAGCACAGGCGCACGCGCGCCGTAAGTGAACTGGATGAACGGTGCGCCGGGTTTCAGGCAGGCGAACGCGGCCCGCAGCATGTCCTGCTGCTCGGCGTAGTTCATCGACAGGAACCCCAGGCCCGAGACGATCGCATCGACCGGGCCATCGCGCAGGAAACCGCAGCGCATGGCGATGCCCGGCAGGTCGCGCGCGTCGCCACGCGCCACGCGCACCTGCGGGAAGCGCGCGTGCAGGTGTGCGTGCAGCTCCTCGCTCAGCCCCACCACCAGCAGGTCGCGTCCGTGGATGCCACGTGCGAGCAGCGCACGCGTGATCGCGCCGGTACCGCCGCCGAGTTCGATCACGCGCTGCGCGTCGTCCGGAAGTTCGGCGATCATCGCAGCCGCCAGCTCGCGACCCGACGGCGCGACTGCCGCCGTGCGCAGCGGATTGCGCAGCCACTGCCGGAAGAACGTCCACGCACCATGCAGGCGGTGACGTTTCCAGCGGTGGCCGCGCCGCTTCATCAACTCCGCCGCGTCAGACGCCAGCAGCGGTGGATGCGCGCGTCGCGCTCGAAGTCCGGCGGGATCGTGCGCGGCGTGATCTCCTCGCACTGCGCGAACTGCGCGATCGCGTCCTCGTCGATGCGGAAACGACGGAAGTTGTTGGAGAAGTACAGCACGCCGCCATCGGCCAGGCGCGCCACTGCAGCGCGCAGCAGGCGCACGTGCTGTCCCTGCACGTCGAAGTCCTCGGCGCGCTTGGAATTGGAGAACGTCGGCGGATCGCAGAAGACCAGGTCGTACTGCTGCGTGTCCGCTTCCAGCCAGGTCAGCGCGTCCGCCTGCACGAGGCGATGGCGCGTGCCGCCGATGCCGTTCTCGCGCAGGTTGTCGGCGCACCATTCCAGGTACGTCGCCGACAGGTCGACGGTGGTGGTCAGGCGCGCGCGGCCGACCGCCGCATGCACGGTCGCCGCGCCGGTGTAACCGAACAGGTTGAGGAATCGCGCGTCCTCGGCCTCGGCGGCGATGCGCAGGCGCATCGGGCGATGATCGAGGAACAGGCCGGTGTCGAGGTAGTCGAAGAGGTTCACGCGCAGGCGCGCATCGCCTTCACGGACGGTGACCAGCTCGCCGCGCGAATCCATCTGCCCGTACTTGCTGCCGCCCTTGCCGCGCGAGCGCGTCTTCACCGCGACCTGCTCGCGCTCGACGCCGAACACCTCGCGCGCAGCGGCGAGCAGTTCGTTGAGGCGGCGACGCTGCACCGCTTCGGGGATTTCCGCCGGCGCGGCGTATTCCTGCACGTGCAGGAAGGTGCGCGGGGTCGCTTCGTCGGTGGTGTAGACGTCGATGGCGGCCGCGTACTCGGGCAAGTCGGCGTCGTAGGCGCGGTAGCAGGTGATGTGCTCGCGCTCGCGCCAGCTCTTGAGCTTGCGCAGGTTCTTGCGCAGTCGGTTGACGACCATCTGCGCGCCTTCCGACAGTGTCGGCGCCTGTTCGTTGCCATCTTCATCGACACGCTTGCGCTGCGGCGGCGCGACCGGATCGCACACGATCAGCGTGCACTCGATCGCACCGTTGAACAGCTGGTACTTCTTCTGCGCGCGCAGGCCGGTGGCGAAGGCGAGTTCGGCGTCGCCGCACAGCAGGCTCGCGCGCCATTCCGGCACGGCGCGCTTGAGCGCGTCGCCGAGCGCGCGGTACAGCGCGGGATCGGCGGACAGGCGTGCGTCATACGGCGGATTGCATACGACCACGCCACGCGCGGGCGTTTCGGCATTCTCGCGATGCAACGCGTCGGCCTGCAGCGAACGGATGTCGCCGGTCTTCCAGTCGATCAGACCCGCCAGTCCGGCGAGCACGGCGTTGTCCTGCGCGGCGCGGATCGCATGGGGATCGGTGTCGCGCCCGAAGAAGGCGGGACGCAGCGCGTTCATGCCGGCGGCTTCGCGCGTGCGCGCGTCGTCGACCAGCGTGTTCCATTGGGCCTCGTCGAAGCCGCGCCAGCGCGTCGGCGGCGCATGGCCGTGGCGTTGCAGGCCCGGCGCGACATCGGCGGCCATCAGCGCGCCTTCGATCAGCAGCGTGCCGCTGCCGCACATCGGATCCAGCAGCGCGCCGCCATCGGCGTACACGCGCGGCCATTGGCCACGCATCAGCACCGCCGCGGCGAGGTTCTCCTTCAGCGGCGCCTCGCCCTGCTTGGTGCGCCAACCGCGACGGTGCATCGGACCGCCGGAAAGGTCGATCGACAACACCGCGCGTCCCTTGCGCAGCACCAGGCTCAGGCGCAGGTCGGGCGATTCCACGTCCACGTCGGGACGCGCGCCGGTCTTCGCGCGCATCACGTCGACCACGGCGTCCTTGACCCGCTGCGCGGCGTAACGCGCGTGCGTGATCGCCTCACCGGACACGTGGGCGTCCACGGCGAGCGTGTGGCCGGGTGCGAGATGGTCCGGCCACGCGACTTCGGCGACACCGGCGTAGAGCGCGTTCTCGTCGGGGCAGTCGAACTCGGCGATCGGCCACAGCACGCGGCTGGCCAGTCGCGACCACAGCACCGCGCGTTGCGCGTCTGCGAGCGTGCCATCGACGTTCACGCCGGCGACGGCGGCAGTCGCGCGCGCACAGCCCAGCGCCATCAGCTCGTCGGCGAGCAGGTATTCCAGGCCCTTGCCGCAGCTGGCGAAGAACTTCATGTCAGAGCGCCGACAGCAGCGAAGCGAACGCCTCGGCGCTGGCTTCGACGTGGTTCGACAAGCGATGGCTGTCGTCGACCAGCAACAGGCGCGCACTGCGTGCGTACGACCACGCAACGACTTCGGCGGCGGGGATCAGTTCGTCGTTCCAGCCGTGGATGATCGAGGTCGGCACGCGTGCCGCTTCCAGGCGCGGCGCTTCGCCCATACGCACCGGCGGCGCCATCAGGAACAGGCCGAGCGTCGGCACCTGCAACGACACCAGTCCGGAGATGTAAGCGCCGAGGCTGGAACCGGCCAGCACCACCGGTCCACGCGTCGCCGCATCCTGCGCCAGCGCGAGCAGGCGTGCGACACGCGCGTGCACGTCGCCGACTTCGCTCACCTCGCGTTTCGCGTCGAGGTCGGTGTAGTCCGGGCGCTCGTGCGACCAGCCCAGGCGCTGCGCGACATCGGCCAGCGCCGTGACCTTGGTGGCGTCCGGGCCGCTCTCGAAGCCGTGTGAAAGAATGCAGTGTCCGCGCGTGCTCATGGATTTCCTGGTGTTCTGAACGACGACGACGTCAGTCCGCGATGGCGACGACGGTGTCGCCACGACGGATCGTGCCGCCTTCGATGATGCGTGCGCACAGGCCGCCGTGGCCGCGCATCGCGTTGTAGCCGCCCGCGCCGAGCGCGGCTTCCATGCGCGAGCACGGATCGCAGTCGTCGGTGCCTTCCAGCAGCACTTCACCGATGCGGAAGCGGCGTCCCTTCAGCGCGACCAGCGGAATGCCGGAGACCACGAGGTTGCGTCGCAGCGTGGCCGGTCGCACTTCGTCGTGGCCGGACAGCGCGGCGATCACGGGCAGGTGTTCGGCCTGGATCAGGGTCACGCCGCGCTTGCCGCTGCCGCCGCTGTAGCGATCCCCGGCCAGGCCGCCGCCGGATTCGGCGACGACTTCATCGACCTCGTCCATGACGACATCACGCTTCGGGCGCAGGCCGATCCAGTCCACGCGACCGGCGCGCGGCAGCGTGGCCATCAGTTTGCCGAGCTCGGAGTCGGCGGGAGGCAGTTTCATGGGCGATTCCATGCGGGTCGGACCGTGCGGCATCGGCGCGGCCGGGGATGACGTCCCGGCGCGGCGCGGCTCGGGAGGGGCGAATGGTAGCATCCGGCCCCATGCTGCCCGACCCGCCGGCCCCGCCCATCGCCTTCGAGCCCCTGCCCTACCAGGGCCGTCTCGATCCTCGCGACACGGGCGACATCGACATGATCGTCGTCCACTGCACCGAGCTGCCCGACCTGCCGATGGCGCGCCGGTTCGGCGAAGAAGTCCTGTACGAAGGCTCGCAGACCGGCAACAGCGGCCATTACTACGTGGACCGCGACGGCAGCGTCCACCAGTACGTCGCGATCGAGCGCATCGCCCACCACGTGCGCGGCTATAACGCGCGTGCGATCGGCGTCGAGCTGGTGAATCGCGGTCGCTATCCCGACTGGCTGGCGGCTTCGCACCAGGCGATGGATGAGCCCTACACGCCGGCGCAGATCGACGCGCTGATCGCGCTCGTGCGGCAACTGCAGGCGCAACTGCCCTCGCTGCGGTTCATCGCAGGGCACGAGGACCTGGACACCACCGAAGTCGCGGCCACCGACGATCCCGACGTGAAGGTGCGACGCAAGCGCGATCCGGGTCCGCGCTTCCCGTGGGCGCACGTGATGTCGCGCGTGCCGTTGCAGCGGATGATCTGAGTCCCAGAAACGAAAACGGCGCCCGCAGGCGCCGTCGTCGGTCCGGGCGTGCCGTTACCTGCGCCCTTCGGCGCGGGTCTCGATTTCTTCGTCTTCCTCCATGTCCGGCGGCTGGTCGCCGACCGTCCACAGGCGTTCGAGCGCGTAGAACTCGCGCACGCGCGGCAGCATGACGTGGACCACCACGTCGCCCAGGTCGACCAGCACCCATTCGGCCTCGCGCTCGCCTTCCACGCCCAGCGGCTGGACGTCGAGCTTCTTGGCGAACTTCACCACTTCGTCCGCGATGGATTTCACGTGGCGCGTGGAAGTGCCCGAGGCGATCACCATGTAGTCGGTGACGCTGCTCTTGCCTCGCACATCGATCTCGATGACATCACGGGCCTTGAGTTCCTCGACTGCCGCATGCACGGTCTTCAGCATGGCGTCCACCGGCGGCGGCGGGTTGGGCAGGCGGGTCTTGATGACTTGCGCTTCGGTACTCAAGGGTCGTTGGCTCTCGTGAAGACTCTGGTTTCGATGCCGATTATAACGAAGCCGGCGTGACGCCCCGGACGCGATAGAGCCCGTGGCGGCGGATGTATTCGGCGACGGCCGCCGGAACCCCGTCCTGCCACGGTTCACCGCCCGCGATGCGGCGACGCAGGTCCGTTGAGGACTCCGGGCGCTCGCGCGCGAGCGGGAACACGGCGAATCCCCCCGCGGGCGCTCCATTCAGCTCGGCGGCCGTGAGGCGGCGCGGGCCGATCTCGGCTTCGACCTCGGGCGCATGCGCGGCCACGGAGACCGGATCCAGCGACGAGCCCGGCCGGGCGACCGCCAGCACGTGGGCGTGGTCGAACAGCTCGCGCCAGCGATGCCAGGTGTGCAGCTGCAGCAGCGAATCGCCGCCGAGCATCCACACGATGGGCACGTCCGGGCCGAGTTCGGCACGCAGTTCGGCCAGCGTGTCGGCGGTGTACGACGGGCCCTCTCGACCGAGTTCGCGACGATCGACCTTGAGTCCTGGCTCACCGGCGACGGCGAGATCGAGCATGCGCGCGCGCATCAGGGCGTCGGCGTGGATCGTGTCCTTGTGCGGCGGATCGGCCGCGGGCACCAGGAACACCCGCGCGTCGAGCGCGTCGCGCACTTCGCGCGCTACCGCGAGGTGGCCGGCATGCACCGGATCGAAGGTCCCGCCGTAGTACACGCGCAATGCCATCGCGCCTCCGCGCTCAACCGGTCAGCAATCGCGTCGCGCGCGGTTCGGCCACCGCCAGCAGCAGGCGTTCGAGCGCCACCCACGCGTCGGCGGGCTCCTCACCGATGCGCATGCGTCCCTTGGCGATGCGGTCGACGCGACCGGCCTCGGACACGAGCGCATCCCAGCGCGGCGCGGCGTGGCGCGCCAGCGCGCGGCGGTACATGGGCTGCTTGGAATCCCAGATGCGCTGCGCCTTGAACTCGGAGGCGAGATTGCCGCCGCGTTCCTGCACGCGGGCGAGCGCGGCGGCGCGCTGCAGTTCCATCACGACCATGCCGAGCAGGCCCGGCACGGCCTCGCCTTCGGCACGCAGGCCGGCGAGCATGCGCGATACCTGCGCGCCCTGCCCGTTCATCGCCGCGTCGACGAGGCGGAACACGTCGAAACGCGCCGCATCGGCGACGAGTTCGGTCATGCGTTCGCGATCGAGCGTCTGTCCGTCCGAAAGCAGCGCGAGCTTGTCGATTTCCTGCGCCGCGGCCAGCAAATTGCCTTCGACGCGATCGGCCAGGCTCTGCACCGCTTCGTGGTCGGCACGCAGTCCGCGCGCACGCAGGCGGCGTTCGATCCAGTCCGGCAGTTCGTGCGGCTTGATCGCCCACGCGACGGCGACCTGGCCGATGCGGGCGATGGCCTCGCTCCACTTGCCGCCGTGCTGGCGGCTCCAGTCGCCTGCCGTCACCAGCAGCGCGACGTCGCCGGGCGGATCGGAACAGAAATCGATGATGACCTCCGAACCTTCCTTGCCCGGCTTGCCACTGGGCAGGCGCACTTCGACCAGGCGCCGACTGGCGAACAGGCTCGGCGCGCGGAAGCTCGCCGACAACGCGTTCCAGTCGGGCTCGCGCTGGTTGCCTTCGGCCTCGAACACCTCGCGCTCGGCGAAGCCCTGCTTGCGCGCGGCGGCGCGCACTGCATCGGCCGCTTCGAGCACGCGCAGCGGTTCCGGACCGGCGATCAGGTAGGCCGGACGCAGCGGCCCGCTCTCGAGCTGCGCGACGAGTTGCTCGGGTTTCAGTTCCATCGGCGTGGATCGCGACGCGCCGTCAGCGCGGCGTGTCGCTCGACGCGGCGGGCTCGACCGGCGCGGCAGGAGCGGCCGTCGTCGCCGGTGCGGCGGTGTTCGCGGTATCGAAGGTGCGGCGCGCGACGGCGTCGAGGCGACGCAGGATCGAGGCCACCATTTCGCGGCGCAGTTCGGTCTGCAGGATTTCGCGCTCGCCCTCGGTACCGATCGACTGCACCGGGTTGGACACGTAATCGCGCGCCAGCTCGATGGTCTGGCGCGGCACCGGCGTGGTGCCGTCGGGGCGACGCAGTTCGAACGTCACCGCGTAGCGCAGCGAGAACTCCTGCGCGCGGCCGAGTTCGTCGAGGCTGATCGGGCGATCGCCCCACTGCTCGGAGAGCAGGTCGAGCACGGTGGCATCGACGGTCTGCTCGGTCGCCGCGGGGGCGCCGGCGCGGGTCAGCGCCTGCGACAGCGACTCGGCCAGCGGGCTGTAACGGTCCACCGACACCACGCGCACCGCGCCGAGGTCCGGCGGCAGCACGAGCGCATTGCGAAGGTGGAAACCGCAGGCCGTCAGGGCCAGCACGAGGGCGACGGGAACCGCGCGCGTGAGCAGGGTGCGAAAGGTCATGCGCGCAGTCTGGACGAGGCGTTGGCGCCCATCAATAGCGGAAGTGTCAACGCCGTTCAGCGATGGGGAAGGCATGCGCCCTGACCTCTCGCCTCTCTCCGCTGCGGAGCGGCTTTGCGCGGGCGGCTCGGACCTTGTCGTTCGTCATCCCCGCGAAGGCGGGGTCTTTTGGGCCGCCGAAGGGCGGCACTATCCAATCCGCCGCACGATTCCGGCATCCGCAGAGCGTGATCCGCTCAACCGTGGATACCCGCCTTCGCGGGGACGACGGCTTGGGCTCTTCGCGGATGACGGCCTCGGACACGCGCTCCAGCGACGGCTTATCCCGCAACTATGTTGACGATCTTGCCCGGTACCACGATCACCTTGCGCACGGTCAGGCCTTCCATGAACTTGACCACGTTCGGCTCGGCCAGGGCCAGGCGTTCGATCTCGTCCTTGGCGACATTCACCGCCACCTCGATCGTGCCGCGCAGCTTGCCGTTGACCTGCACCGCCAGCGTCACCGCATCGCGCTGCAGCGCGGCCGGATCGGCGGCCGGGAACGGCACGTCCTCCAGCAGCGTTTCCTTGTGGCCCAGCACCTGCCACAACGTGTGCGAGACGTGCGGCGTGACCGGGTTGAGCAGCAACACCATCGCCTGCAGTACCTCGTGACGCACGGCGCGACCCTGGTCGCTCATGTCGTCGAACTTCGAGACGTGGTTGAGCAGTTCCATCAGCGCGGCGATCGCGGTGTTGAAGCTGTGGCGGCGGCCGTAGTCGTCGCCGACCTTCTGGATGGCTTCATGCAGCTGGCGACGCAGGGTCTTCTGCGCGGCGTCGAGGCGGGACGCATCGACCTGCGGATGGTCCGGCTGCGAGGCGTGGGTGACCACTTCGCGCCAGAAACGGCGCAGGAAGCGCGCCATGCCTTCCACGCCGGCTTCGTTCCACTCCAGCGACTGTTCCGGCGGCGCGGCGAACATCGAGAACAGGCGCACCGTGTCGGCGCCGTACTTGCCGACCATCAGCTGCGGATCGACGCCGTTGTTCTTCGACTTCGACATCTTCTCGGTGCCGCCGATGACCACCGGCCGACCGTCCGCCTTGAGCGTGGCGCCGGTGATGCGGCCGCGTTCGTCGCGGATCACTTCGACGTCGGCCGGGTTGATCCAGTCCTTCGAGCCGTCGCCGTTCTCGCGATAGAAGGTTTCCGCGATGACCATGCCCTGGGTCAGCAGGTTGGTCGCCGGCTCGTCGCTGTTCACCAGGCCCTGATCGCGCATGAGCTTGTGGTAGAAGCGGAAATACAGCAGATGCAGGATCGCGTGCTCGATGCCGCCGATGTACTGGTCGACCGGCGTCCAGTACTTCGCGCGTTCGTCGACCTGCTGCGACGCACCCGGCGAGGTGTAGCGCGCGTAGTACCAGCTCGACTCCATGAAGGTGTCGAACGTATCGGTCTCGCGCTCGGCCGCACCGCCGCACTGCGGGCAGGTGGTCTTGCGCCAGTTCGGATCGGACTTGATCGGCGAGGTCACGCCGCTGAAGGCGACGTCTTCCGGCAGCACGACGGGAAGCTGGTCTTCAGGCACCGGCACGTCGCCGCACGACGGGCACAGGATCACGGGGATCGGGCAACCCCAGTAGCGCTGGCGGCTCACGCCCCAGTCGCGCAGGCGGTAGTTGACGCGACGCTGGCCGCGGCCGTCGGCCTCGAAGCGCGTGGCCAGGGCTTCCAGCGCCTGCTGGAAGTCCATGCCGTCGAACTCGCCGGAATTCACCAGCCAGCCGCGTTCGGTGTACGCCTCTTCCTCGGCGATGCGACGTTCGAATTCCTCCACCACCTGCACCGCGGCCGTCGTGTCGTACACGTCCACCGACGGCGCCGCGCCGAGCGCGCTGCGCATCGGATCGTCGTGCTGCGCGAGGTGCTGGCCGATCTCCGCGAGCGCATCGCGCAGGTGCGTGGGCACGATCACCATGCGGATCGGCAGCACGTACTTGCGGGCGAACTCCCAGTCGCGCTGGTCGTGGCCCGGCACCGCCATCACCGCGCCGGTGCCGTAGCCCATCAGCACGAAGTTGGCGACGAACACGGGCATCTGCTCGCCGGTGATCGGATGGATCGCGCGCAGGCCGGTGTCGCGGCCGCGCTTTTCCTGCGTTTCCAGCTCGGCTTCGGTGACGCCGCCCTTCTTCAGGTCGGCGAGGAACGCGGCCAGTTCGGGATCCTTCGCCGCCGCCTGCACCGCGAGCGGATGCTCGCCGGCGATCGACACGAAGGTCACGCCCATCAGCGTGTCGGGACGGGTGGTGAACACGTGCAGCGGCTCGACGGCATTGCCGTCGTCGTCGACCACGTCGAAACGGATCTCCAGGCCTTCGCTGCGGCCGATCCAGTTGCGCTGCATCGTCTTGACCGCGTCCGGCCAGCCCGGGAGCTTGTCCAGGCCGTCGAGCAGTTCCTGCGCGTAGTCGGTGATCTTGAGGAACCACTGCGGGATCTCGCGCTTCTCCACCAGCGCGCCGGTGCGCCAGCCACGGCCGTCGATCACCTGCTCGTTGGCCAGCACGGTCTGGTCGACCGGATCCCAGTTCACCACCGAATTCTTGCGGTAGGCCAGGCCCTTCTTCATCAGGCGCACGAACATGCGCTGCTCGTGCACGTAGTAGTCCGGCGTGCAGGTGGCGAACTCGCGCGACCAGTCGATCGCGTAGCCCATCTGCTTCAGCTGCGCCTTCATGTGCGCGATGTTGGCGTAGGTCCACTTAGCCGGCGCGGTGTTGTTCTTGATCGCGGCGTTCTCGGCGGGCAGGCCGAACGCGTCCCAGCCCATCGGCTGCAGCACGTTGTGGCCGGTCATGCGCTTGTAGCGGCTGATGACGTCGCCGATGGTGTAGTTGCGCACGTGGCCCATGTGCAGCGCACCCGACGGGTACGGCAGCATCGACAGGCAGTAGTACTTGGGCTTGTCCGAGGTTTCGGCGACCTCGAAGGCGCGCGTGCCCTCCCAGAAGCGTTGCGCATCGGCCTCGATGGCCTGCGGTTCGAACGGACGGGTTTCGGTTGCGGCTTCGGCGGACACGGCGATCGGGGGACGTCGGGAAAGACCTTCAAGCCTACCGCAGCGCAACATCGGCCGCCACGCGGCGAAGGGCGCATGGCCGTTCTGCGGCCCGGTTCGCGCCCGCCGGGGCCGGGGCGTGCTTCAATCCGGCGCTCCAGGGGACGATCAACGGGAGTCTTGCGTGCGCGATTCGCTTCTTAGCCTTGCCTTGCTGGCCGCGCTGTCCAGCGTGTCCGCCCATGCCGCGGAACCAGCCGCGCCCGCCGCCTCACCCGCGGGCGAATTGCAGGCGCTGCAATGCGGCCAGGTCTTCGACGCCCGAAGCGGCAAACTCACCGGCCCGCAGACCCTGCTGGTACGGCAGGGGAAGATCGAGCGGGTCGGCGCTGCCGAAGCCGATCTCGCCGGGGCCACCCGCGTGGACCTCAGCGGCCACACCTGCATGCCCGGCTGGACCGATCTGCACGTCCACCTGGGCAGCCAGTCCAGCCCGCAGAGCTACTCGGAAGGTTTCCGCCTCGACGAGGTGGACTTCGCGTTCCGCGCGGTCGGCTATGCGAACAAGACCCTGATGGCCGGCTTCACCAGCGTGCGCGACCTCGGCGGCGAAGTCAGCCCGCACCTGCGCGACGCGATCAACCAGGGCCTCGTCGACGGACCGCGCATCTGGGCCGCGGGCAAGTCGATCGCCACCACCGGCGGCCACGCCGATCCCACCAACGGCTACAACGACGCGCTCTCGCACCTGATCGGCCCGCCCGGCCCGACCGAGGGCGTGATCAACTCGATCGAGGACGCGCGCCAGGCCGTTCGCCAGCGCTACAAGGAAGGCAGCGACGTCATCAAGATCACTGCGACCGGCGGCGTGCTGTCGTATGCGCGCTCGGGCGACGCGCCGCAGTTCACGGTGGAGGAAGTGAAGGCCATCGTCGATACCGCCAAGGACTACGGCTACCGCGTCGCCGCGCACGCGCACGGCGAGGAAGGCATGAAGCGCGCGGTGCTCGGCGGCGTGACGTCGATCGAGCACGGCACCTACATGAGCGATGACGTGATGAAGCTCATGAAGCAGCACGGCACCTGGTACGTGCCGACCATCTATGCCGGCCGCTTCGTCGCCGACAAGGCGAAGATCGACGGCTACTTCCCTGAAGTCGTGCGACCCAAGGCACAGCGCATCGGCGCGATGATCCAGGAAACCGCCGGCAAGGCGTACAAGAACGGCGTCAAGATCGCCTTCGGCACGGACATGGGCGTGGGCCCGCACGGCGACAACGCGCGCGAGTTCATCTACATGGTCGAAGCCGGCATCCCGGCATCGGTGGCATTGCAGGCCGCGACGATCCGCGCGGCGGAAGTGCTGGGCGTGGACGACCAGGGCGTGATCGAGGCCGGCAAGCGCGCCGACATCGTCGCCGTCCCCGGCAATCCGCTGGAGGACATCGCACAGGTGATGAAGGTCGATTTCGTGATGAGGGACGGCAAGATCTACCGCAGTCCGGGCCGCTGATCGCTTCGAGGCGTCGCGGCCATCGTGGCCGCGGCGCCTGCTCCGACCGCATGTTCAACGCATGCGCGAGGCCAGCACCACGCAGGCCAGCCACACCAGCAACACCAGCCGCTGTGCAAGCGGCCCGGCCAACCACGCCGTGGGCAGCGCATTCAACGACACGACCAGCACGCCGGCGACGATGAACACCATGCCGGCGCGCCGCCAGTTCGCGCGCACGCCCCATCCGAGCAGCAGCGCGCCCGGCACGAATGCCAGCCACCACAACATCCACGCCGTCGCGTGGCGCTGGCTCAGCGCGCCGTCGAGGTCGTTCGGGTCCAATGGCCACAGTCCCTGCGCGGCGAACGCCAGCGCGGAGGTCGCCAGCATCCACGCGCCGACCCCGGCCATGCGACCGTCCGGCGAGCGCATGCGCAACCGCACGAACGTCCATGCGGCGAGCAGGCCCGGCACGACGAAGCCAAGCACGTTGAACGCGGAGGCGTTCGGCACGCCATGCGCGCCGAGCAGGCCCGGTGGGTGCTGCACGTGCGAAAACGCCGGCAAGGCCGCGGCAAAACCCAGCAGCGCCAGCAGCGCACAGGCCGCCGCGATCCAGCCGGCATGACGATCGAGGAGCTGCAGCGCGGGATCCGTCTTCATCGCATCATGCTAGCGTGACCGGCCTTTTCGCGTGCTTGCCAAGCACGCTCCCCGTCCCCATCTCCAGCGCACCGACGAACGAGTTCCCCGCCGATGACCGCCCAGACCGCCGCCCCCGCCCACGTCTTCGACGCCACCACCAACACCTTCGAAACCGAAGTGCTGCAGAAGTCCATGCAGACGCCGGTGCTGATCGATTTCTGGGCCGAGTGGTGCGGTCCGTGCAAGACGCTCGGGCCGATCCTCGAAAAGATCGCCGCCGACTACAACGGCGCGTTCCGCCTGGCCAAGATCGACGTCGACAAGGAACCGCAGCTGGCCGGTGCGTTCCAGGTGCGTTCGATCCCGACCGTGTTCCTGGTCAAGGACGGTCAGCTGGTCGACGGTTTCCCGGGCGCGCTGCCGGAAGGCCAGATCCGCGAATTCCTCAAGCACCACGGCATCGAGCCGGCCGCGAACGAGCCCGAGGCCGAGGCGGCCCCGCCCGCACCGCTGGATCCGCATGCCGAAGTCGTGCGCCTGCGCCACGAAACGGCCGAAGCGCCCGAGAACGCCGAGCTCAAACTCGATCTCGCCCTGGCCCTGCTGCGCACCGGCGCGGTGCAGGAAGCCGAGCAGCTGCTCGACGGCCTGCCCGCGAACCTCGCCACCGACGACCGCGCGCGCAATGCCCGCGCGCGCCTGGACTTCGCGGCGCTGCTCAAGGACGCGCCGGCGCCGGACGTGCTGGAGGCCGCGATCGCCAGCAACCCGGGCGACCTGCGCGCCCGCCACCTGCTCGGCGCACTGCGCCTGGTCGATGGCGACGCCGAAGCCGGGCTGGAACAGTTCCTCGAAATGCTGCGGCTGGACCGCAACTTCGAGGACGGCCTGCCGCGCAAGGCTCTGATCGACGCCTTCCGCGTGATCGACGATGAGGATCTCGTCAGCCGCTACCGCCGCCGGATGTCCTCGCTGCTGTTCTGATCGCGCGGCCGCAAGGCCAACCCGGGGCGGCAACGGCCGCCCCGCTTCCGCAATACGCATCCGTATGGCAGGCTGGCGCCCCCCTCACCCGCCTCCTGCCCTGCATGAAAGCCAGCGTCCTGCGTCGCGGCCTGAACCTCTGGCCGCCGTTCCTGTTCAGCGGCATCCACGTCGCCACCATCACCGACGACTACCGGCACGCGCACGTCGAGCTGCGCATGCGCCCCTGGAACCGCAACTACGTCGGCACCCATTTCGGCGGCAGCCTGTTCGCCATGACCGACCCGTTCTGGATGCTGCTCACCATGAAGTCGCTGGGCGGCGAGTACTGGGTCTGGGACAAGGCCGGCGAGATCGAATTCGTCAAACCCGGACGCGGCACCGTGCATGCCGATTTCCGCCTCGGCGAGGACGTACTGGACGAACTTCGCGCCGCCACCGCCGGTGGCGAGAAAGCGCTGCGATGGTTCGATACCGATGTCATCGATGCCTCCGGCGAAGTCGTCGCACGCGTGCGCAAGCAGCTCTACGTGCGCCGCAAACCCGCGCATCGCGAGACGGACGGCAACGGCAAAAACGGCCAAAACTGACGGGAAATCGCCAGCTTCTGGACAAAAACTGACACTGCGCGTCATCACGCTAAACGAACGCACCCACGCACATCGTGGATGTGATGGGCACGTCGTGAGGTTTCCTCTCACTCGGCGTATGCTCCTGCTTCGCGACAGGGGGCGCCGCGATGTCCGGGTCAGCATCCAACAACGACACTTCGACATTGCCGGAAATCACCGGGTATCGCCTGCACAAGGTGATCAACCACGGTGGCATGTCGACTGTGTACCTGGGTCACCAGATCGCCTTGTCGCGCGAAGTCGCGATCAAGGTGATGCTGCCCGTTGCGCTCGCCGATGAAGTCAGCCGCCGCCGCTTCGAAAACGAAGTGCGCACGATCGCGCGACTGGAACATCCCAACATCGTCGGCATCCACGAAGTCGGTCGTACGCACGAAGGACTTCCGTACTACGCGATGCCGTACCTGCCGCGCGGCCATCTCGGCCAGCGCGACCTCAGCCAGGACGAACCGCGCGCGGTGGAAATCGCGCTGACTCTGCTGTCCGCGCTCGACTACGCACATTCGCGCGGCGTCGTGCATCGCGACGTCAAGGCCGAGAACGTGCTGTTCGACGAAGGCGAACGCGTGCTGCTCGCCGACTTCGGCATCGCGCTGCGACGCGGCTTCGGCCCGCGCGTGACCACCGCGGGACTCGCGGTCGGCAGCACCGCGTACATGGCGCCCGAACAGGCGCGCGGCGAAGACGTCGACGGACGCGCCGATCTCTACAGCCTCGGTGTGCTGCTGTGGGAAATGCTCACCGGCCGCCTGCCGTACGAAGCGTCCGATGCGCTGTCGATGGCGGTGATGCACGCGCAGGATCCGATCCCGAAGATCCCGCACCATTTGCGCCACTGGCAGCGCTTCATGAACCGCGCGCTGTGCAAGCAGGCGGGCAACCGGTTCCAGGATGCGGCGCAGATGGCGACCGCGATCCGCGCCGTGCAGCAGCGCAAGCCCTGGTCGCCGGCCTTGGACGCACTGCAGCGCATACGTCCGACGCAGCGTTGGGCGATGCCGATCTGGGCCACGCTGGGCGCCACCGCGGTCACGCTGGTGGTGCTCGCCTTCAGCCTCGGCCGCGACGAAGAGCGGCCTGCGCCGGCTGCGCCCGTGGCCACGATTCCCGATGCGACGCCGGTCACCGATCCGACCGCCGCGATGCTGCAGCCGCTGCCCGAGGCGCCGCTGCAGCGCGCGCTGGAAGACGCACGCCAGCAGATGGCGCGCGGTCGCCTGACCGAACCGCAGGACGCCAACGCCTTCGACAGCGTGCTGCTGGCCTGGCATACCGACAGCACGCACCCGGATGTCGCCAAGGCGATCGACGATCTCACCGGCGCGTTCTCCACGCAGCTCGTGCGCGCGGTGAAGGAAGGCCGCGACGATCGCGCCGCACAGCTCGCCGAGCGTGCGTCCGCGCTCGGACAGCAGACCGGTACCACTGGCTCCAAGGCGCAACAGAAATTGCGCGATGAGGCGGGCAAGGCGCTCGACGCGCGTCTGCAATCGGCGGTGCGTCGCCGCGACGGCGCCGACGTCCAGCGAATCACCGCGCTCGCCGGCGAACTGCAGCTGCCGCGCAAGCTCGATGCGCGCCTGCTCGCGCAGGCCAAGGCCCTGCCGAAGGGACTGGCGCGCGGCGCCACCCGCGAATCCATCTCGCAGACCAGCGCCAAGATCAGCGTTGCCCTGACGCCGCGTCCGGTCAGCCGCCGCGAGTACGCGCGCTTCGCCGCCGCCAACGGCCGTGATCCGGCCTTGTGCCGCGAGCGCGCGTCGCTGCTGCGCATGATCGACCCGCGCGACTGGGAAGCCCCGGGCTTCCGCCAGAACGAGAACGACCCGGTCGTGTGCATCTCGCTTGAGGATGCGCAGGCGTACGCACAGTGGTACAGCGCGCAGACCGGCCGGCGCTATCGCCTGCCCAGCGCCGAGGAAATCGCCGAGCTGCCGGGCGAAGTCGACGGCCGTGCGCTGTCGATGTGGCTGCGCGACTGCGGCAACAACTGCCAGCAGCGCCAGGTTTCCGGCGAATCCTGGCGCAGCCGCGAAGCCCAGCGCACCCTGGTGGCCGCCCGCGGCTACGACGACGTGGGCTTCCGCCTGGTTCGCGAGCGCTGAAGCCATCGCCGCTTCGGGCGGCCGGTGCCGTTCGTGGCGGTACGCCGGACTTCGGAGCGACCGACCCGGCCATCGGCGGCCCGGCGTTCTACAATCCGCGCCATGTCCCCGACCCCCTCCCCCGCTCGGCACGCGTCGCGCCCGAGCCTGCAGAAGCTCTTCCTCACTGGCCTGCTGACCCTGCTGCCGATCTGGCTGACCTGGGTCGTGGTCAAGTTCGTGTTCGTGCTGCTGTCGGACATCAGTCAACCGCTGATCACGCCGACACTGGAAAACCTCGCCGCGACCTATCCGCGCATGGCGTGGGCCGCCGAGCCGTGGGTGCGCACCGTGCTGGCGATGCTGGCCACGGTCGCGGTGATCCTGTTCTCCGGCGTGATGGCGCGACGCGTGTTCGGCCAGCGCATGCTGCGATGGTTCGAAGCGCTGATCCAGCGCATCCCGCTTGCGAGCACCATCTACAGCAGTGCGCGCCAGTTGCTCGACATCCTGCAGACCAAGCCCGACGGCACGCAGCGCGTGGTGCTGGTGGACTTCCCGCATACCGAGATGAAGTCGATCGGCTTCGTCACCCGCGTGATCCGCGAACAGGGCACCGGTCGCGAACTCGCCGCGGTGTACGTACCGACCACGCCGAACCCGACCTCCGGCTATCTGGAAATCGTGCCGGTGGAGAAGATCACGCCGACCGACTGGAGCGTGGACCAGGCGATGAGCTTCATCATCTCCGGCGGCGCGGTTTCGCCCGACACCATTCCGTTCTCGCCGCCCGCGCACGAGAGCGCGCCGACGTCCACGCAGTGAAGCGCACGCCGCGCGTCGCGGCGAACACCGGGGAACGCGCCACGTGAGTCCATCCGTCCTGCCCGTCGCCACGCGCACGCTCGACGACCGCGCCGTACGGCTCTTCATCGTGCTGAGCGCGTTCTTCTGCGTGAACGCCGTGCTCGCGGAGTTCATCGGCGTGAAGATCTTCGCGCTCGAGGACACGCTCGGCATCACGCCGCTGCAGTGGAACCTGTTCGGCCAGAGCGGATCGTTGAGCTTCACCGCGGGCACGCTGCTGTGGCCGGTCGTGTTCCTGATGACGGACGTCATCAACGAATTCTTCGGTCGACGCGGCGTGCGCACGATCTCGTGGCTGGCCGCGGGCCTGATCGTGTACGGCTTCGTGTTCGCCTTCGCCGCGATCGCACTCGCCCCCGCAGACTGGTGGGTCAAGGCCGCGCAGGCACAGGGCGTGGGCGACTACCAGGCCGCGTTCGCCGCAGTGTTCGGACAGGGTCTGTGGACCATCGCCGGCTCGCTGGTCGCCTTCATCATTGGCCAGCTGATCGACGTGGCCGTGTTTCACCGCATCCGCAGCGTCACCGGCGAGAAGCACGTGTGGCTGCGCGCGACCGGCTCCACCGCGGTATCGCAGCTCGTCGACAGTTTCGTCGTGCTGTACATCGCGTTCGTGCTCGGCCCGCAGAAGTGGCCGACCTCGCTGTTCCTCGCGGTGAGCACCGTCAACTACGCCTACAAGATGCTCGCCGCGATCGCGCTGATCCCGCTGATCTACCTGGTGCGAGCCGCGATCACGGGTTACCTCGGTGAGGCGCGGGCTCGCGAACTGCGGGAACAGGCGGCGGGCTGACCGGATAAAGGGTCAGGAGCCACCCAAACCCCGACGCGCGACGCGCCGCGCATGACCTTCGGCCCATGCCGGCCGGGGGTGGCCGGGTGAGCCTTCCGGATCGCCCGCCATTACTGGTTTCCCATGTCCGCACCCGCGCGTCCGTCCCTTCGCCTGCCGCTCGCCATCGCCCTGGCGCTCACCACCGCCGTGTCGGCGCCCGCCTTCGCCGCCCCGCAGGGCGCGGGCGCGACCGCTACGCAGGATGCCAAGGCCGCGCGCCTGAACGCGCTGTACGAGCAGTACTGGGAAGAGCTGCTCAAGCTCAATCCGCTGCAGGCAACGTTCCAGGGCGACAGCCGTTACAACGACCAGCTGCCCAACACGCTGTCGGCGCAGTACCGCAAGCAGATGCACGACTTCAACACGCGCTGGCTGAAGACCGTGAAGGACGTCGGCAGCGATGGCCTCGACGGCCAGCAACTGCTGAGCTGGCAGATCTTCGTACGCGATCGCGAGAA
The DNA here is from genome assembly GCF_009765165.1 of Lysobacter panacisoli. Taxonomy (NCBI): domain Bacteria; kingdom Pseudomonadati; phylum Pseudomonadota; class Gammaproteobacteria; order Lysobacterales; family Lysobacteraceae; genus Lysobacter; species Lysobacter panacisoli. The sequence goes on from NZ_VLNU01000001.1 coordinate 163,681, forward strand.
GTCGCTGGAAGCGGAGAAGTTCCCCGGCTGGCAGATCCCGATCAACCAGTTCTACAACCTCGCCGCGACCGCGGCGCAGCTCGGCTCCGGCACCGGCGCGCAGCCGTTCAAGACCGTGCAGGACTACGACAACTGGCGCAAGCGCGCGTCGCAGGTTCCGACGCTGTTCGACCAGGCCATCGCCAACTCGCGCGAAGGCGTGAAGCACGGCGTGGTGCAGCCGCGCGCGTTGATGGAGAAGGTGATCCCGCAGCTCGATGCGCTGATCAAGCCCAAGGCCGAAGACACCCTGTTCTGGGGCCCGGTGAAGACCTTCCCCGCCAGCTTCAGCGACGCCGACAAGCAGCGCCTCACCAATGAGTACCGCGCGATGATCGAAGGCGAGCTGATGCCCGCCTATCGCGAGCTGCGCACCTACATCGCCGATGACTACCTGCCGAAGACGCGCACAACCTCGGGCATGGGCGCGCTGCCGAATGGCGCTGCGTGGTACGCGTTCAACGCGCGCAACTCGACCACCACCAACCTGACGCCGGCGCAGATCCACCAGATCGGCCTGGATGAAGTGACGCGCATCCACGGCGAAATCGCCAAGGTGATGCAGCAGGTCGGTTTCAAGGGTTCGATGAAGGAGTTCTTTGCCTTCATGCAGACCGATCCGCGCTTCACCTTCAACGACGAGCCGGCGCTGCTGGCGTACTACCGTGGCCTCGAGGCGAAGATCAACCAGAAGATCCCGGAGCAGTTCTCGCTGACGCCGAAGGCGCCGTTCGAGATCCGCCCGGTGGAAGCGTTCCGCGCGCAGTCGGCGGCCGGCGGTTCGTACATGCGTCCGAGCCAGGACGGCTCGCGTCCGGGCATCTTCTACGTCAACACCTACGACCTGCCGACGCGCAAGACGTGGGATGCGGAAGACCTGTACCTGCACGAAGCGATCCCGGGCCACCACTTCCAGCTCGCGCTGCAGCAGGAACTGACCAACCTGCCGAAGTTCCGCCGTTTCGGTAGCGAAACCGCCTTCAGCGAAGGCTGGGGCCTGTATGCGGAATCGCTGGGTCGCGACCTCGGCGTGTATGAAGACCCTTACTCGCAGTTTGGTTATTTGCAGAACGAACTTTGGCGCGCGATCCGTCTCGTCGTCGACACCGGCCTGCACAGCAAGGGTTGGACGCGCGAGCAGGTGATCGCCTACATGCTCGACAACTCCGCCGAAAGCGAAACCCAGTCCACCGCCGAAGCCGAACGCTACATGGCGATTCCGGGCCAGGCGCTGGCGTACAAGATGGGCGAGCTGAAGATCCAGGAAGTGCGCGCGAAGGCCGAGAAGGCGCTGGGTCCGAAGTTCGACATCCGCCAATTCCACGCCGAAGTGCTCAAGGACGGTTCGGTGCCGCTGGAAATCCTCGAAGGCAAGATCGATCGCTGGATCGCCGAAAAGAAGAAATCGTGACGCTGCATCCGTCGTTCCCGCGCGGACGACGGACCTGAGAGATACTGCCCCCTCACCCCGGGAGACCACCATGACGCTTCGCCCGCTCCTGCTTGCCCTCGCCGTCTCCGCGGCGATCGCCGGCTGCTCCAAGCCCGCCACCGACACCGCCGCCACCGACAAGCCGGTTGCGACACAGAACGCGCAGGCCAAGGCCGAGCAGCTCAACAAGATCTACGCCGACTACTGGGAAGGCTTCCTCAAGCTCAACCCGGTGCTGGCCACCTTCACCGGCGACACGCGCTTCAACGCCGAGCTGCCCGACTTCGGCTCGCAGCAGTACCGCGACGAAGCGAAGAAATTCCAGCAGGACTGGCTGGCCAAGGTCGAGGCCGTGGGTTCGGAAGGCCTGACCGGGCAGGACCTGCTGAACTACGAGATCTTCACCAAGGACGCGAAGGACGCCATCGACTCCTTCCAGTTCCCGGGCTGGATGGTGCCGGTGAACCAGATGGACAGCACCGCAAGCCTCGCCGTGCAGTTCGGCTCGGGCAGCGGCGCGCAGCCGTTCAAGACCGTGCAGGACTACGACAACTGGCTCAAGCGCGGCGCGCGCATCCCGGTGCTGTTCGACACCGAGATCGCCAACATGAAGCAGGGCATCGCCGCCGGCGCCGTGCAGCCGAAGGTGCTGATGGAGAAGGTGGTCCCGCAGCTCGACGCGCTGATCAAGGACAAGCCCGAAGACACGCTGTTCTGGGGCCCGATCACCAACCTGCCCAAGGACTTCAGCGACGCCGACAAGAAGCGCCTCACCGATGATTACCGCAAGCTGATCGCCGAGCAGCTGATGCCGGCTTACAAGAAGCTGCGCGCCTTCATCAACGACGAATACCTCGGCAAGACCCGCGACACGTTCGGCCTGGACAAGATGCCCAACGGCGCGGCGTGGTACGCCTTCAACGCCAAGCAGAGCACCACCACCGACCTGACGCCGGCGCAGATCCACCAGATCGGCCTGGACGAAGTCGCGCGCATCCACGGCGAGATGCAGAAGGTGATGACCGAGGTCGGCTTCAAGGGCACGCTGCAGGAGTTCTTCAAGTTCGTGCAGACGGACAAGAAGTTCGAGTTCAAGAGCGAGGAAGAACTGCTCAAGTACTACCGCGGCCTGGAAGCGAAGATCAACGAGAAGGTGCCGACGCAGTTCTCGCTGATCCCGAAGTCGCCGTTCGAGATCCGTCCGGTCGAACCGTTCCGCGCCAAGTCCGCGGCCGGCGGCCAGTACTACCCGCCGAGCGAGGACGGCACGCGTCCGGGCATCTTCTACGTCAACACCTACGACCTGCCCTCGCGCAAGATCTGGGACGCCGAAGACCTGTACCTGCATGAAGCGATCCCGGGCCACCACTTCCAGATCGCGCTGCAGATCGAGCTGAAGGACCTGCCGTCGTTCCGCCGCTGGAGCATCCAGAGCGCGTTCGCCGAAGGCTGGGGCCTGTATGCCGAATCGCTGGGCAAGGACCTGGGCGTGTACACGGACAGCTATTCGTACTTCGGCTATCTGCAGAACGAACTGTGGCGTGCGATCCGCCTGGTCACCGACACCGGCCTGCACAGCAAGGGCTGGACCCGCGACCAGGTCATCGCGTACATGAAGGAGAACTCGGCGGTCAGCGACACCACCGCCGTCGCCGAAGCAGAGCGCTACATCGCATGGCCGGGCCAGGCGCTGGCGTACAAGATCGGCGAACTGAAGATCAAGGAGCTGCGCGCCCGCGCGGAGAAGGACCTGGGTCCGAAGTTCGACATCCGCGAATTCCACGCGGAGATGCTCAAGGACGGCGCCGTGCCGCTGGCCGTGCTGGAGCAGAAGATCGACCGCTGGATCGCGTCGAAGAAGGGCTGATCGGCCGCGCGGAACATCGCGCATCCCATCGGGTCAGAGGAAGGCCGGCGCAAGCCGGCCTTCTTCGTTTGGGCCGGGCGCTGCCTGAACAGGGCAAACAAGCGCTTGAAATTCCCGTTGGCGACCCGAAATCCGAGATTCAGCAATGCCTTACGAGAATGCGTGGATGATCCAGCCCCGCACCCTGGCCCTGGCGATCGCGGCCCTCCTCCCCGCCTCGCCGGGACTGAGCGCGCGCAAGCCCGCCAACCAACCTACCGTCCTGCCCTCTTCCGCCGGTACCGCGGCCGGGGACACGCCTGCGTCGACCGACGCGTCCGCCCTCTCCGCGGATGCGCCGGGCGGCCGCTGGCTGTCGCGGCTCGCGCCGGGCGCGGACCCGAAGGTGCTCGAGCTCGCCGTCTCGGCCATGCAGTGCGCACAGTCGGGCGGCGTCGGCGCCGACGCGCGCCGACTTGCGGTGATCGACTACAGCCGTCCATCGCTGATGCCGCGCCTGTGGGTGTTCGATCTTGCCGCGGGCAAGCTGCTGTATGAGGAGGTCGTCGCCCACGGTCAGGGTTCGGGCGACAACATGGCCACGCGTTTCTCCAACGACGACGGCAGCCACCAGTCCAGTCTCGGCTTGTTCGTCACCGCCGACACTTACACCGGCCGCAATGGCTATTCGCTGCGCATGAAGGGCCTGGAGCCCGGCGTGAACGACGCCGCGATGGCGCGCGCGATCGTCATGCACGGCGCACCGTACGTCGATCCCGTGCGCGCGAAGTCGATGGGCCGGCTCGGCCGCAGCTGGGGCTGCCCCGCCGTGCGCAGCGCGGTCGCCCGGCCGATGATCGACCTGCTCAAGGGCGGCCAGTTCGTGTTCTCGTACTACCCCGACCAGGCCTGGCTCGCGCGCTCGGCGCTGCTGAAATGTCCCGCCGCGCGAAATTCCCTCGCCCATCGGGGCGCTGACGGAGCGCCTCCGTCCGGCTAGGCTGTCACGCAGATCAAAGGATGGATTGCGCGATGACCCGACTCCGATTTCCGCTGCTGCTCGCCCTGCTGCTCGTCGCCGGCATCGCGCAGGCCGTCCCCACGTGGGGCGCGCGCCAGTCCAGTCCGGCCAACACACCGCCGCAGCAACTCAAGCCCGGCGAATGGATCTGGGGCGGCGACAACCGCGCCGGCCCGATCGCGGTGGTGGTGAGCCTCACCGAGCAGCGCGCATACGTCTATCGCAACGGCATCCCGATCGGCGTCACGACGGTCAGCACCGGCAAGCGCGGCTACGAGACGCCGACCGGTGTGTTCTCGATCCTGCAGAAGTCCAAGGATCACCGATCCAGCATCTACAACGCCGCGCCGATGCCGTACATGCAACGGCTCACCTGGGACGGCGTCGCGCTGCACGCGGGCGGCCTGCCCGGCTATCCCGAATCGCACGGCTGCGTGCACCTGCCTTCCGAATTCGCGCGCCTGCTGTTCGATTCGTCGAACATGGGCATGACCGTGGTCGTGTCGGAACAGGGCAAGTCACCGGTCGACACGGTGCATCCGGGTGCGCTGATCCCGATCGATCCGCGCACCGGCACCGACACTGGGGTGCCGCGCCTGGAAGACGGGCAGAAGTATCGCTGGCGTCCGGAGCTGTCGACTGAAGGCCCGGTGTCGATCCTGCTCAGCGGCGGCGACCAGCGCGTCGTCGTGTTCCGCAACGGCATCGAGATCGGCCGTTCGCGCGTGCTGGTGCGCAATCCCGAACTGCCGCTGGGCACGCACGCCTACATCGTCAAGGATGGCTTCCTGCCCGGCGACAACCCGCTGCTGCCGGGTACGAAAATGCCGAACTGGAGCACCATCGGCATTCCCGGTCATGGCGAAGATGCCGGCAAGCTGCTCGGTCCGGAGACCATCGACCGCGTGGTGATCCCGCACGATTTCGTCGCCGCGGTGCTGCCGCTGCTGACACCCGGTGTGGTGATGCTGGTCACCGACGAACGCATGTCGCCGGAAACCACCGGCGGCGCGCCGGTGCAGGTGCTCGATTCGGATCCGCCGGAGGGCTGAGCCCTCCGCGCGGACTTCAAGCCTGACGCCGCACGCACCTTGGGAGCGTCTCGCGTCGCTGACGAACGTTCGCCTTCGCACGCAAAAAAAAAAGCCCCGGCGAACCGGGGCTTTTCTAACGTCAGCGATGGGGCGTGCGATCAGGCGATGCCGCTGCGCGAACCGCGACCCTGGCCGCCGCCGCGATGCTGCTTCGGACCGGCGTGCGCATGGCGCGCGGCCGGCTTGCCGTGCGGACGGTGCGCAGGCTTGCGCGCGGCGCCCTGCTTCTGGCGCGGGTTCGGCAGCGGTGCGTTGAGCTGGATCGGGCGCGACGGCTCGAAGCCTTCCACCACCACCACTTCGACATCGGACCTGAGCATGTTCTGCACCTGACGCAGCAGGCCGCCCTCTTCCGGCGCGACCAGCGACAGCGCTTCGCCGCTGGCGCCGTTGCGGCCGGTGCGCCCAATGCGGTGCACGTAGTCCTCGGCCACCATCGGCAGGTCGTAGTTGATGACCAGCGGCAGGTTCGGGATGTCGAGGCCGCGTGCAGCGACGTCGGTGGCGACCAGCACGCGGGCCTTGCCGGCCTTGAACGCATTGAGTGCCTTCTGGCGCTGCGCCTGGCTCTTGTTGCCGTGGATCGCGACGGCGACGAGGCCCGCGTCTTCCAGCTGTTCCGCCAGGCGGTTGCAACCGTGCTTGGTGCGGCCGAACACGATGGCCTGATCGGTGTGACGCTTGGCCAGGATGTCGATCAGCAGATCGCGCTTGCGCGCCACGTCGATCGGATGCGCGCGGTGCGTGATCGTCTGCGCAATGGTGTTCTGCGCGGCGACCTGCACCTGCTTCGGCTCGCGCATGAACTCCACGGCCAGCGCCTTGAGCTGCGACTCGAACGTGGCCGAGAACATCATCGTCTGGCGATCGCGCGGGAGCTTGCCGAGGATGCGCTTCATCGCCGGCAGGAAGCCCATGTCGAGCATGCGGTCGGCTTCGTCGAGGACGAGGATCTCGATCGCATCGAGCTTCACGGTGCCGCGATCGAGGTGGTCGATCAGGCGGCCCGGCGTGGCGACGAGCACGTCGACGCCGCGGCGGAACATCTCCACCTGCGGGCCCATGCCGGCGCCGCCGAAGATGGCGCTGATGTTCATGCGCACGTGCTTGGCGTACGTGCGCAGGTTGTCGGTGACCTGCACGGCGAGCTCACGCGTGGGCACCAGCACCAGTGCGCGCGGACGGCGGAAGCCGTTGCCGGGGGTCTGCTTCGACAGGCGCTGCAGTAGCGGCAGGCCGAAGGCGGCGGTCTTGCCGGTGCCGGTCTGGGCGCCGCCCAGCAAATCGTGGCCGGCCATCGCCAGCGGAATGGCCTGGGCCTGGATCGGGGTGGGCGTGGCGAAATTCTGCTCGGCGAGCGCGCGCAGCAGTGCGGGCGACAGCCCGAGGGTTTCGAACGTCATGGAGTGAAGCTCCTTTGGCTCGCGGCGACGCGGCACGCCATACGGCGTGCGCGGACAAATACCGCGTGAAGGCTCGCGCGTTCCCTGGAACCGCGGTGCGAGCGATCGAAATGACGGCTGCCGGATGCTCCGGGCCGTGTCTGCGCGACGAAAGACGTGCGGGATAGAAGCCGTTTGCTCGAACCGCAATGCGGTCCACGGCGGGCATACCTGGGAAACGTACCCTTGCGGGGAGGCAGCCGTGCGCTGAACGGGGCGCACTCTACGCGAAAGCGACGGGCGCCGCCAGCCATGTAGGCTGCCCGTCAGGACAAGGTTCATCGGGGGTGGGTGATGGCGGAAGCAGGTTCGGGCGATCTGGTCAGGGTGGTGGCGCTGCTCGGCGCCGCCGTGGTCGCGGTGCCCCTGTTCAGGCGGCTGGGACTGGGCTCCGTGCTGGGCTACCTGGCCGCGGGCCTGGTGATCGGCCCGTTCGGGCTGGGCTGGTTCTCCGACCCGCAGGCGATTCTGCACGTGGCCGAACTGGGCGTGGTGATGTTCCTGTTCGTGATCGGCCTGGAGATGCGCCCCTCGCACCTGTGGAGCCTGCGCCGGCAGATCTTCGGGCTGGGCACGCTGCAGATCGCGGTGTGCGCGGTCGTGCTGACCCTCGTCGGGCTCGCGTTCGGCTACAGCCCGACCGTTTCGTTCATCGGCGCATCGGGGTTCGTGCTGACCTCCACCGCGATCGTGATGCAACTGCTCGCCGAACGCGGCGACGTCGCCCTGCCGCACGGCCAGAAGATCGTCTCGGTGCTGCTGTTCGAGGACCTGCTGATCGTGCCGTTGCTGGTGGTGGTTGCGCTGCTCGCGCCGACACCCGCGGTCGCCGAGACCTCGCGCTGGACGTCGATAGCCATTGGCGCGGGCGCGATCGTCGCGCTGGTCGCCGTCGGCGTGTGGCTGCTCAATCCGCTGTTCCGCCTGCTCGCCGCGGTGAAGGCGCGCGAGGTGATGACCGCGGCCGCGCTGCTGGTCGTGCTCGGCGCGGCGCTGCTGATGCAGCTGGGCGGACTGTCGATGGCGATGGGCGCGTTCCTCGCCGGCGTGCTGCTGTCGGAATCCACTTTCCGCCACCAGCTCGAAGCCGACGTCGAGCCGTTCCGCGGGCTGCTGCTCGGCCTGTTCTTCCTCGGCGTCGGCATGGCGCTGGACCTGTCGCTGGTCGCATCGAACTGGGCGTTCATCGTCGGCGTCGTGCTGGCGATGATGGTCGCGAAGGCCACCTGCATCTATCTGGTTGCGCGTTTGCTTCACTCCAGTCACGTCGAAGCGCTCGATCGCGCCACGCTGATGGCGCAGGGCGGCGAGTTCGCGTTCGTGCTGTATTCCACCGCGGCCGCGAGCGGCGTGATCGCCGCGCAGCACAACGCCAACCTCACCGCGATCGTGGTGCTGTCGATGGCACTGACACCGCTGGTGACGCTGGCGGTGCGTCCGTGGCTGCGCAAGCCCGACGAGAAGACCGACGACCTCGAAGTCGCCGAAGGTCTCAGCGGCAGCGTGCTGATGATCGGCTTCGGCCGCTTCGGCCAGGTGGTCAGCCAGTCGCTGCTCGCGCGCGGCGTGGACGTGACCATCATCGAAACCGACGTCGAGATGATCCGCAACGCCAGTTCGTTCGGTTTCAAGATCTACTACGGCGACGGCACGCGCCTGGACGTGCTGCGCGCGGCGGGCGCGCCGGCCGCGCAGGTGATTGCCATCTGCATCGACGGCAACGAAGCGGTGAACCGGATCGTAGAGCTGGCGAAGAGCGAATTCCCGCAGGCGAAGCTGCTCGCGCGCTCCTACGACCGAGAACATTCGCTGGAGTTGATCCACGCCGGCGTCGACGTGCAGGTCCGCGAGACGTTCGAGTCGGCGATGAAGTTCGGCCAGGCCGCGCTGTGCCAGCTCGGTGTGGACAAGGCCGATGCGCGCGCGATCGTCGAGGAGATACGCCGCCGCGACGCCGAACGCGTCGAGCTGGAGATCGCCGAAGGACTCAATGCCGGCACGGCGATGCTGTACGGAAACCTGCGCGCAGGCCCGACGCCGACGCCGTTCACGCGTCCGCGCCAGGCGGCGACACCGCTCACCCCGGAAACCGCCGCGGCGGCACAGGGCGTGGCACGCGAGTGAGGTGCGGCGGTTGCGCTTCGCGACCGCTCACACCTCCAGCGTCATACCGGGCCGCGCCAGCGTGGCCTGCACCGCGAAGTGTTCGCCGATCTCGCCGGCCAACGCTTCGCGCGCCTTGTCTTCGCCGTGCACCAGCGCCAGCGGCGGATGCGCCACGCCATCGCCGCCGGCGATCGCGCCGTACCACGCCATCAGCCCGCGCTGGTCGGTGTGCGCGGACAATCCGCCGACGGTGTGGCGTTGCGCGCTCACGCGCACGTCGAAGCCGTGGATGCGCACCCATTTCGCGCCGTCGACCAGTCGCCGCCCGAGCGTGCCTTCGGCCTGGTAACCGACGAACACCACATGCGTCTGGCGCCGGTCGAGCCGGTGACGGAAGTGGTGCAGGATGCGCCCCGCGTTCGCCATGCCGGAACCGGCGATGACTATCGCGCCGCGTTCGATGCGGTTGATCGCCATCGATTCGTCGCGCGCCTGGGTGAAGTGCAGGTTCGGCAGGCGGAACGGATTGGGCTTGTCCTGCCAGACCCGGCGTGCGTCCTCGTCGAACAGTTCGGCATGGCGGTCGTAGACGCCGACCACCTTCGCCGCCATCGGGCTGTCGAGGAAGATGCGCCAGCGCGACAGACCCCATTCGTCCCAGTGGCGCGCGAACCAGTACAACAGCTCCTGGCTGCGCCCGACCGCGAACGCGGGAATCAGCACGTTGCCGCCCTCCTTCCACGCCGCGTCGAGGATGTCGCCAAGTTCGCGGATCGTCTCGGCGCGATCGCGATGCAGGCGATCGCCGTAAGTGGATTCCATCAGCACCAGGTCGGCGCGGTCGATATTCGCCGGATCGCGCAGGATCGGCGTGCCTTTCGGACCGAGGTCACCGGAGAACACCAGCTTGCGGCCGTCCGCCCAGATCTCCACGCTCGCCGAGCCTAGGATGTGGCCGGCCTCGCGGAAGGCGATCTCGACGCCGGGCTGGATCGTCGTGCGCGTGTCGTACGGCAGCGGCTGCACGCGCGCCATCGCCGCGTGCACGTCGTCGCGCGTGTACAGCGGCTGGTGTTCGGGCTCGCCGGCGCGACGATGGCGGTTGAAGCGTTCGGCGTCACCTTCGGAGATCGACGCGGCGTCGAGCAGCATGATGGGCATCAGGTCTGCGGTCGCCTGCTGGGCGTAGATCGGCCCGGCGAAACCGCGTTTGACCAGCAGCGGCACGCGACCGATGTGGTCGATGTGCGCGTGGCTGATCACCAGCGCGTCGATCGCGGCCGGTTCGAACGGGAACGGCTCGCTGTTGCGACGCTCGGCCTCCGGGCTGCCCTGGATCATCCCGCAGTCCAGCAGCAGCCGCCCGCCGGCGGCCTCGACTTCGTGCAGCGAACCGGTGACCTCGCCGGCCGCTCCGTGGAAATGCACCCGCATGCCGCCCCTATGCCAAGAGTGGTGGTGCGACGAACGTAGCACGCCGGCCACCGCGCTCCGTGACCTTCGACACCCCCGTCCGCCCCACGGGATGTCTAAGGTGGGCGGTCCGCCTGATCGCCACACCCGCACGCCCGGAGCCCGTTTCCATGAGCAAGCCGCACGTCCTGCTTCTGTCCCTCGCCGTATCCGCCGGCATCGCCGCACTCGCGGCCCACGCCGCACCGGGCGGATCGCCAACCCCGTCGCTGGACTCGAGCAAGCTGCCCGCGCCGAACCGCTTCCTCGCCGCCGACATCGACCGCTCGCTCGATGCCTGCCAGGACTTCGGCGCGTACATCAACCAGAAGTGGCGCACGGCCAATCCGATCCCGGGCGACCGCGTGACCTGGGGTTCGTTCGAGATGCTCGACGAGCGCTCCAATGCGATCCAGCACCAGCTCGCCGAGCAGGCCGCGGCCAATCCGAACGCCACCGGTGTCGAGCGGATCGTCGGCGATTTCTTCGCCACCGGCATGGACGTGGAACTGGCCAACCGTCTCGGCCTGTCGCCGCTGAAGCCGCAGCTCGATGCCATCGCCGCGATCAAGGATCGCGATGGCCTTACCGATTACCTGCGCCGCAGCGCGGCCGACGGCAACAACGTGCTGTTCGGTTTCTCCTCGGGTCCGGACTTCAAGGATTCGATGAGCAACATCGCCTTCGCGATGCAGGGCGGCCTCGGCCTGCCCGACCGCACCTACTACACCGACGCCGGCAAGGCGAAGGAACTGGCCGCCTACCAGGCCCACGCCGCGAAGGTGCTGGAACTGGGCGGCGTGCCCGCCGCCGACGCGGCGAAGCAGGCCGCCGACATCGTCGCCTTCGAAACGCGCCTGGCGAAGGTGTCGAAGTCGCGCGTGGAGCTCTCGCGCGATGCGGAACTGCGCTACAACCCGGTCACGCTGTCGCAGGCCAACATGCTGACGCCGAACTTCGACTGGACGAAGTTCTTCGCCTCGCAGGGCGTCGCCGCGCCGTCGAAGTTCTCTCTCGCCATCCCCGCCTTCCACCAGGAAGTAAGCGCGATGCTCGCGCAGGTGCCGCTGGCGCAGTGGAAGAGCTACCTGACCTTCCGCAACATCGACCGCGCCTCGCCGTATTTGTCCGACGCGTTCGTGCAGGAGAACTACGCGTTCTACGGCAAGACCCTGCGCGGCCAGCAGGAGATCAAGCCGCGCTGGAAGCTCACCCTCGACACGCTCAACGGCCAGGCCGGCGAAGCGCTGGGCCAGATGTACGTCAAGGCCGCGTTCCCGGCCGAATCCAAGGCGCGCATGGAAACGCTGGTCGGCAACCTGCGTGTCGCGCTCAAGCATCGCCTCGAGAACCTGGCGTGGATGAGCCCGGAAACCAAGCAGAAGGCGCTGGAGAAGTGGGCCGCCTTCACGCCGAAGATCGGCTACCCCGACAAGTGGCGCGACTGGACGGGCCTGGAAACGACGCGCGCCAGCTACATCGGCAACGTGCAGGCCGCCAACGCGTTCAACTACCGCTGGAACATCGGCAAGATCGGCAAGCGCGTCGATCGCACCGAATGGGGCATGAGCCCGCAGACGGTGAACGCGTACTACCGCTCCAGCGCCAACGAGATCGTGTTCCCGGCCGCGATCCTGCAGCCGCCGTTCTTCGATCCCAAGGCCGACGACGCGCTCAACTACGGTGGCATCGGCGCGGTGATCGGCCACGAAATGATCCACGGCTACGACGACCAGGGCAGCCGCTTCGGGCCGACCGGCAACTTCGAGAACTGGTGGACGGAAGCCGACGCAGCCGGTTTCAAGAAGCTCACCGATCAGCTGGTCGCGCAGTTCAACGAGTACGAGGCCGCACCGGGCAAGCACGTCAACGGCAAGCTGACGCTGGGCGAAAACATCGCCGACCTCGGCGGCCTGGCCGTCGCGTACGACGCGCTGCAGACCGCCAGCGCGGGCAAGCGCGATCCGAAGACCGACGGCCTGACCCGCGACCAGCGCTTCTACGCGAACTGGGCAACCGTGTGGCGCCGCAACTTCACGCCACAGGAACTCGACGTGCGCCTGACCACCGACTCGCACGCGCCGGCGAATTTCCGCGCGATCGGCGCGCCGTCCAACCTCGCCAGCTTCGCCGGCAGCTATTCGTGCAAGACCGGTCAGCCGATGGTGCGCGACGGCGACAAGCAGATCGTCATCTGGTGATGGATGCGAACCGCGCGCATGACGGCGGTTGCCGTTTCATGCGCGCGGCTCACCGCATCGCTCACAGCGGCGGAGCCGTGCGCTCCTCGCGCACCACCACGGTGCCGTCGGGGCGCACGTCGCGGTAGACCACCGTCTCGCCCTGGCGCGGGAAATCGCGGTACGCGGCGAGCAGGTCGAGGTTCTGTTTCTCGATGACTTCCAGGTTGCGCACGATGCGGCGCAACAGGCCCTTGATGCCGAACACCGCGAACGGGACGAGTATCCACAGGATCGACAGGATCAGGCCGAACGCGAACAGGCACATCCACAGGAAGGTGTTGGCGCTGTAGGCCGCGTTGGCGACAGTGCTGGTGTCCATGCAGGCTCCATCACTAGGAGGAGTCCGCAGTCTTCGCAGGCACGCGTGAGTTCCGCGTGCAGCACGGCGTGATCGAGTCGTGAGTGCGCGTTCGCGTTCGACTGCGATTCAGAGCGAACGCGCGTCAGCCCGCGTCGAGCGCACGCAGCGCGTCGCGGATCTCGTGTTCGCCAGACGGACGCACGACGCGCGCGACTTCGGCGCCATCGCGCAACACGATCAACGTCGGCCACAGCTTCACGCGATACGAACGCCCGAGCGGACGACCGGGGCCGTCTTCGACCTTGAGGTGGCGGATGTCGTCGCGCGGCGCGAGCACGGCTTCGATCGACGGCTGCGCGCCGGTGCAGTAGCCGCACCAGCCGGTACCGAACTCGAGCACCGCCGCGCCGCGCCAGGCATCGACGTCGGCGCGCGCGGGTTCGTCGGTGGTGTAGGTTCGGGTGAAGGTCATCGCACGATCGTCGCGGTCCGGGCCTGCGTGCAGTGCAAGCAGACCCGAGGGCGCGTCATTTCTTCGTGACGTCCGCGAGCGGGCGCACGTACTGCAGCAGGCTGACCAGCACCTTGCCCGGCTCTTCCCACTGGATCATGTGCGATGAGCGCTCGAACCACACGCCCTGCTTGTACGGCGCCTTCACCTGCGCCAGCCACGCAGCGGTCGGTTCCGACGGGGTGGTGTAGTCGTGGCGACCCATGAAGATCACCAGCGGGATCGGGAATTCGCGCACGCCCGACATGTCGGTCTCGAGGAACTCCGGCAGGATCCGGCCGAGCGTGAACATGTTGCCCTCGTCGATCGCGCAGCGATCCTTGTCCTCGTACTCCGGCGACAGCTTGGGCGCCTGGTAGAAGTAGTACGCCGACTCGTCGCGGAACGCGGTCATGCCGCCGTAGTGCTGCGCCCAGATGCGCGCGGTGACGATCCGGTCGCGGGTGATCGGCTTGTCGCCCGGGTACGGCGCGATCGCTTCCAGCTCGCGCACGGCTTTTTCGTTCTTGTGAGCCTTCGCCTGCGCGAGTGCGTAATCGAAGCTGACGCGCTCGTTCTCGCGCACGTCGACGACCTGGCCGATGCCGACGTAGGCATGGAAGAGGTCCGGACGCTTCAGCGCGGCCTGCATGCCGATCAGCGTGCCCCAGCTGTGGCCCATCAAAATCACCTTGTCCTTGCCCAGGCGCTTGCGCACGTGCTCGGCCATCGCGATCACGTCGTCGACGTAGTTGGCGATGTGGATGGTGTTCTCGATGGACGCCGGATCGGTTTCTCCGAAGGTCTTGCCGGCAGCGCGCTGGTCGTACGTCACCATCGTGAAGTACTCCTCGAGCGGGCGCTGGAACTGCCACGTCGTCGGCATCAATGGCGAGGCCGGCCCGCCGTGCACGAACAGGATCGCCGGATTGGCCTTGTCCTGGCCGCGGATGCTGACCCACTGCTCGATGCCGCCGATGCGGGTCTTGTAGCTTTCCTGGATGCCGCCCGGGGCGACGATGCGGCCGAGGTCGGCGACGATCTTTCGCGCCGGCTCGTAGGCGCTGGTGTCGCGGCAGGTCTGGGCGGAGGCGGTGGTGCAGGCGCCGGCGATGAGCAGGCAGGCAAGCAGAATTTTTCTCACTTCAGGTCCTTGTGAACTGCGAAAAAGTCGGCGGAGCTTAGGAACGTGCTCCGTCAGGCACAAGAGATACCCGTCGGGCTTTTACGGTTGCGTCCGAGTGCATCAGCCCCGCCAGCAAGCCTCCAGGCATGCCGTTGTCCCACCCGGGTCTGCATTGCCGATTCGGGCGGATCGACCCGGCCCTGTGCGACCAGCCTCCGGACCGCTCTTCCCGCCCGGTCAATGTGACCTTCGACACCCTCCCCCCGGGACAATCGAAGCTAATGTCGCCCGATGCCCCGTTCCGGGGCCTGTTCGAACTGTCCAACGCCGTCACGGCCGGAGCCCTCTGTGAGCCTCAATAAACCGCAAGTCCTCGTGTTGTCCCTGGCCGTCGCCGCCTCGCTGGCCGCGTGCGCCAAGAAGGAAGAAGCCGCCCCGGCCGCCGATACGGCCAAGGCCGACCAGCCGGCCGCCTACACACTCGACGAGAGCAAGCTGCCCGGCGTGAACCGCTTCGTCGCCAGCGACCTGGATGCGAGCAAGAACGCGTGCGAGGACTTCGACGGTTACGTCAACGGCAAGTGGCTGGCCGCCAACGCCATCCCGGGCGACCGCACCTCGTGGGGCGCGTTCGAGATGCTCGATGAGCGCTCCACCGCCGTGCAGCGCCAGCTCGCCGAGCAGGCCGGCGCCGACACCAAGGCCACGGGCGTGCAGAAGATCGTCGGCGACCTCTGGGCGACCGGCATGGACGCGGCCAAGATCAACCAGCAGGGCATCGCCCCGCTGAAGGCGCAGCTCGACGCGATCGCCGCGCTCGACAGCCAGGAGAAGATCGCCGACTACCTGCGCACCAGCGCGGCCAAGGGCGAGAACGTGCTGTTCGACTTCGGCCCGGACGCCGACTTCAAGGATTCCAACGTCAACATCGCTTACGCCTCGCAGGCCGGCCTGGGCCTGCCGGACAAGCCGTACTACTTCGACGCCGACAAGAAGGACAAGTTGGCCGCGTACGAACAGCACGTCGCCAAGGTGCTGGAGCTGAGTGGGGTCCCGGCGGCCGACGCTGCCAAGCAGGCCAAGGACGTGATCGCGTTCGAGACCCGCCTGGCCAAGGCATCGACCGAGAAGAAGGAACTGCAGCGCGACGTGTCGCTGTACTACAACCCGATCAGCCCGGCCGACGCCGACAAGCTGGCGCCGAACTTCCCGTGGACCAAGTTCTTCGAATCGCAGGGCGTGGCCACGCCGGCCATGTTCTCGCTCGCCATGCCCAAGTTCCACCAGGAAGTCAGCGCGATGCTGGCCGACGTGCCGGCGGCGCAGTGGCAGTCGTACCTGCGCTTCCACACGGTCGACGAGGCCTCGCCGTTCCTGTCGGACGCGTTCGTCGAAGAGAACTTCAACTTCTACAGCAAGACCCTGCGCGGCCAGAAGGAAATGAAGGAGCGCGGCAAGCGCGTGCTGGCGGCCATTCGCGGCACCGCCGGCGAGGCGATGGGCGAGATGTACGTGCAGGTCGCCTTCCCGGCCGAGTCCAAGGTGCGCATGCAGGAGCTGGTGAAGAACCTCTCCGAAGCGCTGAAGGCGCGCATCGAGCATCTGGCGTGGATGGGCGACGACACCAAGAAGAAGGCGATGGAGAAGTGGGCCGCCTTCACGCCGAAGATCGGCTATCCGGACAAGTGGCGCGACTGGACCGGCCTTGCCACCAGCCGCGACAGCTACATCGGCAACGTGCTCGCGGCCAACGAGTTCAACTACAAGTGGGAGCTGGGCAAGATCGGCAAGCCGGTCGATCGCACCGAATGGGGCATGCCGCCGCAGACGGTCAACGCCTACTACAACCCGTCGCGCAACGAGATCGTGTTCCCGGCCGCGATCCTGCAGCCGCCGTTCTTCGACCCGAAGGCCGACGACGCCACCAACTACGGCGGCATCGGCGCGGTGATCGGCCACGAAATGACCCACGGTTACGACGACCAGGGCAGCCGTTTCGGACCGTCGGGCAACTTCGAAAACTGGTGGACCGAGGCCGACGCGAAGGGCTTCTCCGGCCGCACCGACAAGCTGGTGGCGCAGTTCAACGGCTATGAAGCCGCACCGGGCCTGAAGGTGAAGGGCGACCTGACGCTGGGCGAGAACATCGCCGACCTCGGCGGCCTGGCCACGGCCTACGACGCGATGAAGAAGGCGACCGAAGGCAAGCCGGATCCGATGACCGACGGCCTGACCCGCGACCAGCACTTCTTCCTCAACTGGGGCACCGTGTGGCGTCGCAACTTCACGCCGGATGAGCTGAAGCTGCGCGTGAACACCGACGAACACGCACCGTCCAATTTCCGCGCGGTCGGTGCGCCGTCGAACCTGCCGGCCTTCGCCGCGGCGTTCTCGTGCAAGCCGGGCCAGCCGATGGTCCGCGAGGGCGACAAGCAGGTCGTGATCTGGTGATCGCACGGATCGCCTGATCCACAACGCAAGTAGCGGCCGCACTCGTCGTCGGCCGTCCGAAGGCCCGGTTTCCGCCGGGCCTTCTTCTTTGCGGGCCATCACACGCCCGTTGCTAGACTCCGGCCACCCGTCTCCCCCACGGATGCCGCCATGAACCTGCGTCCACTCGGATGTGCCCTGGTCGTGAGCCTGATCGCCGGCCTCGCCTCGCCGGCCGATGCCCAGAAGAAGCGCAGCAGCAAGCCGAAGGCCGCCGCCGCGCCATCCGCGTGCAGCGACTTCTACGCCAGCGCCAACGCCGACTGGCTGCGAAGCCACACGCCGGGCAGCACCGGATCGGTGTCCGCGCTGGAGGAACTGGGCGCACGCGCGCGCCAGCAACAGCGCGACCTGCTCGAGGCCGCGTCGAAATCGCCGCAGAACAACGTGCAGAAACTGCTTGGCGATTTCTGGGCGAGCGGACTGGACGAAGCCGCTGTCGAACGCGACGGCGCGCAGCCGATCGCACCACTGATCTCGCGCATCGACGCCATCAAGAATGCGAAGGACGTATCACCCGCGATCGCCGCACTGCACCAGGTCGGCATCCCGGTGCTGTTCAACTTCGGCGCCGACATCGACCTGGGCGATCTCAACCGTCACATCGGCTACTTCGCACAGGGCGGGCTCGGCCTGCCCGATCCCGCGTACTACACGCGCAACGACGCCGACACGCAGGCGTTGATGGGGCGCTATCGCAATTACGTCGAGAAGATCCTCGCGCTCACGGGCACGCCGCAGGGGCAACTGAGCTCGGACGCGCAGTCGGTGATCGACCTGGAGACGCGCATTGCGCGCGCTTCGAAGTCGCTGCTCGACCTGCGCAATCCGCGCGCCAACTACGCACCGGTGGAAACCGCATCGCTCGCCAAGCGCTACAAGCGCCTGCAGCTGGGCGATTTCCTCAAGGCGCAGGGCGTGTCGGACGATCGCGTGTCGATGGCGAACCCGGAGCTGTTCGCGCAGCTCGACGGACTCGTCGGCAGCCTCAAGCCCGCGCAGTGGAAGGCTTACCTGCGCTGGCGCGTAGGCGATGCGATGGCGCCGTACCTGGCCAAGCCCTTCCGCGATGCGGAGTTCGAATTCCGTGGCCGCGTGTTGCGCGGGCTGGCCTCACCGCCGACGCGCCAGCAGGCGGTGCTCGATGCGATCACGCTCGCCGCCGGACCGATGGTCGGCCACGAATACGCCGCGCGTTACCTGCCCGCCAGCACCGACAAGCGTGCCGAAGACATCGCCGCGCAGCTGCGCGCCGCGCTGGGTGAAGCGCTCGATCGCGACACGCGCCTGAGTGCCTCCGCCAAGACCGAAGCGAAGGCGAAGCTGGACAAGCTCAAGATCGAAGTCGGCACGCCGAACCGCGACCTCGACTACACCGTGCAGCCGATGGGCCGTGGCAGTTTCGGCAGCAACATGCTGATCGCCTCGACGTGGCGCCATCGCGAAGAGATGAAGCGCATCGGCCGCGGCAACGCCGACCGTCGCTGGGACGTGCTGCCGCAGGATCCCGCGCTCGCGTACGACATCGCACAGAACCGCCTGATCGTCACCGCGGCGATGCTGCAGCCGCCCGTGTTCGACACCGGCAAGGACGCGGCATGGCTGTATGGCTCCTACGGCGCACTGGTCGGCCACGAACTCAGTCACGGCTTCGACAACCGCGGCCGTCACGTCGATGCGAAACAGGAATTGCGCGACTGGTGGACGCCAGCCGAAGCAAGTGCTTGGGACGTACTCGGCAAGCGCGTCGCTGCGCAATACGGCGGCTACGACGACCCGGAACTGAGTGGCCGCAAGATCAACGCCGCACAGACGAACGAGGAAAGCATCGCCGACATCGCCGGCGTGGACCTCGCATGGTCCGCGTTCCGCAAGGCCGAACCCGCGGCCGCGAAGCCGGCGCAGCAGTCGTTCTACAAGGGCTGGGCGTCGCTGTGGCCGCAGAAGCTGACGCCGGAGGCCGCGCAGCAGCGCGCCGCGACCAGCGTGCACGCGCCGGGCAAGTGGCGCACCAATGGCCCGCTGCGCAACGAGCCCGGATTCGGTGAAGCGTATGCGTGCAAGGCGGGCAGCGCGATGCAGCTGGCGGCGGACCAGCAGGTGCGGCTGTTCCCGTGACGAGATGACCGGCTCGTGCGCGAGCCGGCGTCGATCATTTGACCACGCGCATCCGCGGTGGCTTGCGACCGCCGAACGGCGGCTGCCCGCGCCAGTAACGGATCAGCAGCCAGCCGAACAGCATGCCGCCCAGGTGCGCGAAATGCGCCACGCCCGGCATCACGTTGCTGATGCCCAGCAGCAGTTCGATCGCACCGTAGACCAGCACGAGCGTGCGCGCCTTCATCGGGATCGGCGGAATCAGCAGCATCACGCGCTGGTTCGGGAACAGCAGGCCGTACGCGAGCAGCAGGCCGAAGATGCCGCCGGACGCACCGACGGTCGGATACGCCTCGCCGCCCTGCGACATCGTCCACATGCCGACGCCGATCTGGCACAGCGCCGCGCCGACCACACACACGAAGTAGTACGTCAGGTAACGGCGATCGCCCCAGACGTGTTCCAGCGGCGCGCCGAACATCGCCAGCGCCAGCATGTTGAACAGCAGGTGGGCGAAATTGCCATGCATGAACGCATACGTCACCAGCTGCCACGGCATGAATTCGATGCCGTAGACCTGCGAACCGCTGCCAGGCGGCCAAAGCATGAAATACGCGAGCGCGTCGTCGCCGATGACGAAGGGAAGCTGCAGCACGAACACCAGGCCGTTGGCGATCAGCAGGGCCTTGGTGATGGGGGGAAGGTTGGAGAACATCACGGCTCCTTGGGTGCGCTACATGGTAGCCGTTGCCCCGGTCGCCTGCGCTCATCCGTAGGTAGGGGCTAGCCGCGGACGGGCGTCCTGGACGTTCGTGCCTTCTTCGCCGGCGTTCGTGCCGGCTTCGCGCTTGTCGCAGCCTTGCGCGGCTTGTCCGCCGTGCGACGCGGGCGCACCGGCGCGTCGGCGTGCATGCCCATGCCCCACATCTGCTCGTCCAGGGTCGCAGCGGCGCGCAGCCCGCGTACACGGCCTGATTCCACGCGCACGCCCTCGGCGCGCAGCCGCTGGCTCTGCTCGCGGAAGCCCTTGGAGCCCTCCGGGAACGCGATACGGCCGTCCGAACGCAGCACGCGATGCCAGGGAAGCCCTGGGTCGTCGTTCTCGCCCAGTACCCGCGCGACAAGGCGCGCACGGCCGGGAAGGCCCGCACGGCGTGCGACTTCGCCATAACCGGCAACCTCGCCCGCGGGAATGGCGCGGATCGCCGCCAGAATGCGCCGACGCGAGTCGGCCGGGTCGTTGCTCATCGCGGTAGCATAGCGGCATCCCCCGGAAGGAGCCGCCCGTGCGCAACTTCGACTCCATCCGCCGCCATCTGCAGGCGGCGAAATTCCACATGACCGAGCACGACGTCGATGTCGTCTGCATCGAACTCTCGCTCGACCACGGCACGCGCCACCAGGCGATCTTCCTGTCCGAACTCGACGACGACGACGGCCGCCCGTACCTGCGCGTCAGCACCGCAGTCGCGCCGATCACCGGCCTGGACGCGAAGAAGGCGCTGATCTTCAACTGGCAGAGTCGCGTCGGCTACCTCGCCATCGGCGATCTCGACGGCGTACCGCACCTGCAACTGTGCGAGAACCGTCCGTACGACGGCCTCGATCCGGCGGAAGTCGATCGACTGGTGCTGGAGATCGGCGGCCTGGGCGATCGCATGGAACGCATGCTCTCGGCGGGCGGCGACCTGTTCTGATTCCGCGGAAAACGAAAGGCCCGCTTGCGCGGGCCTTCGTGTGTGCGTCGTGGCAACGATGCGGCGGGCGTTACGCCCAGCCGAAGAAGCGGAACATCTCGAAGCACAGGTAGGCGATGCCGCCGGCGGCCGGGATCGTCAGGATCCACGCCCAGATCATCTTCTCGACGACGGTCCACTTGATCGCGTTGAAGCGCTTGGCCGTGCCCACGCCCATGATCGCGGACGAGATGTTGTGCGTGGTCGAGACCGGGATGCCCAGCGTCGATGCGGCCATGATCACCGACGCCGCGCTGGTTTCTGCGGCGAAGCCGTTGATCGGATGCAGCTTCACCAGCTTGTGGCCGAGCGTCTTGATGATGCGCCAGCCGCCCGCGGCGGTACCGGCGGCCATCACGATGGCGCAGGTGAGCTTGATCCACAGATCGATGTCGTTGTGCTCCAGCGCGTTCTGCGAGGGGTGCAGGAACGCCAGCCACGGCGGCAGGTTGTCCAGCGTGCCGGCCGACTGTGCGCCGACCAGGGCGAGCGCGATGATGCCCATCGTCTTCTGCGCGTCGTTCATGCCGTGGGCGAAGCCCATGCCGGCGGCCGAGGCGAGCTGCGCCTTGCCGAAGAACGCGTTGACCCAGCGCGGTCGCGCCATGCGCGCGAGGATGCCGCCGCTGCGCGCCATGAAGGAGATGATCGCGAACAGCACGCCCATCACCAGGAAGCCGGCCGCGAAGCCCAGCAGCGGCGAGGACACCATCGGCACGATCACCTTCCACAGCACGCCGGCGCTCTTGTACCAAGGGTCTGCGGGATGCGACCAGATGACCGAGTGGAAATTGTTGCTGGCCGCCGCGACCGCGGCACCGCACAGACCGCCGATCAGCGCGTGCGAGGACGAGGACGGCAGGCCCTTCCACCAGGTGATCAGGTTCCACACGATCGCGCCGAGCAGCGCGCACAGGATCAGCTGCGAAGTGACTTCGACCACGCCGGTATCGAGCAGGCCGGACGCGATCGTCTTGGCGACCGCGGTGCCCCACAGCGCGCCGAGCAGGTTGGTGATGGCCGCCAGCGCCACCGCCTGCATCGGCGAGAGCACCTTGGTCGCCACCACGGTGGCGATCGAATTGGCGGTGTCGTGGAAGCCGTTGATGTACTCGAACGCAAGCGCCGCGAACACCACGACCAGGACCAGGGTCAACATCGGCCCGGCCCCTTACGAGTTCTTCAACACGATTTCGTAGGCGACCACGCCGGCTTCGCGGCAACGGTCGATGGCCTTCTCCAGGATCTCGAAGAACTCCTTGAGCAGGAACATCTGCAGGTTGTCGAGGCGGCCGGAGTAGATGTCGCGGTACAGCTCGAGCATCAGGCGGTCGGCCTCGCTCTCGATCGAACGCAGCTCGTCGTTGAGCGCCTTCATCGGCTCCAGCTTGAGATGGCGCAGCTGCTGCACCATCTGCACGACCACCGCTGCGGCCTGCTCCAGCATCGCCGCGCGCGGCGCGAAGTCGATGTGTTCCAGGTGGCGCGTCGCCAGCGAGTAGCGGTCGGCGAACTTCTCGACCTGCTTGGGGATCTTGTACAGCGCCGAGCCCAGGGCTTCGATGTCCTCGCGCTCGATCGGCGTGATGAAGCTGTTGACCAGTTCGTGGCTGATCTTGTCGGACGCTTCGCGCTCGCGCTGGCGAGCCAGCTTGAAGGCGTCCAGCGCCGGCTGGCGATCGGCCGTCTTGAGCATCGCGTGCAGCGCCTTGGTGCTGTCGTGCGCGGCGACCGCGGCTTCCTCCAGCAGGGTGTAGAACTGGTTGCCTTGGCCGAAGATGGTTTGCAGGGAGAACATGCGGAGGGTGCCTTGTGGGGCCGGAACACCGGCTCGATGGGGGTCGCAGGGCGGAATTATGACGGTTTGGCGACACCCGCGCCTCCCCGGCCGCAAGGTTGAATCCGGCCGGCCTGCTACCATCGTGAAGACTCACCCCCTCTCCGCACCCCTCCCCTAGATGGACGACGACCCAGAACGGCCGCCCGCCCCCGCTTTCGCGCCCCCTCACGGCGCGTCGACTCCAGCCTGCCATCCTGAGGTACGGACCGCATGCTGGAACTGCTGATCGTCATTGCCCTGATTGTCCTCAACGCTTTCTTCGCGATGTCGGAGATGGCGCTGATGACCTCGCGCAAGCTCAGGCTCAAGCAGATGGCCGAGACCAGCCGCGGCGCCAAGATGGCGCTGGAGCTGGCCGAGCATCCGGACAACCTGCTGTCCACGGTGCAGGTGGGCATCACCCTGATCGGCGTCCTCACTGGCGTGTTCGGCGGCGAGGCCATCGGTCTGGCCATCGCCGGCTGGCTGGAAGGCCTGTTCCCCAACGCGCGCGAGTACGCCCGAGGCATCGGCATCGGCACCGCGGTGGGACTGATCACGGCCGCGCAGGTGATCTTCGGCGAGCTGATCCCCAAGCGTCTTGCGCTGACCAATTCCGAACGCATCGCCTCTGCCGTCGCGATCCCGCTGTACTGGCTCTCGCGCGGCGCTCGTCCGATGGTGGCCGCGCTGGGCGCGATCAATCGCCTCTTCCTGCGCCTGATCGGGGTGAAGGACGATGCTCGCAGCGCGATCAGCGAAGAAGAGATCCGCCTGCTGGTGACCGAGAGCCATGAGCAGGGCGTGATCGACGCCGACGAACGCAAGATGATGAACCGCGTGCTCGGCCTGGGCGATCGCACCGCCGAGAGCCTGATGACGCCGCGCACGCGCATCTCCTGGCTGGATGCATCCGCCGAGTTCGCCGAGAACCTGGCGACGATGCGGCAGACGCAGTTCTCGCGCTATCCGGTCTATCGCGGCAACGACAGCGAAGTGGTCGGCATCCTCGAAGTGAAGTCGCTGCTGGACCGCCTCGACGAACGCGCGCCGGACCTGTTCAAGTCGCTGCGCGAGCCGCTGTTCGTGTCCGAGTCCACGCACGCGATGAAGCTGCTGGAAATCTTCCGCGAGGAGCAGCAGTCGCTCGCGCTGGTGGTGGACGAGTACGGCGACATCAGCGGCATGGTCACCATCGCCGACCTGATGGACGCAGTGGTCGGCCGCGTCCACAGCATGGGTGGTGCGGGTGGCGAAACCGAGGACGACGACGCGCCGGTCGTGGAACGTGCCGACGGTTCGTTCCTGATCGACGGTGCGTTGCCGGTGGAAGACCTGCGCGAGCTGGTCGGCGGTGGTCGCCTGCCCGACGAGGACGAGCACGACTTCCACACCGCCGCGGGCATGGTGATCGCGCACTTCGGCCGCATCCCCTACGTCGGCGAATACTTCGACTGGGGCCTGTGGCGCATCGAAGTCGTCGATCTCGACGGTCCACGCATCGACAAACTGCTGCTGTACAAGCGGCCGGAGCAGGAGCCCGCGACGGATGAAACCTCGGGCTGACGCTCCCCGCGAGGCCGGCACGCGCGCCCTGCTGGACGTGTTCGCCGCGGGCGATCCGGACGAGCAGCTGCGCATGGGCGACGTGCTGCACGGCCTGGGCGACCGCTCCTTCGGCATGCTGCTGTTCGTCTCGACAATCCCGGCGTTCATTCCGATTCCCGGCGTCGGCGGCGCGGTCAGCGGCCCGCTGGTGATCCTGATCGGCTTGCAGTTGCTGATCGGACTACGCCAGCCGTGGCTGCCGCAGTTCCTCGCGCGACGCGGCCCGCACCGGCACGCAATGGCGCGCTTCCGCGACCTGATCTCGCCGTGGCTGGTACGTCTGGAAAAGCTGGTTCGTCCGCGAGCGACGGTGCTGCTCGACCATCGCCTCGCCGATTTCTTCACCGGCCTGTTATTGGTGTTGCTCGGACTGCTACTGTCGCTGCCGATTCCGTTCACCAACTACCTGTTCGGCGGCCTGCTGCTGTTGTTCGCACTGGCGCTGCTAGAGCGCGACGGCTGGCTGCTCGGCGCGGCGTGGGCCGCCGGCAGCATCGCCATCGCGGTGTTCGGCGTGTTGTCGGGACACCTCGCGGGCGTGGCGGCGCGCTGGATCGACATGCTCGCCTGATTCGCGTCGCCTGCCCTGCGTTCACGCGGCGAACCCGACAGCACGCCTGCAAACAAAAAGGCCCCGCATTGCGGGGCCTTTTCTTTATCGAAGTCGTGCGCGGGTCAGGCGAACGGGTCCTGCAGCACCATCGTCGCGTCACGGTCCGGACCGGTGCTGACGATGGCGATCGGGCAGCCGGCGAGTTCCTCCAGCGCACGCAGGTAGGCGCGTGCGGCGGGCGGCAGCTTGTCCCACTCGGTGATGCCGTGGGTGTTCTCGTCCCAGCCCGGGAACTCCAGGTACACCGGCGTGCATTCTTCCCAGCCGGCGGCGTCGAGCGGCGCGTACTCGGTGCGCTTGCCGCGGTATTCGTAGGCGATGCAGATCTTCAGCTTCTCCATGCCGTCGAGCACGTCGAGCTTGGTGATGCACAGGCCGGTGATGCCGTTGACGGCCACCGCGCGGCGCAGCGCGACGATGTCCATCCAGCCGCAGCGACGCGGGCGGCCGGTGGTGGCGCCGTACTCGGCGCCGCGATCGCGGAGACCCTGGCCGACTTCGTCGTCCAGCTCGGTCGGGAACGGACCGCCGCCGACGCGCGTGGCGTAGGCCTTGGCGATGCCGAGCACGTAGTCGATCGCATCCGCACCCACGCCGGTGCCGGCATACGCACCGCCGACCGTGGTGTTGGACGAGGTCACGTACGGATAGGTGCCGTGGTCGATGTCCAGCAGCGAGCCCTGCGCGCCTTCGAACAGCACCTTCTTGCCCTGCTTGCGCAGGTCGTGAAGGATGCCGGCGACGTCGGACTTCATCGGTTCGACGTATTCGCCGAAGGCCAGCGCCTCATCGAGCGTCTGCTGGAAGTCCACCGCTTCGACGCCCAGGTACTTGGTCAGGACGAAATTGTGGTAGTCCATCGTGCTGCGCAGCTTCTCGGCGAGCTGCTGCGGGTAATGCAGGTCGGCCACGCGGATGCCGCGACGCGCGACCTTGTCCTCGTACGCCGGGCCGATGCCGCGTCCGGTGGTGCCGATGGCCTTGCCGCCGGCTGCCTTCTCACGGGCCTGATCCAGGGCGATGTGGTACGGCATGATCAGCGGCGTGGCCGGGCTGATCTTCAGGCGCGAACGCACTTCAACGCCGTTGCCTTCGAGCTCGGCGATTTCCTTCTGCAGAGCAGCCGGCGACAGCACGACGCCGTTGCCGATCAGGCACAGCGCGTCCGGGCGCAGGATGCCCGACGGAATCAGGTGCAGGACGGTCTTCTTGCCGCCGATGACGAGCGTGTGGCCGGCATTGTGGCCACCCTGGAAGCGCACGACGGCGCCGATTTCCCGGGTGAGCAGATCGACGATCTTGCCCTTGCCTTCATCGCCCCACTGGGCACCGAGAACGACGACTGACTGACCCATTTCGAAGCTCCTGACTCCGTTGCATTGAGGACCGGCAATGCCGGGCTGCCGCGGAAGGGTCCGCAAACAGCAAGAAAGCCGGCGGGGCGCAGGGCCCCGTCCGGCTTTTGTGCATTATCCGGGTTTTGGGTGGGCGGGACCACCCCGCCAGGCCAATCCGATGCGCTTCGGCCCGATCCGGTCAGGTCTGGGCAGCGGATGTGAAGACCGTCAGGTCCGTACCCACCACAGCGACAGCAGGCCGATCCCCACCACGATCCCGCCGACCACGCGCAAATGGCGGTCAGGCAAGGCGTGCAATTGTTCGGCGGCCCGCTTCCAGCCGCGCGGAGCCACGAACAGGAACAGTCCCTCCAACACCGCGACCAGGCACAGGGCCGACAACAGCTCGCTCATCGTGGTCGCGGCGCGGGATCAGCGGTCCGAACGCAGGTACTGCAGGAACGGATCGTCCTTGTCGAGGACGATCACGCCCTCGCCGTCCGCGAACGCCTTGCGATAGGCATCCAGGCTGCGCTGGAACGCGTAGAAGCCCGGGTCCTTGTTCGCGGCCAGCGCGTACAGGCGCGTGGCCTCGGCATCGCCTTCGCCGCGCAGCTTCTGCGCGTCGCGTTCGGCTTCGGCCACGATCACCGTCTGCTGGCGATCGGCGTCGGCACGGATGGTCTGGGCCTGCTCGGCGCCCTCTGCGCGGAGCTTGCTGGCGACCTGCTGGCGCTGTGCGCTCATGCGCTTGTAGACGTCGTTGATGACCTGGCTGTCGGTGGGCAGCTCGATCTGCTTGATACGCAGGTCGATGATGCGCACGCCGACCGTCGCCGCGCCGCGATTGATCGCATCCAGCTGGGCGCTGATGACTTCCGAGCGGCTGCCCGACACCACCTGTTGCAGCGTCCGCGCGTTGATCTCATCGCGCAGCGACGCCTTGATGATGGGCGCCAGGCGATTGATGGCCACGTCTTCCTGGCCGCCGGTGGCGCGGTAGAACGCGCGCACGTCGGAAATCTGCCCCACCGCGAAGAAGTCGACGCTGACGTCCTTGCGTTCGGAAGTCAGCGTGCGCTCCGGCGCGGCATCGAGCACCTGGAAACGGCGGTCGAACACCAGTCGCGTTTCCACCAGCGGCCACTTGAAGTGCAGGCCCGGGCCGATATCGCTGCGCACGACGCGGCCGAGGTTGAGCACCATGCCGGTCTGGCCTTCGCTCACCACGAACACCGATCCCATCAACGCCAGCAGCGCGGCCACGGCCAGCGCGATCCACATGGAGAATCTCATCGCGTCACCTCCTCGCGACCGGTGGGACGGGACGAACGACTGGGCCGGACGCCACCAGACGTGTCGGGGGTGATGCTGGGCGTCAACAGTTCGGGCGTGAGCAGCGGCGTCGACGTGTCGGTGCGCGGCGCGCGGCCGTCATCCATCGGCACGTAGAGCAACTGGCGCGAATCGCCACCGACGATCTTGCGGTTGCCGGCCAGCACGTCCTGCACGGTATCGAGCCACATGCGCTTGCGCGTGACGTCGGGGGCGCTCTTGTATTGCTCGACCAGCAGCGAGAAGCGGTTGGCGTCGCCTTCCGCGCGCGCGATCGTCGCGCTCTTGTAGCCCTCGGCGACCGTGCGCACGCGCGCGGCCTGGCCTCGCGACTCGGGCACGATCTTCGCGGCGTAGGCGCGCGCTTCGCTGATCAGGCGGTCCTTGTCCTGCTGCGCACTGTTCACGTCGTCGAAGGCCGGTTTGACCTGCTCCGGCGGACGCGCGTTGGCGAGGTTGAGTTCGGTCACCACCAGGCCGGTGCGGTAGGCCTCGAGCGACTTCTGCAGGTTGGTGAGCGAGGCGCCTGCCAGCGCGACGCGCGCGCCGAGGACGGTGTCCAGGGTGGAACGCCCGACCTGCTCGCGCACCGCGCTCAGCGCGGCCTGCTGCAGGATCTGGTCGGCGTCGCGGGTGCCGAACATGTACAGACGCACGTCGCCGATGCGGTACTGCACGTTCACTTCGACCTGGACGATGTTCTCGTCGGAGGTCAGCACCGGGACGTTCTCGCTGAAGGTCTTGATCTGGGTCGCGTTGATCTTGGTCACGCGCTCGATCGGCCACGGCGCCTTGAGGTGCGGGCCTGGCTGCAACACGCGCGAGAACTGGCCGAAGCGCAGTACGACGCCGCGCTCCTGTTCGGTCACCAGCACGAAGCAGTTGAACACCAGCCACAGGCCGAGGACCAGGCCGACCCAGCGCAGGATGCCACCGCCACCACCGCCGCCGAACAGGCCGCGCAGGGGTTCGAGCAGGGCGTCCAGGCCGCGGCCGTCGGGTCTGCGTTGCCGCGGGGTTCGTCCGTTCGAACCGCCGGAATTGTCACTGCCAGGGGTGTTCCAGGCCATGCCTGCTCCAGGAGATGGATCCGCGTCCGCATTCAGCTGCGCGAACGTGCGTCGATTCTAGGTGGGGGTGACGCGTGCCTCAAGCAAGGCGCCGACGCGGTTCAGGCCGCGTCTTCGTCCTCCGGCTCCGGCAGCAGCGCTCGCAGCGCCTCGCCGTGGGCCTGCACGAACAGGCGCTGCGCGTCTGCCAGGGGCAGATCGACGCGGATGCGCCAGCCGTGCTCGTCGTGATCCTCGCCGCGAACGGCGCCGAGGTCGTGCAGCTTCGCACGAAGCTTCGCGGCCTGCGGCGGCACGCGCACTTCGCCGACGACGTGGCGCAGGTCCAGCGATTCGGCCAGGGCCTGGCGCAGCAGGTCCAGGCCGCGCCCGTCCCGTGCCGACAGCCAGACGCGGTTGCGACCCTCGGCGGGACGGTCCAGTCGCGGCTGCGCGGTCTCGCCGTTGTCGAGCTTGTCGATCTTGTTGAACACCAGCAGCTGCGGCAGGTCGCCGGCGCCGATGTCCTTGAGCACTTCGTCGACCTGGGCGATGCGCTCGTCGCGCAGCGGATCGGCCGCGTCGACGACGTGCAGCAGCAGGTCGGCCTCGCGCGCTTCCGACAGGGTGGAACGGAACGCGGCGACGAGTTCGTGCGGCAGGTCGCGCACGAAGCCGACCGTGTCGGCCAGCACCACGCTGCCGCCGGACAGTTCGATGCGGCGCACCGTCGGGTCCAGCGTCGCGAACAACTGGTCGGCCGCGTACGCGTCCGCACCGGTCATCGCATTGAACAACGTCGACTTGCCGGCGTTGGTGTAGCCCACCAGCGCCACGCGCGGCAGCTCGCTGCGCACGCGCGCGCGACGCATCTGCGTGCGCTGCACTTCGACCTTGTCCAGTCGCTTCTGCAACTGTTCCAGGCGCTTCTGCAGCAGGCGGCGGTCGGTTTCCAGCTGGGTTTCGCCGGGACCGCGCAGACCGATGGAACCACCGCGCTGGCGCTCCAGGTGGGTCCAGCCGCGCACCAGGCGCGTGGCCATGTGCTTGAGCTGGGCCAGTTCGACCTGCAGCTTGCCGTCGTGGCTGTGCGCACGCTGGGCAAAGATGTCCAGGATCAGTCCGGTGCGGTCGACCACACGGCGCTGCAATGCGCGCTCGAGGTTGCGTTCCTGGCCCGGACTGAGCGGATGGTTGATGAGGATGAGGTCGGCGCCGGTGGCGTCGGCCGCGGCCTTCACCTCCTCCAGCTTGCCGCTGCCGATCAGCATCGCCGCGTTGGGGCGGTCGATGCGCGCGGTCAGCACGGCCGCGATCGTCGCGCCGGCGGAGCGGGCCAGGTCGGCGAACTCCTCCAGCAGATCCTCGTCCGGCGGGCCGCCGGCATGGGGTTGGATCAGCAGCGCGTGTTCGCCTTTGCGGGATCTTTCGAACAAACCGGGTCGAGCCTGTGGGGGATCAGTCGACAAGATGGGCACGGACCCGCGGCCACGCAAGGGCCGCAGGTCGTGTATTTCGCCGCGGTCCGGGATTCCGGACCGCCGTGGCGGGCCTTACTCGACCTCGGCTTCTTCGCCGCCCTCGCCGCTGCCGTCGGCGGACTGCACGTAGCCGCCACCCGGTCCCACGCGCACGTTGCGCGCCGGAACCACGGTGGAAATGGCGTGCTTGTAGACCATCTGGCTGACGGTGTTGCGCAGGAGCACGACGAACTGGTCGAAGGATTCGATGGTGCCCTGCAGCTTGATGCCGTTGACCAGGTAGACCGAAACCGGCACGCGTTCGCGCCGCAGCGCATTCAGGAAAGGATCCTGCAAAGACTGTCCCTTGGACATGACGTTGTTCCCCAACTCGTTCTAGTTATAAGGGCGGCGCAAGCCGCATCGCCGTTCCCTGTCCCCACAGCGGCGACGGCCCGATGGTAGCGCAAAGATCCGCGTCGCACGCGTACCCGGCTCAGCCGCTCGCGGTACCGTGCGCGCCGTCCATGAAACGCGCCCTCGCCGCCTCCAGCGCGGCGGCCTCGCGCTGCGGATCGAACCACTGCGCGTCGAGTTCGCCGCGCAGCCAGGTCAGCTGGCGCTTGGCGAGCTGGCGCGTGGCATATACCCCGCGATCGCGGAATTCGGCGGCGCCGGTGGCACCGTCGAGGTGCTCCCACGCCTGGCGGTACCCGACCGCGCGCAGGGCCGGCAGTTCGAGCGGTGCCGGATGGTCGCGCAGTTCCGGCATGGCGCGCAGCGCGCGGACCTCGTCGAGAAAACCTTCGGCGAGCATCCGGTCGAAGCGATATTCGATGCGCTCATGCAGCACCGCGCGATCCTGCGGTGCCAAGACGAGGCGCAGCACGCGCACCGGCAGGGCCGGCGCGGCGGGAGCCTCGCGCCGCCAGTCGCTGATGGTGCGTCCGGAGAGGCGGTAGACCTCCAGCGCGCGCTGGATGCGCTGGGCATCGGTGGCGTGGATGCGCGCGGCCGCCTCAGGGTCGATCCGCAGCAGATCGGCATGCAATGCGGCCCAGCCGCGTTCGGCGGCCTCGCGCTCCAGGCTCGCCCGCGTCGCCGGATCGGCCTCCGGCATCGGCGACAGCCCGTGCAGCAGCGCGTGGAAGTACAGGCCGGTGCCGCCCGCCAGGATCGGCAGCCGTCCGCGCGCGAGCACGTCGTCCAGCGCGCGACGCGCATCAACCGCGAACTCCGCCGCCGAGTACGGCTGCCACGGTTCGCGCAGGTCGAGCAGATGGTGCGGCACGCGTTCGCGTTCCTGTGCCGTCGGCTTGGCCGAGCCGATGTCGAGGTGGCGGTACACCAGCGCCGAGTCGACGCTGAGGATCTCGCCGCCGAAGCGTTCGGCCCAGTCGAGCGCGAGCGCGGTCTTGCCCGACGCGGTCGGGCCCATCAGGGCAATCGCGATGGGGCGCGTATCGACGGGCATGTTCGGCGGGCATGGACGGAGCACAGGGGCCGGGCGCGTAGCCTCGCACAGGCGCACGCGCCGGGGAACCGCGCGCTTTCCACAGACGCTGTGGAGAACCGCTGGGGCAAGGCTGTTGATAAGCGCCTGCGCCCCAGGCGTGGCAAGGCCCGCAGCAGGTTTGGCGATAATTTGGCCAGTCGGGGACGACTATCCACACCACCTGTGGACAAGCCTGCGGACAGATGTGTGCAGAACCGTCGCATCGCCTGCAACGACGCGGGGCACGCCAAACATGGTCATAAATTCACCAGCGGCCCGTCGCGGCCCGCGACGGATTTCCGTCGCCTTCGATCCACGCCGACGTGCGCGCCAACCGCGAACCGCGACTATCCACACAACCTGTGGACAAACCTGCGGACAGAAATGTGGAGACAGGCCTGCACGCCTTGCCGCACAAGGAGCGCAAGAGGTTTGGCGAAAAATTGACCGCAAAAATCGTTTGACATTCGCGTCGCTTGCACTCGACGACGACACGCGCTGCCGCGATTGTCCACAGCGCTTGTGGACAAGCATGCGGACATCCATGTGCGCATCACGCTGCAGCGCTTGCGGTGCAAGGGCTGCAGGAATGTGGTCAATATTTGTCCAGCTTACTCGTCGTCGGGCCAGCGCGGCATCGCGGGGCCTGACTTCGCGCGCGGCATCGCCTGCGAGGCCACCGCGCTCCATACCTTCAACGCATCGACCGTCGCCGCGACATCGTGCACGCGCAGCAGCTTCGCGCCGCGCTGTGCGGCGATGAGATGCGCGGCGACCGATCCGCTCGCGCGTTCGCGCGGATCGTCGCGCCCGGTGATCTCGCCGATCGTGCGCTTGCGCGACAGGCCCGCGAGCACCGGCACACCAAGTTCACCGAAACGTTCCAGCTGCGCGAGCAGCACCAGGTTGTGTTCCGTGTTCTTGCCGAAGCCGAAACCCGGATCGACGACGATCTTCTTCTTCGCGATGCCGGCCATCTCCGCGGCGAAGATGCGTTCGGCGAGGAAGCGGTGCACCTGCGCGACGACGTCGTCGTACTGCGGCGCCTGCTGCATCGAACGCGGCTCGCCCTGCATGTGCATCAGCACCACCGGAACGCCGAGCGACGCCGCAGCATCGAGTGCGCCCTCGCGCCGCAGACCGTAGACGTCGTTGATCATGCCGGCGCCGGCCTGCACGGCGGCGCGCATCACCTCGGGCTTGGACGTGTCGATGCTGATTGGCAACGAGGTTTCTTTCGCCAGCCGCTCGATCACCGGAATCGTGCGGCGCAGTTCTTCCTCGACCGGGACATCCGCCGCGCCGGGGCGCGTCGACTCGCCGCCGATGTCGAGGATATCGGCGCCCTCCTCCGCCAGCCGCAACCCGTGCGCCACCGCGGCTTCGAGCGTGTCGTGCGCGCCGCCATCGGAGAACGAGTCGGGCGTGACGTTGACGATGCCCATCACGCGTGGACGGTCGAGGATCAGCGGCCGTCCGTTGCAGTCGAGGATGAGCGTGGTGTCGAACATGATCGTGGCCGTCGTCGTGGTGCGATGAAACATCTTACGGTCCGGCGCGACCGGCGGACGACAGGCACAAAAAAGCCGGCACGGGACCGGCTTCTTCGTCGTTCGATGGACGCGTGGATCAGGTCTGCGCGGCAGGCCCGCCGATCGCGCCCGGACGCTCTCCGTCATCCTTGCTGGTACGACCGGACTTGGACCAGTCGGCCGGCGGACCCGGACGGCGACCGGCCATGATGTCGTCGATCTGGTGCGCGTCGATGGTCTCGTACTGCAACAGCGTGTCGGCCATGACGTGCAGCTTGTCCAGGTTTTCCCTCAGGATCTCCGTGGTGCGCGCGTAGGCCTTGTCCAGGATGCCGCGCACGACCTCGTCGATCCTGCGCGCGGTTTCGTTCGACACGTTCTTGTGCTGCGTGACCGAACGACCCAGGAACACCTCGTCCTCTTCCTCGCCGTAAGCGATCGGGCCGAGCTCGTCCGACAGGCCCCACTTGGTGACCATGTTGCGGGCCATCTTGGTCGCGCGCTCGATGTCGTTGGACGCACCGGTGGTGACCTTGTCCGAACCGAAGATGAGCTCCTCGGCGACGCGACCGCCGTACAGCGAGCACAGCTGCGACTCGATCGCGGTCTTGTTGAAGCTGTACTTGTCGCCTTCCGGCAAGTACATCGTCACGCCCAGCGCGCGACCGCGCGGAATGATCGTGACCTTGTAGACCGGATCGTGCTCGGGAACGATGCGACCGACGATGGCGTGGCCGGCCTCGTGGTACGCGGTAAGCTTCTTCTCGTCCTCGCTCATCGCCATCGAGCGGCGCTCGGCGCCCATCAGGATCTTGTCGCGCGCCTTGTCGAAGTGCTCCATGCGCACGTCCTTGGCGTTCTCGCGCGCGGCGAACAGCGCAGCCTCGTTGCAGAGGTTGGCCAGGTCGGCACCGGAGAAGCCCGGCGTGCCGCGCGCGATCGTCATCGGCTCGACGTCGTCGTGCAGCGGCAGCTTGCGCATGTGCACGCGCAGGATCTGCTCGCGGCCCTTCACGTCCGGCAGGCCGACCACGACCTGGCGGTCGAAACGGCCCGGACGCAGCAGCGCGGGATCGAGCACGTCAGGACGGTTGGTCGCGGCGATCACGATCACGCCCTCGCCACCCTCGAAGCCGTCCATCTCGACCAGCAGCTGGTTGAGCGTCTGCTCGCGCTCGTCGTGACCGCCGCCCAGGCCGGCGCCGCGATGGCGGCCGACCGCGTCGATCTCGTCGATGAAGATGATGCACGGCGCGTGCTTCTTGGCCTGCTCGAACATGTCGCGCACGCGGCTGGCGCCGACGCCGACGAACATCTCGACGAAGTCGGAACCGGAGATCGAGAAGAACGGCACCTTGGCCTCGCCGGCGATGGCGCGCGCAAGCAGCGTCTTGCCGGTGCCCGGAGGACCGACCATCAGCACGCCGCGCGGAATCTTGCCGCCGAGCTTCTGGAACTTGGACGGATCGCGCAGGAACTCGACCAGCTCGCCGACTTCTTCCTTGGCCTCGTCGCAACCGGCGACGTCGGCCAGAGTGACCTTGACCTGGTCCTCGCCCTGCAGCTTGGCGCGCGAACGGCCGAAGCTCATCGCACCCTTGCTGCCGCCCTGCTGCATCTGCCGCATGAAGTACAGCCAGATGCCGATGAACAGCAGCCAGGGCAGTACGTTGATGAGGATGTAGATGAGCGTCGGGCCATCCTTCGGCGGCGCCTGATCGATCGCGACGTTGTGGTTGAGCAGGTCGTTGACGAGGTCCTTGTCCTCGCGCGGCTTGAACGTGGTGAACTTGCTGCCGTCCTTGCGCTCGCCGGTGATCGTCGTGTTGTCCTCGGCGATCTTCACCTGCTTGACCGAATCCTTCTGGACCTGCTGCACGAACTGGTCGTAGGGCAGCTCGGCGCTGCTCACCGCGCGCGGTCCGAATGCCTGGAACACCACCATCAGGACGACGGCGACGATCACCCAAAGCAGCAGATTCTTGGCCAAATCGTTCATCTATTTCCTACCTGTGCCAAAGGCGCATTACAGCGCGGCGCATTGCAACGGGGGCGGCGCCATGCGGATGACCGCAGTCGCCGTACAACGGGTATCTCACGAACCTTACTTCATAACCGCGCGCTTGCCCTGTGCCAGCGCGTACACCTCGGGCGACCGCTTGCGCGACGCCTCCGGCTTGCGGATGACCACCCTGTCGTAGCGGCGGCGCAGTTCCTTCACGTACTCGTCGAAGCCCACGCCCTGGAACAGCTTGATCAGGAAGTTGCCCCCGGTACGCAGGTGCTGGTCGGCGAAGTCCATCGCCAGCTCGGACAAGTACATCGCCCGGGGCATGTCGACCGCATCCACACCGCTCTTATTGGGGGCCATGTCGGAGAGGACAAGGTCCACCTTCTGCCCCCCGAGGGAAGCCACCAGACCGGATAGGACCGCATCCTCCCTGAAATCCCCATGAAGGAATTCCACCCCGGCCAGGGATGGCATTTCCAGGATGTCCAGGGCGATGACCCGGCCCGGACGGGCCGCATCCATACGGTCCAGTTCCTGCCGGACCCACTGGGACCAGCCGCCGGGGGCGGCGCCGAGGTCGACCACGACCATGCCCGGCTTGAGCAGCCGGTCGCGTTCGACCAGCTCCTCCAGTTTGTAGGCCGCACGCGAGCGCAGGCCTTCCGCCTTGGCCTTCTTCACGAAGGGATCGGAGAAGTGTTCCTTGAGCCAGCGCTGGCTGGATTTGCTGCGGGTCGCCATCGCGCGTGAGGGTGCCGGGGGCGCTCATGATACCCTGCGCGCCCCCGCCCGATTCCCGTGATTTCCAAATGCAGACCGTCCTGACCTCAGCCCAGACCCGCTTCCTGCGGGGCCAGGCCCACGATCTGAAGGCGATGCTGCAGGTGGGTGGCAAGGGCGTGACCGAGGCGCTGGTGGCCGAGATCGACCTGGCCCTGGAACACCACGAGCTGATCAAGGTGAAGGTCGGCGCCGAGGACCGCGACGCCCGCGACGCGATGATCGGCGATATCGCCGAACGCACCGGCGCCGCGCTGGTCCAGCGCATCGGCCATACCGCCGTGCTGTACCGCCCGAGCAAGGAACGGCGCCAGATCGTCCTGCCCCGCGCCTGATTCGACCGGGCTCGCCTTCCATTCCGGCGAGCCGTCCCCATCACGGGCCCATGCAGCTCAATCTCGAACACCCCGACCACGAGTTCTACCTGCGCGCCGCGGACGGCTCCTCGGCCCGGGTGAACGATCGCCTGCTCGACGCGAGCTTCGTCCTGTCGCCGAACCGGCTGATCGAAGACTGGCCCGTGCGCGACGTGAAGGCGATGACGCCACACGACCTCGAACCGGTACTGGCGCTGGAGCCGGAAGTGATCCTGCTCGGCAGCGGCGCCGCCCAGGTGTTCCCGCCAGCGGCCGTGCTCGCCGCCTGCCTGGGGCGCGGCGTCGGCCTGGAAACCATGACCAACGCGGCGGCCGCGCGCACCTACAACGTGCTCGCCAGCGAAGGCCGTCGGGTGGTTGCGGCGTTCGTGCTCGGCGGCTGAACCGCGTTCGCGGCGAGGTCGCTCAGCGGCTTCGCAGGCGCACCCACAGTCCGAAGTGATCCGATGCCCACGTGCCATCGGCGGCGGGCTGCACGAACAAGCGGCGCGATTCCAACGGCACGAACGCATCGGCCTGCGCGAACACGTGGTCGATCCGCTGCGGTGCATGGCCCAACGCGTGGTTGAGCGTGGTGTGCGCCGGCGCGTCGACATCGTCGCCGGCATGCGTCGCGGCGTAGCCATCGAGATACGACGCGCGCAGCGGTGCGAACTCTGGACCATCGGCACGCGCGTTGAAATCGCCGCCGATCACCACGTCCGCATCACCCCGCGTCGCCGCGACCAGATCCAGCACGCCGCCGATCTGCCGTGCGCGCGTGGCGCCGCTGGCGTCGGTGAAGTTGAGGTGCACGACGTAGATCGCGAGCGGTCGTCCGCGCAGCTCGATGCGCGCCCAGCCGGCAATCCGGTAGTCATCGGACGGCTGCAAGGCGCGTGAACCGCGCTGCGTCATCGGCTCGCGCGTGAGGATCGCGTTGCCGTAACGGCGTGCGCGTTCGGGTGCGTCCACCGAAACGAAATGCCAGTGGTAGCCCAGTTGCGATGCGAGCGCCTGCGCCTGGTTTGGCAGGCCTTCGTCCTGCAGCACTTCCTGCAACAGGATCACGTCGGGCGACAGGCGCCGCAGTTCGTCGACGATCATCGACTGCCGGCGCGGCCAATCGTCGCGGTCATGCCAGAGGTTGAGCGTCACCACGTCGATTGGCGCATCGTCGTCTGCGGGCGCGACGCGCGCATCGTCCGTCGTCGTACGGCATGCGACCAGCGATGCGAACAGGCATAGCAGCGCGAATCGCAGCCAGAGCGGCACCGGCCCGCCGCATCGTGCGGGCCGCGCGGTCATTGCTTCGGCAGGTACAGCAGTGGATCGACCGGCTTGCCGTTGTAGCGGACTTCGAAGTGCAGCATCTCGCGCGGCGCGCCGCTGCGACCCATCTCGGCGATCTGCTGGCCCGAACGCACGAGCTGGCCTTCGTTGACCAGTCGGTTGCGGTTGTGGCCGTAGGCCGACAGCCACTGGTCGTTGTGCTTGATGATGATCAGCTCGCCATAGCCGACCAGGCCCGAACCCGAGTACACGACCACGCCGTCGGCGGCAGCGCGCACCGGCGCACCGCTGTTGCCGGCGATGTCGATGCCCTGCTTGGTCGGTTCGCCCGCGACATAGCGACCGATCAGCTGGCCGTCGGCCGGCCAGCGCCATTTGATGTCGCTGACCGCCGGCGTGGGCGCGGCTGGCTTGGGTGCGGTCGGCGTCGGCGTGGTGGGCGCCGTGGTCGTCGGCTTCGTCGTGCCTGTCGGCGGACGCGTCGTGGTGGCGGTGCCGCTGCGGCTGCCCGGGTACAGGCGCAGGCGCTGGCCCGGATAGATCGTGTACGGCGGATCGATGCCATTCCACGCCGCCAGGTCCGGCGCACGGATGCCATTGCGCGAGGCGATGCTGAACAACGTGTCGCCGCGCTTCACCGTGGTGGTCACGCCGTATTTCGGCTTCGACGGCGCGGACGACGACGCGCCCGGCTCGCGGTACACCTTGGAGCTCGCGCAGCCGGCCGCGAGCACGGCGACGAACGCGGCGGCGATGACGATTCGCGATGTACCGGCCATGCGCCCTCTCATCCGAACTGTGCCTTCCAGACCAGCCACGCCAGCGCTGCCACCAGCAGCACCGACGAAATCCAGCCGATCGGCTCGATGTAACGCCGCAGCGCCGCTTCGGCGCGCACGCCGCCAAGACGAATGGCCAGCGCGATCAGGTACACGCGCTTGCCACGGCCGATGAACATGCTGGCGACGAACGGTGCCAGCGGGACGCCGACGATGCCCGACGCCCAGGTGAATATCTTCAGCGGAATCGGCGTGAACCCAGCGAGAACCAGCAGCCAGAACGCCTGCCACGGCGAATGCGCGGCGATGTCGCGCAACTGCGTGACCTGCGCGTCGATGCGCTCCATCCAGCCCAGCGCGACCAGCGCCGGCTTGACCAGCTCGTAGGCGAAGTGGCCCAGCGCATAGCCCACCACCGCGCCGAACAGCGAACCGATGAGGCTCAGGGTCGCGAACCAGAAGCCACGCCGGGGCTGGGCCAGGCACATCGGCGCCAGCATCACTTCCGGCGGGACGGGGAACACGACCGCTTCGGCGAAGCTCAATCCGGTCAGGTAGGTCGGCGCATGCCGGTGGCGCGCCCAGGTGATGGTGCGCTCGTACAACGGTCCAAAGATCTTCAACGCCCGCCCCTGTTCCTGTGCTGGTTTTCGGTAGTGCTCAATCGACCATGCCCGACAACAGCGGCACGAACACGACCGGAGCCAGCGTCTGCTGCGAGATCGCACCGTCGGCGTCCTTGCTCAGGCGCAGCAGCGACTGCGCGCCCGCGCCACCGACCGGTGCGATCAGCGTGCCGCCGGCGGCGAGCTGATCGGTCAGGGCGTCCACCAGCGCCGGTGCGGCGGCGGTGACGATGATGGCGTCGAACGGGCCGTTCTCCGGCCAGCCGATGCGGCCGTCGTCGTGCTTGCTGCGCACGTTCATGCCGAGCTGGCGGAAGCGCTTGCGTGCGGTGCGCAGCAGTTCGCCGATGCGCTCGACGGTGTGCACTTCCAGTCCGAGCGCGGCGAGCACCGCGGCCTGGTAACCCGAACCGGTGCCGATCTCCAGCACCTTCTTCGGTTCACCTTCGAGCAGCGCTTCGGTCATCTTGGCGACGACCCACGGCTGCGAGATGGTCTGGCCGTGGCCGATCGGTAGTGCGGTGTCCTCGTACGCGCGCGTGGCGAGCGCCTCGTCGACGAACAGGTGGCGCGGCACGGTGCGGATCGCGTTGAGCACGCGCTCGTCGCGGATGCCGTTGTCGCGCAGGCGATCGACCAGCCGGTCGCGCACGCGCTGCGAGGTCATGCCCGAGCCGATCGCTTCGGGCTGAAGGCGCATGCGCAGGGTCACGCCACGCGCTCCCGGCCGCGCCCCAGCGAAACCGCCAGGCCATCGACCCAGCTCGCGACCTGGTCGAGCGCGTGGTAGCGGGTCAGGTCGACCTGGATCGGCGTGATCGAGATGTTGCCCGTGCGGACGGCGTGGAAATCCGTGCCCGGACCGGCGTCCTGCTCGGCGCCGGCCGGACCGATCCACCACCACTGGCGGCCACGCGGGTCCTGTTGCGGGATGCAGGCCTCGGCGCGATGGCGGTTGCCCAGGCGGGTGACCTCGAAGCCGCGGATTTCGTCCCACGGCAGATCGGGCACGTTGACGTTGAGAATGGTGTCGGCGGGCAGCGGATCGATGCGCAGGCGGGCGATGATCTCCGCCGCGGCGCGCGCGGCGGTCTCGTAATGCTTGCCGGTGTGGTCGACCGTCTGCAGCGACATCGCCACCGCGGGCAGGCCGAGGAACCGGCCTTCCATCGCCGCGGCGACGGTACCCGAATAGATCACGTCGTCGCCGAGGTTGGCGGTGTTGTTGATACCCGACACGACGATGTCCGGCTCCGCTTCGAGCATGCCGGTGATGGCCACGTGCACGCAGTCGGTCGGCGTGCCGTACACGCGCCAGGTGGAAGCGTCGAGCTGCTGCACGCGCACCGGCGCATCCAGGGTGAGCGAGTTGCTGGCGCCGGAGCGGTCCCGATCGGGCGCCACCACCAGCACTTCATGGCCGGCGGCACGCAGGCCTTCGGCGAGGACGCGGATACCGGGGGCGTCGACGCCGTCGTCGTTGCTGACCAGAACTCGCATGGACTCCCTTGTTGCTGAACTGCCGAATCGTGGGGACGCCGTCCGTCGAACGGCGAGGGACCCATGATAGCCGATGAATCCGACGCGTCCGGCGACCGGCGCCACGGCTTGCGCGAACCGTCCGCGTCGCTAGGCTGGCGGCATGGCCGACCCGCGCGACGACGACGAAGACGACAGCGAACTGTTCCGTGCCGCGATCGGCCCGGTGCGGCGCCTGCCCGAGGCGACGGCGCCGCCCGGCAAGCCGCGACCGCGACCGCGTGCGCGCATGGCCGAGCGCGACGAGGCGCACGCGCGGGAGGAGTTCCGCCACGCCCTCGACGCCAGCCTGCTCGAGGCCGGCGA
Organism: Lysobacter panacisoli; assembly: GCF_009765165.1. Lineage (NCBI taxonomy): Bacteria > Pseudomonadati > Pseudomonadota > Gammaproteobacteria > Lysobacterales > Lysobacteraceae > Lysobacter > Lysobacter panacisoli. Next base: position 204,534 of record NZ_VLNU01000001.1, read on the forward strand.
TGCGCTGAGCTACCGCCGCGACGAGGTGTCGCCGCGGCTGCTGCAGAAGTTACGGCGCGGGGAGATCGCGGTGCAGGAAGAGCTCGACCTGCACGGCGCCGACACGCGCGAGGCCGAACAGCTGCTGCGCGCGTTCCTGCACGATGCCCGCCAGCACGGCGTCGGCTGCGTGCGGATCATTCACGGAAAGGGATTGCACGGAGCCGCATCGGTGGCGTCGAGCGGAATGCCCGTGCTGAAGAACCTGGTCGATCGCATGCTGCGCCATCGCGCGGATGTGATCGCCTTCCACTCCGCGCCGCCGGCGCAGGGCGGCACCGGAGCGGTACTGGTACTGCTCGCGCCCCGCCGTCTCCGCTAGAACGCCTGGCGACGTCCCTGGAAGCCGGAGGGGGCGACGAGCAGGGGCTTACCGGTCGGGCTTGTGCGCGGCCAGCTCGAGTTCGCGCCTGGTCGGCGGATTGACCCAGTTGACCTCGACGCCGCGACGGCGAGCGACTTCCTCGACGTAACCGACGTACTCGGAGTCCTGGTCGATGAGCGACGGCTGGCGCTCTGGTGCATTGGCGCTGCGGGTCTCCATTCCGGCGCAGGCCGACAGGCCGAGCACCGCCAACGACAGCACGGCCATGCGTAAGGATGCTTTCATGACGGCATCTCCATGACGTGATCGCCGCAACCTGTGGATGCGGCGGCAGCAGGCATCGCGCCCCTGCAATTCCGGTATACGCCCGCTCGTCGGGCGCACCAGTGCCGGTGGGTGCTTTCCGACAGACGGTTTCGCGGACCGTTGCCGCGTGCCTTCAGCCTTCGCGGCCGAGTGCGCGGACGTCGCCGAGTTCGCCCAGCACGACCGTCGCGTACGCGCCGGGCGGGAGTGCGAAGGCGATCTCCAGCGCGCCGTCGTCACGCCAGCTCCACGCGAGGTCCGCCGGTCGCAGGCGCAGCGCGCGGCGCTCCTGCTTGAGGCCTTCGGCTTCCAGCCCGGCGCGCAACGCGAGCGCGTCCTCGTCGCCCAGCGCCCCCAACTCGCAGGCCGCGGCCGCGCCGGTGGAGCGCAGCTCGCCGCGTCCCCACAGCGGGCCGGTCGGATGGATGTCGAATGCGGCCAGGCGTTGTTCCAGCGTTTCGTCCAGCGGCTGCGGGCCGAACACGCTGCGGCTGCCGTCGAGCATCCAGACCTCGCCGTCGAGCGGGCGATCCCAGCAGCCTGCGCGCACGCGCGCGGCGAGCACGCGGTTGAACATTTCCGACCGCGCCGCCGACAGCAGCATCGTGCGCTGGTCGCGACGCACGCGGCGTCCGCCGAACATCGCCAGCGCCGCCTTGACGTTGTCGCCTTCGCGGCCGAAGCGCTGTTCGCCGAAGTAATTGGGCACGCCGCGCTCGGCGATGGCGCGAAGTCGCGCATCGACAGCGTCGCGTTCGCCGTTCGCATCGCGCAGCACGAGTACGAAACGATTGCCGGCCAGCGCGCCGCGCGGAAGCTTCTTCGCATGCCAGGCATGTTCGACGACGCGCAGCGCTTCGCCCTCGCCTTCCAGTGCGAGTGTCGCCAGGTCGGGAGCGACGCGCTTGGGCAGGTGCACGGTGAAGCGCTGGCGCGTGACCGCGTTGCGATCCTTCAGCCCCGCGTATCCGATCGCGACTTCGCCCACGCCCGCCCATTGCGCGATGCGCTTGGCGGCGAAGGCGGTGTTCATGCCGCGCTTCTCGATCGTCAGCAGCAGGTGTTCGCCGCTGCCGCTCGGCTCGAAGCCGGACAGTTCCTCGACGAAGAAATCCTCGGGCGTGGTGCGCATGTGCGCGCTGAGCACGGGCTCGCCGTGCGCGCGCGGCAGGACCTCGACGTTCGGATTCATGCGCGTTCCAGCAGACACACCGCCATCGCGGCGATGCCTTCGCCACGACCGGTGAAGCCGAGCTTCTCGCTGGTGGTCGCCTTCACGCTCACCGCATCGAGCGCGATACCGAGGTCTTCGGCCATCACCTCGCGCATCGTCGCGGCGTGCGGACCGACCTTGGGACGCTCGCAGATCACCGTGACGTCGGCATTGCCCACGCGCCATCCACGCTCCGCGATCAGCGCGTTGCAGTGGCGCAGGAACGCTCGACTGTCAGCGTCTTTCCAGCGCGCGTCGCTGGGCGGGAAATGCTGGCCGATGTCCCCCAGCGCGAGCGCGCCGAGCATCGCATCGCACAGCGCGTGGATGACCACGTCGCCGTCGGAATGCGCGATCACCCCGCGATCGTGCGGCACGCGCACGCCGCCGAGCACGACGTGGTCGCCCTCGCCGAACGCGTGCACGTCGTAGCCCTGGCCGATGCGGACGTTCGCGCTCATCGTTGCCTCAACAGGTAATCGGCCAACGCGAGGTCGGCCGGAGTGGTGACTTTCAGGTTGTCTTCGCGGCCTTCGACCAGCGTCGGATGCAGGCCGGCGCGTTCGACCGCCATCGCTTCGTCGGTCACGACGACGCCATCGCGAGCTGCAGCTTCCAGCGCATGCGTGAGCACGTCGCGACGGAACGCCTGCGGCGTGAACGCGCGCCACAGCGCCGAACGCGGTTCGGTCGCGGCGATGCGCCGTGTGTCGTCGGCGCGCTTGAGCGTGTCGCGAACGGGCGCGCCAAGGATCGCGCCCTCGGCGTGTTCACTGGCGGCCGCAATCAGGCGGTCGATGTCCTGCGCGCGCAGGTTCGGTCGCGCGGCATCGTGGACCAGCACCAGCGTGTCGTCGGCGAGTGCGGACGGCAACGCGCGCAATGCGGCGAGCACGGAGTCCGCGCGTTCGCCGCCGCCCACGCAGCGCAACACGGGCTTGCCGTGGCGCTCGCTCCAGCCGGGCCAGCGTGTGTCGTCGGCCGACAGCGCAACCATCGCACCGGCGATGCGCGGGTGCGACAGCAACGCGTCGAGCGCGTGCGCGATCAGCGGCTGGCCGGCGACTTCGAGGTACTGCTTGGGCACCTCGCCGCCGAAGCGCGTTCCGCGACCGGCGGCGGGAATGACGGCCCAGATCATCACGGTTCCCGCGGCGCGATCCCGGACTCGTCCTGCGACGCATCGTCCGTCGCGGGCGCGGGAGACGGCGCGCCGCCGTCGGGTTCGACCACGCGATAGAACGTTTCGCCGGGCTTGATCATGCCCAGCTCGCTGCGTGCGCGCTCCTCGACCGCGGCCTCGCCGGACTTGAGGTCCTCGACTTCCGCGGCGAGTGCATCGTTGCGCTGCTGCAAACCCGCGTTCTCGCGGGTCTGCTGTTGGACCTGCTGTTCCAGGCGTGCGACCGAGCGGCTACCGCCCTCGCCCACCCACAGCCGGTACTGGAGGAAGACCAGCACGCCGGCCAGCACCACCAGCAGCAGTCGCAACCAGCGCACGGAGGCTCCGTGGCTCAGCGCTTGAGCGAGACGAAGGCGTCGCGGCCGGCGTACTTCGCGGCCGCGCCGAGGGCTTCCTCGATGCGCAGCAGCTGGTTGTACTTGGCCACGCGATCGCTGCGGCACAGCGAGCCGGTCTTGATCTGCGTCGCGGTGGTCGCGACCGCGATGTCGGAGATCGTGGTGTCCTCGGTCTCGCCGGAGCGATGCGACACGATCGCGGCGTAGCGGTTCGCGTCGGCCATCGCGATGGCTTCCAGCGTTTCGGTCAGCGTGCCGATCTGGTTGACCTTGATCAGGATGGCGTTGGCCACGCCCTGGTCGATGCCTTCCTTGAAGATCTTCGGATTCGTCACGAACAGGTCGTCGCCGACCAGCTGCACCTTGTTGCCGATGCGGTCGGTGAGCTGCTTCCAGCCGGCCCAGTCGTGCTCGGCCATGCCGTCCTCGATGGTGACGATCGGGTACTGCGCGGCCCAGTTGGCGAGGAAGTCGACGAACTGCTCGCTGGTCAGGCGCTTGCCTTCGCCGGTGAGGTTGTACTTGCCGTTCTCATAGAACTCGCTGGAGGCGACGTCCAGGCCGAGCAGGATGTCCTCGCCCGCCTTGTAGCCGGCCTTGCCGATGGCTTCCAGGATGGTTTCCAGCGCTTCCTCGTTGCTGCGCAGGTCGGGCGCGAAGCCGCCTTCGTCGCCGACCGCCGTGCTCAGGCCGCGGCCCTTGAGCACCGACTTGAGCGCATGGAACACCTCGGTGCCGGCGCGCAGCGCCTCGGCGAAGCTGTCCACGCCGACGGGCAGGATCATGAATTCCTGCAGGTCGACGTTGTTATCGGCGTGCGCGCCGCCGTTGATGATGTTCATCATCGGCACCGGCAGCACGGCCTCGCGATTGCCGGCGAGGTACTTCCACAGCGGCAACTTCTTCGACGCGGCCACCGCGTGCGCGTTGGCCATCGACACGCCCAGCAGCGCGTTCGCGCCGAGGCGGCCCTTATTCTCCGTGCCGTCCAGGTCGATCATGCGGCGGTCGAGGCCGGCCTGGTCGTTCGCGTCGAAACCTTCCAGCGCCTTGGCGATCGTGACATTGACGTTCTCCACCGCCTTGCGCACGCCCTTGCCCAGGTAGCGGGTCTTGTCGCCATCGCGCAGCTCCACGGCTTCCTTGGTGCCGGTGGAGGCGCCGGACGGCACCGCGGCGCGGCCGAAGCTGCCATCGCTCAGGGTGACTTCGGCTTCCAGCGTGGGATTGCCGCGGCTGTCGAGGATCTCGCGGGCGTGGACTTTGGCGATCGTGGTCATGTCGGTCGTCAGGTGGTTATCGGAAGAAAGATGGGAAGCCGCGCGGGCATCAGGCGGGGACGATAGCCGAGTTGCCGCCGCCCCGCTCGGGGTCGGCCGCATCGTCTCGTCAGACCTGCGATTCCAGGAAGCCGTTGCGCTTGGTGATCTCGTCGATCTGCATCAACGTCTCCAGCAGCGCGCGCATCTTCGGCAGCGGCCAGGCGTTGGGGCCGTCGGACAGGGCTTCGTCCGGCACCGGATGGGTTTCCATGAAGATGCCGTCGATGCCGACCGCCATCGCCGCGCGCGCCAGCACCGGCACGAACTCGCGCTGGCCGCCGCTCTTGCCGCCGGCGCCGCCGGGCAGCTGCACCGAATGGGTGGCGTCGAACACGACCGGGCAGCCGGTGTCGCGCATCACGCTCAGCGAGCGCATGTCGCTGACGAGGTTGTTGTAGCCGAAGGACACGCCGCGCTCGCAGGCCATGATCTGCGTGTTGCCGGTGGCCTTGGCCTTGTCGGTCACGTGCTTCATTTCCCACGGCGAGAGGAACTGGCCCTTCTTGATGTTCACCGGCTTGCCGGCGCGGGCCACGTTCTGGATGAAGTCGGTCTGGCGACACAGGAAGGCCGGCGTCTGCAGCACGTCGACGACCGAGGCGACCTCGTCCATCGGCGTGTACTCGTGCACGTCGGTCAGCACCGGCACGCCGATCTGCTTCTTCACTTCGGCCAGCACTTTCAGGCCTTCTTCCAGGCCCGGACCACGGAAGCTGGTGCCCGAGGTGCGGTTGGCCTTGTCGAAGCTCGACTTGAAGATGAAGTTGATGCCGAGCTCGGAGGTGATTTCCTTGAGCTTGCCGGCGGTATCGAGCTGCAGCTGCATCGACTCGATCACGCAGGGACCGGCGATCAGGAAGAAGGGTTTGTCGAGGCCGACTTCGAATCCGCAGAGGTTCATGCTTCGCCGCTCTTTGAACCCGTCCCGTGTCGGGGCGGGTGATGTGGAAGGGATGGGCTTTCCAACATGGTGGCGGTGGAGGGGAAACCCATCCCCTCCTCCGCCCGCATCACGCGCTGGCTTCCTTCAGCAACCGGCCGCCGGCCTGCGCCTTGTTCTCGCGCGCGGCGCGGATGAAACCGACGAACAGCGGATGACCGTCGCGCGGGGTCGACAGGAATTCCGGGTGCGCCTGGCAGGCCAGGAACCACGGATGCTGCGTGCGCGGCAGTTCGACCATCTCCACCAGCAGGTCGTCCATCGACTTGGCGCTGATGGTCAGGCCGGCGTCTTCGAGCTGCGTGCGGTAACGGTTGTTGAATTCGTAGCGATGGCGGTGGCGCTCGGCGACGACGTCCTTGCCGTACATCTCGCGCGACAGCGTGCCCGGCTTGACGCGTTGCTCCTGCAGGCCCAGGCGCATGGTGCCGCCGAGGTCGCTTTCCTCGCTGCGACGTTCGATCTCGCCGCTGGAGGTGCGCCATTCGGTGATCAGGCCGATCACCGGATGCGGGCTGGCCTTGTCGTTCTCGGTGCTGTTGGCACCGGACAGGCCGGCGACGTGGCGGGCGTAATCGACCACCGCCGCCTGCATACCGTAGCAGATGCCGAAGTACGGAACGCCGTGCTCGCGCGCGTACTTGGCAGTGAGCACCTTGCCCTCGAAACCACGATCGCCGAAACCGCCCGGCACGAGGATGCCGTCGACGTCCTTCAGTGCGTCCACGCCCTGCTGCTCGATGTCGCTGGATTCCAGCCACTTCAGCTTCACACGGGTGCGCTGGCGCAAACCGCCGTGCTTGAGCGCCTCGCCCACCGACTTGTACGCGTCCTGATGATCGACGTACTTGCCGACCACGGCGATGTTGACCGTATCGACCGGATGTTCGCTGGCGTCGACTACCTCGTCCCACTGCGACAGGTCGGCCGGGCCGGCGTTGATGCGCAGGCGATCGAGCACGATGGCGTCGAGCCCTTCCTCGTGGAAGCGGCGCGGCATCTTGTAGATGTTGTCCAGGTCGACCGCCGAGATGACGGCGCGCTCGGGCACGTTGGTGAACAGCGCGATCTTGCGGCGCTCGCTGTCGGGCAGCGGCTGCTCGCTGCGGCACAGCAGCACGTCGGGCTGGATGCCGATGGAGCGCAGTTCCTTCACCGAATGCTGGGTCGGCTTGGTCTTCAGCTCGCCCGCGGCGGCGATCCACGGCACCAGCGTCAGGTGCATGAAGATCGCGCCCTCGGGGCCGCGCTCGCTGCGGATCTGGCGGATGGCTTCCAGGAACGGCAGCGACTCGATGTCGCCGACCGTGCCGCCGATCTCGACCAAACCCACGTCGAAGCCTTCGGTGGCCTCGATGATGCAGCGCTTGATCTCGTCGGTGATGTGCGGGATCACCTGCACGGTGCCGCCGAGGTAGTCGCCGCGGCGTTCCTTGCGGATCACGTTGTCATAGATCCGGCCGGTGGTGATGGAGTTCTTGCGGGACAGGCGCGTGCGCAGGTAGCGCTCGTAGTGGCCCAGGTCCAGGTCGGTCTCGGCGCCGTCGTCGGTGACGTACACCTCGCCGTGCTGGAACGGGCTCATCGTGCCCGGGTCGACGTTGATGTAGGGGTCGAGCTTCATCATCGTCACGCGCAGTCCGCGCGCTTCGAGGACGGCCGCCAGCGAGGCCGCTGCGATGCCCTTGCCAAGCGAGGACACCACGCCGCCGGTGACGAAAATCAGGGGAGTCATGGGATTGCTGCCGCTGGAAAGCCGTAGTTTACAGGTTGAGGCTTACGGCCGCGACCTTGACGCGGAACAGCGTGTTCATTCTGCCTCTGCGCGAACGCCCCGGCGGCGGCCGGGGCGTCCGGAATGCCGGTCATCGCCGGCCGTCGCGTGAGCGCTGCGGATCAGCGCTCGCGACGGTCGCGACGGCTGTTCTTTTCGGGGGCCGGGCGGGTCGTCTCGCCGCTGACGGCGGCATCGGCGGCCGCATCGACCTTGCCCGACACCGCGGGCGGGCTTCCGACCTGCGTGCCCGCGCGCCCGGCCGCATCGACGCTGGCGTCGACCCGACCCGCCGCGGAATTCGCGGTACCGACCGCACCGTTCGCCACACCATTGGCGGTATCGACGCCGCCGCGCACCGTGTCGCGAGCGCGCGACTGCGTGGTGCCGACCGTATCGCGCGCATCGCGGGCGGCCTGGCCGACCGCGTCGGTGCGCACGCCTGCATCGGCACCCGCACGGACACCGGCGTTCGCGCCCACGTTCACCGGCCCGGCCTGCACGCCTGCGCCACCATTACCGCCGACGTCCACCGCGCCGCCCAATACCTGCGCGAACGCCACGGGCGTCGCCAGCGCCATCGCAACCGCAACCGCAACCGCAATCACCTTGCCCTGCTTCATGTGCGTCTCCGTCTCTCGTTTCGGGATTGCCGCATTGCTGCGACGTTCCGACCGTAGAGAGCCCGACCCGGATCGCGGCTGAACCCGTCCGGCCACCGGCCACGCGGGTCAGCGGGGATTCGAGGATGTGTTCGCGTCTACACGCGCAAGGGCGACGCCGGTCACGCGCCTGCACGAAACGACGACGCCCCGGCGGACCGGGGCGTCGAGGAACGGCTTGAAGCGCGAGGACTCAGCGCTCGTCTTCTTCCTCGAGCTCGCGCTCGGGATGGTGCTTGGCCTTGTCCTTCTTGCTGGCCTCGGCCTTCGCCTTGTCGTCCTGGGCGGTCGACTTCTGGGCGGCCTGGCGCGACTGCTGCTGTGCCTGCGCGGATTCCTGCTTCGACTTCGCGTCGGCCTGGGTGTCCTGCGCGAACGCGGACGGCGCGACCAGCGCGGACGCGATGGCGATCGGGAGCACGAGCTTGCGGATCTTCATGGGGTACAGCCTCCTGTCACGGAACAACACGCATCGGGCCGGGGCATCCTGGGACGATCCCGCGGCGAGCCGGCGACCCGGGCGGCATCCTGGCGACGATACGCCGAGCCGGCCCTGAACGGCGTCGCCAGCCTCCCAGATGGGGGCGCAGCGCGCTCCATCAAGGCGTGCGGGGGCCGGCATGCGCGCCGTGTGTGCACGCCGGATGGACCGGTCGCACCGTATGCGACGGCCGCGGTTGACCTTATGCCGCCACCCGCCGACCATCCCCGCTCCCGCCCCACGCCGTGCACGAATGACTTCCCGTTACAACGCCGCCGATATCGAAGTCCTCTCCGGCCTGGATCCGGTCAAACGCCGCCCCGGCATGTACACCGACACTTCGCGCCCGAACCATCTGGCGCAGGAGGTCATCGACAACGCCGTCGACGAGGCATTGGCCGGCCACGCCCGCAGCATCGAAGTGACGCTGCACGCCGACGGAAGCGCCTCGGTCGCCGACGACGGTCGCGGCATGCCCGTGGACATCCACCCGGAGGAGAAGATCCCCGGCGTCGAGCTGATCCTCACGCGCCTGCACGCGGGCGGCAAGTTCAACAACAAGAACTACACCTTCTCCGGCGGCCTGCACGGCGTCGGCGTGAGCGTGGTGAACGCGCTGTCCAGGCACGTCGAAGTGCGGATCAAGCGCGACGGCAACGAATACCGCATGACCTTCAAGGACGGCGACCGCGACTCGCCGCTGGAAGTGGTCGGCACCGTCGGCAAGAAGAACACCGGCACGCGCGTGCAGTTCTGGCCGGATGCGAAGTACTTCGACACGCCGAAGTTCAACCTGCGCGCGCTGCGCCACCTGCTGCGCGCCAAGGCCGTGCTGTGCCCGGGCCTGACGGTGAAGCTGCACGACGAGGCCAGCGACGAGCGCAACGAGTGGTATTACGAGGACGGCCTGCGCGATTACCTGCGCGGCGAACTCGCCGAGCGCGAACTGCTGCCGCCGGACCTGTTCGTCGGCAAGCTCAGCAAGGACACCGAGACCGCCGACTGGGCGGTGGCATGGGTGCCCGATGGCGAGCTGGTCCAGGAAAGCTACGTCAACCTGATCCCGACCGCGCAGCACGGCACGCACGTCAACGGCCTGCGCACCGGCTTCACCGACGCGCTGCGCGAGTTCTGCGATTTCCGCAACCTGCTGCCGCGCGGCGTGAAGCTGGCGCCGGAAGACGTGTGGGATCGCGTCGCCTTCGTGCTCAGCATCAAGATGACCGACCCGCAGTTCAGCGGCCAGACCAAGGAACGTCTGTCCTCGCGTCAGGCCGCGGGCTTCGTCGAAGGCGCGGCGCACGACGCGTTCTCGCTGTGGCTCAACCAGCACGTCGAGCTCGGCGAGAAGATCGCGCAACTCGCCATCGAACGCGCCGCCGCGCGCCTGAAGACCGAGAAGCAGGTCGTCCGCAAGAAGGTCACGCAGGGCCCTGCCCTGCCCGGCAAGCTCGCCGACTGCACCAGCCAGGACCTGTCGCGCACCGAGCTGTTCCTGGTCGAAGGCGACTCCGCCGGCGGCAGCGCGCGTCAGGCGCGCGACAAGGATTTCCAGGCGATCCTGCCGCTGCGCGGCAAGATCCTCAACACCTGGGAAGTCGCGTCCGGCAGCGTGCTCGCGTCGCAGGAAGTGCACGACCTCGCCGTCGCCATCGGTTGCGATCCGGGCAAGGACGACCTGTCCGGCCTGCGCTACGGCAAGGTCATCATCCTCGCCGACGCCGACTCCGACGGCCTGCACATCGCCACGCTGTTGAGCGCGCTGTTCCTCAAGCATTTCCCGTCGCTCGTGTCGGCCGGCCACGTGTTCGTGGCGATGCCGCCGCTGTTCCGCGTCGACGTGGGCAAGCAGGTGTTCTACGCGCTGGACGAAGAAGAGAAGCGGATCCTGCTGGAGAAGATCGAGCGCGAGAAGAGCGATCGCAAGAAGGGTTTCAGCGGGCAGGTGAACGTCACCCGCTTCAAGGGCCTGGGCGAGATGAACCCGTCGCAGCTGCGCGAATCGACCATCCATCCGGACACGCGCCGCCTCGTCCAGCTCACGGTGGACGACGACACGCAGACGCATTCGCTGATGGACATGCTGCTGGCGAAGAAGCGCGCCGGCGACCGCAAGCAGTGGCTGGAGAGCAAGGGAGACCTCGCCACGCTGGAAGTCTGAGGCACCGGTTTCAAGGCAGGGCTGGGGAGCCCTGCCGCGTTACCCGCCGGCATGACGCCAAGCGGGCCATGAGAGCAAGGGGGAGCTTGTGATCTTGAAGAAGGCAGTGGCGACGCTGTGCGTCGCGGTATCGCTCGTGGGCTGCGGTGGAGGCGGCGGCGGCGGTGGGGACGGAGGCAGTGCAGCGGGTACGGGCGGAAGCGGATCCAATCCGCCGCCTTCGGGAGGCGGCACGCCGCCGGCATCGGTGACGATCACCGTGAACTCGCCGCCCGCGAACGTCCAGGTCCCCTATGGAATCCCGTACAGCACGGAGGTAGCGGGCAACTGGAGCGGCACCAACCTCGGTAGCGCCACGGTCTACCTGCAGGTCGTCGACAGCAACAACACCTTCGCGGTGCCGGCGGTCGCGGCGGCCAGCGGCAACACGTTCCGCTACACGCTCGGGCCCGGCGTCGGCACGCTGGCCGGCGATCGCACCGGCACGCTGACCGTCAACGCGTGCAAGGACCCGGCCTGCGCGCAGCGCTTCGATGGCCCGTCCGGCAGCGTGAGCTACCGCGTGCAGATCACCCCCCTGGGCGAATGGGAAACCGTGCAGCGCGATGCGTCGCACACCGGTTACGTGCCTATCATCGTGGACCCCACGCGCCTGACCAAGGCCTGGGAATGGACGTTCCCGCAGGACCCGACCGCAGCCAGTTCCTACGTGCTCAGGCCGGCGACCGGCGGCGGCATGATGTACGCGGTGGGCATCAACAGGACCAGTGCCCAGGCCTCGTTCAACCAGATGTTTTCTTCGGTCGACGAAGCCACCGGTACGCTCCGCTGGTCGCAGCAGATTGCCGGCAATGTGCACGTCCTCGGCCCGGCGGCGTACGGCGGACTCGCCTACGTGCCCACCATCGGCGCCGACAGGCTGCTCACTGCATACGACGGCACGACGGGCAGCATGAAGTTCCGCTACGGACAGACGACCGATCCGCTCGCGTCCACGCTGGCGCCGACGTTCCACCAGACGACCGCCTACTTCTTCGGCGGCCACCTCGGCGAGGAACTGCACGCGGTCGATGCCGCGACCGGCACGCTGCTGTGGGCGAAGGCGCGTCGCGATTACCAGAACACGACACCGGCCGTGGACGACAGCTACATCTACTACCCGTCGAACCGTGCGCTGGAGATCCTCGACCGCCGGACCGGCAACACCGTGGCCAGCATCACGAATCCCGTGTCGGACTCGCAGCACGCCAGCGCGATCGTCCCGATGCTGGGCTCGCGCGGCAACGTGATCGTCAACTCGTACTCGGCCACCAACCGCACCGCCAAGCTGTCGAGCTTCGACATCGCAGGGCTTCGCTGGGAATGGGCGACCCAGTACTCGTACAACCCACTGCCCGCGCTCGCCAACGGCGTGATCTACGCCACCCGCAGCGATGGCGCGCCGACCCTCGATGCGATCGACGAGGTCACAGGCAACGTGCTGTGGAGCTGGAACCCGCCGGCGAGCGATAACCAGTCCCGGGTGGTCGAGAACATCGCCGCGACGAAGAACCTCGTGTTCGTGAGCACCACCGGCAACATCGTCGGCTCCGGCTACGTGTGGGCGATCGACGTGAACACCCGCCAGGCCGTGTGGCGTTACCCAGCCAACGGTTACTCGGTGATCAGCGGCCGCGGCACGCTCTACATCCTCAATGGCAGTCCATCGCTGCCAGCCAGGAAGGTCATCGCGATCCGCCTGCGTTGACGCCACGGACCTCGGTGCCGCCCCGGGCGGGCACCCTGACCCGCAAAGACAATCCGGCACGGCCGCGGCTATGCTGCGGCCACACCATCCGAGGCCTTGGGGAGGGCCAGCACGATGAAACACGCACGAATCCGGCTGTTCGCCGCGTTGTTCGCGGCAGCGCCTGCATTGCTTCCGGCGCAGGTCATTCCCGCCGAGGATTTCTCGCGGCATAGCGAAGTCAGCGAAGTGGCCATGTCGCCCGACGGCCGGCACGTGGCGATGGCGGTGCCGACCGCCGACGGACTGGAGACGCAACTGCACATCGTCCCGCTCGACAACAGCGGCAAGGTGCAGGTGCTGCGTTTCAGCAAACAGCAGCATGTGTCCGACATCGTGTGGACCGCCGACGACCAGGTCGTGGTCGCGCGGGCCAAGGTCGATCCGCTCGAAACCGAGCCCAAGAGCTACGGCGAACTGCTCGCGTCGAACATCACCGGCAAGGACCAGGAAGTCCTGTTCGCCTACATCCCGGACGACGGCACCAAGGCCGGCCGGCGCAAGGACGAAGGCTTCGCCTCGATCGTCGACCGGGTCGACGACAAGGCGGGCATCGCGCTGGTGGATTTCACCCGCTGGTTCACCATCCTCGACCAGAAATCGCCCACCACCATCTTCCGCGTGAACACGCGCACCGGCGAGCGCACGCAGGAGGAATTCCATCCGTACTCGGCGTCGTTCGCGTTCGATTCGCACCACAAGGCCCGGGTGCGTGTGAGCTGGTCGGAACAGACCGGCGCGCCGATCCTCGCCTATCGCCCACGCCCTGCCGACGACTGGAAGCCGGTGCCGGCGAAGGTCGCCGGTTACTCGATGCAGCTGCTGCACGTGGCCGACGACGACGACACCGCGCTGGCGCTGATTTCCGACAAGGGCGAACCGGCGCAGCTGTACCGCCTCAGCCTCGCCAACGGCACGCGCGAACGCGTGGCCGGTCGCGACGACATGGACGTGGCGGGCGTGCTGTACGGCGGCTACCGCGGCGCACCATTCGGAGTGCTGTTCAACGCCGGCAAGCCGTCCGTGCAGTACCTGGACCCGAAATCGGAATGGGCCGGCCTGCACGCGGGCCTGATGAAGGCGTTCCCGGGCCAGCTGGTGTGGCTGCGCAGCTTCAGCCGCGACAATCGCAAGGTGCTGTTCACGACGAGTGGCGACCGAACGCCCGGCGCGTATTACGTGTTCGATCGCGACAGCAACCAGGTCCAGCTGATCAACGAGGCACAGCCCTGGATCAAGTCAGAGCGGTTGGCGCCGATGACGCCGGTGAGCTTCCAGACCCGCGACGGCCTCACGCTGCACGGCCTGTACACGGCGCCGGCCGGCGCCAAGGGTCCGCTGCCGATGATCGTGATGCCGCACGGCGGACCGCACGGGCCGTACGACGCCTGGGGCTACAACCGCGACGCGCAGTTCCTCGCCAGTCGCGGCTATGCGGTGCTGCAGGTCAACTTCCGCGGCTCCGGTGGGCGCGGCTGGGCCTTCGAGTACTCCGGCTACGGCGAATGGGGCGGCAAGATGATGGACGACATCGCCGACGGCGTGCGCTGGGCGATCGACAACGGCCGTGCCGATGCCAGCCGCATCTGCACCTACGGCGCCAGCTTCGGCGGCTATGCCGCGCTGATGAACCCCATCCGCTATCCCGAGCTGTACCGCTGCGCGGTCGGCTACGTCGGCGTGTACGACCTGCCGCTGATGAAGAAGGTCGGCGACCCGCAGCGCGGACGCGGCAACCGCAACTACCTGGATCGCGCGCTCGGCACGGACGAGGCGGTGATGATTGCCAACTCTCCTGCGCGCAACGCGACGAAGATCAAAGTGCCGGTGATGCTGGTGCAGGGTTCGGCCGATACACGCGTGCCTATGGACCAGTTCGACGCGATGGTGACGGGCTTCCGCAAGGCCGGCGTCTCGGTCGAGACGATGGTGGTGAAGGGCGAAGGCCACGGCTTCTACAAGCCGGAAAACCGCGCCGAACTCTATCGCCGCCTCGAAGCGTTCCTCGCGCGCAACCTTGGCCCCGGTGCAGGCGCCGCGCCGGCAACGGCGAAGTAAGCCTGCTTCAACGTGGCGCCGCCGGCGCCACGTCCTACGGGCGCAGCACTGCCAGCTGCGTCCGCACCAGCCTGGCGAACGACGCCGGCCGCACGCGGCCGAGCGTCACGCGCGGCGTGCCGTGCCAGCGCGCGCAGTCGTCGATGGCGCGTGCGACGTGGACGGCCAGTGCGTCGTCGGCGTCGATGCCCTCCTCCACGTACAGCGCCTTGACCTCGAACACGCCCTCGCGGCGATGCGCTTTCGCGTCCAGCCGTCCGACCAGGCGCGATCCGACCAGGATCGGCAGCACGAAATAGCCGTAGCGGCGCTTCGGCTCGGGCGTGTAGCACTCGAGCGTGTAGTCGAAACCGAACAGTTCGCTGGCGCGCTCGCGATCCCACACCACCGGATCGAACGGCGACAGCAGCGTCGCGTGACTGGCTCGCAAGCGTCCCGCGGCTGCCAGCGCGAGTTGCGGCGCGAAGTCGCGATGCACGTAGCCCGGTACGTCCCAGCCTTTCACCTCGACGCGCAACAGCGCGCCCTCCTCCACCAGCGGCGCCAGGTCCGCATCACGCACGCGCGGGCGCAGGCGGAAGTAGTCGGCGACCCAGCGCGCCTGCGTCACGCCGAGCGCGCGCACCGACTTCAACAGGATCTCGCGCCGCGACGCGTCGTCCGGGATCGATGCGTTCTCCCAGTCCGGCTGCACCGCACCGATCACGCGACTGGGCAGGTCGTAGACGCGGTGGAAGTTCTCGCGCCGGGCCACCATCAGTTCGCCCAGCGCGAAGGCGGTTTCGAGCCAGGTCTTCTCGTCCTTCCATTGCCACCAGCCGCCGCCCGCATTGCCGGCAGGACGCTCGAAATCGGCCGCCTTGACCGCGCCCCGCTCGCGCACGTGTTCGATGAGGCGATCGATCTGCGGTCCATGCGCCTCGCGACGACGACGCGCACCGCGGATCGCCCAGTGGTGCGCGCGGTGTTCGATGGCGCTGCGATGCAGCTTGTAGTCGGCGGCCGGGGCGAAGCAGGCTTCGTGCGCCCAGGTCTCGAAGATCGCACGACGTTCGAGCAAGCCATCGAGCCACGACGCCGGATAGCCGCCAACGCGCGAGAACAGCACCAGGTACGGACTGCGCGCAACGACGTGGATGGTGTCGATCTGCAATAGCTGCATGCGCGCGATCGCAGCGAGCAGGTCGTCCTGCCGTACCGTGCGTTTCGGGCGCGCCGCCAGTCCCTGCGCAGCCAGGTGCAGCGTGCGCGCCTGGGTGAGCGTAAGCGTCGGCGTCGTCCGTTCCGCCATGCGCGGCTCAGCGCTGCAACGCGGCCGTCAGCAGCGCGCGGATCACCGACTGCAGCCGTGCGGCCTTGGCCGCCAGATAGGCGAAACTGTCCTCGTCCATGTAGTTGCGCTGGCTGATCTCCAGCTGCACCGCCTCGACGCCGCGTGCCGGCTCGCCGTAGTGGCGCGTGATGTAGCCACCCTTGAAGCGGCCGTTGACGACGTGGTCGTAGTCGCCCTGCCCTCCCAGCACGGCTTCCAGCCGCTGCTGCAGCGCGGGCGAACAGCTCGCACCGCTGGACGTGCCGAGGTTGAGATCCGGCAGACGGCCTTCGAACAGGAACGGCAGGTCGCTGCCGCGGATCGAGTGGCCTTCCCACAACACGACGCCTCCGTGCGCGTCGCGGATGCGCTCGATCTCCGCGCGCAGCGCGTCGTGGTACGGACGCCAGTACTGATCGACGCGCGAAGCGATGTCCTCCGGCGTCGGCGCCTGGCCGTCGAGGTACACCGGTTCGCCGCTGAACTGCACCGCCGGGCACAGGCCGGTGGTGTTCTGGCCCGGATACAGCGAGGTGTCGTCCGGCGGGCGGTTGAGGTCGACGACGTAGCGCGAATGGCGCGGCACGATGACCGACGCGCCCAGTTCGCGAGCGAAGTCGTACAGGATCGACACGTGCCAGTCGGTGTCGGGCGCGCGTCGCGCCGACGGCAGCATGCGCGCGGCCAGTTCGTCGGGAATGTGACTGCCGTCGTGCGGCAGGCTCACGAACAGCGGCGCGGTGCCGCGGTGCAGCGTGTAGATGTCGTGTTCGATCGGGACGTTCATGTCATGGAGCTCATCGCATCAGCACCACTTCTTCGGCGCTGGTCGGGTGGATCGCCACGGTATCGCGCAGGTCGTCCAGCGTGATCCCGCGCTTGAGCGCGACGGCGAAGCCCTGCAGGATCTCGTCGGCCGCCTCGCCCAGCAGATGGATGCCGACGACGCGGCGTTCCTCGCCCACACACACCAGCTTGAACAGGCTGTGCTGGGGTACGTCGGCCAGTGCGTACAGCATCGGCCGGAATCCCGCGCGATACACGTGCACCGCTTCGTCGCCATGCACGCGGCGCGCGTCCGCTTCGGTCAATCCCACCTGCCCGAGCGGCGGATGCGAGAACACCACGGTCGGGATGTCGTTGGGATCGAGCAGCGCGGTGGCGTTGCCGTACACGCGATCCATCAGCCGGCGCGCGGCGGCGATGGCGACCGGCGTCAGCGGCGGGTTCGGGGTGATGTCGCCGACCGCGAAGATGTGCTCGACGCTGGTCGTGTGCCGCTCGTCGACGACGACGTGGCCTTGCGCGTCGATGGCGACGCCGACGCGCTCCAGCGCGAGGCGTTCGCTGTTGGGCCGGCGGCCGGTCGCGAACAGTAGCGCGTCGAAACGTCCGCACTCCGAGCCGTCCATGCCGCGCAGGCGCACGCCACCATCGTCGCGTTCGACCGCGGCGAGGTCGTAACCGAAGTGCAGGTGGATGCCGGCCTGCCGGTAATCCTCGGCCAGCTGGTCGGCGAGTTCGTGGTCGAATTCGCGCAGCAGCCGATCGCCGCGCACGAACAGCTCCACGCGGCTTCCCAGCGCCTGCAGCATGCCGGCCAGTTCGACCGCGATGTAACCGCCGCCGACGATCGCCACGCACTCCGGCGCGGCGCGCCACTGGAAGAACGTGTCGGAATCGCCGCCGAGATCCGCTCCCGGAATGGCGGGCCGCACGGGACGGCCGCCGGTGGCGATCAGGAAACGTTCGGCGCGCAGGTGCGTGCCGTTCTCGCATTCGACCGTGTGCGGATCCAGGAAACCCGCGTGGCTCGGGAGCAGCGCGATGCCTGCCGCATCGAGGCGACGTCGATAGCTGGCGTGGATGTTGGCGATGTAGCGCTCGCGATGGACGATGAACTCGCACCAGTCCAGCGGTGCCGGCGTCACCGGGAAACCGAGCGTGCGCGCGAGGTTCAATCGTCCCGCCACGTCCGCCGCCAGCCACATCGCCTTCTTGGGCACGCAACCGACGTTGACGCAGGTGCCGCCAAGCAGGTGCGGTTCGAGCAGGGCGACGCGCGCACCGTGTTCGGCCGCACGGAACGCACCGGCCAGCCCGCCCGAGCCGCCGCCGATGACGATCAGGTCGAACTCGGGTGCGTTGGCGGCGTTCATTCGAATCGCTCGATGGCGTACGGCGCCGCGTCGATCGCCGGCGTGCGTCGCGTGATCAGGTCCGCGACCAGCTGCCCGGTCGCGGCGCTCATGCTCACGCCCATCATGCCGTGCCCGGTGGCGACGAGCACGCGTTCATTGCCCGGCACGCGACCGATGATCGGAACGTCGTCGCAGCTCATCGGCCGCCAGCCGTACCACTCTTCCTGCTTCTGCGCGCCGTAGGGTTCGTGCAGGTATTCGCGGGCACCGCGCTCCAGCGCGGCGAGGCGGCGCGGATTCAGGCTTTCGTCGTAACCGCTGAATTCCATCGTGCTGCCAAGGCGGAAGCCGCTGTCGAACGCCGTCACGCAGACCTGGCGTTCGCGCAGCACCAGCGGTCGGCGCGGCACGAGGTTCGGGCTCGAATAGGTGATGGAATAGCCCTTGCCCGGCTGGATCGCGGCCTTCAATACCGGCGCGCCGATCGCATCGGCGAGCTTCGGCGACCACGCGCCCAGTGCCATCACCAGTTCGCGCGCCTCGCGCTCACCCTGCGCGGTACGGATACGCACGCGCTCGCCTTCGGTCGTCGCGCCTTCGAAAGCGCAATGTTCGACGATGGTGCCGCCGCGCGCGCGCACGACGCGAGCGAGTTCGGCGACGTAACGATCCGGGCGCAACACCGCATCGCCGTCGAAGCGGATCGCGCCGGCGAGCCCCGGCTTGAGCGCCGGCTCCATGCGTTCGTAGGTCGGACCGTCGACGACGTCGACGCGCACGCCCAGTTCGCGCAGGAAATCGATCTCCTCGCGGCTGTGCTCGAACTCGCGCGGATCGCGGTACACGTAGTCCTCACCGGACGGCGCGAACTCGCAGTTCAGGCCGTAGTCGCGCACCCATTCGGCCAGGCGCACGCGCGAATCGTTGAGGATTTCGGACTTGGCGCGCGCACTGCTGCGCCAGTCGCGGTCGTTGCAGCGCGCGGCGAAGCGCAGCAGCCACGACCACAGGCGCAGGTCCAGTCGCGGCGCGACGTACAGCGGCGCGTCCGGCGTCAGCATCCAGCGCAGCGCCTTGATCACCACACCGGGCGCCGCCAGCGGCGGTGCGTGGCTCGGCGTGATCGTGCCGCAGTTGCCGTGCGAGCTGCCGCCACCGACGCGGCCGGCGTCGATCACGCGGACGCTCCGCCCGGTTTCGAGCAGAGCCAGGGCGCTGGCCAGACCGATCACGCCTGCGCCGACGATCACCACATCTTCGCGCTGTTCCATGCCGTCAAGTTTAGGGGTTGTGGGCGGCCGCGGGCCGCATCGGCGGAAACCGCCCGTACGTGCAAGCCCGCCACAGCCATTCCACCGGCCCTTGGCGGAAACGCTCCAGCCACCAGCGACTGAAGACCACCTGCAGCGCGAACACCACCAGCACGCCGAGCAGCTGCCAGCGTCGCGGCACCTGGCCCCACAGTCCCAGGCCGTAGCCGTAGAAGATCCAGGTACCGATGAGCGACTGCACCAGGTAGTTCGTCAGCGCCATGCGCCCGGCCGGCGCCAGCACGCCGAACACGCGCTGTCCGCGCGTCGTCTGCAGCGCGCCGATGACCAGCGCCAGGTAGCCCAGGCTCAGCAGCGGGCTGGCGAGCAGCATCAACGCCGCGGCGAACATCGAACGCGCGCTGTCGTGGACCCAGTCGAACGTGGCCGTGATGGAGCCGCTGGCCACCGCCATCGCCAAACCGACCGGCAGCGCCCCGTAGCGCAACCAGCGGTACAGCGCCGCATGCCGTTGCGGCTGCGCGATCGCACCGCTGCGCAGCAGCCATGCACCGACGAGGAACATGCCGAGCGCGAACACTTCGAATATGAGGGTCTCGCCGATGTTGCCGAGCAGGTAGTCCACGCGCATCCGCGTGGCCTGCCACCAGCTCCCTTCGGCGTACGCGGCGACCTCGGCCGCACGCGCGGCCTGCATGCGTGCCAGCTCCGCGCCATCGACCAGTCCGCCCTCGTCCAGTCCGGCGACGGCATTGATCGCCAGCAGCAGCATCGCGAGCGCGATCATCAACAGCGCCGGCACGCCGAACAGGGCCGCACCCCAGGCGCCCTGCGCCCGCGGCGTCACGTCGCGGAACAGCAACAGCAGCAGCGCACCGATCGCGTAGGTGATGAGGATGTCGCCCGACCAGATGAGCACCGCGTGCGCCAGACCGATCGCCAGCAACGCCAGGCTGCGGCGCAGATAGACCGCGGTGAAGTTGCGTCCGGCCGCGCGGGCGCGCTCGCCCATCAGCGCGAAGCCCATGCCGAACAGCAGCGAGAACAGGATCCAGAACTTGCCCTGCACGAACACGTAGACCAGCCACGACAGCGCGTGATCGAACGGCGCCTGGTTCGGATCGACGCCCGCGTCGAGGTCGGCCAGCGGCCGCCCGAAGAACTCCACGTTCATCAGGAGGATGCCGAGCAGCGCGAAGCCGCGCAGCACGTCGAGGTTGTGCAGGCGACGGTCCAGGCGCGTCGGCGCGAGCATGGCGTCGTCGCCCAGTTCCGGAGCCACGTCCGGACGTTCCATCGTCATCCGCATCCCCCCGTACGCGAAGCGCCGATTAGACCATGCGCGGATCGACGCTGGCCGTGCCGGCGCGCACGCGGTGCGCGACCCGCCCCAAACGAAAACGGCCCGCTTGCGCGGGCCGTCGGTATCGCGGTGAGCGATGGCTCAGTGGTGGTGGCCACCGTCGCCGTGCACGTGGCCGTGCTCGATCTCTTCCGCCGAAGCTTCGCGCACGTCGACGATCTCGATGGCGAAGTGCAGGTCCTTGCCAGCCATCGGATGGTTGAGGTCGACGTCGACCACGCTCATGCCGACCTTCTGGATGGTCACGGCGCGCGGACCGAAGTTGGTCGGCAGCACGGCCTGCATGCCCGGCTCCAGGCGTGCGCCCTTGAAGTGCTTCTTCGGCACGCGCTGGGTCAGACCCTCGCGGCGCTCGCCGTAGGCTTCGGCGGCGACCACGTCGACGTCGAACTTCTCGCCCGCCTCGCGGCCTTCCATTGCCTTCTCCAGGCCCGGGATGATGTTGCCGTGGCCGATCAGGATCGCCAGCGGCTCGCGGCCCTCGGAGGTTTCCATCGGTTCCTGCCCGGCTTCGGACACGGTGTAGTGGAAGCGGACGACGCGGTCTTTCTCGATTTTCATTGCAGGACTCGGCTGGATGCCGCCTCGGGGCAGCAAGGGGGCGGCGACAGGCTTGCCGCCGACGACATGAACGGCCAATCTAGCGGCCGATGAGAGCCCGGCATTATCCCGGCAAGCCCGCCCCCGCGCCAGCGCGCGGCCTCCTGCGTTTCCTGTTCGTGCTGCTGTGCGCGGCAGGCCTCGCCGCATGCGGCGGTGGCAAGCAGGTCGTGCGCCAGGCCGCGCCGCCGTCCAAGCGCGCGTGGCCCGTGGTCCAGCCGGAAAACCCCGACGCCGCCAACGCCGTGCTGATGCGCGCCATCAGCCTGGTCGGCACGCCCTACCGCTACGGCGGCAACACGCCCGAAGGCGGCTTCGACTGCAGCGGGCTGGTCAACTATGTCTACCGCGACATGCTGTCCCTGAGCCTGCCGCGCACCTCACGCGACCTCGCCGCCTACCAGGGGCCGCGGATCGTGCCGGACCACCTCGCCGCCGGCGACCTCGTCTTCTTCGGAAGTTCGGGGAACGTCAGCCATGTGGGCATCTACGTCGGCGAAGGTCGCTTCGTCCACGCGCCCAGCACCGGTGGCACGGTGCGTCTGGACCACCTCGATGGAAGCTATTGGCGCGACCACTACACCGGGGCCAAGCGCGTCCTGCGGTGAAGGTCCGGTGAAGCCGATGGCACGATTTGTGACACGGCCCGAGTTCAGTTAACGAATAAATAACGAAATCTGAACCTAATCCGTCGCCCGTGAAGGCATCATCCACGGCGATTCGATCTTGTGACGACCGCGTGATGCCCAATCAGCACCTCGGCCATGATGCCGCCTCGACCCGCCCGAACCGCACGCCGGTTCGCTTTGTGGTCGCCGCCGCACTGGCCCTGCTGGCCGCTCCCGCCTTCGCACAACAGATGCCGAGCTCCTCGCTGGCCGGCGATTCCGCCGACGGCCCGGCCCCGGTCGCCAACACCACGCTGCCGGAGGCGATGAGCCTGTCCGACCGCGCGCTTCTGCTGGCCACCGACCTCAATCGCCTGCTGGTGCCGGCCGCCTCGGCCGGCGATCCGGTGGCGAGCCTGCCGACCGAGCAGCAGGGCAAGATCAAGACCGTCCTGCAGCGCGCGATGGCACTGCTGGGCACGCCGTACCGCTGGGGCGGCAGCGACCCGGACAAGGGCTTCGACTGCAGCGGCCTGGTCGGTTACGTCTTCCGCAACGCGCTGGGCATCGAACTGCCGCGCGTCTCCCGCGAGATGGCCAAGAGCGGCGAGCTGGTCAGCGACAAGGCCAAGCTGGCGGCCGGCGACCTGGTGTTCTTCGGCCGTCGCGGCCGCGTCGACCATGTCGGCATCTACGTCGGCGAAGGCCGCTTCGTCCATGCGCCCAGCCGTGGCAAGGACGTGCAGGTCTCCAGCCTCGACACCGGCTACTGGAGCGGCAAGTTCATGCAGGCGCGCCGCCTCGACGGCATCTGATCCGTCGCAGCGTCCAACAAAGAAGGCCGCCCCTGGGGCGGCCTTTCTGTTTACGGGGCAGGGATCGCCGGAACGCTCACAGGTTCTCGCTGACCGCGCTCAGGCGCTCGACGGTCTGCTCGATGCCCTTGCTCAGCTCCATCACCTTCAGCGCGTACTCGGCCAGGCGCTTGTCGTCGTCGTTGACCGGCGTCCACACCGGCACCGGCGTCGGCTTGCCCTCGACCGAGTCCATCGCGACGAAGACGATGATGCAGTGCGTGCACAGGCGGTCCTGCTCCGGCGCCTCCATCGGATCGCGCGCCTTCACGTCGACCGCGAAATGCATGCTGGTGGTGCCGGTGTGGACCAGCTTGGTGTGCACGGTGACGAGATCGGAAATCCGGATCGGTGCGACGAAGCGGATGCCGCCGACCGCGACCGTCACCGCGTAGGTGCCGCTCCAGCCGACCGCCGCCGCGTAGCCGGCCTGGTCGATCCACTTCATCACCATGCCGCCGTGGACCTTGCCGCCGTAATTGACGTCGGTCGGTTCGGCGAGGAAACGCAGGTTGAGTTCGCGCTGTTTGCCGCTCATGCCGGTGCTCCCGTAAGTACGCCCAGATGCCGCACCACCGCCGCGCCGACGCCGTGGACCCCGGCGCGCAGGCGGTCGTCGTTGAGTACGCCGTAGTCGGGCAGTTTGTCTGCCGCCTGGCCGACCGCGACCTGTTGTGGCACCACCAGCAGGCCCAGCTTGGCCAACGCGTCGCGCAACACCAGCAGTGAACGCAGTCCACCGAGCGGACCGGGCGAGGCCGAGACGATGCCGGCGACCTTGTCCTGGAACAGGCCGACGCCGGAACGCCCCGATTCGGTCGGCCGCGAGATCCAGTCCAGCGTGTTCTTCACCAGCGCGGGCATCGAGCCGTTGTACTCCGGCGTGCTGATCAGCAGCCCGTCGTGTTCGGCCATCAGCGCCTGCAACCGCCGCACCTCCGCAGGCGCGCCCGAGGCCTCGATGTCGCCGTCGTAGATCGGCAGCGGATGGTCGCGCAGCTCGATCAGGGTGACCTCCGCGCCGGCGGCGCGCGCGCCTTCGGCCAGCACGTGGATCAGCCGGCGGTTGTAGGAACCTTCGCGCAGGCTTCCGGCGAAGGCGAGCAGGCGCGGCCTGTGGTCGGGCATCGGCGACTCCATATGGGGGATGCCGGGATTATGCGCGCCGATGCGACGTCGGCGGCAACGCTTGCGGTGCGCGTTCGCGCGCGCGATGCTCGCGCCACGCGAAGGGAGGGAGCGGTGATGGGCAGGACGATCCTGGGCATGCTGGTCGGCGTGGTGGTTGCGGTCGTAGTGATCGCGGCCGTGGAGGTGATCGGCCACGGTTTCTATCCGCCGCCGGCGGGGCTCGACCCGCTCGACCCGGCCAATGAAGCCGCATTCGCCGCATTCGTCGCCGCGATGCCCTTCATGGGAAAACTCATCGTCCTGCTGGCGTGGGTCCTGGGCACGTTCGCCGGTGCGCTGGCGGCGGCGAAAATCGCGCGCCACCAGACCGCAGCCGCACTGCTGGTCGCGCTGGTGATCGTCACCCTCGTCATCACCATGATCACGAAGATCCCGCACCCGACCTGGCTGTCGATCGGCGGCGTGCTGCTGCCGATCCCGATCGCGCTGCTTGCCGTGCGGCTGGTCTACCGCCGCACCACGCTGCCGCGCGTGCCGTAACTCGGAGACGCGATCCACGACCTTGGGCACGGGGCCCGGTGTCGTCGTGCGCATACACTGTGCGTCCCCTCTCGCGACGCCCACGACGCCTCGATGCGCCCTTCCGTTGCCGTTTCCCTGCTGCTCGCCGCGCTGCTCCAGACGCCCGCCTTCGCCGCCGAATCGGTGCTGCCCCAGGCGCAGGCCTATGAATCGTCCGAATCGTGGCGTCGCGCGGTGGCGCCGTTCCAGATCGCCGATCGCACCTGGTACATCGGCACCGAAGGTCTGAGCGCTCTGCTGGTGAAGACCGACGCCGGCGCCGTGCTGATCGACGGCGGCCTGCCGCAGGCAGCGGACATGCTGCTCGAACGCATGCGCGCACTCGGCGTGGCGCCGTCGGACCTCAAGCTGATCCTTCACAGCCACGCGCATATCGACCACGCGGGTCCGATCGCCGCGATCCAGCGCGCCACCGGCGCACGCGTGGTGAGCAACGCCGAGTCGGCGGTGCTGCTCGCACGCGGCGGATTCGACGACCTGCACTTCGGCGACGGCATGCTGTTCCCGCCGGTGCACGTGGATCGCCTGGTGATGGACGGCGAGACCGTCGAGCTTGGCGGCGTGGTGTTCACCACGCATTTCACGCCGGCGCACACGCCCGGCAGCATGAGCTGGACCTGGACCGACGCGAAGGACGGCAAGCCGTTGCGCATCGCCTACGTCGACAGCCTCAGCGCACCGGGTTACCACCTGGTCGACAACGCGCGCTATCCGCACATCGTCGATGACTATCGTCGCGGCTTCACCGCCGTGCGTGCCCTGCCCTGCGACCTGTTGCTGACGCCGCATCCTGACGCAAGCGGCTGGAAGCTGGCCGAATCGAACACGCCGACCACGCTCACCTGCCGCGCCTACGCGGACAAGGCCGAGCGCGCGCTCGACAAGACCCTGCAGGAGCAGCGTCGCGCTCCGGCCAAGACGGACGCGCGCTGATGCCGTACACGCCCATCGTCGCCACGCTCGGCTACGTGCTTTCGCCCGACGGGCGCGAAGTGCTGATGGTCCACCGCAACGCACGACCCGACGACCACCAGCTCGGCAAGTACAACGGACTGGGCGGCAAGCTCGAACCCGACGAGGACGTCGTCGCCGGCATGCGCCGCGAACTCCTTGAGGAAGCCGGCATCGAATGCGATGCGATGCAGCTGCGCGGCACCATCAGCTGGCCCGGTTTCGGCAAGCACGGCGAGGACTGGCTCGGCTTCGTGTTCGTGGTCACGTCGTTCCGCGGCACGCCGCATTCGAGCAATCCCGAAGGCACGCTGGAATGGGTGCCGGTGGACCGCCTCGACGAACTGCCGATGTGGGAAGGCGACCGCAACTTCCTGCCGCTGGTGTTCGACGGCGACCCGCGCCCGTTCCACGGCGTGATGCCCTATCGCGACGGGCGCATGGTGTCGTGGTCTTACTCGCGCGTGTGACGCGCGCTTACTGCGACATGCGCACGCTGCCGCGTCCGTCCTTCTGTTCGAACACGAAGCGGTAGGTGAGGCTGACGGCCTGCGGGATTTCGCGATACCCGCCGCAGCTGCCCACGGTCTGCTCTTTCGTCTTCGCATCGGGAAACACGCAGCGCAGTCCCGGTTCGTAATGCCACTGCGCGACCGCGTGCGCAACCGCATCGAAGAACGCCGTATCGGCCGCGTCAAGCGCGGGGCATTCGGGCGGCTGCACTGCCGGCGTCGACGACATCACCGTGCCGGCTTCGTCGATCGCCACGCGCACGCACACCGCCTGTGACGGCAACTGCTGCGCGAGCAGCGCCGTCGGATACGCAGGCGACGGATTGGCTTCGTCTTCCAGCGGCACCAGGAAGGATTCGTTGTCGGCCAGCGTCATGCGCTGCGCCTGCGCGAACGCGCCGCTGATCTCGCGCATGCCGACCTGGCCTGAACGTGCGACGGACTCATCGGAAGCGACGGGTGCGCGCGTTGCGCAGCCGGCGAGCAGGAAAACAGCCACGATCCAGCCCCGGCGCATCGTCCTCATCCCTGAAGTGGCGGTCATTCGACCTGGTATTCCATGTTCACCGAATGCGGTGTCGTCTCGACGAATCCGTACTTCGCGTACAGATGCCTCGCGTCGCCGTCGGCGACCAGCGACACCACCGCCGAGGACGGCGCGTTCGTGCGAAGCCAAGCCATCAGCGCGCCCATGATGCGCTTGCCCAGGCCGCGCCCTTGCCACTTCGGATCGACGGCGATGTCGCTGACGATGAAGAAGCAGCCGCCATCGCCGATCACACGGCCCATCCCGACCACCGCGCCTTCGTGCAGCAGGCTCACGCCATGCAGCGTGTTCGCCAGTCCGCGTCGCGCGGCCTCGAGGCTGCGCGGCGCCATCCCGGCCTCGCTACGCAACCGGCAATAGTCCAACGGATCGGGAAAGCGCTCGACCAGCTCGATCGACGCGACGTCCACTCAGCCGCGCGCCTGGCCGACCTCGGCCTTCTCGCCTTCCGCGATGCCGAGGTTGCTCGAAGCGGCCTCGTACACATCGCGGTCGAGCAGTCCGGTTTCCTTCGCCACGATGACCGGTATCGCCATCTGGCCGGTGACGTTGGTCATCGTGCGCATCATGTCGAGCACGCGATCGATCGCGACGAGATAACCGATACCTTCCAGCGGCAGGCCCGCCGCCGAGAGCACCAGCGTCACCATCACGATCGCCGTACCGGGCACGCCGGCGGTGCCGAAGCTGCCGAGCACCGAGGCGAGCAGGATCGTGAAGTACTGGCTCGGCTCCAGGTGCAGGCCGAAGTACTGCGCGACGAACATCGACGTCAGCGCGGGATAGATCGCGCCGCAGCCGTCCATCTTGATGCTCGCACCCAGCGGCACGGCGAAGGCGGCGTAGTCCTTGTCCACGCCAAGGTTGTGCGTGACCGAGCGGATCGCCGCCGGCATCGCCGCGAAACTGGACGAGGCCACGAACGCGACCTGCATGCCCGGCGCGGCGCCGCGGAAGAACTTGAGCGGATTGAGTCCGTGCAGCGAGATGAGGCTGCCGTACACGAAGACGATGTGGATCGCGCACGCCAGGTACAGCGCCAACACGAACGTGCCCAGCGGCAGCAGCTTCTCGAACCCGTACGCGCCGACCAGCGAGGCGATCAGGCCGAACGTGCCCAGCGGGGTCATCTCCAGAACGAAGCGCGTGACCTGCACCATCGTGTCGCTGGCTTCGCCGACCAGCTTGCGCAGGCCCGCGACGCGCTCGCCGAGCTTGACCAGCGCGAACCCGACCAGTCCCGCGAACACGATCACCTGCAGGATCTTGCCTTCACTCAGTGCCTTGAACGGATTGGTCGGCACGACGTCCAGCAGCACCTGCAATGGCGAGGGCAGTTGCCGCACCGTGTAGTCCGGCGCCATCGTCAGTCCGCTCAATCCGCGACCGGGCTGCAGCACCCAGCCGACCAGCAGGCCGACGCCCACCGCCAGCGCAGCAGTGATCGCGAACCACACGAAGGTGCGTCCGCCCAGCGCGGCCACCGACTTCTGCCCGTGCAGGCTGCCGATCGCGTTCATCACCGCGAAGAACACCAGCGGCACGGCGATCATCTTGATCAGGGTGACGTAGATGGTGCCCAGCGGCGCGAACCAGACTTCCGCCGAATGGCCGAACACCCAGCCGGCCAGCGCGCCAAGCACGAAGCCCGCCAGCACGCGCTGCCAGAACGGAATGCGGAGCCAGGCCGAAACCAGCTTCATGGAACCTCTGCGCTTTACCAAACCTGTCGGCTTGGAACGATAGCCCACGGGACCGGGGGGTGCGAGACCGCCAATGCAACACCGGTGTCCCAGAGCTGCAATGACGCGGGCCATAATCGCGCTTTGCCTTCGCCATGACGGTCCCGATGTCCCGCCTGCCCCGCGCCAGCCTTCCCCTCGCCATCACGCTGCTCGCCAGCGCCTGCGCCAGCACCGGCGCGCCACCGGATTCCGCGCATACGCCGCATGCCGTCATCCACGAGGTGGACGTCCCGCAGATCCGTCATCCCGCTGGCGAAACGCCCGCGTGGTGGTTCCGCGACGGTGCCGCGCAGGCGGCCGAGCGCGGCGCGATGTCGGGCCAGGCGAAGAACGTGATCCTGTTCATCGGCGACGGCATGAGCCTCACCACCGTCGCGGCCGCACGCATCCTCGACGGCCAGCGCAAGGGCGGCCCGGGCGAGGAGAACCGCCTGAGCTGGGAGCGCTTCCCCGCGACCGCGCTCAGCAAGACCTACAACACCGATTCGCAGACGCCGGACTCGGCCGGCACGATGAGCGCGATGGCGACCGGCGTGAAGACGCGCGCCGGCGTGCTCAGCATCGGTCAGCAGGCCATGCGCAAGGACTGCGCGACCGCGCAGACCGTGCCGATGCTGACGTTGTGGGAGCTCGCCGCCAGCCGCGGTTTCGCCACCGGCGTGGTCACCACCACGCGCGTCACCCACGCCACGCCGGGCGCGACGTTCACCCATTCGGCCGATCGCAACTGGGAAAACGACACCGAGCTCACCGACGAAGCGAAGGCCGCCGGTTGCGTCGACATCGCGCGCCAGCTCGTGGAAACGCCGTTCGGCCACGGACCGGACGTGCTAATGGGCGGCGGCCGCAAGAATTTCATGCCGGCGCAGGAGCGCGATCCGGAATACGACGACAAGGTCGGCGAGCGCCTCGACGGCCGCGATCTCGTCGCGCAATGGAAGCAGCGCCATCCTGACGGCACTTACGTGTGGAACGCGCGCCAGCTCGCCGATGCGCCGGCGCGCGGACCGCTGCTGGGTCTGTTCGAACCCGACCACATGCAGTTCTCGCACGACCGTCCGCGCGACGGTGCTGGCGAACCCACGCTCGCGGAGATGACGCGCGCGGCGATCGCGCGGTTGCAGCAGAACCCGAAGGGCTACGTGCTGCTGGTCGAAGGCGGCCGCATCGACCATGCGCACCACTACGGCAACGCGTACCGTGCGCTCACCGACACCATCGCGCTGAGCGAGGCGGTGCAAGCCGCGGCCGATGCGACGTCCGCGCAGGACACGCTGATCCTGGTCACCGCCGATCACGCGCACACGCTGAGCTTCGTCGGCTATCCGCGTCGCGGCAATCCGATCTTCGACAAGGTGCGCGGCAGCAGTGGCGAGGACGGCGAGAACGGCGCGTACGCGCTCGACCAGCTCGGTCTGCCCTACACCACGCTCAGCTACAGCAACGGTCCGGGCTACGTCGGCGAGAGCGCGCAGCAGCCGGAAGGTCCGAAGCACTTCCTGCACAGCTCGAGCGGCGTGCAGGTGCCGAAGAAGGGCCGCCCCGACCTGCGCAACGTCGACACGCAGGACCCGGATTACCTGCAGGAAGCGTTGGTGCCGACCGCGGCCGAATCGCACGGCGGCGACGACGTCGGCATCTGGGCGCGCGGTCCCGGCAGCGAGGCGGTGCGTGGCAGCGTCGAGCAGAACACGATCTTCCACTTCCTGCTGCAGGCGATGCCCGCGCTGCGCACCGAGCTGTGCAAGGCCGGCGATTGCGAAGACGGCGTGCCGGTGACGCTGCCGGATCCGTCGAAGTTCCGGGGTTCGTGACCGCAAGGGAGCGCCATCCCGCACGGACGGCGCTTCGCTTCAGTTGTCATCCCCGCGAAGGCGGGGATCACACGTTCCGGCGCCTCACGCTCTCCGGAAAACTTGATTCATGCATGCGTGGATTCCCGCCTTCGCGGGAATGACGGCGAAAAGCGAACCGTCGTTTCGCGAACTCAGAACGGTTTGGCCAGCACCAGGTAGACGATCGCGATCAGCAGGAACACCGGCAGCTCGTTGAACCAGCGCAGCGCCTTCGACGACGGCAGCGCGCGACCCGCGTCCACACCCTTGAGCCAGCGGCCGCTGACGATGAAATGCGCCAGCATCAGCACGACCAGCAGCAGCTTGGCGTGCAGCCAGCCGCTGCCCGGCGCGACCATCGTCGGGAACGACGACACCACGCGGTAGCCCAGCCACAGCACCAGCCCGAACGCGAACGCCAGGCCGAACATCATGTGGCCGAAGCGGTACAGGCGACGCCCCATCAGCACCAGGCGCGCACGCACGGCAGGTTCGTCGCCGGCCTCGGCGAGGTTGACCAGGATGCGCGGCAGGTAGAACACGCCACCCATCCACGCCATCACGAACACGACATGGGCGGTCTTGATCCAGAAATAGGCGGTCATCGCTGTCCTCGAATGTGTCGGGCGGTCGTCGTGGCGCGATAGCATGGCACGTCGCGCGCCACGCGCAGAACCGCACGCATCCATCGCCCATGAGCAAACAGTACGACCAGGCCTATTTCGAACGCTGGTACCGCGATCCTTCGAAGAAGGACCACGCGGTCGGCAGCAGCGTGCGGCTGACGCGCAAGGTCGCGCTGGCCGTCGCCACCGCGGAGTACTACCTGGAACGTCCGATCCGCACCGTCCTCGATATCGGTTGCGGCGAAGGCGCATGGCGCGCACCGTTGCTCAAGCTGCGACCGAAGCTGCGCTACCTGGGCTTCGACAGCAGCGAGTACGCGATCGCGCGTTATGGCGCACGACGCAACCTGCACCGCGCGCCGTTCGCCGACTTCGCCCATCTGCGGCCGTGCCCGCCGGTGGACCTGCTGGTGTGCAGCGATGTGCTGCATTACCTCGACACGCGCGAGATCGATCGCGGCCTGCCCGGCCTGGCCGAACTCTGCGGTGGTCTCGCGTTCCTGGAGACCTTCACCCGCGAGGACGAGACCGACGGCGACGACGTCGGCTTCAAGCCGCGCCCTGCGCGCTTCTATCGCCAGCGCTTCGAGGCCGCGGGCTTCACCCCGCTGGGCTCGCACCTGTGGCTCGCGCCGGGGCTGGAGGATCGCCTCGTCGCGCTGGAACGCCCCGGCTGACCCCATTCACCCGCCTGCCCCTCCCTTCCGCTATGCTGCGGCGCAGCATGCCGCCCACCCCGGGCGCGCACACCGGATCCGACTGATGCTCTATCAGCTGCATGAACTGGGACGCGCATGGATGGCGCCGATGACGTATTGGGCGGAGGCCAGCGCGAAGATGTTCGGCCAGCAGGGTGGCTGGTTGTCGTCCATGCCCGGCGCGGCGCAGGCGGCCGCGGGCTGGGAGCTGCTATACCGCATCGGCAAGGACTACGAGAAGCCGGAGTTCGGCATCCACTCCATCGACATCGATGGCGCGGTGTATCCGGTGATCGAGCGCGAGATGCTGCGCAAGCCGTTCTGCCGGCTGCTGCGTTTCAAGCGCTACACCGACGACGCCGGCAACCTGCGCGATCTGAAGGACGATCCGCCGGTGCTGGTCGTCGCGCCGCTGTCCGGCCACCACTCCACGCTGCTGCGCGACACCGTGCGCACGCTGCTGCGCGACCACAAGGTCTACATCACCGACTGGGTCGACGCGCGCATGGTGCCGACGGAGGAAGGCGCGTTCTCGCTCGACGACTACGTCGAGTACGTGCAGGAGTTCATCCGCCTGATCGGTGCCGAATCGCTGCACGTGATCAGCGTGTGCCAGCCGACCGTGCCGGTGCTCGCCGCGATCTCGCTGATGGCCGGCCGCGGCGAAGCGACGCCCCGTTCGATGGTGATGATGGGCGGGCCGATCGACACGCGCGAGAACCCGACCAAGGTCAACGACCTCGCCACGCACAAGCCGCTGTCGTGGTTCCAGGACCACCTGATCCACCACGTGCCGCCGAACTACCCCGGCCACGGCCGTCGCGTTTATCCGGGTTTCCTGCAGCACAGCGGCTTCGTCGCGATGAACCCCGAACGGCATTTCCAGTCGCACTGGGACTTCTACCTCGACCTGGTCAAGGGCGACCTCGACGACGCCGCCGCGCACCGCCGCTTCTACGACGAATACAACGCGGTGCTGGACATGCCCGCCGAGTACTACCTCGACACGGTGCGCATCGTGTTCCAGGAACACCTGCTGCCGCGTGGCCTGTGGGACGTGCGCGGCGAGCGCGTGGACCCGTCGAAGATCCACGGCACCGCGCTGCTCACCATCGAGGGCGAACTCGACGACATCTCCGGCCAGGGCCAGACCCGCGCCGCGCACGCGCTGTGCAGCGGCATCGCCGAATCCGATCGCGAGCACCTCACGGTGAAGGGCGCCGGCCACTACGGCATCTTCAGCGGCCGTCGCTGGCGCACGCAGGTGTATCCGCAGGTGCGCGACTTCATCGCAGGACATGCTGAACGGAACGACGCACCGCCCGCTTGATCCCGGACCCGCAACCCCGAGATCATCGGTTCAACCGATGCGAGGAGTTTCATCATGGATTGTCCCGTGTGCCGCGACGTCAAACTGGCGATGACCGATCGCCAGGGCATCGAGATCGACTACTGCCCGCAATGCCGCGGCGTCTGGCTGGATCGCGGTGAACTCGACAAGCTGATCGAACGCGCCTCGGCGGAAACACCTCGCGCGGCGCAACCGCCGCCGCCCCCGCCGCAGCGCGATCAGCGACCGCACGATCCGCATCCGCACTACAGCGCACACGATCCGTACCGGCACAAGAAGAAAAAGAACCTGCTCGGCGAGCTGTTCGATTTCTGATCCACGAAGACGAAGCCCCGCATGCGCGGGGCTTCGTCGTTCGATGGCGCCTCGCGATCGCTCAGCTCGACGCGCGGCAGCCCTGGATGAACACCTTGTTCGGCGTCTCCACGCCCCAGCGTCCATCGAGTTCGCGGCAACCCGCCGTCCACGAACCGACGAGCGCACCTTCATCGTCGTAGTACAGCCACGTGCCCTGCCAGCTGGCGGTGGCGCTGAACGAGGTCGACGCCGTCATCGCGACGAGGGCGGCCAGTGCGAAGGTCCTGATACGACGCATGTCTCATCTCCTTTGATTGGTCGCGGCAAGCTTCCCGCGACCGAACCGTAGGCGATGAATCCCGCGCGTTCTGTTAACCAGCCCGCAATCCGCGCGTGAACGTGTCTTCACACGCTCGCCTTCACTCAGCTGTACTGCGCCGACTTCACCAGCATGTGCTTGGCCAGCAGTCCGTGCAGATGGCCGACCAGGCGCGCGGCGTGCAGCGTGAGGAACAGCAGCACCACGCCGACGACCACCGCGATGGGCAGGATCCAGGGCTCGCTCACCGGCACGCCGTCGAGGTACAGGTTGCTGCCGAACCCGAACAGCACCGCCAGCGGCGCGGCGATCAGCGACAGCGAGACGGTCAGGCCGACCACCGCGACGACGAAGTACACGATGCCCAGCGGCAGCATCATCAGGAAATACAGCTGCGTCGCCCACACGCGCGGATCGGTGAACAGCTCGCCGATGCGCGTGAGCAGCGGCTGGCCGCGGCTGCTGTAGAGCGGGCGTCGCGGCATGCGTTCGCCGAGCATCGTCTCGACGATGCGGCCTTCGACCAGCGACAGGATCCGCACCGATCCGAAGTACAGGATCACGAACGGAATGCCGATGATCAGCACCGCCAGGCCCGCCGACATGGAGATGCCGGTGACGACCCAGGTGAAGTAGAAGATGCCCGTCGCCAGCGACAGCAGCATGTAGAACAGCGCCGCGTACGTGCGCGGTTCCGCGATCACGCCGAAGAACTTGCCCGCCCACGACTTGCGGGGCGTCGGCGCCGGTGCACGCAGCGCGGTCTGCACCTTCACTTCGGTGTCGCGGTAGATGTCGGCGACCTCGTCGGGCGCGCCGTAACTGCCGGCGACGGCGACGATCACTTCGGCTTCGCTGCGGCCCGGATTCTCGGCGAGTTCCGAACGCAGGTATTCCTCGGCGTCGTAGAGTGCGTCCTGCACCAGCGCCGGATCGGCGCCGGCCAGCGAACGCCGCAGGTGGTCGAGGTATTCGGGGATCGTCGTCGGCAGGCCGGCGCGAGGAGTGGCGTTGCTGGGATCGAACGCGTTCATGAGTGGAGTCCCTGCAGGACGGAATCGACGGAGTCGCGGGTGGCACGCCAGGCATCGGCCCATTGCTGGAGCACGGCCTGGCCGGTATCGGTGATGCGGTAGTAGCGGCGCGGCGGACCGGACATCGACGGCTCGACGTGGCTGTCGAGCAGGCCCGCGCCTTCCAGGTTGCGCAGGACGGGATACAGCGCGCTCTGCTTGCCGCTGAGGACGCCGCCGTCGATGCGTTCGAGCTGCTTGGCGATCTGGTAGCCGTACATCGCTTCACCCGTGGATGCCAGTACGGCCAGCAGTGCCAGCGAGACCGTGCCGGAACTGAGCTCTTTCTGGAATTTGCGCAGCTGGGTATCGAGGTCGGTCATGGCGGTACCGGGGGATCCAGGCGTCCTGCCGCTAGGTTGATGATCACACTACTGGCAAGTTCCATATACCGAACCTGCCATTAGTCACGGCCTTGCCGCTGCGTGCACCGCCCGGCTGGTACCAAGCGGGAGCCGTTCCGGTTTCCGCGGCGAGGAATGCAGTCATGCCCAGAGGCGACAAATCCGCCTACACCGACAAGCAGAAGCGCCAGGCGGAACACATCGAGGACAGCGAGCGCGAGCAGGGACGGTCCGAAGAGGACGCGGAGCGCATCGCCTGGGCCACGGTCAACAAGCAGGACGGCGGCGGCCTGAAGAAACGGGCGAAGAAGACTGCCAGAAAGGCGACGAAGGACCGCAAGTCGACGAAGAAGGCTACGAAAAAGGCCGCGAAGAAGGCGACGAATAAGGCTGTCCGCAAGACGGCGAAGAAGGCTGCGAAGAAGACGGCACGCAAGTCGGCCACGAAGAAGGCCACCAAAAAAGCCACGAAGAACGCCGTCCGCAAGACCGCGAGGAAGGTTGCGAAGAAGACCGCACGCAAGGCCACGAAGAAGACCACGAAGAAGGCGGCCCGGAAGACCGTCCGCAAGTCGCCCGCGCGCAGCGCGGCGGCGCGGGCCCGGGCGAAGCGCAATGGCGCGTCGGCCTGACGACGGGTCGCGATGGCCGGTCCCCTGATCGCCGTCACGTTCCCACCGCGGAGGGCTGGTCGCGCGCGCGCGTCCGGGCCAGAATCCGCCTGTTCATGCAACCGGATCAAGGGGAAATCCGTCGTGTCCATGCCGCGTAAGTGGTCGTCCACCCTGCTCTGCACCGCGCTGCTCGCGACCCTCGGCGTCGCTCACGCGGCCGGCGAGGATGCGTTGCCCGGCGCCAAGCCGCGCTCCATGCAGGAAATCCTCGACGCCTCCAAGCCGGGCGACTGGCGCACTCCGGATGCGAAGAACCTGATCTACCTCGACCTCGACAGCGGTCGCGTGCTGATCGAACTGGCGCCGGCGTTCGCGCCCGCGCACGTCGCCAATATCCGCGCGCTCGCCAAGAACGGCTACTGGAACGGCATGAGCGTCAACCGCTCGCAGGACAACTTCGTCGTGCAGTGGGGCGATCCGGCGCAGGAAGACAAGGATCGCAAACCGCTCGGCCGCGGCACCAAGGCCAAGCTGCCGGCGGAATTCGCGCGCAAGGCGCAGGGACTCGCGTTCGACAAGTTGCCGGACGTGGACGGCTGGGCGCCGGAAGTCGGCTTCGTCGGCGGCTTCCCCGCCGGCCGCGATCCCGCCGCGGACACCGCCTGGCTCGCGCACTGCTACGGCGCGGTCGGCGCGGGACGCGACGTCGCCGCCGATTCCAGCAACGGCACCGAACTCTACGTCGTGACCGGGCAATCGCCGCGCCAGCTCGACCGCAACATCACCGTGGTCGGCCGCGTACTGCAGGGCATGGAACTGCTGTCCGTGCTGCCGCGCGGCACCGGCCCGCTGGGCTTCTACGAGCAACCGTCGCAGCGCGTGCCGATCAAGTCGATCCGCCTCGCCTCGGAATTGCCGAAGAAGGAGCGCACGTCGATCGAAGTGCTGCGCACCGACACGCCGCTGTTCAACGAACTGGTCGAAGCGCGGCGCAACCGTCGCGACGAGTGGTACAAGCACATGGCCGGCCACATCGACCTGTGCAATGTTCCGCTGCCCACGCGTGCTCCGCCGGCCAAGCCGGTGGCGGAACCGAAGGCCAAGGCGAAAGCGAAGGCGAAGCCCCGCAGCGCGCGCGCCGGCCGCGCCGGTTCGACTTCGCGGAAGTAAGCCGCCTCAGCGCGGCGCGGTGCGTTCCTCGCCGGGATCCGGCCGGCGCACCGCGTCGTCGTGCTTCAGCGCCTCGTGCTGGAACAGGCACATGCGCACCACGTCGTGGTAGCGACCGTCGCTGAAGAACTCGTCGATCAGCACGCCCTCCCGACGGAACCCCGCGTCCTCGTAGATGCGGATCGCGCGCGCGTTGTCGACATCGACCAGCAGGTAGAGCTTGTACAGGTTGAGCATGCGGAACGCGTAGTTGATCGCCAGCCGCGTCGCCGCGCGCGCGTAGCCGCGCCCCTGCTGTTCGGGCGAGATCATGATCAGAAACTCCGCACGCCGGTGCAGCTGATCGATCTCCACCAGCTCGACCAGTCCGACGCGTTCGTGACCGGCGTCCTCGACGATGAAGCGACGTTCCGACTGGTCGTGGATGTGCTTGCGGTACAGCTCTTCCAGCTCGACGAAGGATTCGTACGGTTCCTCGAACCAGTAGCCCATCACGCTGCGGTTGTTGTTCAGCACGTGCACGAAGTGGAGGTCGCCGCGTTCGAGCGGACGCAGGCCGACGCCGGGCGAAGTGGTCATCGTGTTCATGCGTCCACCCTACTCCGGTGGCATGACAGTGCGCCATGCCGCGCCATCACACGGTCTTTCGCGGGCGCTCAATAGCCTGCGGACGAGGCTCCATTCCGCCGAAGAGACCCTTGCCATGCCATTGATGCGCCTTCGAGTGACCGGCAGCGACGACGATGTCCGCGCCATCGCCAACCTGCTCACCAGTCTGGACGGCATCGAGCACATCGAGGAAGTCGATGACCTGATGCCGCACATGGACGACGACGATTCCAGTTCGGCGGGACTCCCCGACGACCAGGGGCCGGGACAGCATTCGCTCGAGATCGACGCGCCCAACCTGGCCACGGCCAACCGCGTGCGCGACGCGGTGGAAGCGCTGGCCTTCGACCTGGATGTGCTGGTCGAATTCGACAGCGAGGACTGATCCGCTACAGCAATCCGTACTCGCGCCGCCGCCGGACGCGGAAACACACGCGCACGTCACCCTGGTCGATCGCCACCAGGTGCATCGCGTAGCCGCCGGCCTGGTCGGTGAGCCAGCTGAACACGGGGAACGTCAGGCCCCTCAGCGAGACGGCCGGCGGGCCGTGCTCATCGACGAGATCGTGCAAGGGACGCAGGCTGAGTTCGACGGCGCCAACGAGCGTGCCGGCTCCGATCATCAACACCATCAATGGCTCGACCAGATCGCGCTCGCCTTCGGGCAGGGCATGCAGCGCGTGGAACTTGTCCGTGCCCGTCGGCGCGAGCGCGACGACGAGACTGCGTTCGCTGGCATGGCGATGACCGCAGGCAAGGCATTGATGGCGTCGCTGCGTGCCACCGCACATCCACAGCGTACGCATCTCGATGCCACCGCAGCGCGGGCAGGATCGACGCCTGCCCACATGTCCGATACCCGCCATCGCTTCGCCCCGCACGCTTCTTCGTGAGGGCATGGTCGGCAGGCGCGGCAGCGCCCGGAATCAGATGCGTCCTATTTGTCCCCTCGCTCAGGGCAACGCCTTCAACGCCGCGACGACGCCCGGCAAGACCGCGCGCACGCGCTTGTCGTCTGACTGGTCGGCTTCGACGTACACCGCCTGCAGGAACGCGACCAGATCGTGCCGGCGTGCGAGCCAGCGGGCATCGCGCCAGGCCAGCGCCGGATCGCCCAGGCGCGGCGACAGCGCGGCGAACCACGCGGTCCACGCGGCTTCATCGCGGATGCCACGGCGCGCGGCGTTGACGAGCGGCGCCGCAAGCCGCTGCGGCTCGCCGAAGATGTACGCCACGCCCGCATCCGGCACCGCCTGCTGCGCGATCGCATCGGCCAGTCGATGCAGTTGCGGGCCATCCAGCGCGGGATTCAGGCTCAGCTGCAGCAGCCAGTCGGCGCCGTGCGCGACGCCGTGTCGCCAACCGACGTCGGCGTCGAAGCCCCGGTAATCGCGCACCGAATCCAGATACGTGGTGGCGCGCAGCACCATCGTCGCGCGCTCGGCCGGTGTCATCCACGGCGCGACGCGATCCGTGCGCGCCACCTCCGACAGCACCAGCGCCGCGAACGGCCACGCGAATCCGTCCGGATCCGGCTGCGCCAGTCGCGTGTACAGGCGATCGCGCAGCGTGCGCAGGATTTCCGGCGCGAGTTCGCCGCGACGCATCCATGCCGCGAGGCCTTCGTAGACGACACCGTCGCGCAGGCGCGGATCGGGATCGCCCACACAGCCGGCAAACTCCAGCGCCAGCGTGTCGCGCTGGCCCGCATCGGTGAGGACGAAATCGGACTGCTTCAACGCATCGAGCTGTTCCTGCGTCCAGCCCGCGGGCGGGCACGGACCAGCGAACGCCGGCGCGGCGAACGCCAGCAGCAACAGCAGCGCCGCCAGCGGCTTCGCTGCGGGGCGCATGCGCCAGTTCGTCGTCGTTCGATCCATTCCGCTCATCGGCCACTCCGCGTTTCGACCGCGCGACTATGCCACTCGCCGACGCGCCTTTCACCCGCCGTCATCGCCGGCCGCGCGATGGAGGCCTATGATTCGCGCTGTCGACCATGCCGGCCGCGCGGCCACCCCTGATGTCCGAGAAGAAACCCATAGAAGCCTACGAAAAGCCCGCCGGCGGCTGGGATGCGCTGAAGAGTTCCTGGCACGCGTTGCGCGAGCAGGACGTGGTGATGAAGGGTGCCGGCACGCTGCTGCGCGCCAACCAGCCGCGCGGTTTCGACTGCCCCGGCTGCGCGTGGCCGGACCGCAATCCGCATTCGACCTTCGAGTTCTGCGAGAACGGCGTCAAGGCCGTCGCCAACGAAGCAACCTCCAAGCGCGTGACCCGCGCTTTCTTCGAAGAGCACAGCGTCGCCGCGCTGTCCACGCAGGACGACCATTTCCTCGAAGCGCAGGGCCGTCTCACCGAACCGATGGCCTACGACGCGACCAGCGACCGCTACCGGCCGATCGGATGGGACGAAGCGTTCTCGGCGATCGCCGATGCGCTCAACGGCCTCGCCTCACCCGACGAGGCGATCTTCTATACCTCGGGCCGCACCTCGAACGAGGCCGCGTTCCTGTACCAGCTGTTCGTGCGCGAGTACGGCACCAACAACCTGCCCGACTGCTCGAACATGTGCCACGAAGCCTCGGGCGTGGCGCTGACCGAGCAGCTCGGCAGCGGCAAGGGTTCGGTCACGCTGGAGGATTTCGAACAGGCGCAGGCGATCTTCATCTTCGGCCAGAACCCCGGCACCAACCATCCGCGCATGCTCGGCGAACTGCGCAACGCGGCGCGACGCGGCTGTCGCATCGTCGCGTTCAATCCGCTGCGCGAACGCGGCCTGGAACGCTTCGCCGACCCGCAGTCGCCGGCCGAGATGCTCGGCGGCGGCAGCACGCGCATCGCGTCGGAGTACTACCAGCCGCGCATCGGCGGCGACCTCGCGGTGGCAACGGCGATGTGCAAGGCGGTGGTCGAATCCGGCACGGTCGACCACGCATTCATCGCGCGCTACACGCACGGCTTCGAGGCATTCGAGCACACCCTTCGCGCAACGCCGTGGGAGGCGCTGGAACGCGATTCGGGCCTGGATCGCGCGCAGCTCGAACAGGCCTCGCGCACCTACATCGCCAGCGACGCGACCATCGTGTGCTGGGGCATGGGCATCACCCAGCATGCTCGCAGCGTGGCGACCATCCAGATGCTCGCCAACCTGCTGCTCCTGCGCGGGAACATCGGCAAACCAGGCGCGGGGCCGTGCCCGGTGCGTGGTCATTCCAACGTGCAGGGCGACCGCACGATGGGCATCTACGAACAACCCTCGCCGGCGTTCCTCGACCGCCTCAGCGCAGCGTTCGATTTCGCACCGCCACGCGAGCACGGTTACGACACCATCGGCGCGATCGAAGCGATGCACGACGGGCGCGGCAAGGTGTTCTTCGCGATGGGCGGCAACTTCGCCGCGGCGACGCCCGACACCGCGCGCGTGCACGAAGCGCTGCGCCGTTGCGAACTCACCGTGCACGTGAGCACCAAGCTCAACCGATCGCACCTCGTGCATGGAAAGCGCGCGCTGATCCTGCCCTGCCTCGGCCGCACCGAGATCGACCTGCAGGCCGGCGGTCCGCAGGCGGTGACGGTGGAGGACTCGATGAGCATGGTGCACCTGTCCAGCGGCATGAACCCGCCGGCATCGGAACATCTGCTGTCGGAACCGGCGATCGTCGCGCGTCTCGCCGCCGCGACGCTGACGCGCAGCCACACGCCCTGGCTATGGCTGGTGGAGGATTACGACCGCATCCGCGAACGCATCGCGCAGGTGATCGACGGTTTCGCCGACTTCAACACGCGCGTGCGCGTGCCGGGCGGCTTCCACCTGCGACATCCGGGCCGCGAACGCGAGTTCCCGACTGCGAGCGGCAAGGCCGGGTTCTTCGTCCACGCACTCGACGGACATCGCGCCGACGGCGACGTGCTGCGCCTGATGACGATGCGTTCGCACGATCAGTACAACACGACGGTGTACGGACTCGACGACCGTTACCGCGGCGTGCACGGCCTGCGCCGGGTGTGTTTCATCTCGCCCCACGATCTGCAACGGCTCGGATTCCACGACGGCGATATCGTCGACATCAGCTCGGTGTGGAGCGACGGCGAGCGCACGGTCGAGGGCTTCCGCCTTGTCGAGTACGACATTCCGCCGGGCTGCCTTGCCAGCTATTTCCCCGAGACCAATCCGCTGGTGCCACTGGACCACCACGCCGAACGCGCACGCACGCCGGCGTCGAAGTCGATCCCCGTGCGCCTGCGTCGGAGCGCGTCGTGAGCGACGACGACGCATTCGCATTGCTGCGGCTACTGCACGAGGAAGACGGCCAGTCGATCCACCGCGTCGCCAAGCGCATGCACCTGGGGCTGAGCGAACTGCAGCGCCTGCTCGCCGCGCTCGGCGACGATCCGCGCTTCGATGGGCTCGATCTGGTCGAACGGCGCGAGGATGGCGAACGCGTGCTGCTGTGGCTGACCCCGAAGGGACGCGCACTGGGCGGTGGCGCATGAACGAGCCGCTGCATTCCGTGAATGCACTGCGTCTCGATGCCGGCGGACGACGCCCGCACGACGACCGCGTGATCGTCGAAGCGCCGATCGCCCTGCTCTACAACGGCGATTCCTTCGCCGTGATGATGGCAACACCCGATTCGCTGGAGGACTTCGCGCTCGGTTTCGCACTGAGCGAAGGCGTGGTGGCCTCACGCGAAGAGTTCCGTCTGGTCGATGTCGTCCGCCATGACGAAGGCATCGCACTGCACGCGGCGATCCCGCAGGCGCGGTTCGACGCGCTCGCCGAACGTCGGCGCGGACTCGAAGGCCGCAGCGGCTGTGGCCTGTGCGGCGTCGAATCGTTGCAGGCCGCGCTGCGCCCGGTGCCTCGGATCGAGACGACAGACAGTGTGCGCGTGGATGCGATCCGCGCGGTACTGGCCGACCTCGCACATCGGCAGCCACTCAATGCGCTCAGCGGCGGCGTGCATGCGGCCGGCTTCGCGCATGCGGGTGGATTGCTGGTGCGGGAAGACGTCGGCCGCCACAACGCGCTGGACAAGGTGCTCGGCGCGATCGCACGCGACGGCATCGATCCTGCGCGCGGCTTCGTCGTGGTCACCTCGCGCGCGTCGTACGAGATCGTGCACAAGGCGGCGACGTGCGGCGTGGGCGTGGTGGTGGCGATTTCCGCACCGACCGACTTGGCGATCCGCACAGCCGACGCGGCCGGGCTCACCCTGGCGGCATTCGCCCGTGGCGAGTCGCTGAACGTCTATACGCACCCGCATCGGATCGTCCCCGCAACCTGAAGCCGCGATTGGCCACATGCGGCAAGCCGGTGGCGGCCGGGCACCCCCAACGGCCCATGCCGCCGCGCCGGTGCAGGCGATATCCTCGGCAGATCGTTTCCGTCCCGTGGATGCTGCCCATGCCGTCGTTCCGCCCCACCCTCCTCGCCGCCGCCGTGCTCAGCGCCGGACTCGCCGCCTGCCAGCCGCAGACCGCACCCGCGCCCGCCGACACCCAGGCCACCGCCGCCGCACCGGCGTCGGACGTGGCCATCGACAAGCGCTTCAGCGAAATCTCGCAGCAGTGGCTCGACGGCTGGCTGCGCCTGAACCCGGTGTCCGCCACGCAGATCGGCAAGCACGACTACGACGGCGAGATCGACGATCTCAGCGCGGCCGGTCGCCAGGCACAGGTGGACTTCAGCAAGAAGATCCTTGCCGAACTCGATGCCATCGATGCCGCCAAGCTCTCGCGCGAGAACCAGATCGACGCGGCGATCCTGCGCAACCAGGTGCGCGGCGACATCTGGAGCATCGAGACGCTGCAGAGCTGGGCCTGGGATCCGCAGGTCTACAACAGCCTCGCCGGCGGCTCGATCTACAACCTGATGGCGCGCGAGTTCGCGCCGATGCCGCAGCGCCTGAAATCGGCGACCGCGCGCATGCAGAAGATCCCCGGCATCTATGCGCAGATGCGCGAGAACCTGGATCCGGCGCGCGTGCCGAAGATCCACGCCGAGACCGTGGCCAAGCAGAACGCCGGCGTGCTCAGCCTGATCGACACCTTCATCGTGCCCAATGCGGGCCAGCTGCAGGGCGAGGATCGCAAGCAGCTCGACGCCGCCGTCGCCGACCTGCGCAAGGCCGTGGCCGAACAGCAGCAGTGGCTGGACAAGACGCTGGTGCCGAAAGCCAAGGGCGACTTCCGCATCGGCCAGACGCTGTACGACGAGAAGCTGCAGTTCTCGCTCAACTCCTCGCTGTCGCGCGCGGAGATCAAGCAGCGTGCCGAAGCCGAACTCAAGCGCGTGCGCGGCGAGATGTACGCCATCGCCCAGACCGTGCTGAAGGACAAGCCGAACGCGCCGAAGATGCCGATCGATCCGACGCCGGACCAGCAGCAGAAGGCGATCGAGGCCGCGCTCGAGCTGGCCTACGCCGACAAGCCGGCGCGCGACCAGGTGGTGGACTTCGCCAAGAAGACGCTGGCGGACGCGACCGATTTCACCCGCAAGCACGATCTGGTCACCGTGCCGGACGATCCGGTGAAGATCATCCTGATGCCGGAATTCCAGCGCGGCGTCGCGGTGGCGTACTGCGATTCGCCGGGTCCGCTCGACAAGGGACTGGACACCTACTACGCGATCTCGCCGATCCCGGACGACTGGAACGCCGAGCAGGTCGATTCGTTCCTGCGCGAGTACAACAGCCGCATGATCCACCTGCTGTCGATCCACGAAGCGATGCCGGGCCACTACCTGGAAGGCGCGCATTCGGTGAAGTCGCATTCGACGCTGCGTTCGGTGCTGCGCTCGGGCCTGTTCGCCGAGGGCTGGGCGGTCTACACCGAGGACATGATGGCCGACGCAGGCTACCTCGATAACGATCCGCTGTTCCGCCTGGTGCAGCTGAAGTTCTACCTGCGCACGATCGCCAACGCGATCCTCGACCAGGGCGTGCACGTGGACAACTGGACCCGCGAGCAGGCGATGGAGCTGATGACGAAGCAGGCGTTCCAGCAGGAGCGTGAAGCGGCCGGCAAGTGGGTGCGCGCGCAGCTCACCTCGGCGCAGCTGCCGACCTACTTCGTCGGCGCGCAGGAGCACTTCGACATGCGCAAGGCGGTAATGGCGAAGCTGGGCGACAAGTTCAACGCCAAGGCCTACCACGACCAGGTGTTGTCGTACGGCGCGCCGCCGGTGCGTTTCGTCCGCGAGATGATGCTGGACGAGCCGATCAAGTGACGATCCGGCGCGTGGCCGCATCGCGGCCACGCCTTTGCCGGATCGTCATCCCCGCGAAAGCGGGGATCCAACTGTCCGTTCCATCAGGCATTCCGCAAGCGTGATGTACGGAAACCTGGATTCCCGCCTTCGCGGGAATGACAGCGAAATGCCAAGCGAAGAAGAAACCTGACCGAGTGTCCGCCCCTCTCCCCTCGCGGGAGAGGGGTTCGGACTGCCCTCAGCGCGAACGCCCGTCGAACTGAACCACCTTCAGCGACGACGGCTCCACGCCCTCAAGGCAGCGCGCGTTGATCGCGACCATCGACGTCCCGTCGGGCTTCTGG
Source organism: Lysobacter panacisoli (assembly GCF_009765165.1). Lineage (NCBI taxonomy): Bacteria > Pseudomonadati > Pseudomonadota > Gammaproteobacteria > Lysobacterales > Lysobacteraceae > Lysobacter > Lysobacter panacisoli. The sequence goes on from NZ_VLNU01000001.1 coordinate 249,232, forward strand.
CCTTCGGTAAATGGCGAGCTCCCGCAGGTCTGGCAGAAGTGGTGCTGCAGCCGGTGCGTGTTGAAGGTGTAGGTGCCGTAGTCGCCTTCCTTCGTCTTCAGCGTGAAAGCCTCGCGCGGCACGAACCACAGCAGGCCGCCGCGTCTGGAACACATCGAGCAGTTGCAGTCGATCACCTGGTCGATCTCGCCTTCGACGGTGTAGGCGATGCGGCCGCAATGGCAGCCGCCTTCGTAAGTGGCCATGCGCGATTCCTCGTCGGTGGAATGCCGGATTGTGCCCCAGGCGCCCGCAGCGCGGATGTGCACAAACCGACGTGGACTTAACCCCAGAGCCCTATCCTGCGCGCCTTCCACCCCGGAGACGGCCATGCCCACCCGCGAAGGCAGCCGCGTGATCCCCACCCTCAACTACCGCAATGCGCCGGCGGCCATCGAATGGCTGTGCCGCGCGTTCGGTTTCGAGAAGCAGGCGGTCTACATGGACGGCGACGTCGTGCTGCACGCACAACTGACGTTCGGCAGCGGCATGATCATGCTCGGTTCCTCCGGCAAGGACGGCGACTGGGCGAAGTACATGACGACCCCGGACGAAACCGGCGGACGCGCAACGCACGGCGTATGCGTGATCGTGGACGACGCCGACGCGCACTACGCACGTGCGACGTCCGCCGGTGCGAAGATCGAGATCGACATCGCCGACCAGCACTACGGCGGTCGCGGTTATGCCTGCCGCGACCTCGAAGGTTATGTATGGTGGTTCGGCAGCTACGACCCGTGGAAGGAAGCGCAGAAGGACGCCTGACCGCATGGAACTGTTCGATTCATCCCCGCGTCCCGTCGACGGAATCCGCGTCGGCATCGGCGGCTGGACCTTCGCGCCGTGGCGCGACAACTTCTATCCCAAGGGACTGGTGCAGCGGCGCGAGCTCGAATTCGCCAGCCGCAGGCTTACCGCGATCGAGGTCAACGGCACCTATTACGGCGCGCAGAAGCCGGCAACCTACGCCAAGTGGGCCTCGGAAACGCCGGAGGGCTTCGTGTTCTCTGCCAAGGCGCCGATGCGCATCATGCAGTCGCGCACGCTGGCGAAGACCGGCCCGCAGATCGACGATTTCCTCGGCGGCATCGCGTCGCTTGGCGACCGGCTCGGTCCGATCGTCTGGCAGTTCGACGCCAACCAGCGCCTGCAGCGCGACAGCTTCGCGGCGTTCCTGGAACTGCTGCCGAAGCAGGTCGACGGCCATGCGCTGCGGCACGTGCTCGACGTGCGCGACCCCGAGTTCGTGAACGCCGATTACCTGGCGATGGCGCGCGCGCACGGCATGGCGACGGTGTTCACCGATTCGTCCGACTATCCGTCCTTCGCCGACGTGACCGCGGATTTCGTCTACGCGCGACTGATGCGTTCGCGCAGCGGCGAAGCCACGGGCTATCCCGGCGCCGAACTCGACACCTGGACCGCGCGTGCGCGCGAGTGGGCGCAGGGCGGGCAACCGTCGGGGCTTCCCGTCCTCGATGCCGGCAACGTCGCGCCGAAGCAGAAGCGCGACGTATACGTGTTCTTCATCAGCGCGGCCAAGGAGCGCAATCCAGCCGCGGCGATGGCGATGATCGAACGGCTCGGCGCGTAGGACGCGCGTCCTGCCGCAGAGAAAGGCGCAAACCGTGCCCAACGGCACGGTGATGGCGCCCACGACACCGGATAGGCTGCAGAATCGGCTTCCCCTTGCCGGAAGAGAGAGCGCCATGACCAGTCGTCGCGAATTCATCTCCACCGCCACCCTGGCCGCCGCGGGCATCGCCCTGACGCCGCTGGCGGCCTGCAGCCAGGGCACGCCGCCGCAGGGCGCGTCGAAGCCCGCAGCGGCCGCGCGACCGGCGCCGTTCACCGGCAAGCTGATCACGCGGCCGATTCCGTCGACCGGCGAACAGATCCCGGTGATCGGCATGGGCACGTCCGGCAGTTTCGAGGTCGGCACCGGTGCCGACGAGCGCGCGCCGCTGCGCGAAGTGCTCGCGGCCTTCGTCGCCGCCGGCGGCACGCTGATCGACACCGCTCCAACCTACTCCACCGCCGAGGACGTGCTGGGCGACCTGATCGCCGACAGCGGCACGCGCGACAAGCTGTTCCTGGCGACCAAGCTGTCCGGCGTCAGCGGCAAGCAGGAAGGGTTGTCGCAGTTCAACGATTCGCTGCGCCGGTTGCGCACCGACAAAGTCGAGCTGCTGCAGGTCCACAACCTGCGCGACAGTGCGACGCAGATCGCGCTGGCGCGCGAGTTGAAGCAACAGGGCAAGACGCGCTATGTCGGCCTCACCCATTACCGCGAGGACGCGCAGGCGCAGCTCGCCGAGCAGATGCGCCAGTTCAAGCCCGATTTCATCCAGATCAACTACTCGCCGGTATCGCGCGGCATCGAGCAGACGGTTCTTCCGCTGGCACAGGAACTGGGATGCGCGGTGATGATCAACCGCGCGTTCGAGGATGGCCGACTGATCTCGCAGGTGCGCGACAAGCCGTTGCCGCCGTGGGCGAAGGACGTGGGCGCGGACTCGTGGGCGCAGTTGTTCCTGAAGTTCGTGCTGAGCCATCCCGCGGTAACGGTGGTGATCCCGGCGACGTCGAAGGTCAGGCACCAGGTCGACAACCTCAAGGCCGGCACCGGCGCGCTGCTCGATGCGACGCAACGCCAGGCGCTGATCGCGGCACTGGCCTGAGCGCGGATATCCGATGAACTGGCAAGCGCGCGTCGCACGCATCTTTGGAGTCGCCGAGGGCGAAGCCCGCCCGGTCCTGACCGGCGCCACATTGTTCTTCGTCATGTTCGCCGGCTACTTCATGCTGCGGCCGGTGCGCGAAACGATGGGCGTGGCCGGCGGCGTGGACAACCTGCAATGGCTGTTCACGGGGACTTTCCTCGCGACGCTGGCGGCGATGCCGCTGTTCGGCTGGATCGCCACCAAGGTGCCGCGACGTCGCATCCTGCCGTGGACGTTCGGTTTCTTCGCGGTGAACCTGGCGCTGTTCGCACTCAGCTTCCAGGCAGATCCGGAAAACCTGTGGGTCGCGCGCACGTTCTACATCTGGATCTCGGTGTTCAACCTGATCGCGATCTCGGTGATCTGGAGCGTGTGCGTGGACCTGTTCCCCAGCGCGCAGGCCAAGCGGTTGTTCGCGCTGATGGCGGCCGGTGCGAGCCTGGGCGGACTGGTCGGCCCGCTGCTGGGCATCGCGCTGGTCGGTCTCATCGGCCACGCCGGCCTGCTCTGGCTGGCGTCGGCGCTGCTGGTGCTGGGCATCGCGATCGCACGCCACCTGCAGCGCTGGCGCGACACGCAACCGGTGCACGACGAACTCACCGCGACGGCGCGCGCGCGTCCGCTCGGCGGCCATCCGTTCGCGGGCATCACCACGGTGCTGAAATCGCCGTACCTGCTCGGCATCTCGCTGTTCGTGCTGCTGCTAGCCAGCGTCAGCACGTTCCTGTACTTCGAACAGGCGCGGCTGGTGGAGTTGAAGTTCCCGAACCGCGAAGACCAGACGCGCGTGTTCGGCACCATCGACGTGATCGTGCAGAGCCTCACCATCCTCTCGCAGTTGTTCATCACCGGACGCCTCGTGCAGCGCCTTGGACTGGCGGCGCTGCTGGTCGCGGTGCCGGTGGTGACGATGCTCGGCTTCGTCTGGCTGGCGTTCGCGCCAACCTTCGCGGTGCTCGCGGTGGTGATGGTGGTGCGCCGCTTCGGCGAATACGCATTCGTGCGGCCGGGCCGCGAGATGCTCTTCACCGTCGTACCCACCGAGGCCAAGTACAAGGCCAAGAACTTCATCGATAGCGTGGTCTATCGCGGCGCGGATGCGGTCAGCGGCTGGGCCAAGACGCTGGTGGACATGCTGGCGCAGCATCCGGCCATCGCCGCGCTGATCGGTGCCTGCATCGCGCTGGTGTGGGCCGTGACGGGCGCGAGCCTGGCGCGCGCGCAGTCGCGCATCGCCGGGAAGGAATCGATGCCCGAAGGATTCGACATCGCGGGCGAGGGATTGAAGCGCTAGCGCAGCTTCGCCATCGCCCGCACCGGGAACGTGCCCGCTCCGCGCACCTTCGGCGGCATCGCACTGAACTCGAAGCCGTCGTCCGGCAGCGCGCCGAGGTTGGTCAGGTGCTCGACGATCAGGATGTCGGCGCCGAGCAGCGTCGAATGCACCGGGCGTTCCTTGCCGCGCGTGCCGTCACTGGACGTGTCGTCGATGTTCATCGAATCGATGCCGACCAGCTTCACGCCGCAGTCGCGCAGGTATTCGGCGGCGTCCTGCGTCAGGAACGGATGCTCCACCGCATACGACGCCTCGCGCCAGTAGGCGTCCCAGCCGGTGTGCACCAGCACCGCGCGGCCGCGGATCTCGCGGTCGAGGAACCACGAGGCATCGATCGCGCGCACCGTCGCGTGGTCGGCGCGCACGACGATCGCGTCGAGGTCGCAGAACGATTCGGGCCGGATCTGCGACAGATCGTCGCCGTGTTCGTAGCGGTGGGACGGGCAGTCGAGGTAGGTGCCGGTGTTGGCGACCATCTCGATCTTGGCGATCTGGAATTCCGTGCCCGGCGCGTACACCTCGCGCGAACGCTCGCGGCTGAGGTAGTCGCACACGCGCGCGGCCGGCAGGCCGGGATAGGTGACCAGCCCGTCTTCGATGACGTGGCTGAGTTCGACGTAGACGCGGCGCGATGACCCGTCATCGGCCTTGCGCTTGTGCGGCTCGATGATGATCTTCTTGTTGAGGATGCGCGCCGGACCGACCATCAGCAGGCGCAGGTCGCGCACGATGTAGTCGACCAGCGCGGCATCGTCGATGTCGTCGCCGTCGATGTCGAGGCGGAAATCCTGTCCCTGTATGCCGCCACCGTTGGTGAAGGCGATCTCGAAATCGAAGACGACGCGCTTGTCGGTCATGTGGCGAATCCCTGTGGTTTTCCCTCTCCCCTTGTGGGAGAGGGACAGGCCGCCGAAGGCGGCCAGGGAGAGGGGTTGAACGTTGACGCGCCTCGCCCCCTCTTCCGGCGCTTCGCGCCACCTTCTCCCGCGAGGGGAGAAGGGAACATCCTTACTTCGCCCGCTGGCTCAACGCCACGCTGCCGAGGATCAGCGCGCCGGCGATGCCCATCTTCACCGTCAGCGGCTCGTCCAGCAGCATCCAGGCCCAGGCGACGCCGAACACCGGGATCAGGTAGGTCACGGTCGACGCACGGCTCGCGCCGATGCGCGCGATCAGGCGGTAGTACATGACGAAGGCCAGGCCCGTGCACACGATGCCGAGCATCGAGGCGGAGAACCACGACGCGGCGGGGATCGCATGCGTCGGCCAGTTCGCGAGCGCGAACGGCAATGTCAGCAGCGCCGAGGTGCCAAGCGTCGCCGAAGCCACTGCCGCGGGCGGCAGGCCGGTCAGGTGGCGGCGCACCAGGTTGATGCCCACGCCGTAGAGGAACGACGCCAGCGCGCCTGCGGCCACGGCCCACGCGACGTTCTCGCCGCCGGCGGTCTTGTCGCCGGCCAGCACGACCACGCCGACGAATCCCGCGATCAGTGCGATCGCGCGGCGCGCGCCGATCTTCTCGCCGAAGAACAGGAAGCCCACCAGTGCGGTGAACAGCACCGTCATCGCGTTGGCGATCGCGCCGATGCCGGCCGGCGCACGCTGCGCCGACCAGGCGAACAGCATGAACGGCAGCGCGGAATTGATCGCGCCGATCAGCGCGATCTTCGGCCACAGGTTCAACGGAAACTTCGCACGCGAGCGCCACAGGAACGGCAGCAGCACCAGCGATCCCAGCGCCAGTCGCACCTCGACCAGCGGCATCGCACCGAAGTCCTTCGCGGACACGCGCATGAACAGGAACGATGCGCCCCAGATCGCACCGAGGATCGCCAGTTCGAGCGGGGTCATCCAGCCGCGTTCGCGTGTGCCGGACAAATCGGGAGCGGAAGCCACAGTGTTCATCGGGACCTCGTGGGGAGGGAAAGCATGACCGCGCCGGGACTCAACCCTGCGTGGGGTGGTAGCAGTGGACGATGGATTCGGGGCTGCCACCCGCGGCGAGGAACGCCGTATCGCCGAGGTTGAAGCCGATCAGCCGCACGCCGGTGCGCGTGTGCGGGCGATGCCGGCTGTCCGGCGCGAAATACACGTAGGTGCCCGCGCCGTGGCGCGCATCGCCTTCGATCACCTCGCCGCTGATCACATAGTACGACTCACCGGTTTCGTGGTGCTCCAGCGCCGGCCACTGCGCACCGGGCGCCATGTCGACCACCCACGCGCGCAGGCCGGGCCCGGCGGGAAGGTCGCGCCGCGTGCAGCCATCGCCGATGTCCAGCGCGGGCACCGCGTCGACGTCGAGCGCCCGCATCGCGATGTGGCCGGTGTTGTGCACGGGCTCCATGTCCTTTCAGCCTCTGACAGAAATCTGGCTCATGCCGGAACGCACATTGTGATTCCGCCTGAGAGCCTTACAAGCGCATACTTTCGAAGGCAGACTTGAATCTGGCTTGAGGCTCGACATGGCATTGCGCGCGGATTGGCTCCCGGCCCTGACAGCATTCGAATCGGCCGCCCGGCACCAGAACTTCGCCCACGCCGCGGAGGAACTGCACCTCACCGCGAGCGCGGTCAGCCACCACGTGCGCAAGCTCGAATCGCGCCTGGGCGTGGCCCTGTTCCAGCGCCATGCGCGCGGTGTCTCGCTGACCGCCGAGGGCCGCCAGCTGGCCGACGCCGCAGGCAGTGCGCTGGCCGACGTCGAAGGCGTGCTGCGCAGCCTGCGCGGCGCGCGCGAGGAACACGACCGCGTGCGCCTAACCACCCTGCACTCCCTCGCCTACACCTGGCTGATGCCGCGCCTGCCGGCGTTCACCCGGACGCATCCGCAGGTACGGCTGAGCGTGGACACCGAGATCGCCCTCACCCGTTTCGACGACGGCGGTCCGGACCTCGGCATCCGTCACGGCCCCGGCCACTGGCCCGGGCTGACCTCGCATTTCCTGATGGACGAGGCGCTGTTCCCGGTCGCCTCGCCGTCCTACCCGGCGCTGCCGGACATCCGCACGCCGGCCGACATCGCCCGCCAGCCGCTGATTTCCGACCACGCGCGCCAGGGCTGGCACGACTGGTTCCGCGGCGCGAACGTGCACGGCCCGCGGCTCGACGAGCGGTACAGCTTCAGCGATACCACCGACGCGATGAACGCCGCAGTGCACGGCCTGGGCGTTTCGCTGGCGCGTTCGCGGATCGCCGCGCCCTACTTCGAGCGCGGCGAACTCATCCGCCTGCCCGGCCCGGAACTGACCGCCCGCTGGGGTTACTTCATCGTCTATCCCGCGCATCGCCGCCTGCGTCCCGCCGCGCAGACGCTGGTGGACTGGCTGCTGGACACGGTCCGCAGCTGAGTCGCGAAAAATTTTCCGCCGGGCGTGTCGATTCCGCCCGGCGTGCTTCGTCCTCATGACAAGAGCCCGCCACTGGGGCCGGCTCCCTCCCCGACAGGTGACGACGATGAAGTTCATGGTGATCGTGAAGGCAACGCCCGAATCCGAAGCCGGCCAGATGCCGAGCGCGGAACTGCTGACCCAGATGGGCCGCTACAACGAGGAACTGGCCAAGGCCGGCGTGATGCTGGCCGGCGAAGGCCTCTACGCCAGCGCACAGGGCGCGCGCGTTCGCTTCGACGGCGACAAGCGCAGCGTGATCGATGGTCCGTTCGCGGAGACCAAGGAACTGATCGCCGGCTACTGGCTGTTCCAGACCGCGTCGCTGCAGGAAGCGGTCGAATGGGTGAAGCGCTGCCCGAACCCCGACGGCGGCCAGAGCGAGATCGAGATCCGCCAGGTGTACGAATTCGGCGCCTGCGGCGGCGAACTCACGCCGGAACTGCTCGAACAGCAGCAGCGCATCGCCGAGCAGATCACTGCACGGCAGTAATCCCCTCCGAGGACCGGGACACGACCATGAAGATCAACGCCTACCTCGCCTTCGAAGACCAGTGCGAAGCCGCGTTCCGCTTCTACGCGGAATGCCTGGGCGGCACGATCGAGGCGCTCAGCCGCTTCGGCGACACGCCCGCGTGCAGCCACGTTCCCGAGTCGCACCGCGACCGGATCATGCACGCGCGGCTGATCGTCGGCGACCAGGCGCTGATGGGCTCGGATTCGATGCCCGAGCATCCCTACGACGGCGTGAAGGGCTGCTCTATCGCGCTCAACGTCGATTCCGTTGCCGAAGCCGAACGCGTGTTCAACGCGCTGTCGGAAGGCGGGCACATCGTGATGCCGCTGGACAAGACCTTCTGGGCCGCGCGCTTCGGCATGTTCGTCGACCGCTTCGGCGTGCCGTGGATGGTCAATTGCGAACACGACACGTGATCGCGGCAAATCGCTGAAACCCACACAAACCCCAAGGACACACCCGATGCCCTCCCAGATCTTCGTCAACCTCCCCTGCAAGGACCTGCCGCGCTCGAAGGCGTTCTTCGAGTCGCTCGGCTACGCGTTCAATCCCGACTTCACCGACGAGAACGGCACCTGCATGGTCGTCAGCGAAGGCAGCATCCACGTGATGTTGCTGGCGCAGCCGTTCTTCCAGGGCTTCACGAAGAAGCCGGTCGCCGACGCGCACACGACCACCGAAAGCATCATCTGCCTGTCGCTCGACAGCCGCGACGCAGTCGATGCGATCGTCGCCAAGGCCGTCGCCGGCGGTGCGAAGACGCCGATGCCCGTGCAGGACCACGGCTTCATGTACCAGCACGGTTTCGAGGACCTGGACGGACACCTGTGGGAGTTCGTGCACATGTCCGGCGAACCGCCGAAGAACGCGTAACGCTCCGCACCAAGGAGAACCGCCATGCGTTTCATGATGCTGATGATCCCGAACGGTTACGAAAGCGCCGAGCCCGGCGCGATGCCGCCGGCCGATCGCGTCGCCGCGATGATGAAATACAACGAAGCCCTGCAGAAGGCCGGCGTTCTGCTCGCGCTCGACGGCCTGCATCCGCCGTCGATGGGCGCGCGCGTGAGCTTCGCGTCAGGCCGTCCGCACGTCACCGACGGGCCGTTCCCGGAAGCGAAGGACGTGCTCGGCGGCTACTGGATGATCCAGGTTAAATCGCGCGAGGAAGCCATCGCCTGGGCCTCGCGCTGTCCCGCCAGCGACAACGAAGTGATCGAAGTGCGCCAGGTGCAGGAGTTCGGCGACTTTCCCGAAGACGTGCAGGAAGCCGCCGCAGGCTTCGAGCAGATGCAACGCGCACCACACACCCCATCCCACTGAAGGAACAGCCCATGTTGAAGTTCATCGCCCTGGCCATCGTCATCGTCGTCATCGCCGTGCTGGCGTTCGCCGCGACCCGGCCCGATTCGTTCCGCGTCGAACGCAGCGTGCTCGTGCAGGCACCGCCGCAGCGCATCTTCGAGCAGATCGACGATTTCCATCGCTGGCAGGCGTGGTCGCCGTACGAGAAGCTCGATCCGGACATGAAGCGCGAGATCGGCGGCGCGGCGCGGGGCGTCGGCGCGACCTATGCCTGGAACGGCAATTCCAAGGCCGGCGAAGGACGCATGGAGATCGTCGGCACCGAGCCCGCACGCAACGTGACGATCCAGCTCGACTTCACCCGGCCGATGAAGGCGAACAATGTCGCGCAGTTCAGCATCGAGCCCGAAGGCGATGCGAGCCGGGTGACGTGGTCTATGCAGGGCGCACAGCCGTTCATGGGCAAGGTGTTCGGCCTGGTGTTCGACATGGACACGATGATCGGCAAGGACTTCGAGGAAGGCCTGCGGAATCTGAAGCGCATCGCCGAGACGCGCTGACCGTCACGCTGAACGCGCCATCACGCCAGATGCATCCATCCGCACTTGCGGATGGCGCGATGCGGTGGTCTGATCGGGCGCCATGACGGCGACCGACATCCATCGCACCATCGATGCCGTCTGGCGCATCGAATCCGCCCGCCTGATCGCCACGCTCGCGCGCATGCTGCGCGACGTGGGACTGGCGGAGGAACTGGCCCAGGACGCGCTGGTCGCGGCACTGGAAAAGTGGCCACAGAGCGGTGTGCCGGACCAGCCCGGCGCGTGGCTGATGGCCACGGCCAAGCATCGCGCGATCGACCGCCTCCGTCGCGGCAAGCTGCTGCAGCGCAAGCACGAGGAGATCGCGCGCGAGCTGGAGTCCGAACAGGACGACGCCGACGATCGCCACCTCGAAACGCTCGACGATCCGTTCGGCGACGACCTGCTGCGGCTGGTCTTCACCGCCTGCCATCCGGTGCTGCCGCGTCCGGCGCAGGTCGCGCTGACGCTGCGCCTGCTCGGCGGCCTCACCACCGACGAGATCGCACGCGCGTTCCTCGCGCCTGAAACGACCATCGCCCAGCGCATCGTGCGCGCCAAGCGCACGCTTGCCGAGAAGCAGGTGCCGTACGAAGTGCCGCGCGGCGAGGAACTGGCGCAACGCCTGTCGTCGGTGCTGTCGGTGATCTACCTGATCTTCAACGAAGGCTACTCGGCCACCGCCGGCGACGACTGGATGCGCCCGGGCCTGTGCGAGGACGCACTGCGGCTGGGCCGCATCCTCGCCGAACTGATGCCGAAGGAAGCCGAGGTGTTCGGCCTGGTCGCGCTGATGGAGATCCAGGCCTCGCGCTCGGCGGCGCGCGTCGGTCCCGACGGCGAACCGGTATTGCTGCTGGAACAGAATCGCGCGCGTTGGGACCAGTTGTTGATCCACCGCGGACTGACGGCACTGGAACGCGCGCAGAAGATCAACGCCGCGCAGGATCTGTCCGACGGTCCCTACACGCTACAGGCGGCGATCGCGGCCTGCCACGCACGCGCGCTCACCGCGCAGGACACCGACTGGGCATCGATCGCGGGCCTCTACGCCGCGCTCGCGCGCATCGCGCCCTCGCCGATCATCGAACTTAACCGCGCCGTCGCGCTGTCGATGCTGTTCGGTCCGGCCGCGGGACTGGCGCTGGTCGATGCACTGACCGGCGAACCCGCGCTGAAGGACTACCACCTGCTGCCGAGCGTGCGCGGCGACCTGCTGAAGAAGCTCGGGCGGCTGGACGAAGCGCGCGTGGAATTCGAACGCGCCGCGGACATGACCCGCAACGCGCGCGAACAGGCATTGCTGCGCCAGCGCGCCGCGGAGTGCGCGGCGGCCGGCTGAAGGCGATGGCCGCGGCTACTCCGCGACCTTCGACACGATGGGCTTGAAGCCGCCCCAGAACATGCGCTTGCCGTCGAACGGCAGGCTCTTGGGATCCATGCCGGCCAGGCGCGGATCCTTCATCACCTGCGCGTTGATCCTGTCACGCGCCTTGCGCGATTTGTAGACGATCCAGGAGAACACCACGACCTCGTCCGGCTTGAGCTTCACCGCCTGCGGGAACGAGGTGACCTTGCCCGGCTGCACGTCGTCGGCGACGCATTCGTGGTACTCCAGCGCACCGTATTCCAGCCAGATCTTGCAGGCCATACGCGCCAGCTTCTTGTACGCGTCCAGGCCGTCCCTCGGAACCGGCAAGACAAAACCATCCACATAGAAAGCCATCGTTTCACTCCTTGCGTTGATCGCGGCACGAAGCCGCATGATGCGACAGCGCTCGTTAGCGACGAGTCGACTGCGCCTTACTGCTTCGCCACGGCCTCGACCTGGATGCGCAGGGTCACGTTCATGTCGAAGCCCCAGTCCTTGCCGGCATCGATGCCGAACTCGTCGCGGCGGAACGTCGCCGAAGCGTCCGCACCACACCAGTCGCGCTTGTTGAGCGGGTGCGGCATGCACTTGAAACGCGCGATGTCCAGGTCGAGCGGTCGCGTGACGCCGTGCAGGGTGAGCTGGCCGCGCACTTTCGTCGGCATGCCGTCGCGGAAATCGGCGAGCGTGCCGGTGTAGGTGGCCTGCGGGAACTTCGCGGTGTCGAACAGCTCATCGCCGCGCGCCTTGTCGTTCATCGCGTCAAGTCCGAAATCGATGCTGGACGCATCGATCACGACCTTCACCGAGCCCTTGCCGGCGGCCTTGTCCAGCGCGATCTCGCCACTGCTGCCGTTGAACTTGCCGCGCCACGACGACATTCCCATGTGGTCGGCTTCGAAACTGGGGAAGGTGTGCGCCGGGTCGATCTCGTACACGGCCGGCGCGGCGGCGGCAACGGAGCAGGCCGCGGCCAGCGCGGCCGAGAGCGTGGAGCGAAGCGCGAAACGGAAAGCAGGCATCGTGATCCCTCGTCGTTGGCGGCCGGCGTTCTCGCGGCCTTCATGGGTTCGACGAACGGGGATGACGGGAATCGACAAGCCGGGAGGACGAGCATTTCTTTTCCTTCTCCCCTTGTGGGAGAAGGTGCTCGAAGGGCGGAAGAGGGGGGCGTGCGAAGCGCGCTACACCAGTGGGCGTCCCACCCCTCTCCCTGGCGCTTCGCGCCTGTCCCTCTCCCGCAAGGGGAGAGGGAACAGCCCACGCTACCGCTTCTTCCCACGCCCATGCCGCAGCGCCGCGGCGCGCGCCAGGTCGGCCCAGGGCCGCATCGCGGCGGCGGATTCCATCGCGGCTTCCGGCACCGACCAGTAGCTCATCGTGATCGGCGATTCCTGCCCGAGGTAGACGTAGGGCTGGCTGCCCGCGGCCTCGAAATGCAGCTGCGTTTCCGCGTCGACCTTCAGGTACAGCGCCTCTTCCATGATCACGCCGAGCATCACGCCGTCCACGTACACGCCGTGGCCGCCGAACATTGCCCGCGTGGTGACCGTGCCCAGTGGATCGAGCAGGTCGTGCAGGTGGGCGATGAGGGCGTTGCTCATGTCGGGATCACGAGGAGCGCCAGTGCGCTCCGACTGCGGGGCGAGCCCCTCTCCCGTTGCGGGAGAGGGGTGGTAAAACTGGCGTCAGGCCGCGATCAGAAACGGTGCCACAGCCTCACGTACCACGACGCACCGTTGAGGCCGAACTGGACGCTCTCGAACACGTGTCCGTTGTCGGTCTCGTCCGGATTCTGCCGGGTCGGGAAGGTGTCGAACACGTTGGCGCCACCGACGGTGAGCTTGGTGTTCTCGGTGAAGGCGTAGGTCGCGCTCACGTCGGCCGAGGCCTTGGTTGCGTAGTGCTGGTTCGGTACGCCGGCGGCGGTGCCGGAGAACGTGCCCAGGGTCTGCTCGCCGAAGTAGATGCCCTTGGCGTTGAGTTCCCACGGGCCGCGCTCGTAGTCCACGCCGAGCACCGCCTTGCTGCGCGGCGCGCCGTTCTCGACGAACAGCTCGTCGCGCTCCGACAGCAGCACGTCTTCGCGGCCTTCCAGCGCCGGCGGGGTGTGGACCTTGGTCACGTCGGTCTTGCTGTAGTTCGCGCCGAAGTACGTGCTCCAGTGCGCGTTGGCCCAGTCGAAGTCGTAGGTGACCGTGAGGTCCGCGCCTTCGGTGCGGGTGTCGACCGAGTTGAAGAAGAAGCGCGCCAGGCCGACGTCCATCGCTTCCAGGATCGGCCCGATGGTCGGATCGCTGGTGTCGAAGTCGCCGCTGAGGACGATGCGGTCGTCGATGTCGATGCGGTACAGGTCCAGCGTCAGCGACAGGTCCGACATCGGGGTCCAGGTCAGGCCGAGCGTGGCGCTCTGCGAGGTTTCCTCGGTCAGATTCGGAATGCCGGCCAGGCGGGCCAGCTCGCTGTCGTTGGAGGCGATCACCACGTCCACCGGCTCGCCGCTGATGAAGTCGGTGATGGTCGAGGAGAAGTACTTCTGCTGCAGCGACGGCGCGCGGAAGCCGGTGCTGACCGAACCGCGCAGCAGCACGCTGTCGCTGGCTCGGAAGCCGGCGGCGATCTTGCCGTCGAGCGTGGTGCCGAAGTCGCTGTAGTCCTCGTAGCGCGCGGCGAAGCCCATCATGAAGCGGTCGGTGAAATCGACTTCCACGTCCGCGTACGCGGCCCAGCTGTCGCGCGAGCGGTCGGTGACGTCGCTGGGCTGGAAGCCCGGGAAGCCCTGGCTGCCCGGATTGCCGCCCTCGCCCGCACCGTCGTAGTCCAGGTACGAGCCCGGCTCGCCGGCGACGATGCGGTACTCCTCGCGGCGGCTTTCCAGGCCGAAGGCGATGTTGAGGCCGCTCAGCACGGTGTCGAAGTAACGCGACACGTCGGCGTTGGTGGTGTTCTGCTCGAACGAGAAACCGCCCGCGTCGAAGCTGGTCGGGCTCACGCCCGGGCCGCCGTTGATCAGGTCGAGGTTGGCGAGCGAGGCATTGAGCGTGTTGTTGATCGTGTAACGCAGCTCGTTGTAGCCGTAGGTGTGCGAGACGTCCCAGTGCCACTGACCGACGTCGCCGCGCAGGCCGATGATTCCGTAGCGGTCCTGCAGGTCGCCGTCGATGAAGGGCACGAAGCCGTCCGGGTACATCGCCTCGGAGTTGCGCGAGGGGATGTCCTCGGAGCCGACGCCTTCGCGCGCGAACGCGGCGGACGACGCATCGCGGTCCTGCATGCCGGCGGTGAAGTAGACCTCGGCGGCCTCGCCCAGCGGCGTATCGCCGTTGAGGTAGACGGTGCGGTTCTGGATTTCCGAGTCGCCGATGATGCGCGGGCTGCCCTTGGGCTCGGAGCGGTCGGAACGGCCGCGGTCCTGCCATTCGCCAGTGACGGAGATCATGCCGCCGGTGGACAGTTCGGCGCCGCAGTACGCGGTCGCGAGCCAGTTCTCGCCATCGCCGCGGGTGTATTCGCCGTAACCGGCGACGGCCTCGCAGCCCTTGCGGCGCTTGAGCGAGATGTTCATGACGCCGGCGATGGCGTCGGAGCCGTACTGCGCGGCCGCGCCGTCGCGCAGCACTTCGACCGCGTCGATCGCCATGACCGGGATCGCGTTGAGGTCGGTACCGGTGTTGCCGCGATTGCGCGCGCCGTAGATGTTGACCAGCGAGACGGTGTGGTGGCGCTTGCCGTTGACCAGCACCAGGGTCTGGTCCGACCCCAGGCCGCGCAGCGCGGCGCCGTCGACCAGGTCCGCGCCGTCCGCGCCGGTCTGGCGGGTCGAGGTGAACGAGGGCGAGGCGTACTGCAGGGTCTGGGCCAGGTCGAACTGCGCGCCTTCCTGGACGGCCTCGTTCATCGGCAGCACGTCCACCGGCGACATCGAAGCGGTGTCGGACGAGCGCTGGATGCGGCGCGAGCCGAGCACGGAGACGGTTTCCAGCGTCGTGGCCTTGCCGCTTTCCTCGGCGCGTTCCTCGGCCGGGGTTGCCGGCTCGCCGGTCACCGGCGGAGTCTGCTGCGCGAAGGCGGCGGAACTGGCGAACAGTCCTCCGGAAATCCAGAGCGCGGCGTGGACCGCGCGGAACAGACGACTGCGATGCTGACTCATGTGCTCTCCCCAGGGCGATGTGCCCATCAGCCTAAAGCCAATTGTTAATAAATTGGCAAACTTTTTGCCTTGATGGGCAAATGTGACGGGTGTCAGATTGGCGGGCGCCCCTCTTCCGGCGCTTCGCGCCACCTTCTCCCGCAAGGGGAGAAGGAGACAGCCCGTTTCGGCCGAGCACCGCAAACGTCTCCCCTCTCCCCTTGCGGGAGAGGGACAGGCCGCCGAAGGCGGCCAGGGAGAGGGGTGGGGCGCGAAGAGCGCCCCTCTTCCGCCCCTTCGGGGCACCTTCTCCCACAAGGGGAGAAGGGAAAAGCCGGCGACAATACCCGCCCTCGCCCACCGCCCCACCCGCATGAATTCCGAACGCAAGGCGCACCTGCAAATCCACTTCTGCGTGCTGCTGTGGGGATTCACCGCGATCCTGGGCAAGCTCATCACCCTGCCCGCGCTGCCGCTGGTGTGGTGGCGGATGCTGCTGGTGGTCGCTGCACTGGCGCTGGTCCCGCGCGTATGGCGCGGGCTGCGCGCGATGTCGCCGAAGGTGATGCTCGCCTATGCCGGCATTGGCGCACTCGTCGCGCTGCACTGGCTCACGTTCTACGGCGCGATCAAGCTGTCGAACGCGTCCGTTGGCGCGACGTGCATGGCGCTGGGCACGGTGTTCGTGGCGATGATCGAACCGTGGCTCACGCGCACGCGCTTCTCCAAGCGCGAACTCGCGCTGGGCCTGATGGTGCTGCCCGGTGTGGTGCTGGTAGTCGGCGGCGTGCCCGCCGGAATGCGCGTGGGCATCGCGGTGGGCGCGCTGTCGGCACTGCTGGTGGCGGTGTTCGGTTCGCTCAACAAGCGCATGGTCGAACACGGCGATCCGCTCACCGTGACCGCGCTGGAGCTGGGCGCCGGCACGCTTGTGCTGACCGCGCTCGCACCGCTGATGCCGCTGCTCTTCCCCGCCTTCGCCGGTCCGCTGCTCGTCGTGCCGACCGCGCACGACGCCTGGCTGCTGCTCGCCCTGGCGCTGGCCTGCACCCTGCTCCCGTTCACGCTATCGCTGGTCGCGCTGCGCCACATGAGCGCCTTCGCGCAGCAGCTCGCGGTGAACCTGGAACCGGTCTACGCGATCGTGCTGGCGGTGCTGCTGCTGGGCGAACAGCGCGAGCTGACCACGGTGTTCTACGTGGGCATGGCGATCATCCTGGCGGCCGTGTTCATCCACCCGATGCTCGGCAAACCACGGCCGCTGCAGCACCCGGAGGTGCTCGGCACGGCGGAGGCCAAGGGCGCGGCGGAATGAACCGGCGTCTTCGTAGTAATGTCGCCGCCATGACCCGCTCCACGGGAGGCGCATGTACCTCGAGCACTACGGCCTGACCGAGCCGCCGTTCTCGATCACGCCGGATCCGCGCTTCGTCTTCCTGAGCGAGCGCCACCGCGATGCGCTCGCGCATCTGCTGTTCGGCATCGGCCAGGGCGGCGGCGGCGGTTTCGTGCAGCTGACCGGCGAAGTCGGCACCGGCAAGACCACGCTGTGCCGCCTGCTGCTGGAACAGGTGCCCGAGAACACGCGCGTGGCACTGGTGCTCAATCCGCGGCTGACGCCCGTCGAACTGCTCGAGACGATCTGCGAGGAA
Source organism: Lysobacter panacisoli (assembly GCF_009765165.1). Classification (NCBI taxonomy): domain Bacteria; kingdom Pseudomonadati; phylum Pseudomonadota; class Gammaproteobacteria; order Lysobacterales; family Lysobacteraceae; genus Lysobacter; species Lysobacter panacisoli. The sequence goes on from NZ_VLNU01000001.1 coordinate 266,272, forward strand.
CTGCATGTCGCGCTGCCCGAAGGCGCGCGCGGCAGCATCAAGGCGCTGGTCGATGCGCTCAACTCCTTCCTGCTCGATGCCTACGCACGCGGCCTGCGCGTGGTGCTGGCGATCGACGAGGCGCAGAACCTGTCGGTCGATGCGCTGGAACAGGTGCGCCTGCTCACCAACCTGGAAACGCCGACGCAGAAGCTGCTGCAGATCGTGCTGCTGGGGCAGCCGGAACTGCGCCGCATCCTCGCCCGCGAGGACATGCGCCAGCTCGCGCAGCGCATCACCGCGCGCTATCACCTGATGCCGCTGGACGCGACGGAAACCAGCGAATACCTGCGGCATCGTTTCCGCATCGCCGGCGGCCAGCGTTTTCCATTCGACGCTTCCGCGCTCAAGCGCATCCACCGTCATTCCGGCGGCGTGCCGCGGCTGATCAACGCCATCGCCGAACGCAGCCTGCTCGCCGGTTATGCGCACGACGTGCCGCTGATCGATGCGCGCTGGGTCGATCGCGCGGCGGCCGAAGTGCTGCCCGCGTCGCCGAAGCCGCGACGATGGGCCATCGCGCTGCCGGCAGTCGCGGCGATGCTGGTCGCCGTGGTCGTCGTCGCCTGGTGGTGGACGCGCGCACCGGCCGAGGCGAAGCCGGCGAGGCCCGCGGTCGCCGCGACGGCTGTGAAACCCGCGACGCCCACGAATCCCGAGCGCCCGGTCGCGAACCTCGAAGCGGAAGCCTTCGTGGCCGCCCTGCAGAGCGAGCCGCTGCGCCCAGGCGCGACGGGCAGTGTGGTGGACTGGATCGGCGAACGCCTGCAGCCCCGGTATTTGCCCGGGCTCGGTGATGGACCGGCGGTGTTCGACGCCGAGATGCAGGCCGCGATCCGGCGCTTCCAGCGCGACCGCGGGCTGAGCGACGACGGCGTGGTCGGCCCGGCCACGCTGATGGCGCTGGCGGCGACCGAACGCAGCGCGGGACGGACGGAGTAAACGATGTCGCTGATCCTCGACGCCCTGCGCAAGTCCGAAGCCGAACGCCGCCGTGGCCAGGTGCCGGACCTGCACGCCGAGCTGCCGCCGATCTCGCAGGTCGCGCCGCCGCGGCGACGCCTGGCGCACGCGTGGTGGATCGCCGGCGCGCTGCTGCTTGCGGCAGCGGGCGTGCTGGTCGCCAGTCGATGGCCGGCCGGGATGCCGATCGCGGCCACGCCGCCTGCGCCGGCCGCGACACCCGCCGATACGATCGCGTCATCGGGCCCGCCGCCCGCGCAGGTGCCGGTCGAACCCCCACTGATCCAGACGCCGCCCGAAGCCGTCGCCATCGTGACCGGACCGCCGGTACGACCGGCTCCGCCGCCGACCAGCCCGACCAGCCCGGCAGTCGCGCCTGCCGCGCCGCCCGCGCCGGAACCGATCGACACCATGCCGATCCCGCCACCGACCGTGGCATCCGCACCACCGCCCCCCGCGTCCGCGAGCGACGCCACCGCGCCGCCGCTGCGCGTGGCCGACCTGTCGGCCGGCGAGCGCGAGCAGCTGCCGCCGCTGAAGATCAGCATGCACATGTGGGGCCCGACGCCGGAGCAGCGCTTCGCGATCATCGACGGCACCCGGGTCGGCCAGGGCGACCGCGTCGGTGCGGCGGTGGTCGCCGAGATCGCCGCCGACGGGGTGATCCTCGACTGGCAGGGCCGGCGCATCGCGCTGCCCGTGCGCTGACCCGCCCGGCCAGTTGCGCCGCGCCCGGCCCTGACTGACCATCCGCCTGTCCGACCAACCCGGGGTACCGCCATGAACAGCAGCACCCAGCAAGACACCGGCAAGCTGATTCTCCGCATCACGCTCGGCGTACTGGTTTTCCTGCACGGCCTGTCCAAGCTCGAAGGCGGCCTCGACGGCATCTTCAAGCTGGTCGAAACCCAGGGCTTCCCCGGTTTCTTCGCTTACGGCGTGATCATCGGCGAGGTGATCGCACCGCTGCTGGTCATCACCGGATTCTTCTCGCGCATCGGCGGCATCCTGATCGTGGTCAACATGCTGTTCGCGCTCTACCTGGTGCACCTGGGCGATTTCGGCCGCCTCAACGAACAGGGCGGCTGGGCGATCGAACTGCAGCTGATGTACCTGAGCGGCGCCGCAGCGGTCGCGCTGCTCGGCCCGGGCAAGTGGGCGTTCAACCAGCGCTGACGCGCGCCACCTTCATCAGCGCGAGTGGTCGAGCCCCTCTCCCACCGGGAGAGGGGTTGGAGTGTGGGTTGGCATGTGCGATGCGCTGCCCGTTGCGGCGGACCTTCGTCCACGCATTGGCAGACAACCTCAGAGCCGGCTGACCCGGAACTTCCTTCCCTTGATCTTCCCCTCGCGCAAGCGCGCCAGCGCCTGCGCGGCCTGGCCGCGTGCGACCGCGACGTACGAACGCGTCGCGAACACGTCGATCTTGCCGACCGCATCCGCCTTCAGTCCCGCATCGCCGGTCAGCGCGCCGAGGATGTCGCCTGGACGCAGTTTGTCGCCTCGCCCCGCGTCGATGCGCAACGTCGTCATCGGCGCGGCCGGCACGTTGCTGGCCTTGCCCGACAGCGGCGTCGCCTTGAACCACGCCAGCGGCGTGCCCTCGCGTTCCTCGATGGCCGACACGCGATTGCGCTCGCGCGCACTGCACAGCGTCAGCGCGACACCGTCGCGTCCGGCACGACCGGTGCGGCCGATGCGGTGCACGTAGGTGTCGGCGTCGCTGGGCACGTCGTAGTTCACCACCACCGCGAGCTCCTTCACGTCCAGCCCGCGCGCGGCAACGTCGCTGGCGACCAGCACGTTGCAGCTGCGGTTGGAAAAGCGCACCAGCACTTCGTCGCGGTCGCGCTGTTCCAGGTCGCCGTGCAGCGCGAGCGCGGTGAAGCCGTAATGCGCGAGCGAGCCGGCGACTTCATCGACGTCCTTGCGCATGTTGCAGAACACCACGCACGACTCCGGCTTCTCCTGCAGCAGCAGCGCCGCCAGCAGCGGCGTCTTGCGCGCGGGATCGATCTCGTAGAAGCGCTGCTCGATCGCGCCGTGGCGCTCGCCGCCGGCGACTGTCACCTCGACCGGATCGCGCAGCAGGTTGCGCGCGATCGCGCGCACGCCTTCGGGGAACGTCGCTGAGAACAGCAGTCCCTGTCGCGTCTTCGGCGTGCGTCCGACGATGTCGCGGATCGGTTCCTCGAAGCCCATGTCGAGCATGCGGTCGGCTTCGTCGAAGACCAGCGTGCGCAGCGTCGAGATGTCGAGCGCGCGCTTGCGCAGCAGTTCCTGGATGCGACCCGGCGTGCCGACGACGACGTGCGGCGCGTGTTCGAGCGAGGCCAGCTGCGGCGCCAGCGGCATGCCGCCGCACAGGATCGACAGCTTCAGGTTGGGGATGGCGAAGGCGAGCTTGCGCAGCTGCTTGCCGACCTGGTCGGACAGCTCGCGGGTCGGGCACAGCACCAGCGCCTGCGTGCCGCTCTGCGCGGCGTCGAGTCCATGCAGGAGGCCCAGGCCGAAGGCCGCGGTCTTGCCGCTGCCAGTGGGGGCCTGCGCGATCAGGTCGCGGCCAGCGAGGATGGCCGGCAGGCTGTGCGCCTGCACCGGCGTCATGTGGGTGTAACCCAGCGCCTGCACGCCCTGCAGCAGGGGCGGCGCGAGCGACAGGTCGGCGAAATCGTGGGGCGTTGCGTCGGACATGCGCCATGATCGCAGCTAATCCGTCGCGCTGCTGCGTTCACCCCGGCCTCGACCGCGATTGGCCTATGCTGCGGCCACTGCCGGCCACGACGGACGCTCATGGAAGCCACGGCCACCGATCCGCAGTTCACGCACATCCGCATCGTCCTCGGCATCGTCCTGGGCCTGGCCCTGACGACGCTGCTCAAGGGCATGGCGAAGTTCGTCCAGCATCCCGGGCGCGACCGCATCTACGGCGTCCACCTGGCGTGGGCGTTGTCGATGTTCATCCTCGTGGTGCATTTCTGGTGGTGGCAGTACGGCCTGGTGCGCGTGCACCCGTGGAGCTTCACCGCGTACGCGTTCCTGATCCTCTACGTGGTCGTGCTGTTCGTGCTGTGCACGCTACTGTTCCCCGACGACCTGGCCGAGTACAGCGGCTGGCGCGACTACTTCCAGTCACGGCGGCCGTGGTTCTTCGGGATCATGGCGGTGCTGTACCTGATCGATTTCGTCGACACGCTCATCAAGGGCCGGCCGTACTACGAGCACTTCGGCATCGAGTACCCGATCCGCAACGCGACCTACATCGTGCTGTGCCTGCTGGCGATGCGGGTGCGCGCGGAGTGGTTCCACCGCGCCTTCGTCGCCTTCGCCATCGTCTACGAGCTGTCCTGGATCTACCGCCTGTACGACTACCTGTGACGATCCGCCCCTGCCTGCGAATCACCCTGTCGTAGGCAACGAGGGACGGCACCGATGGAGCACACGGCCAGCATGACCGCGGACGCGCGAACGCAGTTCGAAAGCCTGCTGCAGGAACACCGCGGGATCGTGCTGAAGATCGCCGCCAGCTATGCGCGCCCCGACGACCGTGCCGACCTCGCACAGGACATCGCCGCGCAGCTGTGGCGCGCGTTTCCCGGTTACGACGCGCGGCGACCGTTCTCGACGTGGATGTACCGCATCGCGCTGAACGTGGCGATCTCGTTCCTGCGCGGGCAGGCGCCACGCCAGCGCGCCGATGTGCCGCTGGAGGACGCACCGGAACTGGTCGACGACAGCGGCATCGACCTCGACGCGCGGCGACGCCTGCTGGCGCTGCAGCGTTTCATCGCCGCGCTCGACCCGCTCCACCGCGCGGTGCTTCTGCTGTACCTCGAAGAGCGCAGCACGCGCGAAATCGCCGAGATCATCGGCATCAGCGAGACCAACGTGACCACCCGGATCAGCCGCCTCAAGCAGCGGATCCGCCAGGACGTGGCGTGAGCCACCGGGAGCCGACTATGGAACTGGACGAACTCAAGCTGGCCTGGCAGACGCTCGACCGTCGCCTGCAGCAAAGCAATGAGCTGAGCCTGCACCTGCTGCGCGAAAGCCGCATCGACAAGGCGCGCGCGAGCCTGCGTCCGCTGTTCTGGGGACAGGTCGTGCAGCTGGTGGTGGGCTTCGTGCTGACGGTGACGTTCGCGCGGTTCTGGATCGCGCATACGGATTCGCTTGCGCTGCTTGTGTCCGGCCTGCTGATGCACGCGTGGAGCGTGGGGCTGATCGTCTCGGCGGTGATGGAACTGCTGCTGCTCACGCGCATCGACTACGCGCGGCCGGTGCTGACGATCCAGAAGTCGCTGCTGCACCTGCGCTTGTGGCGCACGCGCGTCGCGCCGTGGCTCGGCCTGCCGTTCTGGCTGCTGTGGATGCCGCTGATGGCGATCGCGTTCGAGTGGCTGTTCGGTGCGCCGATCGACGACAGCGTCTACTACGTCGGCGTGCCGATCGGCATCGCGGGATTGCTGGCGACGTTGTGGTGGTATCGCTGGACGCACCAGCCCCAGCGCCGGCACGTGGGCCAGGCGCTGGACGAAGGCAACGCCGGCCGCGGCCTGGCCCGCGCGCAGGCCGCGCTGGACGAGATCGTCCGCTTCGAGCGCGAATGACCGCGGCGGCGGACTCGGCTACGCTGCGCCGATGTCCGCCTGGTTCGTCTACCTGCTCGAATGCCGCGACGGCAGCCTGTACACCGGCATCACCACCGACGTGGCGCGCCGTTACGCGCAGCATGCGGCGGGCAAGGGCGCGCGCTACACCCGATCGCGACCACCGCACCGGTTGCTGGCGCAGTTCCCCTACCCCGACCGTTCGAGCGCCAGCCGCGCCGAGCACGCGATCAAGCGCCTGAAGCCGGAGCAGAAGCGGGCGCTGTGCGAAGGCGGCCATTGCGCGATGCCCGACTCGCTGCGACCCTGAGCGCCCCTCGCCCGCACCGAACGCCGAACGCCCGACCATGCAGCACATCGAATTCGAACTCGACCGCGACCACGTCGAACTCAACCAGCTGCTCAAGCTGGTCGGCCTGTGCGACAGCGGCGGCGCCGGCAAGGCCATCGTCGCCAGCGGCGCGGTACGCGTGGACGGCGAAGTGGAACTGCGCAAGACCTGCAAGATCCGCGCGGGCCAGCGGGTGGTGGTGGACGACGTGGAGATCGTCGTCGTCGACGTGGGCTAGACCAGCGTCGAGAACAGCTTCTCGAACAGTTCGTCCACCGGCATCACCAGCAGCGCCAGCGGCAGCAGTGGCGCGATGGATGCGACCAGGAACTGGATCAGCACGAAGCGCTGGACGGGCACCGTGACCATGTTGCTGACCGTCGAGTAGACACCGGTGAGGTCAGCCAGCGCGGAAGGATCACCGGCCTCGATGATCGGCGCGGCATCGCCGCGCGCGCGCCCGAGCCACTTCTGCTCGAACTCCTCGGTGCAGTCGGTCCCTAGCGCGCCATACGCGAACAGGCCCGCGCGCTTGAGCGCGGCCAGTCGCGGCGCCAGCAGCAGCAACGGCGCCATCATCATCGCCAGCGCCAGCACCACGTAGCCCAGCAGCACGAAACGCAGGCTGTGCAGTGTGGTGCCCAGGTATTCGATCTCGACCGCGCAGCTGCCCCCCACCATCAGGCCGCCCGCCAGCGGAAGCACGATGAAGGCGGTCTGCGCGAAGCCCAGGAATGCCAGGCCGCCGCGACCGTCCGGATGTGCGGCATGCAGCGCCAACTCCAGCCGCGCGAAGCGCGCGAGCAGGCAGATCCACAGCAGCAGTCGCCACAGCCACAGGAAGAAGAGGAAGCGGAACACGGGCATTCCGAGCCAGTGGATCCACAGGCCGGCCGGCGTCAGACCGTGCGCGCCGCTGCGCCAGTTGCCTACCTGTTCGTACAGTGGCAGTTGCGGAGCGAGGTACGAGGCGGCGACCGCCAGGACGAACAGCGTGAGTTCGGGAAAGCTGCTGTCGCGCCATCGGCGCAGCCGAGCGACCGTCGACTCGAAGCGTTCGTGGTCGTGGGGCAGGACCAGGCCGCGCAGGTGGTGCAGCGCGCGCCACAGGCGTTCATCCGCCATCGGTGCGGCGAGCACCAGCAGTGGCATCGCCAGGAGGAAGCGTGTCCAGACCGTGTAATCGCGCACGAACGGTACCGCGACGCCGCCGAGCAGCGTTCCGTGCAGCAGGGTCATGACCACCGCCGGAACCAGCACGATCGCCACCAGTGCACCGGCGAGCAGAGGAGCGGACAACCGGTCCGAGCCACCGACCCTCGACAGGCGATAGATCGGACCGCCGCGCAGCAACGAGTAACGCTCGTCCATCTCCGCCCCGCTCCCGATGGGTTGCGCCGGACACTAGCACGGAGATGGTGGGCTGCCCGTCGCGGCCGCGATGGCCACGGGCGCCGTGTCAGCTGTCGCCGTCGCCCTGCTTCGGTGGACTCTTCGCGGTGACGGCCTGCGGACCGCTCTGCCGGTTTTTCGGCGGCGTCAGGGTCGCGGTGTCGCGGTCGAACTCGGACAGCGGGCTTTCCGCCGGACAGGTGTTGTCGGGGAAACCGAAGTCGGTGCGCAACGCCAGGCCGCAGGCGTTGAGCGCGTCCAGGTCGGTGTCGGGTTGCTTGCAACGCTTGTCGAACGCGCGCGCGAACGAATCGCGGCGACTGACGAAATCCTCGCCGCATTTGCGCATCAGGCGCAGGCGATCGAGGTCGTCCTGCGCCGGATTGACGCCGTCGAGCCCGTACAGCTGCAGTTCGTCGGCGGTGAGCAGGCGCAGGCTGCGGTTGGGCACGGCCATCATCAGGTCGGCCACGGCCACCGCCGCGCCGTTGCGCTCCAGATAATCGCTGACGCGCTCGTAGACCACGCGCAGTTCGGCGTTGAGTTCCGCGCGCGTGGTCGCGGTGGAGCTCATGCGGATGATCCGGTGGATGCCCACCTGCCCCGCGATCATCCGCGTGTCGCCGGCGCTGAGGATGAACACGCAGGCGCTGTGGCAGATCGCGCCTTCGCGCACCCAGATCGTCCAGCGCGATTCGGCGATGAAATCGCCGGCCTGGATCGCGTCCTCGACCTGGCCGCCGGCCGAATCGACGTCGAGCACGCGCTTGCCGATGCCCAGCTCGTCGGCGACGCGGGTGACGCGTTCGACCAGCGAGCCGAATTCGCCGGTGATCTTGCCCTTGTAGCGCAGCCGCGCAACCCCGCCCTGCGCGCACGGCGCGAGCGCGGCGCGCACACCATCGTGGTCGAGCTTCGCCAGCGGTTCGCCGTCGCCCAGCGCGACGTAGTCGAGCTCGCAGCTGATCGACGCGGTTCCGGCGGTCAGCTCCAGCGGCGACCAGTCGACGTCGCGCTTCACGGACGTGGCCGGGCGGATGGGTTCAAGAATCGGCGTCTTGGGCGGACGTCGCGTGTCGGGCCGCGCGGGCGCGACCTTCACCGGTTCGGTGCTGATCGCGCCGCCTTCCTGCGGGCTGCCGGCTTCCTCGATCACCATGCCGTGGGTCACCGGTTCCGGGCGCTGGCAGGCCGCCAACGCCAGGCAGATCAGCAACAGTCCGGTACGTCTGGGCATGTCGGAAGGAGTTCTCCGGGGGCAGTTCGGCAAGAGCCATGAAAAACGAGAACCGCCGTCGATGCATGAATCGGCGCCAGGTGCGCCTCGATGCGACGGGTTCTATTCGAAGAATACGACGACCGGGCTGACTCGCGGCCTAGCGCGGCCATTCATCCGCGCCCGAGCGCTTCATCGCCCGCGAACACGCCCGACCACAGCGAGGTCGCCACGCCGAACCCCGGATACGTGGTCTGCCCGGCGAGATACAGCCCGTCGATCGGCGTACGGTGCGGGAACTGCTGCTGCGGCGTCGCCGCAGGCGAGAGCCCGTACAGCGCACCCTCGTACAGGTGCAGGCGGCGGGCGTGCTCGCGCGGCGTGACGATGCGCGCCTGCGCGATGTCGAGCGTCTCGTGCCGGGCCAGCCGCGCGATGGCTTCGTCGGCCGCGCGCCGCGTGGTGTCCTCGTCCCAGGCATCCATCGGCAGGTCCGGATCGACGCCCGCGTACAGCTCGACCACGCTGCCGCCCTCCGGCGCCAACTGCGGCAGAACGGTGCTGGGCACGGTGTAGCTGAGCCATGCGCTGTCGGCCGGCAGCGGTCGGTGCATGCGGTGCTGCTGTTCCATCGCCGGCACGTGGTTGATGCAGAACGCCTCCGGCGCAAGCCGATTGCGCAATCCCAGCTGTACACCGAGCGCGCGGTGCGAGAGCGGCGCCTTGCGCGCGCGGCGACGCATCGCCGTCGGCACTTGGCCGGGATCGAGCAGGCGTTCGAAGGTGTTCATGCCGCCCACGGTGGACACCACCGCATCGAATGCGCGCTCCTCCTGCCCGGCGATGCGCAGCGCACGTGCGCGTCCGCCCTGCAGCTCGATGCGTTCGACCGTCGTGCCGAGATGGATGCGCCCGCCTGCATCGCGCAGGGCCTGCGCCAGTCCGTCCGCGATGGCGCCCATGCCGCGCTCGGGCAGATGCACGCCGTCCTCGAACATCGAGACGATGCCGACGATCTGGAAGATCGGCGTGCGTTCCGGCGCGATCCCGGTGTACAGCGCCGCCGCCGACATCGCCGCGCGCACGTCGACATCGTCGAACGCGCGCGTGAGTTCCTGCGCCAGCGTGCCGCGCAGCTGCGGCAGGTAGCGCCATGCGCTGGCAAGCACGTGGGTGAGCGACATCGGCCGGGTCAGCAGATCGTCGGCGAACACGCGCAGTACCGGCCGCCAGCGGTCGAGGAAACGCGCCAGTTCGGCATTGGCGGCAAGCGTGCGCGCCGCCTCGTCTGCACCCTCGATGCGCAGCGAACGATCCGGCCCGAGCACGACACGCGTCCCCGAATCGAGGACGCTCGCCTGCGGCACCTCGATCCGCTTCAGCGGCAGCAGCGCGGCGCGATCCAGCCCAAGCCGCGCGTACACCGAATCGAGCAACTGCGGCACGGCGAGGAACATCGCGCCTTCGTTGAACGTGTAGCCGCCGACGTTCGCGGTCGAGCAGCAGCCGCCCACGTCGTCGCGCGCTTCGAACACGTCGACCTGCACGCCCTCGCGCGCCAGGTGCAGGCCTGCGGCGAGTCCGGACAATCCGCCGCCGATGATGGCGGCGCTTTCGATGGTCATCGTCTGACTCCGATCAACGCGACGCCGCCGCGTTGGCCCGGCCCTGTTCGGCGATCCACGCCTGCACGCGCTCGCGCAGGTAGCCCAGCGGGACCACGCCGTCGCCAAGCACCTGCTGGTGGAAGGCACGGATGTCGAAACGCGGCCCCAGCGCGGCTTCCGCCTCGTGACGCAGCGCGACGATCTCCAGGCCACCGGAATCGTAGGCGGTCAGCTGGCCGGGCATCGCCGCGACGCGATCGACCATGTCGGCCGCGGTCTCGGGCGAGAAGCGCCCACTCTCGGCCACGTACTTCACCACCTGCTCGCGCGTCCAGCCATACAGGTGGATGCCCGGATCCAGCACCATGCCGCGCGCGGGCCACAGGCGCCGGCTGATCTGTGCGTAAGGCGTGGTGTAGATCCCGGCCTCCTCGCTCAGCGCCTCGGAATAGCGCGCCCAGCCCTCGACGTAGGCGGAATTGAAGGCCAGTGCCGACAGCGGATGGCGCTCGCCTACATCGCGCGCGGCGGCGAGCTGCAGGTGGTGGCCAGGCCAGGTTTCGTGCACGAGCGTGATCTCGGCCGCGCCGCGACGGTCCGCATCGGGATGGTCGAGGTTGATGCGATACACACCCGGCAGTTTCTCGTCGGGCTGCGGCTCGTAGTGCGAGCTGACACCGGTGTTGCGCTGCTCGGGCTTGAGCGGTTCCACCGCCGCCGGCTGCGCCGGCATCGCCGCGAAGTACGGCGCGCTCAGTTCGCGCGCGCGACCGAGCAGTCCGCGCGAAAACTGCAGCTGTTCGTCCGCCGAGGCGAAACGGTTGTCGCGCGCTTCGTCGACGCGTTTGACGATGGTCGGCAGGTCGCGCGTGTCGAACATCGTCTGGCCGAGCTCCTGCACGCGCGCGAGATTGTCGGCCACGGTGCGCTGGCCCAGTTCGAACACGTCCTTCGGCGCGCGGTCGAGCGTGGTGTACATGCGCAGCATCGCGCGATAGCAGGCCTCACCGTGCGGCATCGCGGACAGACCGAGCGTGTCGCGCGCCTTGGGCTGGTACTCGTCGACGAGGAAATCGCGATAACGCTTGAGCGCAGGCTGGATGTCCTGCGCGACGACGGCCTCGAAGTCCTTGGCGAACGCCTCGTCCTTCGCATTCCGCGCCGGCGCGTAGTACGGCGATTCGCGCGGCGATACGGCGAGCAGTCCGTCGAGCTGCTTGACCACGCGCGCCACCACCGCCTTGGGCGCGGTGTAGCCCTCCTTCATGCCGGTGCGCAGGTTGGCGATCTCGTTGGCGACGAACACCGGCAGCGTGCGCCAGCGCTTCAGCGCCTGCGCGCGTTCGTCTGCCGTCGCCACCGGCTGGCGGTCGGCCAGGTCGGTGAAAGTGTTCTGCCAACCGAACATGTGGTTGACGTTCCAGTTCTCGGCCTTGCACACACGCAAACCGCGGCTGGTATCCAGCAGGTCGCGCATCTGCGCGTACGCGAGCTTTGGCTGCTGTCCGTCGAGGCGGCTGCGATCGATGCGCTGCAGGCGCGCCCACAGCGTGTCCTCGCTCGCGTCGAGCTTCGCGTTGTCGGTCGCGGAATTTCGCGGCAGGTAGTCGTGGCGCTTGAGCGGCAGGACTTCGTAGTACGCCGGCGAAGGATCGTATTCGAGCGAGAGCGCGACGAACTCGTCGGCCATCGCCATCACCTGTTTCGAAGGCCCGTCCCGGTCGGCCGCATGCACCGTTCCCACCATCAGTCCCAACGACAACACGCTGCACCAACCGCCCGCGAATCGCACCATGACGAGGCTCCTGCCCAGGTAGTGCGTCGATGGTAGTGGCTGCGCGTGGCCGATGCCTGTGCCATCGGCCACGCGTTCAAGTCGCATGCTGCGAGAACCGCACCTGCTACATCGCCGATAACCGCGTCGTCAGTAGCCGCGTCGCGCGAGCCATCCGCGCAGCATGCGTGCGGCCATCGAGTCCGCGTCCGCGTCGTCGATGCGCTGCGGCGCGGCCAACGACATCGCCAGCGGCGCACCGCCCGGGACGGGTTCGATCACGAAGATCTCGCCATCGAAATCGACGATGTAGAGATTGCCCGCGCTGTCCGTGCCGAAGCTGACGACGTTGTTGATCGCGCCCACGTCAGGGGTGAAGTCGGCATTGCGCAGGCGGAAACTCGACGAGGGAATCGTGATGCCCGGCAGCATGCTCTCGATGCTGATCGACCACACGTTCGGCTGGATGAAGTCGGCGAAGATGTATTCGCCGCGCAGCAGTTCCAGCGGCCCGCGATAGACGTGGCCGCCAGTGACCGAGCTGCCTTCGCGCGGGCCGGAACCGTGGCGGTATTCGGCGGCGGGCGCCTTCAGGCCGATGGTCGATCCACCGCGGAGCGGTTCCGTGCCTTCCATGATCGGCCAGCCCAGGTTGGCGCCGCCGTCGGTGGGACGCAGCAGGTCGATCTCTTCGACCGTGTCCTGACCCACGTCGCCCACCAGCAGGTTTCCGGTGAGCGGATCGAAGCTGTTGCGGAACGGATTGCGCAGGCCGTAGACCCACACTTCCGGCGCGCCGCCGGTGACCGCGAACGGATTGCCCGCGGGAATCGCGTAATCGCGGTTCGGATCGCTGGGGAACGCATCGCTGGACGGATCGATGCGCAGGATCTTGCCGAGCAGGCGGCCGGTGTTCTGCGCGTTGTCGTCCGGATCGCCCGCGCCGCCGCCGTCGCCGGTGGCGATGTAGAGCAGGCTGTCGGGTCCGAAGCCAATCCAACCGCCGTTGTGGTTGGTGCGCGGATGGGGAATGCGCAGGATCGCGTCGCCGCTGGCCGGATCGGCCTGGTCGCGGTTGTTGGTCAGCGTCTGGTAGCGACGCACTTCGATGGTGCCGTCGGTGACGGTGAGATACACGTAGAAGCGACCGCTGGTGGCGAAATCCGGCGCGGTCGCGAAACCGAGCAGGCCGCGTTCGCCGTCGGTGGCGACCTGGCCGACGATGTCGAGCAGCGGCGTCGCGAGGATCGCCCCGGTGCTCGGCGTGAGGATGCGCACGCGCCCGGCGCGTTCGACCACGTACACGCGCCCGGAGCCGTCCGGCACGGGGGCGAGGAACATCGGGAAATTCATCCCGCTCACTACCCGGCGCACGCGCAGCGGCGAGCCGACGACATCGGTGACGGTGACCGCCAGCGCGAGCGTTCCGGTCTGCGTGCCATCGCTGGCGTTGATGCTCACCAGATAGATGTTGTCGTTGTTCGCATCGGCGGGACTTTCGAAGTCCGGCGGCGTGATGAACGACAACGCGCCGGTCGCGGTGATGCGGAAACGCGCCTGGTCGGCGCCGCCGCCCAGCGCATAGGTGACCGCCTTGCCTTCCGGATCGGTGGCGATGGCGGTGTAGAACACGCCGGTCGTGCCTTCGGGCACGGTCGCCGACGCGCTGGATGAAAACGTCGGCGCGAGGTCGGTCGGCGCGCGTATCGGCGTTTCGCTGCCGCCCCCGCCACCGCCACAGGCCGCGAGCATCGCGGCCACGCCCAGAACCCACACCCGTACCACCCCTCGAACGGTGTACTCCATGACATCGCTCCGTGGCCCCGCACGCCGGGACGGCGCGCCTGCGGTCGGGCGCTGAGCGTGGCAGATCCGCCTGTACATGGTTGTGAAGGCGTTGGCGTTCGTGCCGGCCGGCGGCTCCGTCCATCGGCGCGACGGGCCGCCGGTCCAGCGTGCTTACGCAACGCCCCACAACGCGCGCGCTTCGGCCGCGATGAGGTCGGGGAATTCCTCCGGAAAGAACAGCCGCGCCCCGTCCACGCGACGCACCCCGCGCGAATCGCCGAAGCTGGCGTCCAGGTGCTTCGCGCCACGTTCGCTGAAGATGGTGTCGCCGGTGCCCCAGACGATCCGCGTCGGCGCCCGGCTGGCCTTAAGCGCCGGGCCGATGCCGTCCAGCCAGTTGCGGTCGAGCGCGATGGCGAACGCGTTGGTGCGATCGGCGTTGCGCACCAGCGGGCCCAGATACGTGTCGATCGCCAGATCGCCCGGATTCTCCGCATGCGTGAAGGTCTGGCCGCCCAGTCCCTGCGGTGAACGCGCCAGCGCCTTGTCGGCCAGCCACGGCGCCAGCCATTCGGAAACGAAGCGGCCTTCGCGCGCGAGTGCGATCACCGGTTGCAACGCCGGTGGCGGGCATTCGACCTCCGAATCGCAATTGGTCAGCAGCAGCGAGCGCACGCGCTGCGGATACTTCGCCAGGAACAGCTGCGCCGCCTGCCCGCCGCTGTCGTTGGCGATCAGGTCAACGCGCTCCACCGAAAGGCGATCGAGCAGTTCGGCCAGCATCGCCACCTGCGCATCGGGCGCGAGGCTCTGGCCCGTCGCGACTTCGGTATAGCCCAGGCCGAGGAAGTCCGGCGCGATGCAGCGACGGTACGGCGACAGCCGCGCCAGCGCGCCACGCCACTGGAAGCCATTGAGCGGGAAGCCGTGCAGGAACAGCGCTGCCTCGCCCTGCCCGCGTTCGACGTACGCGATGTTGCCGAACGACGTACGCACGAAACGGCGCGCCGCAAGGAAGGCCGCCGCGTCCTGCGCGTCGGTGGTGGCGATGGCAGCCGGCGCGTCGCCGACGAACGACATCGCGCGACCGCTGGCCATGCCGGCCGCGATGGCGCCGACGGTGAGCCCGAGGAATTGCCTGCGTTGCATGGGGACGCTCCGTTCGGGGAAACGCTCCCCGATTCGGCGAGGATCATTCGCCCAACGCCGCACCGGCTCAACGAAGCGCGAGGTCATGCCGCCATGACCTGGCAGGTCATGGTTCCGCGTCGGCCGCCCGCTTATCCTCGCCGCATGGACCGTGCCGCCCTCGCCTCTCCCGCCCCCACCCGCCTGGGCGCGCTGCTGCGCGAATGGCGTGCCGCGCGACGGCTGAGCCAGCTCGACCTCGCGCTGGAAGCCAACGTCTCGCCGCGCCACCTGAGCTGCGTGGAAACCGGCAAGTCGCAGCCGAGTCGCGAGATGATCGCGCGGCTCGCCGACGCGCTCGACATGCCGCTGCGCGAGCGCAACGCGATGCTGGTCGCAGCCGGCTTCGCGCCGCGCTATCCCGAGACTGCGCTGGCAACGCCGGAGCTGGCGCAGGTGCGACGCGCGATCGAGTTCATCCTCGCCCAGCAGGAACCGTATCCGGCGTTCGTGCTCAATCGGCACTGGGACGTGCTGATGGCCAACGCCGCGGCGATGCGCGTCAACGGCTTCGTGATGCACGGCCGCCCCAGCGCGCACGCCAACATGATCCGGCAGATCTTCGATCCCGCCGACCTGCGCGGCGCGGTGGACAACTGGGAGGAAGTGGCGGGCGACCTGATCCGCCACCTGCACGGCGAGGTCGCGGCCGCGCCGTCCGACGACACCGCGCGGGCGCTGCTGGACGAGGTGCTCGCCTATCCGGGCGTGCCGGCGCGCTGGCGTCTGCGCGACCTCGACGCCGCGCCGACGCCGCTGCTGACCACCGTGCTGCGCCGCGACGAACATCGCCTGCGCTTCTTCTCCACCATCACCACTTTCGGTACGCCGCGCGACGTGACCCTGGAGGAGCTGCGCATCGAATGCTGCTTCCCGGTCGACGAGGCCACCGCCGCGCTGTGCCAGCAGCTGGCCCGCGAAAGCGCCGGCTGAACCTTCGCTCGATCGCCGCTGTCCTGTCGCGCCGGCCCTTGCCGTAATCGGCTGGCACATTCATCGGAAAGCGACGGACATGCGGCGTGTGGCGAAGTGGATCGGGCTGACCCTGGTCGTGGTGGCAGTGGCGGTGGCGGGCGTGTTCGCGACCGCGTGGGCGCTCAGCGAACAGGCGCTGGGCAGGACCTGGCCCGTGCAGGATCCGCCGCTGGCGCAGGCCGTTGCTGGCGCATCGCTCGAACACGGCCGGCATCTGTTCGCCACGCGCGGCTGCAGCGACTGCCACGGCGCGGACGGCGCTGGCAAGCTGCTGATCGATGCGCCGAACGTGATCCGCATCGTGCCGAGCAACCTCACCCGCAGCGTGCGCGATCCCGCGTGGACCGACGATGCGTTCGCCGCCGCGATCCGCCACGGCGTGCGTCCGGACGGCACGCCGCTGATGATCATGCCCACCGGCGACTACACCGACCTGGACGACCACGACGTCGCGTCGATCATCCGCTACCTGCGCACCCTGCCCGAAGTCGCGAACGAAGCGGACCGCACGCAGGTTCGCCCGCTCGGCCGCGTGCTGTACCTGTTCGGGCAGTTGCCGCTGGTGCCGGCCGAACGCGTCGATCACTCGCCGCGCGAGCGCAAGGCGCCGCCGGCAGCCGCGGACGCGGCCTACGGTCGCTACGTCGCGCAGGTCTGTACCGGATGCCACCGCAGCGATTTCTCCGGCGGCCTGGTCCTGGAACCGGGCACGCCGCCGTCGGCGAACCTCACGCCGCATGCCAGCGGACTGGCGTCGTGGAGCGAAGCGGATTTCCTGCACGTGATGCGCACGGGCCAGCGCCCCGACGGACGCGAACTGCACCGCATGATGCCGTGGCGGTCGTACAGCCGGATGCAGGAAGTGGAACTGCGCGCGATCTGGGCCTATCTGGATTCGCTACCGCCGCTGCCCAGCCACAAGCGCGGCTGAGCGTCGCCGCGCGCTCAGTCGATGCGGTAGACGCGCGCCTTCGGCATGTCTTCGTCGACCTGCAGGAACCAGCGTCCCGCGACGCCCGGAATCACCATGATCTCCGGCGATTCCAGTGTCTTCGGCAATTTCAGCGCGCCCTTGAGCACCTTCCACTGCTGGCCGTTCTCCAGCTCGAACACGGTGCCTGGCGACCAGCCGCTGACCGGTCCTTTCAGGCGGCTGCGCACGGGCTCGTCGTTGAATCCGATCAGCGAGGACGGATCGCGACCCGCACCGTGGGCGTCCGCATGCGCGGGACTCGCGGCCGTCGTCGCCGCCACGGCGGCGGGCGCCGCGACGGGCGCGACCGGCGTCGTCTCCTGCGCCTCGCGCAGCATCCGGTTGAGCTGCTCCAGCTGCACTGGCGTGAGGCCGACGCTGCGCAACTGATCCGCGCTCAGGCGCTGCTCGATCGGCACGTAGGACTGCGCGGCGGCGATCGCGGGAACGAGCAGCGCGAACAGCACCAGCGCGGCGCGCAGGAGGACAGGCTTCATCGGCACGGACTCATGACATCGGTCCGACGACTGTGCTGCACTTTCGTGTCCGCGATGTGACAGCGCGCCGTTCAGGCATGCCGCTGCAGCGACCAGAACGGGATCTCGCGGCGCTGCGTATAGCCGCTGCGCAGGTACAGATCGACCGCACGCTGGTTCTCCTGCGCGACGTGCAGGTACGGCGTGCGTCCGCTGGCGAGGATGTCGTTGCCGAGCATCGCCAGCAGCCGGCGCGCGTAGCTGCGCCCGAGGAAATCCGGATGCGTGCAGACCGCGCTGACTTCCTGCCATTCGGGCGTGCCCATGCGCTCGCCGATGATCGCGGCCAGCCGGCCTTCCTGGTAGATGCCGAAGTAGCGTCCAAGCGACATCGTGTACGGACGGAAGTAGTGCGGATACACCAGCGCGGTCAGGTCGAGCACGTCCTGCCGGTGGGCCTCGCCAAGCTCGATGATCTCCGGCCCGTCGACCTCTTCCACCGGTTCCACGCACACCATCTGCGCGAGCATCGCCAGCAGGCGCGTTTCGTAGCCCTCCGGTACCTGAGGCAGCACGCCGAGCAGCAACGTGGTCTCGCCGGGTTCGAGCAGTGCCGGCAGCGCCTCGCGCGTGTCGACGCCATCGTGCGCGACGCCGATGAACGGCGCGATCTGCGCGGGATAGCGCGCGACCTCGCCGTGCGTGCGTGCGATCGCGCGGTGGCGGGTGTTGAGCGTGTTCCAGATCGGGTTGTCGAGGACGTGCGGGGCCATGCGGATGCGCCTGCCGGGAAAGCTCCAAGCAAACGCATCCGCCGCGCCCGCGTCAAGCCGTCATACCTGCACGGTCTTCCATTTGCCGCGCGAGAACAGCCACAGGGTGAACAGGCCGACCGAGGTTTCCGAGACGAACACGCCCCAGAACACGCCCGAATGCTGCCAGCCCAGCGAGATCGCCAGCGCGTACGACAGCGGGATCTGGATCAGCCAGAAGAACACGATGTTGATCTTGGTCGGCGTGACCGTGTCGCCCGCGCCGTTGAAGGCCTGCACCGCGACCATCCACCAGCCGTAGACGAAGTACGAGTACGACAGGATCCGCAGCCATTCGCTGCCGACCGCGATCACTTCCGGATCACTGGTGAAGAACGCGATCAACTGCTCGTGGAAGATGAAGAACGCCACCGACACCAGCATGGTGAAGGCCATGTTGTACCAGCCGATGCGCCACACCGCCGCTTCCGCGCGCTCGGCGTGGCCGGCGCCGAGGTTCTGTCCGACCAGTGTCGCCGCCGCGTTGGACATGCCCCAGGCCGGCATCAGCGTGAACATCATGATGCGGATCGAGATGGTCGCGCCGGCCACCGCATCGCTGCCGATGCTGGACAGGATGCGCATCAGGAAGATCCACGAGGTCATGGACACGAGCATCTGGCCGATGCCGCCGAGCGACGTTCGGATCACGCTCCACAGCACCGCACCCTGCCACGCCAGCTGCGAAGCGGCCACGCGGATGTGCTTGCCGCCGCGGAACAGCACCCACAGCTGCAACGCCACGCCCGCGCCGCGCCCGATGTTGGTCGCGATGGCCGCGCCTTCCACGCCCATCGCGGGGATCGGGCCGAGTCCGAAGATCAGCAGCGGGCACAGCAGGATGTTCAGGCCGTTGGCGAGCCACAGCACGCGCATCGCGATCGCTGCATCGCCCGCGCCGCGGAAGATCGCGTTGATGACGAACAGCAGCATGATCACGGCGTTGCCGCCGAGCATCCACTGCGTGTAGCGATACCCGTGTTCGATGCTCCACGCGTCGGCGCCCATCAGCCGCAGCAGATCCTGCGGGAACACGATGCCCACCACCGCCACCGGTACCGACACCAGCAGCGCGATGAAGATCGCCTGCACCGCGGTGATCGCCGCTTCCTCGCGTTTGCCCTCGCCGATGCGCCGCGCGACGATCGCGGTGATCGCCATCGCCAGTCCCATCGCGATGGAATACAGCAGGAACAGGTAGGTCTCGGTCAGGCCCACCGTCGCCACCGCCGATGGGCCGAGTTTGGCGACGAAGTAGATGTCCACCACCGCGAAGGTGGACTCCAGCACAAGCTCCAACACCATCGGCACCGCGAGCAGGAACACCGCGCGGCGCAGCGGGATCTTCGTGTAATCCGCATTGGTGCCGCGGATCGCGTCGCGCAGCTCGGACCAGAGCGAGTGGGACGTCTCCGCGACGGCGCCGCCGTCCGTCGATACGACCGTGGTGCGGTCCTGCTCGTTGTTCATTCGCATCATCCTGTTGCGGCGCGAGACGGCCGCTCATTTCCTTGACGAACCACGCAGGGCCGGATCGACAGATCCGGCGCGTTCAGCGTTCCGGCCAATGCCAGGCCGGCGCATCCAGCAGCCCCTGCCCCAGCAGCGTGGTCTGACTGAACGCCTTTTCCAGCTGCAAGGTATTGCAGTCGGGCTCCGCTTCCAACGCCGCGATCAGGCGTGGCGCATGCGACACCACCCACACCTGGCAGCGTCGCGACGCCGCCGCGATCAGGCGGGCCAGCGCCGGCAGGAGGTCGGGATGCAGGCTGGTCTCCGGTTCGTTGAGCACCATCAGCTCCGGCGGCCGCGGCGTGTGCAGCGCAGCGATCCACAGCAGGTAGCGCAACGTGCCATCCGACAGTTCCGCCGCGGACAAGGGCCGCAACAAGCCTTCCTGGTCGAAGTGCAGGAGGAAGTGACCATCGTCGCCCTGGATCGTCACACGCGCGCCGGGAAACGCATCGCGCACCGCATCGTCGAGCGACTCCGCATCGCCGATCTCGCGGATGGTCTGCCATGCGGCGGCGAGGTCGCGGCCGTCGTGGCTCAGCACCGGTGTGCGCGTGCCGAGCTGCGGCAGGCGTGCCGGTGCTTCGTGGTCCGAGCGGAAGTGGTCGTAGAAGCGCCAGCCACGGATACGCTCGCGCAGAACCAGAACCTCAGGCGCCGACGCAGGATCGGCGACGTGGTCGAACAGGCTTTCGAATCCGCTCAGGTGTTCCGCCGCGATGCGCCAGCCACGCCCTTCGCGCACACGCACGACCGGCCCGTGGCGATCCACCAGCACGTTCGCGCTGCGCAGGAACGGGCCGCTCCAGATGACTTCGCGCTTGATCTCCGGATCGCGCGCGAACGCGGAGTTCGACGGTATCGGCAGACCCAGGTCGATGGCATAGCCGAACTCGTCGCCGGCGAAGCCCAGTCGCAGCGACACGCGCTCCTGCCGCACCGAGCCTTCCACCGGCACTTCGCCGCGCTGCATTCGCGCGGACAGGCGCTCCGGCCCCGCCCACAGCGTCGAGGCCAGCCCACCTTCGCGCGCCAGCGCGGGAATCACGCCACCGCGCGCGGTTTCGGCGAGCAGCCGCAGCGCGCGATACAGGTTGGACTTGCCGCTGCCGTTCGCACCGGTGACCAGGTTGAGGCCGGTCATCGGCACGACCAGCTCGCGCAGCGAACGGTAATGGGCGACGGCGAGTGTGGTGAGCATGCGGTTCCCTGCGTGGTGCACCGGCACGGATGCACGTGGTCCATTCCCGCGCGTCCGCGCAGGCACCACGATCATCCTGCCATGCCCCTGTCGCAGGAATTGCGACGTGCGGGCGCGAACCCGCTTACGCCAACCCACCCCACCAGCGCGCGAAGTCCAGCCATGCCGCCGAACGCGGCAGCACCTGCATCAGCCCGAACTCGATCGCGAACAGCACCGCGAGCACCACGAAGGCGCGCTGGCCGTGGCGTCCGCGGTCGCGCCAGATCAGCACGCCGAGGATGAGGAACAGCAGGCCGAAGCTGATCAGCGGAATCTTCGGTCCCAGGCTCGGCATCGTCGTGGCGAGCAACCGCGCCAGCGCCGGATCGATCAGGGTGAACGCGGTGCCGACCATGTAGCGCGCGTGCAGCGCGGTGTCGTGGCGATACGCGATCGCCAGCGCCCACGAGATCAGCAGGATGGTCGATGCGGACAACGCGAGGTAGAGGATGAACGACTGGAAGCCGAGACTCTGCGGCGTCGCCGCGCCCATGCGCAGGCGCGACAGCCATACGCAGGTCAACACGATCATCGGCACCAGTACGTACGAGAACTTGCCGACCGTCCGGTGCAGCGCCATCCGCCGCGTACGCACAAGCCACGGCTGCACGAACAGCATCGCGAACCACGACAGCATCAGCCCCGCATGCAGGTGCGTGACCGCGTCGGCCTCGCCGAAGCGCCGCACGTAACTCGGCCAGAACCCAGCCACCGCCAGCGCCAGCAACGCCCAGATCCAGATCGTGCTGCCCGTGCCCCACAACCCCGGCCGACGCGCCGCGCCCGCATTCGAGATGACCGCCATCGTCCACGCTCCACGAAACCGTCGCCATGAGAACGACGATGCGGGGAAGAAGCGGACAGGCTCAGGCGGCGCGGCGCGACCGGACCCGCACGGCGAAGGCGTGCGCAGGATTGCGCACGAACAGCGTACCGATCGCGTCCTCGTCGAAACCGTTTTCGCGCAGGGCCGGAATCAGCGAAGTGAACAGCGGATCGAAGGGCTTGAACTCGCCGACGCGCGGCTGGCCCGCGTTGTACCAGCCCGCATCCTGCGAAACGAGGACGCGTTCCAGCAGGCCGGCCTCGCGCATGCGACCGATCATCGCCACGTATGCCCCGGCCGGCCCCGGACGGTAACCGTCGAACGACACCCATGCGCCGCGCCGGCCGGCCTCGACGTGGTGGCGGCCGTCGGCTTCGTTCTGCGCATGCACCCAGATCCACGCCGACGGCGAAAGGCCTTCGCGTTCGAGCAGGTCGAGTTGGGCGAACGCACAGCGTGCATTGCGACCGGGCTCGACCTCGGCCCACGGACCGGTGTGCGCGGCGACGACAAGGCCGGTTTCGAGGTGCGTACGGGCGGCGGCGCGCAGGATCCTGCGCTCGATGTCGTCGAGCGGATCGTTCTCGATGCCGAGCTTGATGAGCCCCGGGCGCACGCCGGTGCCATCGATGCCGTCGCGCCATTCGCCGATCCAGCGCCGAGCAAGCGAGCCCTCATCCTCCTCGCGCACGTAAGGCGGGATGAAGCGCCCGCCCGCCGACACGTATGCGCCGGTAGTCGTGAGCACGTTCAGGCCACTTTCCTGCGACAACCGCCGCAGCAGCGCTGGCTCGCGCCCCAGCGTGGTCGCCGTGCAATCCACCAGCGTGCGGCAGCCGAGGCTGCGGATCCGTTGCAGGTACGGCAGCACCACGTCGACGACGTCATCGGCGTCGGGCGGCATCGGCGTGGCGATCTGCTCGGCGTACGGGCGCAGGTCGGCGTAGAGGTGCTCGTGCGCGAGCGTCATGCCCATCGCGTCGGCGTCGATGGGACCGGTCACTGTCATCACCGATCCGTCCCGTTTCCCGCCGGTGCTCATGCAACCGGGCAGCGCCAGCGCGAACGACGATGCCCCCAGGGCGTGGAGGAATTCCCTGCGGTGCATCGGACGAGGCTCCAGTCGGGATGACGGGGACCGATCCTAGCGCCATCGATTGGTTGCCGCCGAAACGAAAAACGGCCCGGTTGCCCGGGCCGTTCGCGATCACCGGATGCGAAGGCGCATCACAGCATCGGCAGCTTGAGCCCCTGCTCCCTGGCGCACTGTTTCGCGATGTCGTAACCCGCGTCGGCGTGGCGCATGACGCCTGTACCGGGGTCGTTCCACAGCACGCGGGCGATGCGCTTGTCGGCTTCCTCGCTACCGTCGCATACGATGACCACACCGGAATGCTGCGAATAGCCCATGCCGACGCCGCCACCGTGGTGCAGCGACACCCACGTCGCGCCACCGGCGACGTTGAGCATCGCGTTGAGCAGCGGCCAGTCGGACACGGCATCGCTGCCGTCCTTCATCGCTTCGGTTTCGCGGTTGGGCGACGCCACGCTGCCGCTGTCGAGGTGGTCGCGGCCGATCACGACCGGCGCCTTCAACTCACCATTGCGGACCATCTCGTTGAACGCCAGGCCCAGCTTGTGGCGCAGACCCAGGCCGACCCAGCAGATACGCGCCGGCAGGCCCTGGAAGCTGATGCGCTCGCGCGCCATGTCGAGCCAGCGATGCAGGTGCGCATCGTCGGGGATCAGCTCCTTCACCTTGGCGTCGGTCTTGTAGATGTCCTCCGGATCGCCGCTCAGCGCGACCCAGCGGAACGGACCGACACCGCGGCAGAACAGCGGGCGCACGTAGGCCGGCACGAAGCCCGGGAAATCGAACGCGTTCTCGCAGCCTTCGTCCTTCGCCATCTGGCGAATGTTGTTGCCGTAATCGAACACCGGGATGCCCATGTCCTCGAAGGCGAGCATCGCTTCGACGTGCACGCGCATCGACTTCTTGGCGGCGTCGCGCACGCGGCCGGGATCTTCGGTCTGCATGCGCTGCCACTGCTCCACGCTCCAGCCGATCGGCAGGTAACCGTGCACCGGATCGTGCGCGGAGGTCTGGTCGGTCACCGCATCCGGGCGCACGCCGCGACGCACGAGTTCGGGCAGGATTTCCGCGGCGTTGCCGAGCAGCGCGATCGAGCGCGCTTCGCCGGCCTGCGTGTACTTCTCGATGCGCGCGAGCGCGTCGTCGATGTCGCTGGCCTGCTCGTCGACGTAGCGCGTGCGCAGACGCATGTCGATGCGGCTCTGCTGGCATTCGATGTTGAGCGAGCATGCCCCCGCCAGCGATGCGGCGAGCGGCTGCGCGCCGCCCATGCCGCCCAGGCCGGCGGTGAGGATCCACTTGCCCTTGAGGTCGCCACCGTAGTGCTGGCGACCCATCTCGACGAAGGTTTCGTACGTGCCCTGCACGATGCCCTGGCTGCCGATGTAGATCCAGCTGCCGGCGGTCATCTGGCCGTACATCATCAAGCCCTTCTTATCGAGAGCGTTGAAGGTTTCCCACGTCGCCCAGTGCGGGACGAGGTTGGAATTGGCGAGCAGCACGCGCGGCGCGTCGGGGTGCGTGGGGAACACGCCGACCGGCTTGCCGGACTGCACCAGCAGCGTCTCGTTGTCCTCCAGCTCGCGCAGCGACTTCAGGATCGCGTCGTAACTTTCCCAGTCGCGCGCGGCGCGGCCGATGCCGCCATAGACGACCAGCTCGGTCGGATTCTCCGCGACCTCGGCGTCGAGGTTGTTCTGGATCATCCGGTACGCGGCTTCGCTCAGCCACGACTTGCAGGTCTTCTCGGGGCCGCGCGGCGCACGGATGACGCGGGAGGGATCTTTGCGGGTGGACATATCGGAACTCCGGCAGGCGACGGGCCGGCCGCGCGCGGCGGCGTGGCGATGGAAGGCGTGGACGGAATTATCGCGCCGGTGTCGCGGTGCGGAATCCGCTTCCAGCGTCCGAGGCGCCCCTGGAAGGGCCGAACTCCCGATCGACGGCGCTTTTGTTTACGCTGTACACATGCCACGCCCCGCCACTACCGCCGATCGCATCCTGCGCGCCGCGCGCACGCTGTTCGAACGCGAGGGTGCGGCGGGCGTGAGCATGCGCCGCGTCGCGGCGGCAGTGGGGTTGTCGCCGATGGCGATCTACCGGCACTTCCCCAATCGCGAAGCGCTGCTCAAGCGCATCGGCGACGACAGCTTCGATGCGATCGCGCGTCACTGGGACGCGCGCGGACGCGGTGGCGACGTGCTCGAACGCCTCGTCGCCGTGCAGCGCATCTACCTGGACTACGCGCTGGCGCATCCGCATCTGTTCGACCAGGCGTTCTCGATGCCGCGCAGCGATGCGCGGCGATTCCCCGAGGATTTCCGCGCGCGCCGTTCGCCCACGCTCAATGTCGTGGCCGATGCGGTGGAGGACGCGATGCGCGCCGGCGTGCTGCGCGAGGACGACGTGTGGGACGTGGCGATGACGCTGTGGGCGCACACGCACGGGCTGATCGCGCTGTATCGCGCGGGGCGCTTCAACCTGGACGAGGCCGCGTTCCGGCGCACCTATGAGGCGTCGTTGCAGCGGTTGCTACGAGGATTGCTGGCGAGCGCGTGACCGCGCGACTCAGCGCGGCTCGATCGGGAGAGCCTTCACTTCGTTCGGCGGCGGAGGCGGCGGCAGGCCTTCCACCTCGAGCTGTTGCTGCTGCTGTTCCTTGCCCGCACGCCAGCCGTCGTGCTCGGACTGGCGCGCGTCGAGCTGTTGGCGCAACCGGGTCTGTTCGGCCGGCGTGGCCGACCCGCGCTCGCGCTCGATGCGGGCGCGGTCGACCGCCATCTGGTCGTCGCCACGCTTGAGCTGGTTCTGCAGCGTGTCGCCCTGCACGCGGCGGCTGGCGGCGTCGAGGTCGCGGTTGAGCCTGTCGACCGACTGCGCTTCACGCGAACGGTCCACGCCGACCTGCGACGGCGGCGGCGTGACGCGCGTCGGCATGCGCGGCGGCTGTTGCGCACCGACAGGCACGACCATCGACAGCGCGATCAACGTTGCCAGCAACGCGATAGGCGAGGTCCGCATCGCGTGGCTCAGTGCACCGACGGGTCGACCGCGCGCAGCGCGTCGGCGAGGTTGGTGCGGCCGGTGCTGTCGAGCGTCTCGCGATCGTAGGCGCGGCCGACTTCCGCACAGCGCGACTTGCGGTCGGCGGAGCGGATGCGGCTGCCGGTTTCGCGCAGGCACTTGGAATCGTCGATGCGCGGCTTCTCCTTCGCATCGGCGGCGGCTTGTGCGTCGGCGTTGGCCTGCGTGGTCTGCGCCTGCGCCGATGCGTCGGCCGTCTGCGCGGACGCGACGAACGCACTGGTGCCGAGTAGACCGGCCAGCGCGATGGCGATGAGGGTGCGGTTGCGGGTCATGCGATTCATGGCATCACCTGGGGAGGACGGCAGTCGCCGTAGCCTCACCATACGCCGCCCGTCGCCCACCGGCCGTGACGCGCGGCGGTGGCGTTTAGGCCCACGTCAGGCTTGCGGACACTGCGCCTTGCGGCCCGCGCGGAAAGCCACCGCATCGGCCTCGCTGACCGGCTTCGGGTCGACGCCATCGTCGAAGAGCACGCGCCAGACGCCGTCCGCGCCACGGTGCCAGACGGAATGGAACGCGCCGATGCGATAGCGCTGCGGGGACTTCGGATCCAGGTCCTCGAACAGCGAAGGCCCGCTCGACCAAGCGATGTCGCCGACACCGCCGTCGGCCGATGCCGCGATCGTCGTGCGCGTGGGATACCACTCCAGCCTGAGACGTTTGCCTTCGATGATCCCGCTCCAGCGCTTGGCGATGTTGTCGCGAGCGCGCGTGGGTTCGGGCCGGCTCGCGCCGAACGCGGCGTCACTCTCCAGGTGAGTGGCGAAGGCGGCGGCATCGTGCCGTGCGACCGACTGCGCGAAGCTGAGTTCGCGTGCCCACACCTCGCATTCGGGTGCGCTCATGCGCGCGACGGGCGCCGTGGCAGGCGCCTGCGCGCCGGCGACCGTCATGAAGGCAAGCATCGGCAAGGCGGCGATCGCGAAAGGCTTCATGGCGCACTCCATCTGGGTGGACACGGCAGCGGCCACTATTGGCAAGGCGGGTCCGCGCCGCCAGCGACTAAAGTCATGCCGCAACAACTCGTGGCTATCATCGGACGATGCGTCTTTCCCGTTCCGCGGCCCTGTCCGCCTGCCTTGCCCTCGCCGCCTGTTCGGCGTCCGTTCCGACCCGCCCCGCGACGTCCACGACTGGACGCCCGGATGCGGTGGTGCTCGTGTCGATCGATGCGTTCCGCGCCGACTACCTGTCGCCGCAGGACACGCCGCGCCTGCACCGCATCGCGGTCGAAGGCGCGCAGGCCGATGGCATGTTGCCGTCGTATCCCTCACTGACCTTCCCCAACCACTACACGCTGGTCACCGGCCTGCGTCCGGACCGCCACGGCGTCATCCACAACCGGATGGCCGACGGCGAACTGGGCGGCTTCGCCGTCGCGGACCGTCGCGCGGTGGACGACGGGCGCTGGTGGGGCGGCGAACCGATCTGGGTCACCGCCGAGAAGAACGGCATCCGCAGTGCGAGCTGGGCCTGGCCGGGCAGCTCGGCGAGCATCCGCGGCGTGCGCCCGAACCAGTGGGTCGCCTACGACGATAAGGTTCCGCCGGAGCGCCGTGTCGACGAGGTGCTGGGCTGGCTCGATGCCCCGCCGTCGCAGCGACCGGGCCTGGTGTCGCTGTACTTCGAACAACTCGACAAGGCCGGCCACGACCACGGCCCGGATTCGCCGCAGGTGCGGCGCACGCTGCAGGAGATGGACGCCGCGATCGGCCGCCTGTACGACGGGCTCGCCGCGCGCGGAATGCTTGATCGCGTCGATCTGGTCGTGGTGTCCGACCACGGCATGGCGACCGTCGGTCCGGACCATGCGATCGGCGTCGAACAGATGATCGGCCCGCACGATGCGCAGGCCGTGTCGGACGGCCAGTCAATCGGCTTCGTGCCGGTGCTGGGGCGCGAGGCGATCGCCGAACAGCGCCTGCTCGGCCGCCATGCGCAGTACGAATGCTGGCGCCGCAGCGAACTGCCGGCGCGCTGGCACTACGGGCGCAATCCACGCGTTCCGCCGATCGTGTGCCAGATGGACGAAGGCTGGGATGCTCTGTATCCGGACAAGCTCGCGCGGCGTTCGCCGCAGGCCACGCGCGGCTCGCACGGTTTCGATCCCGCGCTGCCGTCGATGCGCGCCCTATTCGTCGCACGCGGACCGTCGTTCGTGCCGGGCGCACGCGTACCTGCGTTCGACAATGTCGATGTCTATCCGTTGTTGGCGCACCTGCTCGGCATCGCACCGGCGCCGAACGACGGCGACCTCGCTCCGCTGCTGCCGATGCTCCGTACTGCCGAATAGGCGCGGCGACGGACCGTCCAGGCCCGTCCCACGTCCGTGTCCGAATCCGGCGAGTCCGTGCAACGGCACGGTGCTAGCCTGCGTCCATGCACCGTTCCCCGCCCCCGCACTCCGACGCCCTGCCCGCCTGGCATGTCTGCGAACAGGCGCGCCGCTCCCGCGATGCGCGTTTCGATGGCCTGTTCTTCACGGCCGTGTTCAGCACGCGCATTTACTGCCGTCCGGTATGTCCGGCGACAACCGCAAAGCGCGTCGAGTATTTCCGCCATGCCGCAGCCGCCGAAGCGGCGGGTTATCGCCCGTGCCTGCGCTGTCGCCCGGAACTGTCACCCGACGACGGCAGTTGGCGTCGCGGCGATGCCGCGGTCGCGCGTGCGCTCAAGCTGATCGATGACGGCGCGCTGGCCGAACAGCCGTTGTCGGCGCTGGCACAGCGCGTGGGACTGGGCGAGCGCCAGCTGCGCCGGTTGTTCGTCGATCGCGTCGGCGTCGCGCCGATCGGCGTGCACGGCACGCGCCGGCTGCTGTTCGCCAAGCAGTTGCTGACCGAAACGCGCTTGCCGATCACCGAAGTCGCACTCGCCTCGGGTTTCGGCAGCCTGCGGCGTTTCAACGACGCATTCCGCAACGCCTACCGCATGCCGCCGCGCGACCTGCGCAAACGCGACACGACCACCCAGGATGCCGGCGAAGCGCTGGTGCTGCGACTGGGCTACCGCCCGCCGTACGACTTCGCGGCGATGCTCGACTTCCTGCGTGGACGTGCGCTGCCGGGCGTGGAAGCAGTGGACGAACACAGCTACGCGCGCGTGATCGGCCCGGCCGATCGGCCCGGCTGGCTGCGCGTGAGCGCGTGGCCGGGCAACGAACACGCGCTGCGCCTGGAACTGCATGGCCCCGCGCCGGCGCGTTTGCTCGAGATCGTCCAGCGCCTGCGCCGGATGTTCGACCTCGACGCCGATCCGCAGGCCATCGCCGCTGCGCTATCGGTGGACGCGCGTCTGGCGCCGCTGCTCGCACAGCGACCGGGCCTGCGCTTGCCGAGTGGCTGGGACGGATTCGAGATCGCGGTGCGCGCGATCATCGGCCAGCAGGTCAGCGTCGCCGCTGCGCGCACGCTGGCGACGCGGCTCGCGCAGCGCTACGGGCAACCACTCGTGCAACCGTTCGCGCCGGGACTGACGCATCTGTTCCCGACGCCGGAAGACCTGGTCGATGCGGACCTGACGCAGATCGGTCTCATCCGCGCACGCGCGAACACGGTGCGTGGCGTCGCCCGCGCGTTGCTCGACGGGCACGTGGATTTCCGCTCCGAGCGCACGCTCGAAGACCTCACCGCGCGCTGGGTCGCCTTGCCCGGCATCGGTCCGTGGACGGCGCAGTACATCGCGCTGCGTGCGCTCGGACATCCGGACGCGTTCCCGGCGGAAGATCTGGTGCTGCAGAAGATGGTGCCCACCGACGGCTCGCGCTTGAGCACGCGTGCGCTGCGCGGTCGCGCCGAGTCGTGGCGCCCGTGGCGCGGTTACGCCGTCATCCACCTGTGGCGCGATGCGGCGA
Source organism: Lysobacter panacisoli (assembly GCF_009765165.1). Lineage (NCBI taxonomy): Bacteria > Pseudomonadati > Pseudomonadota > Gammaproteobacteria > Lysobacterales > Lysobacteraceae > Lysobacter > Lysobacter panacisoli. Next base: position 296,030 of record NZ_VLNU01000001.1, read on the forward strand.
TGCAGGCACCCGCGCGCCCGGTCGCGGCGAAACAGGCCTCGCCCACGCGCACACGCACGCGTCGCAACGCCGCGACGGCCGAGGCGACGCCGTGATCCGCTACACGCACGTACCCAGCCCGGTCGGGCCGCTGTTGCTGGCCGGAAGCGACGACGGCCTGCATCTGATCGAATTCCACACACCACGCCATCCGATGGCGCGCCTGGCGGACTGGACGCCCGGCGAATGCGAGGCCATCGCGCTCACGGCGCGACAGCTCGAGGAATACTTCGACGGAACGCGACGCGAATTCGACCTGCCGCTGGCGCCGCGCGGCACGGAATTCCAGCGCGATGTCTGGAACACGCTCGCGTCGATTCCCTACGGCGAGACGATCAGCTACGCGCAGCTGGCGCAACGCGTGGGGCGACCCAGCGCGGTACGCGCGGTCGGTGCGGCGAACGGGCGCAACCCGCTGCCGCTGGTGCTCCCGTGCCATCGCGTGATCGGCAGCGACGGCAGCCTCACCGGTTTCGGCGGTGGTCTGCCAACCAAGGAATTCCTGCTGAAACTGGAAGGCGCGCTGGCGCGCGACGCGGACCTGTTCGGCTGACGGCGCGCGGAATCATTCCGCCATCAGCTTCGCCATCGCCGCACGGTAACGTGCCGCGATCGTCGCGCGCTGCACGTGGTGCCCGCCTTCGACCACGCGTCGCCCGCCCACGTAGACGTCGCGCACCAGCGTGCGGTTGCCGCTGAAGATCCAGCGATCCACTGCGTCGTCCGAGGTCAGGCCGAACAGTTGCGGCGCATCGGTGTCGAGCACCACCGCGTCGGCGAATTCACCCGTGGCGAACGTGCCGATCGCGTGGCCGGTCGAAGCGCGCGCACTGTGTGCCACGTCGCGCAGCAGTGTTTCGCCGACGCTCGGCGAACCGGTGCGCACGGCGATGTTACGATGGCGCGTGGACAGGCGCTGGCCGTATTCGAGCCAGCGCAGTTCTTCGACCGGCGACACCGATATGTGCGAATCCGAACCGATGCCCCAGCGTCCGTCCGCGTCGAGGTAATCGCGCAGCGGGAACAGGCCGTCGCCGAGGTTGGCCTCGGTGGTCGGGCAGATCGCGACGGTCGCGCCGCTTGCCGCGATGCCGCGCACCTCCGCGGCGGTGAGATGCGTGGCGTGCACGAGCGTCCAGTGCGCATCGACCGCGGCGTTGCCCAGCAGCCATTCGACCGGCCGCGCGTTGCGCAGCGCGAGCGAGTCCTGCACTTCGCCGATCTGCTCGGCGATGTGGATGTGCACGGGCATTGCGGGCGGCAACGCATTGAGCACGGCGCGCATCGCGTCCACCGGCACCGCGCGCAGGCTGTGCAGCGCGCAGCCGACGTGCAGCGTCGGCCCGGCTTCCTCGCACAGCAGGTCGATCAGGCGCAGGTAGGCATCGACGTCATGGCCGAAGCGACGCTGGCGTTCGCCCAGCGCGCGGCCGTCGAAACCGCCGGTCATGTACAGCACCGGCAACAGAGTCAAGCGGATACCGGCTTCGCGCGCGGCGGCGATCAGCGCGCGCGACATCGCGGCCGGATCGTCGTAGGGCCTGCCGTCGGGCGCGTGGTGGAGGTAATGGAACTCGCAGACGGTGGTGTAGCCGGCTTCGAGCATCTCGACGTAAAGCTGCGCCGCCACTGCCTGCAGGATCTCCGGGGTGAAACGCGCGGCGAAGCGGTACATCGTCTCGCGCCAGGTCCAGAACGAATCCTCGGGATTGGTCTGGCGTTCGGCCATGCCGGCCATCGCGCGCTGGAACGCATGCGAATGCAGGTTGGCGATGCCTGGCACGATCCAGCTCGCGCTGGCGGTGGGCTCGGCGGCCCGGACCGCGGCGATGTGGCCGTGGTCGTCGACATCGAATCCGGCATCGGCACGCCAGCCGTCCGGGGTCCAGAGCATCGCGGCATCGAGGGTCTTCATGGGGCCATTGTCGCGAATGCGCGTGATCGTGGCGATGCGGTCCACCCGGCGACACCCGCCGGACGGCTAGAATCCGTTCATGACCTCGAGCACGCATCCGGCCTGGGACGGACTGATCCTCGGCGCTTCCCTGGCCACCCTCGACGCCCCGCAGGGCTACGGGGAGATACGCGATGGCGTGCTGGCCTGGAAGGACGACCGCCTGACCTTCGTCGGTTCCCGCGCCGACCTGCCCGGAACGCCGCAGAAGCTCGCGCGCGAGGTGATCGAGGCGCATGGCTGGATCACCCCCGGACTGGTCGATTGCCACACCCATCTGGTCTTCGCCGGCGACCGCGCGCGCGAATTCGAGATGCGCCTGGGCGGCGCCAGCTACGAGGAGATCGCCAGGGCCGGCGGCGGCATCCTCTCGACCGTGCGCGCCACGCGCGCGGCCGATGAAGGCGAACTGCTGCGCCAGTCGCTGCCGCGCGCGCACGCGCTGATCGCCGACGGCGTCACCACGCTGGAGATCAAGTCCGGCTACGGCCTGGACTTCGACAACGAACGCAAGATGCTGCGCGTCGCACGACGCCTGGAGCAGCTCGGCATCAGCGTGCGCACGACCTACCTCGCGGCGCACGCGCTACCGCCGGAGTTCGCCGGTCGCAGCGACGAGTACATCGACGCGGCCATCGAATGGCTGCCGCGCCTGCACGTGGAAGGACTCGTCGATGCGGTCGATGCGTTCTGCGAAGGCATCGGCTTCAGTCCGGCGCAGACACGGCGGATGTTCGAAGCGGCTCGCGCGCTGGGGCTGCCGGTGAAGCTGCACGCGGACCAGCTCAGCGACCTCGGCGGCGCGGCGCTGGCGGCGGCGTTCGATGGACTTTCCGCGGACCACGTCGAATACACCAGCGAGGACAGCGCGCGCGCGATGGCCGAACACGGCACCGTTGCCGTGCTGCTGCCGGGCGCGTTCCATGTACTGCGCGAAACACGGTTGCCGCCGCTCGACGCCTTCCGCCAACACGGTGTGCCGATGGCGCTGGCGACCGACTGCAATCCGGGCACGTCGCCGCTGCAGTCGCTGCGCCAGGCGATGCAACTGGCCTGCACGCATTTCCGCCTGACGCCCGAGGAAGCGCTGCGCGGCGCGACGGTCCATGCCGCGCGCGCGCTGGGACTGGAGGATCGCGGCGTGCTGCGCGTCGGCGCCCGCGCGGACTTCGTGCAATGGCATATCGGCCATCCGGCGGAACTGTGCTACTGGCTCGGCGGCAGGCTCGCGCACGCGGTGCACGCGGGCGGGCACCGCGTCGTCTGACATCGCGTCATCGTTCGTCACCAAGGGGAGAAAGCATGCGAGTTGCAACCGTGTTCGGTATGTCCGCCCTCGGCCTGGCGCTGGCCGCCACGCCCGTCATGGCCGCGAGCGATGCGGCGCAGCGCCTGGCGCAGGACGCGATCATCGTCGACACCCACATCGACGCGCCCGGCGAGCTGCTCTCGCACTGGGACGACCTGGGCGTGGCGACGCCGGGCAAGGAATTCGACTACCCGCGTGCACGCCAGGGTGGTCTCGACGTGGCCTTCATGTCGATCTACACCTCGCCCGACGAGGACGCCGCCGGCACCGCGTGGCAGACCGCGAACACGCAGATCGATGCGGTCGAGGCGATGACCGCGCGCCATCCGGACAAGTTCGCGCTGCTGCGTTCTCCAGCCGATGTGGAGAAGCTGCGCAAGGGCGGCCGCGTGCTGCTCACGCTGGGCATGGAGAACGGTGCGCCGATCGGCGACGACCTGAAGCAGCTCGCCGCCTTCCAGCAGCGCGGCGTGCGTTACATCACCCTCGCCCACAGCGCCAACAACCGCATCAGCGACTCGTCCTACGCGCTGGAGAAGAAGTGGGGTGGACTGAGCCCGTTCGGCGAACAGGTCGTGGCCGAGATGAACCGCCTCGGCATCATGGTCGACGTCTCGCATCTCTCCGACGATGCGATCCGCGACGTGCTGAGCACGACCGACGTGCCGGTGATCGCCAGTCATTCGGGCATGCGCCACTTCACCCCGGGCTTCGAGCGCAACATCAGCGACGAACTGGCGAAGGCCGTCGCAGCCGAAGGCGGCGTGGTGCAGCTCGTGTTCGGCACCGGCTTCGTCAATCCGACGGCGGCGGCCAATCTGCAGGCGTATTTCCAGGCCGAAGCCGACTTCGAGCGTGAGAACGCGAAGCTCGTCGCGGCCGGCAAGCCGGCGCGCTCGAAGGACGATTTCGAGGATGCGTGGAAGCAGGCGCATCCTGTGCCGGTGACGCACATCGACGCGGTGCTGGACCAGATCGACTACGCGGTGAAGCTGATCGGCTCCGACCACGTCGGCATCGGCTCGGACTTCGATGGCGTCAGCGGCAACCTGCCGGTGGAACTTCGCTCGGTGGCGGACTATCCGAACCTGGTCGAAGGCCTGCAAAAGCGCGGCCATTCCGATGCCGACATCCGCAAGATCCTCGGCGGCAACCTGCTGCGCGTGTGGACCCAGGTGGAGAAGGCGGCGAAACGCTGACGTCGCGTTCCATCGCCGGAAAAGCAAAAGCCCCGCCTGAGCGGGGCTTTTTGCTGGCAGGTTCTGCCAGAACAGGCGCTGTGCGCTTATTCCTTGGAAGCGGTCTTCTTCACCGCGACCTTCTTGGCGGCCGGGGCCTTGGCCACGGTCTTGGTCGCCTTCTTGGCGACCGGCGCGGCGGCGTTGCCGGCGGCCTTGGTCACGGCCTTGCTGCTGCGGGCGTTGCCGTAGCTGGAGTTGTAGCGCTTGCCCTTGGCGGTCTTACGGTCGCCCTTGCCCATGATCTGCTCCTGAAACTGTCAAATCCGCACCGGGTGCGGGGTTACGAAATACGCGGTCGCGACACACGCGAGGCCGCGCAGTCTAGCACGCGCATCGATTCGGCCGCTTCGCATCCGAAGCCCACCCTTCGGGCGCCCCATTACCAAGGGGGCTCCGCTTCAGGCAGCTCCTCAGCTCGTCAGTGGGCACACGATGCGTCGTGAACGTGCAGGTGGTTCAGGCGCAGGTTCGCCAGATGGGCCAGCCCGACCAGCGTGCCGCCGATAGTCATCGCGATGGCATGCGGGATCAGGCTTTCGTGCAGCGGCGTGTACAGAACGCCCACCCACAGCAGCCCCAGACCGGGCACCAGCAACGACAGCGCCTGCACGGCGCGATGGCGGCGATAGCCCCAGACCAGACTGAACAGCCCAAGCGCGGTGACGAAGACCACGAAAGCCTCTTCGAAGCCATTACCCAGCCACGCCGCCACGCCCAGCGACGGCAGCAGCGCGATCGCCAGCGGCAGCAGCGCGCAATGGATCGCGCACAGCAGCGATCCATAGGCACCGATGCGGTCGAGCAGTCTGCGGCGGGCGGGGTCGGGCATGGGCATGACTTTCGGGAGGGTGCGGACCGCGTTTCGTTATAATATAACATTCCACGACTTCCGCCACCCAACTTTACCCCAACCCATGCGAACGCGCCCCCTGTTCCGACGCCTCCCCCTCGTCCTGGCCCTGGCGGCTGCCCTGCCCTTGGCGGCCCACGCCGACGATCAGGGCCATGAACACAAGGCCACCGACCTGGCCGGCGTCGAGGTGAAGGCCACGCCGCTGGTGGGCACCGCCGAAGACCTGGCCCGCCCGATCGAGGTCCTCGCGGGCGAGAAGCTCGACGAAGCCAAGGCGAATTCGCTGGGCGAGACCGTCGGGAAACTGCCCGGCGTGCAGTCGTCCTACTTCGGTCCCGGCGTCGGACGCCCGATCGTGCGCGGATTCGATGGCGCACGCGTACAGGTGCTCAGCGACGGACTGGGCTCGGGCGACGTGTCCACGGTCAGCGTCGATCACGCGGTCAGCATCGAGCCGTTCCTCGCCGACCAGATCGAAGTGATGAAGGGCCCGGCGACCCTGCTCTACGGCAGCGGTGCCATTGGCGGCGCGGTCAACGTGGTCGATGGCCGCATCCCCGAGGCCGTCACCGACGAACCGCTGCAGGGCCGCGCCGAACTGCGCGGCAACACCGTCAACGACGAGACGACCGGCATGGTCCGTCTCGATGCCACCGCTGCCTCGGGCAATGTGGTCTTCCACATCGACGGCTTGCATCGCGAGACCGGCGACTACGACATCCCGGGCTATCCGGAGAGCGCGCAGTTGATGGCGCAGGAAGGCGAGACGCCGGATCCGTCGGAGAAGGGAACGCTGCCCAACAGCTTCGTACGCACCGACAGCGGCGCGCTGGGCGTGAGCTGGATCGGCGAGCGTGGATTCCTCGGCGTCGGCGCCAGCCTGTTCGACACGCGCTACGGCGTGCCGGGGCACGCGCACGAACACGGCGACGACCACGAGCACGAAGGCGAAGAACCAGAAGCGGAGGGCGAGGAAGGCCCGGTCAGCATCGCGATGGAACAGCACCGCTACGAAGTGCGCGGCGGGCTCGACGACCTGGGCGTGTTCAAGTCGCTGCGCGCGAAGGTCGCGCGCACGGAGTACACGCACACCGAGTACGAGGGCGAGGAAACCGGCACTGTGTTCGACAACACCAGCACCGAAGCGCGCGTGGAACTCGTGCACAAACCGCTTCTGGGCTGGGACGGCGCGCTCGGCGTGCAGTGGGGCCAGCGCGATTTCGAAGCGATCGGCGACGAGGCTTTCGTTCCGCCGTCGAAGGGCCTCGACGCCGGCGTGTTCTGGCTGGGCGAACAGACCTTCGGCGCGGTGAAGGCCGAACTCGGCGCGCGTTTCGACCGCAACGAAGTCGATGTCGATGATGCGGTCGCGATCGGTCCGGACCGCGACTTCCACACCACCAGCCTGTCGGCGGCGCTGAAGTGGGACATCACCGAAGCCTTCCATCTGTCGTTCGGTCTGGATCGCGCACAACGTGCGCCGACTGCGGAAGAGCTGTATTCCAACGGCCTGCACGTGGCGACGTCGAGCATCGAACTTGGTTCGCCCGATCTCGACGTCGAAACCGCGAACCGCGCCGAAATCGGCCTGCACTGGCACGGCGGTCCGTTCAAACTCGGTGCTTCGCTGTACCACGTGCGCTACGACGACTTCGTCTATCTCGCCGACACCGGCATCGAGGAAGCCGAGGGCCCGGTGCGCGTGTGGACGCAGGACGACGCGCGCTTCAACGGCGCAGAGGCCGAGTTCGGCTGGAACTTCGCCGACAACGCCAGCGGCCGTTGGGACCTGCGCGTGTTCGGCGACATCGTGCGCGGCGAACTGAGCGGCAACGGCTCGCGCCAGCTCGACATCTCCGTGCCGCACGGCGACCACTCGCACGACTACACGGTCGACCTGGCCCGCGGTGGCAACCTGCCGCGCATCGCGCCGAAGCGACTCGGCGGCGAAGTGCGCTGGGAACAGGGTGCATGGCGTGCTTCGCTCGGCGCGGTGCGCTATGCGCGTCAGGATGACGTGGCCGAGTTCGAAAGCGAAACGCCCGGCTACACGCTCGTTGATGCGCACGTGGCGTGGCACCAGGACACCGCCAAGGGCAATGCGTGGGAGCTGTTCGTCGACGGCAGCAACCTGCTCGACGAGGAAGCGCGCGCGCATACGTCGTTCCTGAAGGACCTTGCGCCCCTGCCCGGTCGCGGCGTGGCGTTCGGCGTGCGCGCCTACTTCTGAGGGCTTCGCGGAAACCTGAACAGCGCCGGCTGCAAACCGGCGCTTTTCTTTTCCAGGAATAGGTGTATATACACGCATCATGACCGACACCGCCGCCCCTCCCGGCACCTGCACCTGTTTCCGCCTGCGCAAGCTGGCGCGGCTGGTAACGCTGCGCTACGACCGCGCACTCGCCCCGCTCGGCATCAACCTCAACCAGTACTCGATCCTGCGCCGCGCCTCGCGTACGCCACAGGCGATGGGCGCGCTCGCCCGCGAGATGGGCATGGACCGCACCACCCTCACCCGCGACCTCAAGCCGCTCACCGCTGCAGGCTGGGTCGAGATGGTCAGCGGCGAGGATGCGCGCCAGCGACTAGTGACGGTGACAAACGCCGGCCGGCGCGTACTGGAGAAGGCGCGTCCGCTATGGCGTCGCGCGCAGGACGAGATCGACTCGAGCCTCGGAACCACGCGTGTAGAAGCCCTTCATTCCCATATCGACCGCGCGCTGGCGCGTCTGGATCCCGGAGCAAACGCATGACCTCCACCGCACCTCACCCGGCCACGCGTTACTGGCCGCTGGTCCTCGCCGCGACTGCGATGCTGATGATCACGATGGGCGTGCGCCAATCGATGGGTCTGTTCGTCGCGCCGATCGGACAAAGCTCCGGATTGAGCGTGGCGCAGATCAGCTTCGCGCTGGCGATCGGCCAGTTCGTGTGGGGCGCTGTGCAACCGGTGTTCGGTGCGATCGCCGACCAGCGCGGCCCAGGGCGCGTACTGGTCGCCGGCGGCATCCTGCTCGCCGCCGGCATGGTGCTGGCACCGGCGATGCCGTCGCAGTGGGGCCTGCTGTTGACGCTCGGCGTGCTGTCCGCCGCCGGTGCGGGCGCGGGCAGTTTCTCCATCCTCATCGGCGCGACCGCGCAGCACATGCCGGCGGAGAAGCGCTCGATGGCCGCGGGCGTGATCAACGCGGGCGGCTCGTTCGGACAGTTCGTGTTCGCACCGCTGGTGCAGGCGGTGATCAGTGCCGCCGGCTGGGCTGCGGCGATGTGGACGCTCGCGGTGTCCGCGCTGGCAACGTTGCCGCTGGCATGGCCGCTGCGCCGCAAGCCTGCTGATGCAGCGAATGCAGCCGCTACCACGCACGCAACGCCTGCACCCGGCATCGGCCTGCGCGAACAGGTGCGCATCGCGCTGCGCGATCGCAGTTACTGGATGCTGCACCTGGGCTTCTTCACCTGCGGCGTGCACATCGCTTTCCTGGTGACGCACCTGCCGGGCGAGATCGCGCTGTGCGGCCTACCGGCGAGCGTGTCGGCGGTGTCGCTCGCGCTGATCGGCCTGTTCAATGTCGGCGGCAGCCTCGCCGCGGGCTGGCTCGGCCAGCGCATGCGCATGAAGTACCTGCTCGCGGCGATGTACGCCAGCCGCGCGGTGATGATCGCGATCTACCTCGTTTCGCCGCCGACGCCGCTCACCTTCTTCATCTTCTCCGCGGGACTGGGCCTGACCTGGCTGGCGACGGTGCCGCCGACCGCGGGACTGGTCGGCAAGCTCTTCGGCGCGCGCTATCTCGGCACGCTGTTCGGCCTCACGCTGCTCTCGCACCAGCTCGGCGGCTTCTTCGGCGCGTGGATTGGCGGCGTCGTGCTCGAACGCTTCGGCGACTTCAGCTGGATGTGGTACGCCGACATGGTACTGGCACTGCTTGCCGCGGCGGCGAACCTTCCGATCCGCGAGAGCAACCCGCGGTTGCAACCGGCCACCGCATAGTTGCATTCACATCCGTCCCACAAAACCGGTGCAAGAGTGCCGGCGCGGCAACACGCCGCGACACGGACGGAGGTGGAACATGGAAACTGCATCACGCATGTGCGCGGCCGTTCTCTTCCTCGCCGGCACGATGCCGGCGCTCGCCACGACCGGAACGATCGAGTTTCGCGGCGAGATCGTCGTACCCACCGTGGGCGCCGCGCACGACGCCAGAGTTCCGCTTGCAGCGGACGCGCCGAGCCTGCAGCGCACGGTCGAACCTCTGGATACGGTGGGTCGCGGCCCGCTGGTCGACTACTACGTCGGCTACATGCGCGAGCGCGGCGTTGAGCGCGACTCGCTGCGGCTGATCACCGTCGCCTACGACTAGGCGCTGGCCTGCCGCTCCTCCGCGGCGCATGCGGCGCAGACGCCGTGCACTTCCAGCGTCTGCGCCTGCGGAGTGAAGCCCAGTTCGCGCGCGCGGCGATCGAGCGTTTCCACGATGCGCTCGTCTTCCAGTTCCGTCGCGGACTGGCAGCGGTCGCAGATCAGGAACGGCACCGCGTGCTGCGCCGAACCCGGATGGTGGCACCCGACGAAGGCGTTGATCGAAGCGAGCTTGTGGATGAAGCCGTGCTCGAGCAGGAAATCCAGCGCGCGGTACACCGTCGGCGGCGCGGCGGCGTCGTGCGTGGCCTTCATCTGGTCGAGCAGCTCGTAGGCTTTCACCGGACGACCCGCATCCGCGATAAGGCGCAGTGCATGCGCGCGGATCGGCGTGAGCCGCAGGCCACGCTGCTCGCACGCGCGCTCGACCTCGTGCACGAAGGCGTCGCCGTCGTGGACGTGGTGCGAGGGGTCGGTGCAGGCGTGGTCGTGGCTCATTCCGGGTTCCCGTGAACGGGTCCTTCCGATTTAGGCCCCGGCCGGCACTTTTGCAAGGGCGGCGTCGATGCGCGCCAGCGCCTCCGCCTGCCCGGCCAGGTAAACCGTGTGCGAGATGTCCGGGCTGACCTGGGTGCCGGTGATCGCCACGCGCATCGGCTGGGCGACCTTGCCCATGCCGACGCCGAGCGCCTCGGCGGTGGCGTGGAGGGCCTGCGACACGGACTCAGCGTTCCAGTCCGACAGCGCGGCGAGGCGTTCGCGCGCATCGACCAGCGGCGCGCGTGCGGCGGCATTGAGGTGCTTGGCGACGGCGGCCTCGTCGTACTGCGTCAGCGGGCCGAACCACACCACGGCGCGCTCGGCCATTTCCTTCAGCGTCTGCACGCGGTCGCGCATCGCCACGACGATGTCGGCCGGCTTCGGGCCCTTCGACAGGTCATACCCATGCGCACGCAGGTGCCATTCCAGGTGTTTGCCCACCTCGGCCGGATCGTCGCTCTTGAGGTACTGCTGGTTGAGCCAGCCGAGCTTCGCCGGATCCATGCGCGAGGCCTTGGGATTGACGTCCTTCAGGTCGAACAGTTCGGTCATCTGTGCGATGGAGAAGATCTCCTGGTCGCCATGCGACCAGCCCAGGCGCACCAGGTAGTTGAGCAGCGCATGCGGCAGGTAACCCATCTCGCGGTACTGCATGACGTCCGCCGCGCCGCGACGCTTGGACAGCTTGGCGCCCTCCGGGTCGAGGATCATCGGCAGGTGCGCGAAATGCGGCACCGTCGCACCGAGCGCGCGGTAGATGTTGATCTGCCGCGGCGTGTTGTTGACGTGGTCGTCGCCGCGTACGACATCGGTGATGCCCATGTCGAGGTCATCCACCACGACCGCGAAGTTGTAGGTCGGGAAGCCGTCAGAACGGAAGATCACCAGATCGTCGAGCTCGGTGTTGGCGAACTCGATGCGACCCTTCACCTTGTCCTCCCACACGACCGTGCCGTCGAGCGGATTGCGGAAGCGGATCACGCGGTTGGGATCGTCGCGGAAGCCTTCGTTGCGATCGCGGTACGCGCCGTTGTAACGCGGCTTGTCGCCGGCGGCCATCGCCTTCTCGCGCATGGCTTCCAGCTCGTCCTTGGTCTCGTACGCGTAGTACGCGGTTCCGGCCGCGACCATCTGTTCGGCGACCTCGCGATAGCGGTCCAGGCGCTGGGTCTGGTAGATCGGACCCTCGTCGTAGTCCAGGCTCAGCCATTCCATCGCTTCGAGGATGGCGTCGATCGCCCCCTGCGTGCTGCGCTCGCGGTCGGTGTCCTCGATGCGCAGGACGAACTGCCCGCCACGGCGGCGCGATTCCAGCCAGCAGTACAACGCGGTGCGCGCGCCGCCGATGTGCAGGTAGCCGGTGGGACTGGGGGCGAAGCGGGTGCGGCAGCTCATGGCAGAGGCCCGGTGCGGGGAAACCGGCGATTTTACCGGACCGAGACGTTCGGACGCGTCATGGCCGCCGGCACCCCCTAGAATCGCCGCCATGACCACCCTTTTCATCTCCGATCTGCACCTCGACGCCGAGCGCCCGCAGATCACCGAGCTGTTCGGCCACTTCGTCCGTTCCGAGGCCCGTGGCGCCGACGCGCTGTACATCCTCGGCGACCTGTTCGAGGCCTGGGTCGGCGACGACGATCCGTCCGACGCCGGCGCCTACGTCGCGCGCGAACTGCATGCGCTGCAGGCCACGGGCGTACCAGTGCATTTCATCCGCGGCAATCGCGATTTCCTGCTCGGCGAGTCGTTCGCGCAACGTGCCGGCATGACGATCCTGCCCGACCCCGCCGTGGTGATGCTGTACGGCCAGCCGACGCTGATCCTGCACGGCGACCTGCTGTGCACCGACGACGTCGCCTACCAGCAGTTCCGCGCGCAGACGCGCAATCCGCAGTGGCAGGCGCAATTTCTCTCGCAACCGCTGGTCGCGCGCATCGCGTTCGCGCAGCAGGCGCGCGCGGCAAGCAAGGCGCACCAGAGCGGACTGAAACAGCAGGGCACGATGGAATCCATCACTGATGTCTCGCCGGAAACGGTCGAAGGCACCTTCAGCCGTTACGGCCTGACGCGCATGATCCACGGCCACACGCATCGCCCGGCCGTGCATGAACTACAGGTCGAAGGCCGTGCGTGCGAGCGCATCGTGCTCGGCGACTGGTACGACCAGGGGTCGGTGTTGCGCGTGAGCCGCGACGGCTTCGCGCTGCACGGGCTGACGCTGTAGCCGTAGCCGGGTAAGCGAAGCGCACCCGGGGTTTGCCGGCGCATCGACACTTCAACCCGGGTGCGCTTCGCTTACCCGGGCTACGGTCAGCCGACCAGCTTCTCCAGCGCTTCCAGCTCTTCCGGCGCGAAGCCCGCGGCACCGCGCGCTTCGTGGTTGAACGGGCCGTAGAGCACGGCGCGCGCGTATTGCGCCAGCAGTTCGCGGAAGCGCGGCAGCGGATCGACGCCCTCGCGCTCGCAGTACCAGCGAAACCAGCGCGAGCCAGCGGCGACGTGCGCCACTTCCTCGCGCAGGATCACTTCCAGGATGTCGGCGGTGGCGTCGTCACCGAGCGAGCGCAGCTTCACTATCATCCCGGGCGTGACGTCGAGTCCGCGCGCCTCCAGCACGCGCGGCACCAGTGCCATGCGCGCGAGGCCGTCGTGCGCGGTCTTCTCGGCCATTTCCCACAGACCGTTGTGCGCGTCGAAATCGCCGTAGTCGTGGCCGTGTTCGCGCAGGCGTTCGCGCAGCATCACGAAATGGCGCGCCTCGTCGTGCGCGACCTGCACCCAGTCGGCGTAGAACTCAGGAGGCAATCCGCGGAAACGGTACGCCGCATCCCACGCCAGGTCGATGGCGTTGAATTCGATATGCGCGATCGCGTGGATGAAGGCGGCGCGTCCTTCCACGCTGCCGAACCCGCGACGCGGCAGGTCGCGCGGATGCACCAGCAGTGGGCGCTCCGGGCGGCCGGGCATGCGGATCGCTTCGGGTGGCGGCGCGTCGTGCGGGATGTGCAGCTCGCCGCGCGCGAACGCCTCGGCGGCGGCGAAGGTGGCGTCGACCTTCGCTTCCGGCGTGCCCGCATCGAGGCAGGCGCGCGCGGCGTCGAACAGCGACGTTGCCACGCGTCAGTCCGCTTCGCGGTCCGCGGGCGAGCAGGCCCAGCCGTCGGCGAAGCCGCCATGCGACTCGGCCAGCGCAGCGAGTTCGCGCTCCTGCGCGGTGAGCGCGGCGTGCGTGGGCGCCATCACGCGCACCACGCAGACCTGCCACACGTATTCGTCATCGACTTCAGGCGCTTCGGGCGTGAGCGCTGGCTGCTGCGCGGCGGCGGCGGCGAAGGCGTCGGCCTGCGCCTCATCGGCGAAGACGTGGAAGAACTCGACGGGGCGTTCGAGGGTGAGGTCGTCGCCGTCCTCGACCATCTGCCGCAGCACCTCGCCGTTCTCATCGTCCGGGATCAGCGCCAGTTGCAGCGAACGCACCATCTCACGCCCTCCGCGTCTTCTTCGCCTCGTCCGAGCGCAGCTGCTTGATGCGTTCGAAGTAGCCCGGCTCGATGCCGGTGACGTACTCGCCGTTGAAGCACGACGAATCGAAGCGGTCGATGCGGTGCTTCGGACCGGAAACCGCCTCTTCCAGGTCCGAGAGGTCCTGGTAGATCAGCCAGTCGCAGCCGAGCAGCTTCTGCACTTCGTCGTCGGTGCGGCCGTGCGCGACCAGTTCCTCGGCCGACGGCATGTCGATGCCGTAGACGTTGGGAAAGCGCACCGCCGGCGCGGCGGAAGCGAGGTACACCTTGCGCGCACCCGCATCGCGCGCCATCTGCACGATCTGGCGCGAGGTCGTACCGCGCACGATCGAGTCGTCGACCAGCAGCACCACGCGATTGCGGAATTCCAGCGGGATCGGATTGAGCTTGCGGCGCACCGACTTCGCGCGCTCGCCCTGTCCCGGCATGATGAAGGTGCGGCCGACGTAGCGGTTCTTGATGAAGCCTTCGCGGTACTTCACGCCCAGTACGTTGGAGATTTCCAGCGCGGCGTCGCGCGAGGTGTCCGGGATCGGGATCACCGTGTCGATGTCGTGGTCCGGACGCAGGCGCAGGATCTTCTCGCCGAGCTTCTGGCCCATGCGCATGCGCGCCTTGTGCACGGAGACCTCGTCCATCATCGAGTCCGGGCGCGCGAAGTACACGTATTCGAAGATGCACGGCGTGTGCTCGCGCGGCTCGGCGCACTGGCGCGTGAACAGCTCGCCACGCGGCGTGACGACGATGCCCTCGCCCGGGCGCACGTCGCGCACGCGCTCGAAGCCGAGCAGGTCGAGCGCGACCGATTCCGACGCGACCGCGTATTCGTCCTGGCCGCCGGAGTGGCGCTTGCCCAGCACCAGCGGGCGGATGCCGTTGGGATCGCGGAACGCCACCAGGCCGAGGCCCAGCACGGTCGCGACCACCGCGAAACCGCCGACGCAGCGGCGGGTCACGCCCTCGATCGCGCGGAACGCGGCCTCGGGGTTGAGCGCCTTCTGCGTGTCCAGCTCGTGCGCGAACACGTTGAGCAGCACTTCCGAATCGGATTCGGTGTTGACGTTGCGGCGATCCTGCTCGAACACCTCGCGACGCAGCGCGTCGGTGTTGATCAGGTTGCCGTTGTGCGCCAGCGCGATGCCGAAGGGCGAGTTCACGTAGAACGGCTGTGCTTCGTCGGAACCTTCGCTGCCGGCGGTGGGATAGCGGCAGTGGGCGATGCCGACGCGGCCTTCGAGCAGCGCCATCGCGACCTCGTCGAACACGTCGCTGGCCAGGCCGTTGCCCTTGTGCACGCGCAGCTTGCTGCCGTTGGCGGTGGCGATGCCGGCCGCGTCCTGACCGCGATGCTGCAGCACCGACAGGCCGTCGTAGAGCTGCGCCGCGACGTCGTTGTGGCCGACGATACCGAGAATGCCGCACATGGTGATTAGTCCTGCCTGTGAAGTTGTGTGTTGCGCGCGGCCCGTCAGGCCTCGCTGACCGGCGCCGGCAGCGCCGGCTCGGTCTCCGGTGCCGCCTGCGGCGCCGGGAGTGAAGATTCGCGACCGTCCAGGTCCACCTGCGCCGCGACCCAGTCGGGCAGCCAGGTCCGCAGCCATTGCGCGCCCGGCACGAACACCGGCACCACCTGCGAACGCTGCCACTGCGGTTCCTTCGGCATCGCCGTCAGTCCCAGCAGCAGCACCAGCGCGCAGCCGACGAACAGGCCGCGCGCGATGCCGAGCGCGAAGCCGAGCGTGCGGTCCAGTCCGGTGAGTCCGACCGACTCCACCAGCTTGCGCACCAGCCAGCCGACCAGACCGACCACCACCAGCACCGCGATGAAACTCAGCGCGTATCCGCCGAACAGCTCGCCCGCGCCGATGTCGGCGTCGCTGGAGAGCAGCAGCGCCAGATCGCCGCCGAACCGGAACGCCGCCCAGCCGGCGAGCACCCAGGCCGCGAGCGAGGCGAGCACGCCGACGAAGCCGCGCATCAGGCCGAACAGCGCCGAGACAGCGACCACCGCCAGCAATACCCAGTCGATCGCAGCCATTGTCCGCCCGGCTTAGATGGGGTCAGGGATGCGGGCGGACAATGCCGCTCACACCGAGTTTGGACGCGACCTGGGCCTTGAGCTGGTCGGCCTCGCCACGGCTGGCGACCGGCCCGATGCGGACGCGGTTGAGCAGGCCCTTGTCGGTGCGCACCTGTTCGACGAACGCGCTGAATCCGGCCGAGCGCGCGCGATCGCGCAGCTTGTCGGCCTCGGCGGCGCTGCCGAAGGCGCCCAGCTGCACGGCGAATCCGACGCCGGAGGCGGCCGGTGCCGCCGGGCGCGAAGCGACCTGCACCGGGGCCGGCGTGGGCTTGGGCTTCTCGGCGGCCGGCTTTTCGACCGGCTTGGCGGCGACGGGCTTGGGTTCGGGCGGAAGCGACGTGGCCGTGGTCGTCGGGCGCGAATCGCCCAGCGGGACGGCGGCCGAGACCGGATTGGCCGGGGCGGCGGCGGGCTGGGATGCCGGCGCGGCGCTGGCGACGGGTGCGGCCGGCGCATCGGCCTCGGCCTCCAGCGTCACCACCTTGGCGCCGACGTCGCTGCGCACGCGTGCGGACTGCAGGCGCGCGGCCTCGGCTTCGGCCGGGGTCTGGAACGGACCGATGCGGACGCGGTGCACGGTGCGACCACCGGTCCCGGGAGCCGGCTCCTGATAGGCGGGAAGCTGCGCGCCCTGCAACGCCTGGATCACGCGGTCGGCATCGCCGGTGCTGGCATAGCTGCCGAAGCTCACGGCGTAATTGCCGCCGCCGGTCGCAGCCGGGAAGGCAGAGTCAGAGGGCGTGGACGGCGCGGCGGCGGTGGTATCGACGGTTGGCAGCGCGTCGCCGTCACCGGCAGCGCTGGCGTCGAGGCCCACGGCACCGCCCTGCGGCGCCTGGCCGGGACTGACCAGCGGCAGCTCGCGCGTCTCGAAATCGCCCTCGGGCGTCTTGGGAAGTTCCAGCGGGACGTTGGATGCCCCGCTTTCGGGGGCCGGCCCCTTGATCAGCATCGGCAGGAAGATCACCGCAAGTGCGATCAGCACGACCGCACCGATCACTCGCTGTTTCAGGGCAGGTTCCATCGGGTCTCGCATGACGCAGGCGGATCGCCGCGCGAATTATACCCTCGCGATCCATCGCGACCGGCATCGCGGTCACTGCATTCAGTCGCGGGCGAGCCAGTCCAGCGCGGCGGCCACGGTGTGGAAGGAACCCAGCACCAGTACGCGATCGCCCGGTGCGGCGCCATCGACGGCCGCACGCAGCGCGGCGGGCACGTCCTCATGGGCCTGCGCGTCGGCGGCGGCGGTGCCGCGCAGGCGTCCGGCCAGCGCGTCCACGTGTCCGCCACGCGGTCCGGCATCGGCCAGTCCGGCGATGCGCCAGATGTCCACCGACGGCGCCAGCGCCTCGACCACGCCGATCACGTCCTTGTCCGACAGCGCCGCGTACACCGCGTACAGCCGACCGGATGCGGGCTGCGCGCGCAACCATGCTGCCAGCGCACGCGCCGCCTGCGGGTTGTGGCCGACATCCACCACTACCTCGACCCCATCGCGTTCGAAACGCTGCAATCGGCCGCGCACGTCCGCATCCGCCACGCCCTCCGCGATCGCCGCGCGCGGCAGCGCCTTCGGCGACTTCGGCAGCGCGCGCAGCGCGGCGATGGCGACCGCGGCGTTGCGCAGCTGCACCGGCGCGGCGAGGCGCGGCATGGGCAATTCCATGCGCCGGCCGACTTCGCGCCAGCGCCAGCGACCGGGCAACGCCTGCCCGCCCGCATCGACCTGCGGCGGCAGCGCCTCGAAGAAGAAATCGTTGGCGATGCGCCACGTCGGCGCGCCGATGCGGTACGCATGGCCGAGCACGCTCGACGGCGGATCGTCGTCGCCCAGCACCAGCGGTTTCCACGCGCGGGCGATGCCGACCTTCTCCGCGCCGATCGCCTCGCGGTCTTCGCCCAGGTAGTCCTGATGATCGAGGTCGACCGTGGTGATCACCGCGACATCGGCATCGACGATGTTGGTCGCATCCAGCCGGCCGCCGAGGCCGACTTCCAGCACGGCCAGGTCGAGCTTCGCGCGCCCGAACAGCCACAGCGCCGCGAGCGTGCCGTATTCGAAATAGGTCAGCTGCGTCTCGCCGCGCGCGGCCTCGATGGCCTCGAACGCCGCGATGAAGTCGGCGTCGCCGACGTCCGCGCCGTCGATGCGCACGCGCTCGTTGTAGGCCAGCAGGTGCGGCGAGGTGTACGCGCCGACCTTCCAGCCCGCCGCGCGCGCGATGGCCTCGATGAAGGCCACCGTCGAACCCTTGCCATTGGTGCCGCCGACCGTGATCACGGCCTTGCCGGGACGAGCGAGGCCGAGGCGCTGCGCGACCTCGCGGATGCGCTCCAGCCCCATGTCGATGGACTTGGGGTGGATGCGTTCGATGGTCTGGAGCCAGTCGGCGAGCGTGCGGGTCATCCGCGCATTATCGCCGGTCGGCCCGCGAAGGTGCGGTCGCCGCCACGCTGCCGCGCAAGCCTCACGCCGCCACACCGGGCGGACGGGACCTCAATAGCGTTCCTCGACGTACTTGTACGGATGATCCGGCTCGGTGTAGTTGCCGCGCTTCTGCCGCCGGGGAAAGTTCACTTTCTTGCGCGGCAGCTCTTCGTACGGCACGTGGTCGAGCAGGTGCTGGATGATGTTGAGCCGGCCGCGGCGCTTGTCGTCGGTGCGCGCCACGTACCACGGCGCCTGCGGCGTGTCGGTCGCGGCGAACATGTCGTCGCGCGCACGCGAGTAGTCGTACCAGCGGCTGTAGGACTTCAGATCCATCGGCGTGAGCTTCCAGATCTTGCGTCCGTCGTTGGCCCGTTCCTTCAGGCGCCGCTCCTGCTCCTCCTGGCTGACTTCCAGCCAGTACTTGAGCAGGATCACGCCGGACTTGACCATCGTCTTCTCCATCAACGGGACGATCTGCAGGAACGTGCGCACCTTGTTCTCGGTGGCGAAACCCATGACGCGCTCGACGCCGGCGCGGTTGTACCAGCTGCGGTCGAAGATCACGATCTCGCCCGCCGCGGGCAGGTAGCGCACGTAGCGCTGGATGTACATCTGGCTGCGTTCGCGGTCGCTCGGCGCCGGCAGCGCGACGACGCGGAACACGCGCGGGCTCACGCGCTCGGTGATCGCCTTGATGGTGCCGCCCTTGCCGGCGGTATCGCGTCCTTCGAACACGATGCACACCTTCAGGCCCTGGGCGACCACCCACTGCTGCAGCTTCACCAGTTCCACGTGCAGGCGCTCGAGCCGTTCCTCGTACTCGCTGCGCTTCATCCGCGTGGACTCGGGCTTGCCGTTCGGCTCGCCGCGTTTCGCCGACGCGCGCTTGCTGGCGGCCGACTCGACCTTCGCCTGCGCCGCGCCGCGCTTCGCCCGCGCACCGCGCGGGGCCGATGGTGTTGACTCGGGCTTACTGCGTTTCATGTCGGCGACTCCGCGGGGGTTGGCAGGGCGGCATCCGCTTGCAGGCGGTCGACCGCCATTTCGAGATTGAAGAACATCCATTCCTCGCCGAGCGCCTTGCCCAGCGGGGAACGCAGGACCATCGCGTGGACTTCCGGATTCAGCCCGGAGAGCACCAGCTGCACGCCCGCAGCACGATGCCGGCGTTCGGCATCGATGAGCGCGCTGAGCGCGGAATACTCCAGGTCGAACAGGCCCGACAGGTCGAGCACGACGTAGCGCGGGTGGTACTGCGCGATCAGCGGGCGGATCTTCTCCGCCGCGCGCTCGGCGTTGACGAAGAACAATCGCCCTTCCAGGCGCAGCAGCAGCAGTCCGGGGAAGGCCTCGTCATCCGGATGCTCCGGCGTGCGCGCGCGGAACACGTTGGTGCCTGGCTTGCGGCCGAGCAGCCGCACCGCCGGATCCGCCGCCTGGTGGGCGAGCGCCACCAGCGACACCACGATCGCCACCAGGATGCCCTTCAACGTGCCCAGCAGCATCACGCCGGCGAACGCCGCGAGCGCCCACAGGAACTCAGTACGCCTTACCCGGAGGATGTCGCGGAAATCCGCGGGGTTGATCAGGCCGATCGAATAGACGATCACCAGCGCGGCCAGCGTGGCGTGCGGCATCAGCCCGATCAGCGGTGCCAGCAGCAACATGGTTGCGACGGTCGCAGCCGCGGTGACGACCTCGGACATCTGGCTGCGTGCACCGGCGCGACGATTCACGGCGGTCTGCGACATGCCGCCGCCGGACGGCATCGCGCCGAAGAACGCACCGGCCACGTTGCCGGCGCCGGTCGCGAGCAGTTCGCGGTTCGCGCGCGGCAGCGGTTCGTGGCTGGCCTGGAACGCGCGTCCCACCGCGATGGTCTCGGTGAAGCTCATCAGCGCGATGCCGCATGCGCCGGGCCACAGCTGTTGTGCCAGCGCGAGATCCGGCAACGTCAGATGGGGAAAACCACTCGGCACCGTGCCCACGAGGTCGATGCCGTGGTTTTCCCAACCGAGCAGTCCCGCGGCGGCGATCGCGCCCGCGACCGCGATCAATGGTGCCGGCCAGCGCGGACGCAGGCGTTCGATCAGGGTCAGCACCGCTATCGTGCCCACGCCCACCGCCAGTGTCGGCCACGACAGGTGCCCCAGTCCGCGCAGGATCTCGCCGACGTTGTGCACGAACGATCCCTTGTCGAAGTGCAGCCCCAGCAGCTTGGGCAACTGGTCGACGATGATCACCACGCCGATGCCGGCCTTGAAACCCACCAGCACCGGCAACGAGATGAAGTTGGCGACGAAGCCCAGCCGCAACAGCGACGCGACGACGAGGATCGCGCCGACCATCAACGTCAGCGTCGCCGTCACGACGATCAGTTGGCCGGGATCCGCGCCGGGCGCGACCGAGGACAGCTCCGCACCGGTGAGGATGGCGATGGTCGTGGTGGTGCTCACCGACAACGGGCGCGACGTGCCCAGCAGCACGTACACCAGCATCGGCACGAAAGCGGTGTAGAGGCCGACTTCGATCGGCAGGCCTGCGATGGTGGCGTACGCCATCGCCTTGGGTATGACGACCGCAGCGGCGGTCAACCCCGCGACGACGTCGCCACGCAGCGGCTTTCCTCCCGATACGGGTGCTTCAGCGACCGCCACGTTGCTGCTCGTTCTCCAGGGCCTTGTTCACGATGTCGGCATAGAGCTGCGAGATCTGCGCGCCAAGCTCATGGAAGCGCGGATTCCGCGCGACGTACTGCTGGCCGTCCCGTGCGTCGTCCATCGCGCCCTTGAGGAACACGATGTCCGCATCCGTCAGGCATTCGCCGGCATCGACGCGCTTCTTCACGGCGAGCGCGCGCGGAAGACGGAACCGGAGCAACCGCTCCAGCAGCGTCTGCAGGACGGCGTCATCGTCCGGGTCAGGCATCGCTCCGTGACCGTCGTGTGATCTCGGCATCACGTTAGGAGCCGGGCAGCCCGCCGGATATTGGCCCTTGGCCCTATCGCGCCCGTTGATCGGGCCGGTTTCGCTGAGATGACCCGGGGCGCTGCCCGGGTACCGCTTCGGACTGCGTCCAGATAGCGACCAGTCGGCGATTCCTCTCCCGCTATCGTTCCCACGCAACCATCTTGAATCGTTCGTGCTCGATTCCGAAGAAATCGCACTTCCAGGCGCTTTGCGCTTCGAAGCCAAGGTCGATCCATTCATCGCGGTGCGCAAGGACGCGCTTCGCGCAATCGTCCCAGTCGACCGACATGAAGTACTCCGTGTACTTGCCGACGCGCGTCTGGATCTCTTCGTAGACGAACGAGTCGTACTCGAAGTGCAGGACCTCGAAGACGTTGCCGTCCCGGTCCGCATAATCCATCGAGAAATCCAGGCCCCACTTCGGGCGCAGCTTCACCAGCTTGTACATCAGCGGGTTGGCCTGCGCCCAGTCCTTGAGCTGATCCAGCGCCTCGCCTGCGAAACCTTTGCGCTCCAGCAACAACGCATGGTTGAGCACCGCACCGTCGTTCTTCGTTGACGGCGACACGAGCCACGTCGACCGGATCGCGTGGCGATGCTCTCTATGCGCGCAGAACTTCTGGCCATTCGCCGCTGCGAACAACTTCTCAAGTGGACTGAGGTCGTATCCGCCCTGGTCGAACAACTCGACATACTCCGGACCTGGCACGGGTACCCGGAAGTTCGCCAACCGCTTGCGGTAGAACGGTTCCGGATTCAGCTGTGTGGCAATCAGCGTGAGATCGTTCATTGGTGCGATGAACCTTCACCGAGCATTGCACTGTGTTGCGAACATCCGTGTCGGCTCTCCCTGACACCTCGGGACAAGGATGTCAGATGGCGTGTGCAGCCTGGATGACCTCCAGGGCTAGGCGAGTGCACAACGTCCGCCTCGGGCGGAAACGGAAGTGAGCCCAGCTAGTCCGGCAGATTCGAACGAATCAGGCGCACGGTTTCAGCAAGTTGGCTGGTGGAAACTTGAACTCGCTCTCGACGCTGCGCATCCCCGCCTGAATCGTGCGAGGTGCCCCTCTGACGTCCGGCACCATCGAAGGTCGCGAGTTGCGGTGGACCTATCCCCCAGTCACTGCCCTTCTGCCGAGGCACGACATGGAAATGGAAGTGCGGTGTTTCCTGCCCGCTGTAGACCCCGTTGTTCTGGAACGTAAGTATTCCGAGGGGCCGGTAGCTCCTGACGAGTGCCTGCGCGACTCTCCTGGCCGAGAGCATCACCGCCTCGCATTCGTGATCGGAAAGATCGAGGAGCGTCGCGACGTGCCGTCGTGTGATGACGCAGCACTGGCCGACTTCGAATTGCCACGGATTGATGATCGTCAACGTATGTTCGCTTTCGTCGATGATCGCCCATCGATCTTCGCGACCTGCCGTTTCGCAAAGATCGCACGGGTCTCTTATGGGAAGCTCGATCATTCGCCCTCTCCGATTGAGCCGATTTGCCCCTGGCCGATCGATCGCCGCAAAACCACGACTGCTTTGGGGCGGAAGCGGACATTAGCACCCGCTCGACCGCGCCCTCGTCGATGCACTTGACACAATTCGATAGTTAGCTAACTATCACAATATGAGCCAGGTCTTCAAAGCACTTTCCGACCCTACCCGGCGACAGGTGCTGCAACTCCTGCGCAAGGGCCCCCTGAGCGCGGGGGAGCTGAGCGACCACTTCGACGTCTCCAAGCCGACGATGTCTGCCCACTTCGCGGTGTTGAAGGACGCGGATCTTGTCCACGCCGAGAAGGCCGGGAAGTCCGTCATCTACCACCTGAAGCTGTCCGTGCTGGAAGACGCATTGCTCGGCTTCGTTCATTCCTTCGACGTGGGTGTCGAAAAACCGAAGTCCAGGAAGGAGAGAGCACGATGAACAAAGAGCTGGTTTCAGACCTCGCCTGGGGCGTCGGCATCGTGGTGCTAGCGCTTGCATCGACGTACGCGCGCAAGCTGGGCTACATCGAAGCCGAGACGGTCACGCGGATCGTCATGTGCGCTATTGGCTTGATGGTTGCCTGGTTCGGCAACCGGATGCCGAAGCGATTCGTCCCCAACGCCGTGGCGCGACAAGCCACGCGAGTCGGGGGCTGGTCGCTGGCACTCAGTGGACTGGTCTATGCAGCGCTTTGGGTGTTTGCGCCACCGCAGGTAGCGGTAGTGGGAGGTTCGGCCGCCGTCATACTGGGAATACTGGTGACGATCAGCTACTGCCTGTCGTTGCGCAGCAAGGCAAGAAAGGCGCGCCCCACCCCCTGAAGCGAAGCGGGCTCGCGCAACGCGCTACTGCACGACCTGGATCAGGAGCAGCGCGCGCACGACGTCCGCTATCGGCCCGGAGCGGACGCACCAGCCAGCTTGTGCTTGTCGGAACAGATCTCGCCTCGATCCACTACCCAACCCTCTTGCCTCGCCGCCTGTCCGATCACGTCTTCGAACATGGATCTGGACCCACTGAAATCCCGGGTTCCTTCTTTCACGAGAGCAACCAGGCTGATGCACCCTTCCTCAAGGTCGAGCTCTGCGGCCGCCATTCCAGGCCCCTCGTAAAGGTGGGCGATGCCGACCACATCGCCTCGTTCAAGAGGGATTCCGTCCTCTCTGTATCCGTGGGACGCCAGCACGAGCTCCAGCCGGTCGAGCGCTTCGCCTAACGTTGCCCCCCGATACGCCAAAGCGGCTTGGTCCACAGGGACATAGCGCCCGCGATCCGAGACGATGATGCATGCACCAAGCATGAGCGAGAGAGCGACCACGGCGGCAAACTGCTTCATCGTCGGCCTTGATCCACGTCCGCTTTGCGTTGGAAGCGGACATTACCACTCGAATCTTCAGTCAGAGGAAGAAGTCGCGGATCTCCGCGGCGATCTCGGCGGCATGGGTTTCGAGCGCGAAGTGGCCCGTGTCGAAGAACGTCACGCGCGCTTCGGGGATGTCGCGCTGGAAGGCGTCGGCGCCAGCGGGCAGGAAGAAGGGATCATGCCGCCCCCACACCGCGAGGAAGCGTGGCTTGTGGGTTCGGAAGTAGTCCTGGAACGTCGGGTATAGCGCAATGTTGCCCTTGTAGTCGCCGAACAGGTCGAGCTGTACGTCGTGAGCTCCCGGGCGCGCGAGGTAGTGGTCGTCGAGCGTGTAACCGTCCGGCGAAATCGCCGAAGGATCGGGCACGCCATGCGAGTACTGCCAATAGGTCGCTTCCGGTGCCAGCAATGCTCGCAGCGCGTCGCGATTTGCCGACGACGCGTCTTCCCAGTAAGCCCGGATCGGATTCCAACCGTCGCTCAAGCCTTCGAGATAGGCATTGCCGTTCTGCGAAATGATGCCGGTGATCCGATCGGGGCGGCGAATCGCCAGGCGAAAACCGGTCGGCGCGCCGTAGTCGAACACATAGACCGCGTAACGCTCGAACCCGACGATCTCGGTGAACCGCTCGATGGTGTCGGCAATCGAGTCGAACGTATTCGCTTTGGGATCGCCCGATTGGCCGAAGCCTGGCAGGTCCGGCGCGACGATGTGGAAACGATCCGCCAGCAGCGGGATCAGGTCGCGGAACATGTGGCTTGAACTGGGGTAGCCGTGCAGCAGCAGGAGCTTGGGGGCGCCGGCATGGCCCGCCTCACGATAGAAGACCGGAATCCCGTCGACGTCGACGGTCCGATACGAAACAGCAGTCATGGCCTTGCTCCTTGTCCTGTGTAACCAGAAATCATCTGGATAAGGGTTATACGCCCGACTTTTGTAACCTGTCAATTGCTTTTAATTAGGTTACCAAATCACCGATCACTCGGGCCGGACAGCAGACTCCAATCGAACAGAGACGCGACTAAGCCTGAATGCGAGGGACGACGCCGGCAAGCCTGAACCCAGCTGGCTAACTTGCACGACCATGTTCATGCGGTTACCTTTGGGCCGTCAGATGCCGGAAAGCACCCATGTCCGATCACCCAACCGCCATGTTCATCGCCGATGCGAGCGGGCTCGATTTCCTGAATTCAGTCGCGACGCCGATCGACGAGCCGATCGACTGGATCCGTGACGGCCGCGGGCTGGTGGATTGGCTGCGACAAGCAGGGCTGGTTCCAGAGCATGAGTTGCACAGCATCGCCAGCCGCGCGATGCCCGGTGAGCTGGATCGGGTGGCGGATCAGGCGCGCGACCTGCGCGAATGGTTCAGGGGCTTCGTCAACCGTCACCTTGGACGGCCGCTCGATCCCGACATCCTCCAGGATCTGGCCCCTCTCAATCGCCTGCTCGAACGCGACGAGGCCTACGGCAGGATCGCCCGTCAGGGCGGAGCGCTGGTGTTCGAGGAGGCGCGGCGATGGCGCTCTCCGGAGTCGCTGTTGATTCCGATCGGTGCAGCAATGGCGCGCGTGATCGTCGAAGAAGACTTCACGCACCTCAAGACGTGTGAAGGACATGGCTGCACGCTGGTCTTCGCAGACCACACCCGCGGGCGACGGCGCCGCTGGTGCAGCATGAGCGTCTGCGGCAATCGCGCGAAGGTGTCGGCACATCGCAGCCGCCAGAAGGCGGGTTGAAGACGGACATTCGTGGCCGCCGATCAGGATGAGCTGCGGATGACCTTCGCATTGATTGACCTGTAGGAACGGCCCCGATGTACCAGTTCTCGCATGAGCGCCCCCGCCTGTTCCAGACCCTCCTGTGTGATACATGCGGAGGACAGGGCTGCCTTCAAGTATCTTCGGGCGCGCTGGACTGAGCGGCGGACGCCGAGGCCCGCGAGGGACATTTTGGCAAGCTCCAACGACGAGTCACCGTCACCCAAAGCCGCAGAGCGCGCGTACCAGCCAAAGGCCAGCCTGTTCCGTCCCTGCTCCTGGTACAGGACTGCAATGTTGGAAGCAGCCGCTGCGTCACCCCGACGGTAGGCACGCTTGTACCAGTGCATTGCCGTCGTCTTGTCGGAAGAAGTGCCGATACCGACGTCGTAGAAGTAGCCCAGGTTCAACATGCAGCCGACCAATCCCGCCCCGGCACCTTTTTGAAACAGTTTCAGAGCCTGTTTGCCAAGGCCCTTGTCCCAAGCGGCGTGTGCGTTCAACTCAACGTTCTCGAGCGATTTCACCCACTGCTCCTGCGCTGCTTTGTACGTCCGCTTTGGGTCGGAAGCGGACATTAGCACTCGAACCTTCAGTCAGAGGAAGAGGAAAAAGGGGTCAGGTTCAATTCCGCCGCTGAGGAAATGTACCTGACCACGTTCCTCGGCTGCATGGAATCAGCGACGTCTCAACGTCCACGCGCCATGACGGCGGGCGAGCGCTCCTGAAGCGCTCGGAAGTATGCGAAGTAACGCATCGCGTACTTATTGCCAACCGGCTCCGATGCCACCATGCGAGGCCAAAGGTCATCAAAGCCGACCTTTCGAAGCAGGCGCGCATATTCCTTGAACTCGCGAGGCGTATTGCCGGCGGCGAGCATGTCCGTCACACGGCGCCTGATTCGAGTCTTGAGTGCCTGAGACAGTTCGATGCCTTTCAGCGCCCGTGCCGCGTTGCTCTTCAGCACTCGACCGAATGGGAGGGTGCCGTCCTGCTCGATGAGCTCGACCCCTAGCGTCGCGCAGGCTGGATCGCCGGCTTTGATTCCCTCTATTACCGGCTCCATGATCGGGTAGACCCAGGTCATGTCGGCGCGGTGATATGTCCTGGGCTGCAGTACGCGAGGCGACTGGACATCCAGTCGGGCGCAGTGCTCCAGATACCGCGACCTGACAGCTTCCACGCTCCAGGCTCCCTTGCCGTTGTAGTCGTGAATGAGCATCTTCAGGTCAATGTAAGGTCGACGCGCAGCATCGTATGCGATGTCCGCTTTGGGTCGAAAGCGGACATTAGCACTCGGCTTTGCGATTGCGCCGAAAAAGGGGGCAAGTTCAACTCCCGTCGAAAGATGTACCTGACCCCTTCCTTGATGCCTGCTAGGTACATTCGAGGAACGCGTCAGCACGTGACCCGCTCACAACTCCGCCTAACTCGGAAATGAAGTGGTCGAGCAAGATCGGCTCACTGACGAGATACATCTTGGCCTCGCTCGCGACCTCTCCGACAGAAAACTCGCTGAACTCGGATTGCTGATGAGTCGAAATGAAGAGCTTCCCCGGTGAGCGGAAATGCAACCTCGCATGAAAGGCCCCATTGGCGTACTCAGGACCGAATTCCCCAACACGAAAGTCGGAGATTCCGCCATGAATGCGATCGCGAAAGGCCCTGAGCTGATCGACCAGTTCCCCGAGGCGCGCATGCCCTGCATAAGCAGTGCTGTGGAACGACGAGTCCTTGTCGGTCACAACGATTCGAAGCTCAACAACATCGTCGTCCGACCAGATCCTTGAAATGAATATCCCTTGCTGCATCGCTCACCTAAAAAGACGGATAGAAGTGGGCCAGGTTCAATTCGGTCGTTGAAGAAGGTACCTAGGAAATTGAGGCATGTTCAATTCCACCGTCAAAGAATAGCTGCCCTCCTTCCAGGATCGCCGACGAAAGGCCTCAAGCGCGAACTGCCCCTACTCTCTATTTCATGGCCTCACCGCATCAGCTGATGCCCGATCTTCGCGACGAACTCATCCAGGTCTGTCGAATCGGTATTGGCGAGGATGATCACCGTCGTGTCGCTGTCCAGGAAGCGGTACAGCTGAGTCTGTGCGCCCATGATTCTCCCGGGCCGCTTGGCGACGCGATACGTCCGTCCGTTCGCCTTGGTCTCGTACACCCATAAACCAAGGCCGTATTCGTCCAGTCCCGGCTTCAGGAGTTGCGTCATCGAATCGGCGCTCAGGAGCTTCCCGCCAAACAAGGCATTGGAGAACACCAACAGGTCATCTGCCGTCGAGTACATCGCCCCGGATGCATACCAGTTCTCAGGATACGCCGGCAGGTCGGGCGTCATGGCTCCGCCGTCCTCGCGCCTGAAATACGTATCGGCCAGTCGCGACACGATCTGGTCCTGGCGGAGCACGCCGCTGTCGTGCATACCGAGCGGGACCAGGATCCCTCGCTTCAGCGCTTCTGCAAAGCCCTGCCCTTGCGTCCGCTCGATGATCTTGCCGAGCACCACGTAGTCGGCATTGTTGTACTCGAACTTGGTTCCCGGCGCCGCAACCAGTTTGCCGCTCGCGTAGAGCGACAGCAGCGCGTCGCTGCTGTGCGGTAACTGGTACACCGGCATGCCATCGCGGATGGCCGATGCGCCATCGGTGACCTGGTCGTAACTGGGCAGCCCCGAGGTGTGGCCCAGCAGTTGTCGCACGGTCACCTTGTCCGCTGCCTCGCCCGTGTAATCGGGAAAGTACGTGCGAACAGGCTTGTCGAGGTCCAGCTTTCCCTGATCGCGCAGCTGCAGGATCAGCGTGCTGGTGAACAGCTTCGTGATCGAGGCCACTTTGTAACGCGTACGCGCATCATTGGGCTGGTCGAATGCGATGTTGGCCAAGCCGAAGCTGTGCCGATAGATCACCTTGCCGCCCTGCTGCACCAGGATCGTCCCGCTGAAGCCGTGGTCCCGGGCATAGGCTGCGATGAACTCGTCAGGCGGCGCAGCTTGCGCCCGCATCGCCACGAGCGCCAGGAAAAGGGCGGCGGTGTAAAGGAGACGGCTCATGGCACCCTCGCACGACGCGGAAACCCGCTGATCGGGGAAGGGATACGTGCGGATTCCCGACGGTTGCAACCCGCCCAGGCCCCTCGGCAAAGCGCCGTTACCTCCCCTAAGAACGTCCGCTTTGGGTCGAAAGCGGACGTTACAGCTCTGGAACCACGTCTACGTCCAGGTCGGCATCAATCGCGGCGAGCGCAGCAATCGTGGCTCGATCCAGATAGAGCCCTGCAGGCGCTTCGCCTTCCACAAGGTAGCGCGCAACGACGGCTGTTATGGATATCTTCCCAGCACACTCACGATCGCGGAGCACCTCCGCAGCAAGCGTGACGTCGTCAACGAACCTCGACGCAACATCGCACTCAGACTCGATGCGGCGAGTGACCCAGTACACAAGCGGAACACTATGGAACGGCATACCGTCATGCTTGCGCCGCTTACGCTCTACCGACAGCGGAGCGAGCATTGAGTCCACTTCCTCCGCGTCCGTTTCCCCCAGCTTCTCGATACGCAGATAGCAAACTGTGCGCATAGGCCCTCCGTAGGCGATGACCGCTTTGGTCGAAAGCGGACATTACCACCCGGCTTCGCGATCGCGCCGGACTCACGGTTGCGCGCCCGGACAAGACTGCGCGCCCCAGCAAGCGTAGCCCGGGTAAGGCCGCAGGCCGCACCCGGGGATCGCGATGATGGGAAGCCGCCGGGTGCGCTTCGCTTACCCGGGCTACGCGCTACGCGCCGGCCTGCACGTGCGCGTGCACGCATCGCGCGCTCGTCGCGAGGTGCGTCCATTGTTCCGCTTCGTCCAGTGCGGAGCCGGCGTGTTGCAGCAGCACGCGCACGTCGGTGGGCGGGGCGCCGGCTTCGGGCAGGCGCGAGGCGATTTCCATCAGTTGCCGCGCGCGCAGCTGGCAGAAGCCGTTGAGGCGTGCGGCGTGTTCGTCGATGCAGCGGAGGTCTTCCGGCGCGCAGTGCAGGAGCAGCGCGTGGTCGATGTTGGGAACGTCGTCATCGTGGAGGATGCCGATGAGGTCGGCGAGGCATTCCGAAGCGGTGAATCGCGAATGCAGGTCGAGCGCGGTGCCGTGCGCGTCGCCTGTTGCGTGTCCGATCAAATCCGTTGCGTGACGTTGCGTGCTGCCATCGTGATGCATGAGTCGCTCCATTGACTGGGATGCCCTGCGGCGGATGCCGCAGGGGTGTCGGGAGGCAAAGAACCGCACGAAGTCGGCGGGCAGATTTCCCCTTGCGGGTCTTGTATCGCTGCCGCCCTCCCGACGCAGAGGTCTGCATCGATCGGATTGCGCCTGCGGCACCAGGCACAAAAAACCCACCGGAATTTCGGAGGTGGGCACCGCTTCGCGTGGAGTTCTTTGGCTCCGGCGGCGAGTCTTTTGCAACGCACCGAGCGCAGCAAGGCGAAGATGTCGCATGAAACGCCACGCATGACGCTCCGCGCATGAAGCGCCATGCGTAACGCATCACGCATGAAGCACCGCACCCCTCGCGCGACGCTTTTCGCCCCTCGCGTGGCGCTTTTTTCGCCACGCGTGGCGCTATTTCCTCCGGCGGCGACACTTTTCGCCCTTCGTGCGGCACCTTTTGCGCTTCCGGTGACGCTTTCTGCCTGTCGCGTGGCGCTATTTCCGCCGCGCGTGACGCTTCGTTCCTCTCGTGCGCGGCTTTTCTGCCTTGGGTGCAATGTCCAATGCGTCATGGATGACGCTTTTTTCGCCACGCGCGAGGTTTTTTGTCTCACGCCTGACGCTTTCCGCGCCTCGCATGACGCTGTCTGCCGCACGCATGACGCTTCTTTCCCTTCGCCCGACGCTTTCGGCGGCGTGCATGACGCTTTTTTCGTCGCGCGGCGACGGCCATGCGTAGCCCGGGTAAGGCCGCAGGCCGCACCCGGGGCATGGCCATCACGAGAAGACCCCCGGGTGCGCTTCGCTTACCCGGGCTACCTCGTGCCTGTGCGGTTGAAGCCCGCGCTGCGGCAGGCGTGGACCGCAGGCCCCGTGCCGACACTCATCGGAGGCTTGACACCCTTCAATATTTCCATGATTCTGGAATTATGAAAACAGACACCGCCCTCAAGGCCCTTACCGCCCTCAGTCACGAGGCCCGGCTGTCCGCCTTCCGTGAGCTGGTCCAGGCCGGGCCGGACGGATTGTCGGTCGGGGAATTGCGCGATCGGCTCGACCTTCCGCCCGCCACACTCACCGCCCAGCTCAACATCCTGCGCCATGCCGCGCTGGTGCACGACGAGCGCGAGGGGCGTGTCATCCGGGTGCGCGCCAACTATCTGCAGATGAACGACCTCATCGCCTATCTCACCGAGAACTGCTGCAGCGGCCAGGCCGTCTGCGAGCCCGCCAGCGGCTGCACGCCGCGAAAGAAAGGAGCCGCGAAGTGAACCGTTTCCACGTACACCTCAACGTATCGAACCTGGACGACAGCATCCGCTTCTACTCGCAGCTGTTCGCCACCGCACCGGCCGTCGTGAAGGGCGACTACGCCAAGTGGATGCTCGAAGACCCGCGCGTGAATTTCGCCATCTCCACCACCGGACGCACGCCGGGCATCGATCATCTGGGGATCCAGGTGGACAGCGGCGAGGAACTCGCCTCGCTCGGCCAGCGCCTCGATGCGGCCGGCAGCACCGTCGTACCCGAGCCCGATGCGAC
The DNA here is from genome assembly GCF_009765165.1 of Lysobacter panacisoli. Classification (NCBI taxonomy): domain Bacteria; kingdom Pseudomonadati; phylum Pseudomonadota; class Gammaproteobacteria; order Lysobacterales; family Lysobacteraceae; genus Lysobacter; species Lysobacter panacisoli. The sequence goes on from NZ_VLNU01000001.1 coordinate 327,680, forward strand.
CTGCTGCTACGCGCGCTCCGACAAGATGTGGACCGAAGATCCGCAGGGCACGCGCTGGGAGACCTTCCACACCTTCGGCGATGCCGTGACCTACTACGCCGCGGACAACGCCTGTTCGAACGACGGCGCCGCGTGCAGTCCGGGACCCGCCGTCGCGCAGGCGAATGCGGAGCGTGCCGGCGGATGCTGCGTGCCGGCCTCGGGCTGCTGCTGAGGACGCCATGAACCTGCACTCCCCGCTTCCCCACGAACAGCAGGCGATCCGATCGCTGCTCACCGCCGCCGCGTTGCCCGTCGAAGATCTCGATGACGCGAAGGTGCAGTTCATCGTCGCCACCGAGAACGACGAGGCGGTCGGCGCGATCGGACTGGAATCGTTCGCCGACGCAGGCCTGCTGCGCTCACTGGTCGTTCGCGCCGATCTGCGCGGGAGTGGCATCGGCGGCCGTCTGGTCGACGCACTGGAATCCCTGGCGCGCGAGCGCGGCGTCGACCGTCTCGTACTCCTGACGCAGACCGCCGCGCCGTTCTTCGCCGGGCGTGGCTATCGCGTGATCGATCGCGAAGCGGCACCGGAAGGTGTCCGCACCAGTGCGGAATTCCGTTCGCTCTGCCCCGCGTCCGCCACCTGCATGCTCAAAGACCTGGATTGATTGACGATGAAACGTGTCCTGTTCGTGTGCGTTGAAAACGCAAACCGCAGCCAGATGGCCGAAGCGTTCGCGCACATCCACGGTGGCGATGCCGTGGAAGCGTTCAGCGCGGGCTCGCGTCCGTCCGGCGTGATCAACCCCAAGGCGATCCGCTTCATGTCCGAGCTGGGCTACGACCTGACCCGGCACGGATCGAAATCGCTCGACGAGATCGACGGCGAGTTCGATGCCGTCATCACGATGGGCTGCGGCGACGACTGCCCGTGGGTGCCGGCCAAACGGCGCGAGGACTGGGGACTTCCCGACCCCAAGCACATGGACGACGACGGTTATCGCGCCGTGCGCGACGAGATCTCCGCCCGCGTCAAAGCACTGCTGGACGCGTTGTGACGTCGCTTTCGCGCAGGCTCACGGCGGAGTTCATCGGCACTGCACTCCTGCTCACGGCGGTCGTCGGCTCCGGCATCATGGGACAGACGCTTTCGCGCGGGAACGATGGCATCGCGCTGCTGGCGAATGCCGCCGCCACGGCCGGCGCGCTGTACGTACTCATCGTGATCTTCGGGCCGATCTCGGGCGCGCACTTCAATCCCGTGGTCACCGTCGCCATGCGGTTGCGTGGCGAACTGGGTCGCACCGAGGCCATCGCCTGCATTGTCGTGCAGCTGATTGCCGCGGTGGCAGGCGTGCTACTGGCGCACGCCATGTTCGACCTGCCGTTGATCCAACCGGGCACGCATGTCCGCACCGGCTGGCCGCAATGGGGCAGCGAAGCAGTGGCGACGTTCGGACTGCTGCTGACGATCCTGCTGGGCATGCGCCATCGACCGGCGGCGGTGCCTGCCCTCGTGGCGAGCTACATCTTCGCCGCGTACTGGTTCACTTCAAGCACCTCGTTCGCCAATCCCGCCGTGACCGTTGCCCGCGCGCTTACGACGACTTTCGCAGGAATCAGGCCGATCGATGTCGCCGGCTTCATCGCTGCGCAGGCGGTTGGCGCTGTCGTCGCGATCATGGCTGCGAAGTTGCTGCTGTCCGAGGAAGATGCGCGCCTTCGGGCCGGTTGATTGCAGACCAGCCGATCCGCCGCTCCTTCCTGAAGCGTCGCGATACTGAACAGGGAAGCAGCAGATCAGCGCGGCGCCGTTCGTCGAGAAGGGGGAAATCGGTCGCGGCGCGAATCGCAGCGGAGCGGTATTCTCCGCCCGCCACTCATGCAGGGACCGATCCCATGCAGAAGTCTCGGAACGAACTGGCCTCCGACCTGTTCGCGATGCGTGCCTCGATGCCGCTCTGGCGTAAATCCCTGAGCGAGGACGAGTTGATGTCCGTCTATCACGATCAGGCGCATCGCGTGCTGTCGTGGGCCGGCGAAGAAGACCGGCAGTGGGTCACGACCCAGTTGAATGCCCTGGTGCCTTCGAAGGCACTCGTGCGCCCCGGCTAGTCATTCACGGCGCTTCCCGAAGGCGAGATAAGCCAGCACCACCGTCAGCGCGACGAGGCACGTCACGACGACGGCAAACCCGCGAGCGCTGTTCGCGAGGGGCATGCCGCCCACGTTCATGCCGAACAGTCCGGCGACCAGGTTGATCGGCAGCGCAAGCACCGTGACCACGGTGAGCACGAACAGCGTACGGCCGGTCTGTTCGTTCACCAGCGCCGCAAGTTCTTCCTGGATGAGCTTGACGCGCTCGACCAGCGTCGCCGAATCCCCAATCGCCGTGGAGAACTCTTCGGCGGCCTGACGCAGGTCGGCCACGTCGTCGCGGCTGATCCACGCCGGAGGGCGGTTCAGGAGGCGGAAGAGCGCGGTGGGTTCAGGTGCAAGCAGACGCTGCAGTCGCACCAGCGTTCGGCGCAATGAACCCAGCTCCTTGCGATCCGTGGATACGCGGTTCGCGAGCAGGCGATCTTCGATCTGGTCGACCCTGGCGCTGGACTTGCGGACGATGTCGCCCAGTACGCTGGCCTGATCGCGCAGCAGGTGCGCAAGCAGTTCGACGGGCGAGCGGAACTTCTGTCCGGCCCGAACCGCGCTGCGCAGCTGGTCGACCGAGCGCAGGGGTCGCAGCCGTGCGCTGATCACCATGTTGGGCGAGATGCACAAGCTCGTCGTACCGACGTCCGACGCGTCGAATGCCGATTCGAACAGGACGTCGTGCACGACCGCGACCAGCCGATCATCGTCCAGTTCCAGTCGCGTGGAGCCCACTTCACTGCGCAGCGACTCGAGGAAACCTTCGGGCAATTGCAGCGACCGCCGGAAGAAGCGATCCGTCGCCTGGTTGGACAATGAAAAATGCAGCCACAGAAAGGCGCCGCCCGCGTGTTGTTCCTGCGCTCCCATGAAGGCCGGCACGACATCGGCGTCGACCACCTCGGCTGCGCCATCGGGCGTGAACCGGTAACCCCAGATCAGCCCGTTCTTGTCCGACCCGTAGGCCGCAACCGTGGTCTGCATAGCGCACTCGCCGCGAAGAGGACGGGGCGAGATTAGCCCAATCCCCTTGCGCGAAGGCGCGTGTCGCCAGGCTCAGCGTTGGAAGATCGTCGCGTGACTAGCGTTCGATCCGATAGACGTCCGGCATTTGGCCGAGATAGTCGCGGTCGAACTCGTCGCTTCCCAGCAAGGTCGAGGTCGATAGTGCGGACGTGCGTTCGCGACGGGCATAGCGCGGCGGGAACAATGGCGTGTCGAAGGAAAGGTCGTGGTTGGGAAAGGGGTTGTCGCGTACGACTTCGTTCTTGAACAGCTGCATGACGGAACTCCAGGGGGAGGGAGCGGCGTTCCTCGCCGGGTCGTGCCCTTCGTGGGCGCGCCCAGACTGGAGGAAACGCGTGACCGAGGCATTTCCGTCGCACGAATGGAGCGTGTCCGGTCGGTCGGCGTTCATGGCAAGGGCGTGCCGCGCTCGACATCGACTGCGAGATGGAGCCGCAACTGCGACCACCCAACAAGCCCGCAAAGCTGCGTTCTCGACAACCCTTCCGCTACCCTACCCTTCGAAAACATCGCCTTCGCACGCTGCCGCTGTTCCGCAATCGAGTCCACAGGAGCGAAGAACCATGCCGTTCGACCTCAGCCTCTCCTACCCGCAATGGCAGGGATCGGGCCGACACGTGAACCTGCCGCGCGGTGCTGAAGCGGTCGCGGAAGTCTGCGGTCGATTCGCCCCGCTGGTCAGGGTTCCGCTCGGCGATGGCGATGTCGATGGCGAAACGCGCCACGGCGTTCATCGATGGGAAGCGATCTTCACGCAGTTCCGCAGCGCGCAGGACATCCTCGCGAATTCGGGTGCGCGTCGTGTGCTGACCGCCGGTGGCGATTGCGCGGTGGATGTCGCGGTGATCGACTATCTCAAGGGCGTGCATCCGGATCTGCAGGTGATCTGGATCGATGCGCACCTCGACGCCAATACGCCGGCGACCTCGCCCAGCGGCAATTTCCACGGCATGCCGGTCAGCGCGATTCTCGGCCGCGCGCCCGGTCCGATGCGAACGTTGCTGGGAAAGCCGATCGATCCGGCTCGCTTCCACTACGTCGGTATCCAGGTCGGCGACGATGGCGATTGGGAACTGCAACGCGAGCTTGATCTGCAGCGGCTGGATCCGAACGCACGCATCGACGGACCGGCGCACATCCATTTCGACCTGGATGCGCTGGATCCGAGTGAGTTTCCGTACGTCGCCTACCCCGACGGCAAGCTGCGAATCGACGATGCGATAGCGCTCGTGAGCCGCATCGCACGCGAAGCGGATCTGGTGGGCTTTACCGTGACCGAGTTCGCTCCGGCCAACGACGACGAAGCCCGCGCCGGCAGCCGGGTGATCGAACGCCTTTGCGAGGCGGCCGTCGCTCCTCCGCCTGTGATCTGAGACGCACAGGCACACCATTCTTGCCCCCCGCGCGCGGTCGGACACGGATCCGGCACAGACCTTCCGGATTGCCGTGGTCACCCGGTTGGCCGGATGGGACGGTGTCGTTGCGTTCGGCTTTGTACGGGTGGCGCCGGAAAGCGGCTCCGCTTGCACAAAGCCGCGCCGGGTTGGCGCAACCCCTGCCAGCGATCGAACCGGAGAGGACCGATGACCAAGTGGATGCCTTTGGGATGCGCCGTGGCCGTGCTCTGCGGCCATGCAGCGTTGGCGCAGGCGCAATCCGCGGCGGCCGTGACGTCGGCCCCTGCTCCGGCACCTGCAGCCGGCACCGCCGCGCAGGGCAATCGCCTGGTGATGGCGGACAACGAATCGTTCCTGCTGCCGCTGGACGACAGGAAGAACGTGCAGCCGAGCTACCCGCCGAACCTGCTCGCCCAGCAGCTGCCGCCGCGCACGGTGTGCCTGAGGGTGGGCATCGACGAGAAAGGCGCCGTGATCGTGGTGGCCAAGGCGCCGGCTTCGGAATTCTGTGTGATGGATGCGGAGCCCGAGTTCCTGGCCGCGTCGGAAACGGCGGCGAGGACCTGGAAGTTCGACCCCGCGCTGCGCTGCGTCTTCCGCAACGCGGAGGACAAGAAGCGGGCGCACGCCAGCTGCGACGGCGGCAAGAGCATTCCTGAGGCGGTGACCCTGGTGTATCGAATCCGGTTCGAACAGGTCGACGGACAACCCAAGGTGCACGTCATCGGCGGATGACGTGCTTTAAGGCATCAGCCAAGCGCTACCACGCGCAGCGTCGGCCGCTGCTCTGTCTCGCACACCAGAGGCGACACGCCAACGCGCCCTTCACTCAGGGGACCGTGCGTGTCTTCCATCGTCGTGCTGCTCGGTACCACGACTTTGCACGAACTCCGGGAAGGTCTCCTCCAGCGAGTCCCTGTCCGGCAGGATGTAGAACACTCCGCCCCGCTCGAACGTCGGACGGATGATCTGCTCGTAGAATTCGGGCGCGACGTTGATGCAGCCATGCGTGACGCGGTTGTCGTCCGGCGTGGGCGATGCAAGGCGTTCGGGGCGCTTCTCGGCCGGGACGCCAGTCGCGGTCGGGTGCATGGAGACTGCGGAATCGTAGTCCACCCACAGGACGCGCCCAGCGTCGGTCGATGGGCCGAAACCGCCGACAAAGCGACCCGCAGGCGTCGTGCGATCCCGACCCGGAATTTCGCGAAGCGCAAGGCCGGCGATGCCGGGGGCCGCATGATCGCCGACTGCCGAGCCAAAGAGCCCAGGCGCCGCGCCGCGAAGCCGGCCGTCGCCGCCGAACACCAGGATCTGTGCAGCGGCCTTGTCCATGATCGCGAACGGATAGCCTTCGCTGTTCCGGGTTGCGACAACCCAGCCCGCGAGCTCAATGACCGTACCGGATACTTCTTGCCCAGGCGGAAGCTGGTCGAACTCGGCCACCGGTTGTGCGGCGGCATCCTCGGCGCTCGCCGCGTTGAAGCTCGCGAACGCCAAGGCCAGGGCCAGCACGCCAGAAGCGGCCCGGATTGCAGGGTTTATGCAGGTATTGATAAGTCGATTCCTTGGGACGAAGACCGGGAAAAGAAAAGAGACCGGTGGCCAGCAAAGGCCACCGGATCTCGAGTTCAACCGGTTCGTCACCCACTACTCAAGAACGATTAACCGCGCGGCTTGCGGGCCGGCGCTGCTTCGAGCTGCTGGACGCGGCCTTCCAGCGAATCAAGCCGTGAGTTGGCTTGCTGCGCGCCCTGATTGGCGGCTTCGGCGCTCTGGGCTGCGCTCTGGACCTTCGCGTCGAGTGAGTCGAGGCGCGAGTTGATCGTCGCAAACTCTTCTTTATAAGTAGCGCAGCTGGCAAGGCCCAGGACGGCGACCGCCACGCAGAGCGTACGCGCCGTCGTCAAATTTTTCTTGGTCAGGAACATTCCAATTCTCCTTCGTCTGGGTTCTCGGACATAGAGCGGCCTCTTTTGCCTGAACATGATGACGTTGTAATACGTAGATGGATTGTGAAGATGCGACAACCGGTGAGAAACGCGGCTTGAATCGCTGGATAAGCGGCTGTTTTTGCACCGGCTGAACCTTATGCCTGCCCGCATCACAACGCCCGATGAACCGCCTCGCCGAAGAACGCGGTGTGGTGGCTGCAGTCGTTGAGGCGAACGACTTCCAGGTGATCGACGTCGGCGCCTTCGAGCAGGTTGATCGTGGTCGGCGCCTGGCGGAAGGTCCACAGCTTCGCCAGCGGGATGCCGAGGATGCGGCACAGCAGCACGCGGTTGACGGCGTCGTGCGCGACCACCAGCAGCGTGTCGTCGTCGCCGAGTCCTTCAGTCGCGCGCGCGAACGCGGGCCAGGCGCGGTCGAACACGTGCTGCAGCGATTCGCCTTCGGGCATCAGCACTTCGTGCGGCGTGTCGCGCCACGCCTTGAGGCGTTCGCCGTCGCGCTCGCGGATCTCGCTGGCGAGCAGGCCTTCCCAGGTGCCGTGTGCGATTTCCATCAATCCCGGGTCCAGCGTCAGCGGCAGGTCGCGTTCGCCGAGTGCGAATTCGGCGGTCTGGCGCGCGCGGCCCAGCGGCGAGGCGACGGCGCGGGTAATCGGCACCTCGCGCAGGCGTTCGCCCAGCGCGCGTGCCTGCGAGATGCCGACCGGCGAAAGCGGAATGTCTTCCTGTCCCTGGTAGCGGCCTTCAGCGTTCCAGGGCGTTTCGCCGTGACGGGCAAGCAGGATGCGCATGATCGTGGTGTGTGGGGATGGGCCCCGCAGCCTAGCAAATGCCGGGCCGCGGACAACCGTTGCACTGGCAACCGCCGTGGCGCTGCGGGACGATGCACGTCCACCCCACGAAGGAGCGTCGAGATGGCACAGGTGAAGGGCGAGTTCGAAGTGAAGCGCACGCCTGAAGGCAGTTGCGATCTCGGCGATGGCGTGGCCGCCGGCCATTTCCGCTTCGACAAGCGCTTCAGTGGCGCGCTGGATGCGACCGGCGTGGTCCACATGATGGCGGTCGGCACCGAGGTGGAAGGCTCGGCCGCGTACGTCGCCCTCGAACGCATCAGCGGCACGCTCGACGGCCGCACCGGCGCGTTCTTCACCCAGCACAACGGCACGATGGACCGCGGCGCGCCGACGCTGTCGCTGACCGTGGTGCCCGATTCGGGCACGGGCGAACTGACCGGGCTGCGCGGTCGCATGGCCATCGACATCGTCGATGGCAAGCACTACTACACCCTCGACTACACGCTGGGCGAAGGCTGACGCCGGCTCAGGACGACGTCACCTTGACCGCCGGCGGCGACCACGCACCGTCCAGGATCGCCTGGTCCGGCCAGTACGTGCGCACGTACAGAGAGAACTCCGCGTTCTTCGGCGACGGCAGCCAGTTGGCGCGCTGCGCCGGATCGGTCGGCGCGTCGGGCTGCACGTAGATCGTCAGCGTGCCGTCGGGATTGGGCTGGAGATCCTTGTTCTTGGTGCCGACCGAATATCGGTTGATCGCATTGGGCGAGAAGAAATGCTGCGCGTCGTACAGCGTCAGCGACCAGAAGCCCTTCACCGGCGGGCCACCCTTGTCGAAAGTGACGGTGTAGCGCTTTCCACCGTTGAGCCGCGCGCCGGTTTCGTCGAGGTCCTGGTAGAAGTACGTGGCCTCGTTGGGCTTGTTGACGAAGATGTTCGACTTCGCCACGGCGGTACGCGTGAAGTAATCCGTGCCGAACTGCGCGCCGTTGCGCACCGTCGTCCAGTTGTGCGACAGCGGCACGCCGAAATTGCGGAACTGCAACAGCGGCGCGATCAGCTCCTGCTCGGTCTTCGCCGCCTCGTCGATCGCCGCGGCCTTGAGTGCCGGATCTTTCTGCAGCGCCGCCACCAGCGCGAGTGCCTGCGCGTAGCGTGATTCCTCGCCGGGCAGCGGCTTCGCGTCCTTCAACACAACGGGAAGCTCGTCGAAGAACTTCGCCGGATCGACCTTCGGCGCTTCACCTGCGCCGGTGGGTCTGGGCGGTTCGGGGAACGTCGGCGAAGCGCTCCAGTCGCGCTGCTTTGTCTTTCCGTCGAACTCCGACAGCGGATACATGTCGATCTGCGCGACCAGTGGCTGCACTGCCGCGCGATCCTCGGGCGTGTCGAGCAGCGCGACACGCGGAATCACGTAACCGGTGTTCGCGCTCGCGCGGAACACCTGCGTGATGCCCTGCGGGACCTCGCCTTTCCAGTCGGGACCGGCGAACAGATAGAAGCCCGGCTTCGTGCCGTACATCTTGCCGAGGTTGACGAAGCTGTCGGTGCGCGAATCGACCACCTGGTACACCCAGAAACGATCGCCGAAGTCCGGCACCTGGATCACCACCGGCGAGACATCGAGCGCGAGCGGCCCGCCGCCGTAAACGACGTCCTGGTTCGGACACGCGACTTCACGCTCGGACGGCGCCACGTAATCGGTGAGCATGCTCAAGCGGTTTGGTGGCGCGGCGGGGAGCACGCCGCCGAGCAGACCCGGCCCGGGCAGATCCTTGAAGCCAAGCCGGCGGTTGTAGACGTTGACATAGGCCATGCCCAGAAATACACGTCGCGCGCGACCATGCGCACGTACGGCTCGGTGAGGCGCGTGCCTTCGACCGGACCTGGGACCGTTGCAGCGACCGGCGCGGCGGTGACCGGCAACGACTCGCTCGCGACGGGCGCGCTTGGCGTCTCCGCACGCGGTGCTTCCTGTGGCGCGCGACTGCAGGCCGCAGCCAGCAAGGTCAATGTCAGGCAGGACAGAACCTGGAATCGCGACATGACACCGACCTCCTTGGCTGAAGACGCAAGGATCGAGTGGATACGTGAACGCGTGGTGAAACGTAGGCCACCAGAATGACCACGCGCGACTCAGGGTGATCCGCGCCGGACTTCCGGCGTCGCCGGCTCCGGTTTCGCCACTTCTTCAAGGCGGCGCGACCGGATCTCCGGGCCCGTGCTGCCCTCCGCGCCCCGCGACCCTACGTAGCGCGCCTCGCGAACCCGAATTTGCCGATTGCGGTCGTTCGTGACGGGAAAGTGTGAACTGCATCAAGAAAGTCGATCTCCCGACGATAACGTCGACGAGTGAGGTGTTCTCACCCCGCGAAACGCCCGGTTTCGCAGTGGCACACGCATTGCACGACAGCCGCCGCAACGCATCGCCGTTGTCGATCCGGCTGTGCACGCGTGCGCCCGCTCGTCTTGTCTTTATCGCAGCGGTGGGGAGCCGCATCCGAATGAATCATGTTTTTAGCGTCGTCTGGAACCGTGCCCTGAACCAGTGGGTGGTGGCCTCCGAACTGTGCCGCGCCCGCACCAAGAGCGCGCGTTCCGTCATCGCCGCTCCGTCCGCCGCGTTCTCGCGCCTTGGCGCTGGCGTCATGCTGGCCGTGCTCGGGCTGACGACGGCGCAGGCGCACACCATCTCCATCGGCTACGAAAACTCTGGCGACCGCGCCCTCACCTTCTGGTACGGCACCTACCACGCGCACAGCGAAACCACGTACACCGAAGGTTCGCTGCGCCTGCAGGGTCCGAACGGCCTCGACACCACGCTGCCGTTCGCGCTGCTGACCGACAACAAGCCGACCGGCCTGGTCGACGGCGACACCAACTTCTACAACAACGGCCACGGCGCGCTGGGCGGGATCAACCTCGACCCGCGCGGCGAGCCCGCCAACTGGCAGGGCCTGCAGTTCACCAACCTGTTCGCCGGCACCTACACCTTCACCTACGTGCCGATCGCCAACCCGACCCAGGTGTGGGCGCCGGAAAGCCCGGTGATCCTGAGCAGTTCGGTCACCATCATCACCGCCGACCTGAGCACCGCGCCGCGCATCGAAGCCGGCCAGGTCGTCAACGAAACGCAGGTCGGCGACCCGCTGCTGTTCGACGGCGGCACGCTGCGCATCGATCAGGACACCGTGCTCCCGCAGGTGGTCAGCCTGACCAACAAGGGCGGCACGCTCGACACCAACGGCCATGAGCTCACGCTCAACGGCGACATCGACGGCCGCGGCGACATGATCAAGGACGGCGACGGCACGCTGTTCATCCGTGGCGACAACACCAACACCGGCAACCTCGTCATCAACGAAGGCATCGTCAACGTCGTTGCCGACAGCAATCTCGGTGCGCCGGACTCGGACGTGATCTTCAACGGCGGCACGCTGCAGTGGGGCGCACAGTTCGACCTTGGCAACGCGCGCGACATCGTGCTCGACGCTGGCGGCGGCACGCTCGACACGCAGGCGAACGACACCCGCATCGACCAGGCGATCACCGGCACCGGCGACCTGACCAAGACCGGCACCGGCACGCTGGAATTCGGCGGCGCCAACACCTACACCGGCGACACCACGATCGACGAAGGCACGCTCGCCCTGACCGGCAACGGTTCGCTGGCGAATTCCAGCCAGGTCGTCGTTGGCAGCGGCGCGACGCTGGACGTGTCCGGCGGAAACACCGACGCAGCGATCGCCTCGCTCGGCGGCAACGGCGGCATCGTGCTGGGCAACCACGATCTGGTGATCGGCAACGGCCACGGCGACTTCGGCGGCACCATCGACGGCAACGGCGGTGTGCAGATCGTCGGCGGCACGCAGGCGCTGACCGGCAACAACACGTTCGACGGCGACCTCGTCGTCGGCGACAACGCCACGCTCGTCACCGGCGACGACGCCAGCCTCGGCCAGGGCACACTGGTGCTGGGCGACAACGCGACGCTCGTCGCGAACGGTTCGCTCAACACCGACAACGCGATCCGCACCGACGGCGCGGCGATCATCGACAGCGCCGGCCACGACGTGCAGCTCGGCGGCGACATCGGCGGCAACGGCGGTCTGACCAAGACCGGCGAAGGCACGCTGGTGCTGTCCGGCCAGAATGGCTTCGACGGCGACCTCGTGATCGACAACGGCACCGTGCAGGTGTCGTCCGACGCGCAGGTCGGCAACGGTTCGGTGGTGATCGACAACGACGGCCGCCTGCAGGCAGGCGCGGACCTGTCGATCGACAACGGCGTGGTGCTGCTCAGCTCCGACGCCACCGTCGACACCGACGCACACGAGGTCACGCTCGACGGCGGCGTCACCGGCGCGGGCACGCTCAACAAGAGCGGCACCGGCACGCTGGTGCTCGACGGCACCAACACCTTCGGCGGCGGCCTCGACATCGACGCCGGCACCGTGCGCGCGAACACGGGCGATGCCCTGGGCACGGGCACGATCCACATCGGCGACGGCAGCCTGCAGGCCGGCGGCGACCTCGTCATCGGCAACGATCTCGTGCTGGCCCACGCCGGTTCGACCATCGACACCGGCACGCACGACGTCGCGTTCGACGGCACGATCGGCGGCAACGGCGGCCTGACCAAGACCGGCAGCGGTACGCTCGAACTGAACGGCACCGGTTCGTACGCGGGCGACACCACCATCGACGACGGCACGCTCGCGCTGTCGGGCGATGCCGTGCTCGGCAACGGTGCGGTAATCAACCACGGTACGCTCGACATCTCCGCCGCCAACAACGGCGCGAACATCGTCTCGCTCACCGGCGACGGCGAGGTCGCGCTCGGCGGCAACGACCTGACCCTGTCCAACGCCAGCGGCAGTTTCGACGGCCACATCGACGGCACCGGCTCGGTGATCGTCACCGGCGGCACGCAGGCCCTGACCGGCGACAACGGCTTCAGCGGCGGCCTCGTCGTCGCTGGCGGCACCGTGCAGGTGTCCAGCGACGCCAGCCTCGGCACCGGCACGGTCAGCATCGGCAACGGCGTGCTGCAGACCATCGGCGGGTTCACCAGCGACAACGATTTCGCGCTGACCTCGACCGTCGCCACGATCGACACCGACGGCCACGACGTCACCTTCAACGGCAACCTCTCCGGCAACGGAAGCCTCAACAAGGTCGGCGACGGCACGCTCACCCTGCGCGGCGAGAACAGCCAGGACGGCCTCAACGTCCGCGGCGGCACGGTGGAGTTCGCCTCCGACGCCTCGCTCGGCCGCGACGGCAGCGTGGTCACCATCGCCGACAACACCACGCTGCGTTCGCTCGACTCGATGACGATCACCCACGAGATCTTCGTCGACAACACGCGCTCGGCGGTGTTCGACACCAACGGCCACGACATCGTCGTCGCCGGCGACATCGGCGGCTCGGGCATCGTGCAGAAGCTCGGCGGCGGCGTGCTGACCCTCTCGGGCAAGAACAGCCAGGTGCTGATGCAGGTGCAGGGCGGCTCGATCGCGGTGACCTCGCAGGAAGCCGCAGGCGCGATCGGTGGCGACATCTACATCGGACAGGACGGCAACTTCACCGCGCTGTCGGCCATGAACGTCACCCAGAACGTCCACGTCACGGGCGACAACGCGCGCTTCGAAACGCGCGGCGCCAACGTCATGCTGACCGGCACGCTCGACGGCAGCCACTGCCTGATCAAGGCCGGCAACGGCCGCCTCGACATGCGCAGCAACGGTTCCAACGCCATCGGTGCGTGCATCGAAGAAGGCGAGCTCGCCTTCAACAGCACCTTCGGCGGCAACGTGTGGGTGTATGCGGACGGCACCGCGAGCGGCTCGGGCCGCATCGACGGCGCGATGGACGTGCGCGGCGTGCTCGCCCCGGGCAATTCGCCGGGTGTGCTTGTGGTGAACGGCGATGTCGTGCAGCACGCGGGCAGCGTGTTCGTGGCCGACATCGACGGTCGCACCGCCGGCAACGGCGCGGGCCACCACGACCAGCTGCGCCTGGTCGGCGCGGACAGCGTGTACACGGCGGGCGGCGAACTGCAGCCGCTGCTGCGCGGCATCGCCGGTGCGGCGACCAACACCTTCGTTCCGGACGTGGGCGACAGCTTCGTGCTCGTCCAGGCCGAAGGCGGCGTGACCGGTTCGTATGCGAGCCTCACGCAGCCGCAGGTCGGCCTCGCCGCGAACACGCGTTTCGACGTGCGCTACGACGCGAATGCGGTCGTGCTGACCGTGACGCCGAACCTCTATGCCAACGCCATGACGACGCGCAACAGCGCCGCCGTCGGCGCCTCGATCGACGCGCTGCGCGCTGCGTCCGGTGTGCGTCGCAACGACGACGCCGGCCGCCTGCAGTCGAGCCTGATGGGCATGACGGTCGCGCAGATGGCGTCGGCGTTCGAGCAGATCGACGGTGAGTTCCACGCCACCACGCGTGGTGTGCTGGCCGACGATGCGCGTCGCGTTCGCGATGCCGCGCTGGATCGCATGCGCGGCGGTCGTTCGCCGGTCGCCGACGGCGAAGACGCCGGCGACGCGGTGTGGGGCCAGGTGCTCGCCTCGGGCGGTTCGCTCGACAGCGACGGCAACGCCGGCGCCGCTGACTACAACGGCAGTGGCCTGCTGCTCGGCGCCGAACATCGCTTCGGCAACGGCTGGCAGCTCGGCGTGATGGGCGGCAGCGAACGCACCGACATGGAAGTCGCCTCGCGTGCGTCCAGCGGCGATGCCGACACGCTGCATCTGGGCCTGTACGCCGACCGCAGCTGGGGCGCGTTCGACCTGCGCGCCGGCGTGGGCGTGGCCGAGCATTCCATCGACAGCGCACGCGTGGTCGCCCTGCCGGGCCTGAGCCAGCGCCTCATCGCCGATTACGACGCGCAGACGCGCCAGGTCTACGTCGAAGGCGGCTACACCATCGAAGGTCTGAAGGGCTCGCTCCAGCCGTACGTGCAATACGCCCGCGTCGAAACCGAGAACGATGCGTTCTCCGAAACCGGCGGCAGCCTCGCGCTGGACGTAGCGAGCGACACCACCGCCCTCGACGTGTCGACCGTCGGCGTGCGCGGCGAGCTTTCGCTGACCAGCGAAGGCACCGCCAATGGCTGGTTCAACCTGCGCGGCGGCCTGGGCTGGCGCCACGTCTCGGGCGACCTGGCCTCCACCACGCGCATGGGCTGGAACGGCGGCGCCGACTTCAGCGTCGACGGCACCCCGCTGGCGAAGGATGCAGCCGTGGTCGAGCTCGGCGTCGCCGCATGGCTGAGCAAGCGCACGCTGCTGGAACTGGGCTATGAAGGCCAGTACGCCGACGAAGGCCGCGACCACCAGGCCACCGCACGCCTGTCGATCCGCTTCTGACCACGGCGGCGCGAAAGCAACGGGAACGAGGGCGGCGCAAGCCGCCCTCTTCTTTTGTGGCGACTCTCCGAACCGCCCGCTTGTGACCGCCCCGGCCCGCGGCTAAGCTCGCGCCGATCGGGGAACCCTTACGGCCTGCACGCGCATCGAGCACGCGGCCGGGATCGAACAACGGACTGACACAGGGGACGTCATGAGCACCGTACTTTGGGCGAATGTCTTGCGGGACGGCGTCGTCCGTTCCGAAGAGCAGGATCGCGGCGCGCTGTACAAGCACGCGGACAAGCTGGACGCCATCGCGAAGAAGCTCGGCCTGCCGTCGTTCCTGTCGATCTGCGACAGCACCGACGCGCGCTACAACGTCGACGAAGACCTCGAGTTGCCCGAAGGCATGGAATCCACCAACGAGGTCATGGCGGTGTCCGGCGCGTGGCTCGCGCGCACCGACGCGCTGTCGTTGCTCGAAGGCCTGCTCACACACATCCGCGCGGAGAAGACGCGCTTCGGCCTGCTCTCCAACCAGCACGATGCAGTCGTCGAGGAACTGGACGGCGTTCTCGGATTCCTGCGCGGCGAAAGCGGCGCGGAGAAGTTCAACTTCGCCATCGTGATGTGACCCGCATGCGCGTGCACGTTTCCGTCGCCGACGGCGATGCCGGAGAATGGCTCAACGTGGTCGCCGTCGCGGGCGTCGAACAGGCATCGTTCGGCATCGCACTGATCCGCTACGACGCGGAATTCGCACTGCACAACGGCGAAGCGATGCGAGTCGCGGGCACTTTCGATCCACTGCATCACGGCGTGAACATCGATCTGTTCTCTGGCGAACGCCATGTCGCGAATCTGGGCGGATTCAAGTCGCCCACCGACGGATACGATCCCTCGCTCATCGTCCTCACGCCGGGCGGGAACTACCTGCAGGTGATGGTGGGCGCGTAGGACGCGCCGCCCTGGGCGACGCGTCCGCGGACTCGATCACGGCCCCGGGATCACCGCGGGCTTGCCGATGTCCTTGAGCATGAACACCACGAACTTCGCCGGGTGGGTCTTGCTGGCGTTGCGGCTGACGGCGTGCACGTCACCGGGCTTCTCGCTCCAGCTCTGGCCTGCGTTGAGCGTGACTTCCTGACCGCCCTGCACCGCCATCGTGACCGAACCTTCGATGACATAGACGAAGGCGTACGCGTCGTGGTGATGCAGCGGCGATTCGCCGCCCGGCGGATACGTGACGGTGAGGATGTGCCCTTCCTTGCCCGGATACTCGGGCAACGGTTCGGTCAGGATCGGCTTGACGGTGGCCGTCGGCGCGGCGGCCTTCTGCGGGTGGTGCTGCTGGGCGTGGCCAGCGGTGGCGACCGCCAGCATCGCGACGGCCAGGCTCAGACGGTGGTGGATGCGCATGTTGAACTCCGATGTCTGCCGCTGGGCGGCGTGGGGGATGAAGGTGGGACCTTTGGCAGCTTCAGCCTAGGAACGGCGGCCCGGCGCGGCTAGCCATCCACATGGACGCTTGGTGTTGAGCGGTGCGCAACAAAGCGCGCGAGCGCGCGTTATGGGGCGGTGAAGGCGATCACGCGGTCGCTCGCGCATGATTCCGCGACACACGGAGGTGTCCGCCATTCCGATGGGCGGTCGCGTCCGATTCCGGGCCCGAACGGACAAGCGACGGCCTGCACGCTGGATGTACTCCCGGAGGAATCACCATGCATGCTTCCCGGCGTTCGAACGTTCACTCGCAACCTTCGGCGAAGTGGTGGCGATGGGTGGCGCTCGCACTCGTACTCAGCGGATGCGCGACGTCGACGCCGACTGCGCGGGCACCGGACGCGGACGCGCCGCAAGCACCGACCGTGCCCGCGACGGTTCCGGAAATCCGTCCGGGCCTGCTCGCCGGGTATCTGGGGCGCGACCTGCCCGACAGCCTGAAGCTGCTGCCCGCGCCGCCCGCAACGGGCACGCCCGCGTTCCGCAACGACCAGGCGGTCAGCCGGGCGTCGCAGAAGCTGCGCGGTACGCCGCGGTACGAACTGGCGAAAGCCGACGCCGACCTCGCCTTCCCGCACACGGCATCGGTGTTCGAGTGCACGCTGGGCGTGCCGGTCACGCAACAGCAGTCTCCGTTCCTCTACCAGCTGTTGCGCAGGACGATGACCGATGCGGCGCTTGCGACGTATGGCGCGAAGGATCACTACAAGCGCATCCGTCCGTTCGTCCATTACAAGGAAGGCACCTGCCGACCCGAGGACGAAGCTTCATTGCGCAAGGACGGCTCCTATCCTTCCGGCCACACGTCCATCGGCTGGACGTGGGCTCTGATCCTCACCGAACTCGCCCCCGATCGCGCCGACGCTGTGCTCGCACGTGGCCGCGCGTTCGGCGAAAGCCGGCTGGTGTGCAACGCGCACTGGCAGAGCGACATCCTCGAAGGTCGCGCGACGGCGGCCGGTGCGGTCGCGAAGCTGCACGCCAATGCGGACTTCCGCGCGGACATGGCGATGGCGGTGAAGGAGATCGCGACGCTGCGCGCCAATGGCGCGACACCGGGCGTCGATTGCGCGGCCGAGGCAACGGCGCTGGCGGTGCCGATCCCGGGCGTGCTGTGACGGCGACGGAACGCTCCAGAGTCTGCTCCAAAGAAAACGCGCCGCCTTCCTTCGTGGATGGCGGCGCGTCGGGTTTGCGATCATGGTGTCGTGATCGCTTTCGCAGCGGATTCGAACCGGTCAGTTCTTCTCCGGCACACCCAGTTCCAGCAGCAGCTGCGGCGCCGGATAGACCTCCTGCATGATCCAGCGCATGTAGCGCTGATCGACGGAGATCATGCGGGTCATCGCCGGATCGAACACCCAGTTGCTGCTCACCGATTCCCAGTTGCCGTCGAACGCCAGGCCGACCAGCTTGCCTTGCGCGTCGAGCACGGGCGAACCGGAGTTGCCGCCGGTGATGTCGAGGTCCGACAGGAAATTCACCGGCACCGTCTTCAGCTTCTTGTCGGCGAGGCCGCCGTAGTTCTTCGCGGCGATCGCGTCGAGCAGCACCTGCGGCGCCGCGAACGGCTCCTGCCCCGTGGCCTTGGTCGCGACTTCCTCCAGGCGCGTGAACGGCACCTGCTTGCTGCCGTCGGTCTTGGTGTAACCGATCACCTTGCCGAAGGTGATGCGCAGCGACGAGTTGGCGTCCGGGTAGACGAACTGGCCCTTGCTCTTCTTGTAGTCGGCCACGGCCTGCAGGTAGACCGGGCGCGCGACCAGCGCATCGCCCGCGCGCGCCTTGCCTTCCTGTTCCAGCTGCAGCACGGTCGGCATCATCGCCACCGCGAACTGCACCGCCGGATCCTTGCTCTTCTCGAACGTGGCACGGTCGGTCTTCATCAGCGACACGCGTTGTTCGGTGCTGCCGAGCTTGGTCTTCGCCAGCTTGTCGAGCGCGGCGTCGATCGCCTTCGCGTCGGTGCCGCCGAGCCACTTGTCGAGCGCGGGCAGGCGCTGCGCGTCGGGCAGCTTCACGTATTCGCGCAGCCAGTACGCCTGCAGGCCGCGGTCCATCTGCGGCACGTAGCGACGATCCATCTGGCGCATCGCACCTTCGATGGTCGGCAGGTCGCGTTCCTGGTAGCCCTGTTCGCGTTCAGCGTCGGGCTTGGCGCGTTCGATCGACAGGCGGTACAGCTGCGTCGCCGCGCCGAGCACGCCAGTGCTGCGCAGTTGGCCGAACACGAGGTCGCGTTCGCGATGGATGCGTGCGGCTTCGTCCAGTGCGACCAGCTTGGCGTGCGCGCCGAGCGCTTCGTCGCCCTTGCCGCCTTGCTTGCGCAGCCAGTCGAGCACGGCAGCCTCTTCCGTCTGCTTCTTGCCGGCGGCGTCGATGCGACGGAAGCCTTCGAGCTGGCCGTCGTAGTTCTTCATCGTGTTCTGCCAGCCGCGCACGGTGCTGGCGTACTTCACCGCGATGTCGGGGTTCTTCGCGCCTTCGGACTGCACCAGCGCGACCAGCTTCTTGTAATGGCCGCCGACGGTGGGATAGGTCCACGTCGCGGTCTCGTCGAATTCCTCGGCCAGCGCATACCGCGCGGTGCGACCGGGATAGCCGGCGACCATGACGAAATCGCCCGCATCCAGCGGCTTGTCGGCGACCTTCAGCCAATGCTTCGGCTGGTACGGCACGTTGTCGGGCGAGTACGCGGCGGGCTTGCCGTCCTTGCCGACATAGGCGCGGTAGAACGAGAAGTCGCCGGTGTGGCGCGGCCACATCCAGTTGTCGACTTCGCCACCGTAATTGCCGACGCTGCCTGGCGGCGCATAAGCCAGGCGCACGTCCTTGATTTCGAGGTTGCGGAACAGGCGATACGTGTTGCCGCCGGAGAAGCTGTAGAGACGGCAGCGGAAACCGGCTTCGCGTTCGCACGAGGCGACCAGTTGCTTCTCGATCTTCTCCAGCGCCTTCGTGCGGCCGAGCGCATCGGGTGCGCCGTCGATCGCGGCCTTCACCTGCGTCGTCACGTCCTGGATGGTGTCGAGCGCGTAGATACGCGCGTTCGGGCCGGCGGACACTTCCTGCGCCTGCGTGGCGGCGTTGAAGCCGTCCTTCATCAGGTTGTGCTCAGGCGTGGAATTGAGCTGGATCGCGCCGTACGCGCAATGGTGGTTGGTGACCACCAGTCCCTGCGGTGAGACGAAGCTCGCGGTGCATCCGCCCAGCGACACGACCGCCGCCATCGGATCGCCGGTGAGGTTGGCGAGCTGGTTCGGGCTGAGCTTGAGACCCGCCTTCTTCAGCGGCCCGGCGATTTCCGGCAACTGCTGCGGGACCCACATGCCCTCGCCCGCCCGGGCCATGCCCGCCATTGCCATCGCACCCAACACTGCTACCGCCAACACCGTATGACGCATGCGCAACCCCTCCCGAGAGTCCAGCGGGCGAGTCTAGCCTGTGCCGCAAGGGCGCGGCCATGATGCAGTGCACCGTAAGCGGGCGAGCGTGCGCATCGCCCGTTCATGCATCGCGTCGAGCCGATCCCGCACGCCATCGTGCGGGAATCGGCAAATGCGGCGTGCGTCTCACTCCGCCGGAAGGTTCATTTCCTTCAACAGGTGCGGCGCCGGATAGACCTTGGCGAGCAGCCAGCGCAGGTAGCGCATGTCGACGTGGATGGCGCGCTTGTAGCGCGGATCGAACATCCAGCTCGCGCTGACGGCTTCCCAGTTGCTGTCGAAGTTCAGGCCGATGAGCTTGCCCTGCGCATCGAGCACGGGCGAACCGGAGTTGCCGCCGGTGGTGTCGAGGTTGGTGAGGAAATCCACCGTCTGCGTCTTCAACGAAGGCTCGGCCGTGCTGCCGAAATCGCCCTTGGCGATGGCGTCGAGCAGCGGCTTGGGTGCGTTGAACGGCTCCTGGCCGGTGTGCTTCTCGACGATGCCCTGCACCGTGGTCAGCGGCGTGTAGTGCACGCCATCGCGCGGATCCATCGCGCTGATGCGGCCGTAGCTCACGCGCAACGTGGAGTTGGCGTCCGGGTACACCGCACGGCCCTGCGAGTGACGGTAGGCGATCAGCGCGCGCATGTATGCCGGACGCAGGCGCAGCAGCTCGCCAGCGCTGGCCTTGGATTCCTCGTCCAGACGCAGCACCGCGGGCAGCAGCGTCGCAGCGGCCTTGAGCATCGTGTCGCTGGACGATGCCAGCGCGGCGCCGTCGGCCTGCATCGCCGACAAGCGCTGCGCTTCGTCGCCCAGCTTCGTGCCGGCGTACATCGCGTCGAGCTTCTGCTTCAGCTGCGCCGGCGTGGTGCCGAACACCGCGTCGAATTCCGCGACGTGCTGCGCCGCCGGCAGCGCCTGGTACTGCGTGACGAGCTCCGTCAGCAGCGCCTTCTCGACGTCCGGCGCGAAACGGCGCTGGACCTGCTTGAGCTGGCCGGTGATCAGTACTTCGTCGCGCTGCTGGTAGCCGGATTCACGCTGCGCATCGGGCTTGCCGCGTTCGCGCGCGAGGCGTTGTACGGTGAGCGCGGCACGCAGCAGCTGCGTCTGCGACTGGATCAGGCCGAGCAGCTGGTCGCGCTCGCGCATCGCGACGCCGGCATCGAGCACCGTCTGTGCGGCGGCGATGTCGGTCTTCGTCGTCGCGGCGTCGGGCTGCTTTTCGAGCCACGCGAACATCGCCGTCTCGTCGTCGCGACGCACGCGCACCGCATCGCTGCGACGCAGGCCGTCGAGTTCGCCCTGCGCGCGCTTGAGCGTGTTCTTCAGGCCGCGCACCTGGTTGGCGTAGCTCACGCGCGCGGCTTCGTCCTTCGCCGCGGTGCCTTCGATCACGTCGATCATGCGCTGGAACACCGCCACGCGCGACGGCAGCTGCCAGTCGATCTGGTTGGCGAATTCCGAGGCCATGCGATGGCGGAACGTCACGCCGGGATAGCCGGCGAGCATCGCGTAGTCGCCTTCCTTCACGTTGCGCGTGGACACCTGCAGGTGCGCCGGCGGCACGTAGGGCACGTTGTCGGGCGAATAGTCGGCGGGCTTGCCGTCCTTGCCGACGTAGGCGCGCAGCAGGGTGAAATCGCCCGCGTGGCGCGGCCACACGAAGTTGTCGACTTCGCCGCCGTAGTTGCCGATGTCGTTCGGCGGCGCGTAGACCAGACGCACGTCGCGCAGTTCGAGCTGGCGCACGAGGTAGAAATCGGTGCCGTAGTACATGTTGGCGACGCTGCAGCGATAGCCCGCATCGCGCTCGCATTCGGCGACCGCGGCCTTGGTCGCGACATCGACCGCGTCGTAGTACTCGCGGCCCTGCTTGCCGGCGGTGCCGGCGAGGATGCGGTCGGTGATGCGGTCGAACCCGGTGGTCACCAGCACGCGGTAGTCGGGATTGGCCGGCAGCTCGCCGGCGCGGTCGGCGGCGATGTAGCCGTCCTGGATCAGGTCGCGCCCCGGCTTGGAGTTGTACTGGATCACGCCGAACGCGACATGGTGATTGGTCAGCACCAGGCCGTCCTTCGACACGAACGCGCCGCTGGCGCCGCCGACCTTCACCACCGCATTCATCGGCGGCTTCGCCAGCTCGGCCAGGTCGCGCGCCTGGCCCTTGAAGCCCGCGGCCTTCAGCTGCCTGGCGATGTCCGGCAGCTGGGAGGGCATCCACATGCCCTCGTCGGCATGGGCGACGCCGGCCAGGGCCAGCGAGAGGGGCAGGACGAACAGACGGCGGCGCATGGTGGCTCGCATGGGTTTCCAGTGGTTCCGGCACGGCGGGAGCCGGCGACGATAGGCGAAGCCGCCTGCCCTCGGCAAACCCGATGCCCGGCCGGACCGGGGCCGCGACGTATAATTCCGCTCCCGCTCTCCTCACTCAGAGGCCGCCGCGCGCGGCCCAATCCCACATGACGCAAACGATGAAAGCACTGGTCAAGCGCGAAGCCGGCAAGGGCATCTGGATGGAAGAAGTCCCGGTCCCCGCGCCCGGTCCGAACGAGGTGCTGATCAAGCTGGAGAAGACCGCGATCTGCGGCACCGACCTGCACATCTACCTGTGGGACGAATGGAGCCAGCGCACGATCAAGCCCGGCCTGGTGATCGGGCATGAGTTCGTCGGCCGCGTGGTCGAACTCGGCGCCGGCGTGACCGGCTACAAGATCGGCCAGCGCGTCTCCGCCGAAGGCCACATCGTCTGCGGCCACTGCCGGAACTGCCGCGCCGGTCGCCAGCACTTGTGCCCGAACACCGTCGGCATCGGCGTGAACCGCGCCGGCGCGTTCGCCGAGTACATCGTGATGCCGGCCAGCAACCTGTGGCCGATCCCGGACCAGATCCCGTCCGAGCTCGCCGCGTTCTTCGATCCCTACGGCAACGCCGCGCACTGCGCGCTGGAGTTCGACGTGGTCGGCGAGGACGTGCTGATCACCGGCGCCGGCCCGATCGGCATCATCGCCGCGGGCATCTGCAAGCACATCGGTGCACGCAACGTGGTGGTCACCGACGTCAACGACTTCCGCCTCAAGCTCGCCGCCGACATGGGCGCCACGCGCGTGGTCAACGTCGCCAACACCTCGCTCAAGGACGTGATGGCCGACCTGCACATGGAAGGCTTCGACGTCGGCCTGGAAATGAGCGGCAACCCGCGCGCGTTCAACGACATGCTCGACTGCATGTACCACGGCGGCAAGATCGCGATGCTCGGCATCATGCCCAAGGGCGCCGGCGCCGACTGGGACAAGATCATCTTCAAGGGCCTCACCATCCACGGCATGTACGGCCGCAAGATGTACGAGACCTGGTACAAGATGACGCAGCTCGTGCTCAGCGGTTTCCCGCTCGGCAAGGTGCTCACCCACCAGTTGCCGATCGATTCGTTCCAGGAAGGCTTCGAGCTGATGGAATCGGGCAAGGCCGGCAAGGTCGTGCTGAGCTGGAACTGAGGTTCGATTCGTAAGCTGTCATCCCCGCGAAGGCGGGGATCCAGCGTGCAGCATCGATTCCGGCCTCCGGAGGGCGTGATGCTCCGGACGGCTGGATTCCCGCCTTCGCGGGAATGACGAACACTACCGACTCAACCCCACCCGCTCACCCCACCAGCGCCACGCCAGCACCGCGAACATCGCGGTGAGCCACAGGCCCAGGTGCCATTCGAGCAGGTTTTCCCAGCGATCCAGCAGCGCTGGATCGTCCAGTGCGTAGCGCAGTGCGACGCTCGCCAGCCCCAGCGCCATGAACCCCAGTGCGACGACCAGCAGCGGCACGTACGCGCGATCGCGCACCGGTGGTCGCGAGAGCACACGCAGCACCGACAGCAGCGCGAGATAGGTCAGGCCGAAATACAGGTTGATGCCGTAGCGGCGCATCGCCTCATAGGCGCGACCCTCCGTGCCGAGAAACGTCGCGTACATCGCCAGGAACACCGCCGCCGCGAGCCCGAGCCACGGCAGCACGCGCATCGCCGCGCCCGTTTCGCGGCGCAGCCATAGCGTCGCCGCGAGCCAGCACAGCGCCTGCACCGTCGCGCACGGCAGCATGACCATGCGGAACAGGTGGTTGCCCACGCCGTAGCGCGCGGCGCGGCTGATCGAGACGCAGCCGTCCCAGTAGAGATTGCACGACGGGATCAGCCCGTCGCGCAGCGACAGCCACCACGCCAGGTGCCCGACCACGAACGGCATCGCCGCCGCCAGCAAGGGCAGCGGCCACAACGGCACGGACAGGCGCGAGGGTCCATTCGCGGTCATGGCCGGATGCTAGGCGATCGCGACGGCGCGCGCGTCAACGCGCCAGACCCGGCGCCGTGCAGCCGGTAAACTGCGCAACTGCCGCAACGTCCCGACGGAACCCGCCATGACCGCTCCCGCTTCCCTCACCGCCCGCTACGCGGAAGAACTCGACACCATCCGCGCGCAGGGCCTGTTCAAGGCCGAGCGCATCATCACCAGCCCGCAGTCGGCGGAGATCACGCTGGAAGACGGTCGGACCGTGCTGAACTTCTGCGCCAACAACTACCTCGGGCTGGCGGACCATCCCGACGTGATCGCCGCCGCGAAGGAAGCGCTGGACACGCACGGCTTCGGCATGGCCTCGGTGCGCTTCATCTGTGGCACGCAGGATCTGCACAAGCAGCTGGAAAAGACCATCGCCGATTTCTTCGGCACCGAAGACACGATCCTCTACGCCGCGTGCTTCGACGCGAACGGCGGCCTGTTCGAACCGTTGCTCGGCGAGCAGGACGCGATCATCTCCGACGCGCTCAACCACGCGTCGATCATCGACGGCGTGCGCCTGTGCAAGGCCAAGCGCTACCGCTACGCCAACTGCGACATGGCCGACCTGGAGAAGCAGTTGCAGCAGGCCCGCGCCGACGGCGCGCGCACGATCATGGTCACCAGCGACGGCGTGTTCTCGATGGACGGCTTCATCGCGCCGCTGGACGAAATCACCGCGCTGGCGAAGAAGTACGGCGCACTCGTGCACATCGACGAATGCCACGCCACCGGCTTCCTCGGCGCGACCGGTCGCGGCTCGGCCGAAGTGAAGGGCGTGATGGACCGGATCGACATCTTCACCGGCACGCTTGGCAAGGCGATGGGCGGCGCACTCGGCGGCTTCACCACCGCGAAGCGTGAAGTGATCGAGATGCTGCGCCAGCGCTCGCGTCCGTACCTGTTCTCCAATTCGCTGCCGCCGCACGTGGTGGCCGCGGGCATCAAGGCATTCGAGATGCTTTCCAGCGCGGGCGAACTGCGCGAGCAACTGGCGCGCAACACCGCGTATTTCCGCGAGCGCATGACCCAGGCCGGCTTCGACGTGAAGCCCGGCGTGCATCCCATCAGCCCGGTGATGCTGTACGACGCGCCGCTGGCGCAGAAGTTCGCGCAGCGCCTGCTCGAGGAAGGCATCTACGCGATCGGTTTCTTCTATCCGGTGGTGCCGCAGGGACAGGCACGCATCCGCACGCAGATGTCGGCTGCGCACACGCGCGAGCACCTGGACAAGGCGATCGATGCGTTCGTGCGTATCGGCCGCGAGCTGGGCGTGATCAAGGGCTGACCGTCGCCTCCCGTCGACAGAAAAAAGAAGGCCGGTCGAGAGACCGGCCTTCTTCGTTCATGCGTGTCGCGTAGGCGAGGCGATTACTTGCCCTTCGCCTCGGTCGCCACCGCGGCACCGCCCTGTGCGGCGGCCGGAGCGGCCTGCGGCGCGCCCTTGGCGACGCGGATGCCGCGCGACTTCATCCAGGCATCGAATTCCTCGGCGGTCATCTTCTTGCCGTTCTGGTGCATGTTGAAGCGGTACGGCGTGTTGTCGTACTGCGTCTTGGGCTTGTATTCGTTCGGATTGAGGCTGGCCTCTTCCTGCTTCGGCGCCTCGGCCTTGGCCTCTTCGGCCTTCGGGGCAGCTGCCTTCTTGCCCGCGGCGACCATCTGGCCTGCGTCGAAACGCACCAGCGAATGCTCGGAGACCTGCGAGCGCTTGCCTTCCACCTTCACTGCCGAACCGCTGTGCGCGGACGCGACAGCCGAAACGAGCAGCAGCGAAACCGCCATCGAAATCTTGACCATGTTGCTTTCCCCCACGACGAAGTTCGCGGCAGTGTAGGCCCCAACGCAGGGTTACGTGCAAGTGAAAGAGTGATTTTCTGCACACTCCTGCATTGTCGTGCCGATGTCGCGTTTTCAGGGGTTTTTATGAATGCGGGACAGCGCCGCGACCTCGACGTCGTCGAGGCGCCGCCACTGCCCCTTGGGCAACTCGCCCAGGGCGAGCGTTCCCACCGCCACGCGGACCAGTCGCAGCACCGCAAGGTCGAACTCGGCCAACAGCCGGCGGATATGGCGATTACGCCCCTCGTCGAGGACGACTTCCAGCCATGCGTTGCGTTCGCCGCTGCGCAGCAGGCGCACGGCACGCGCGCGCAGATACTCGCCTTCGACCTCGACCCCGCGCACCAGGGCTTCGAGCAACGCCTCGTCGGGCACCGCGTCGACCTGCACGTGGTAGGTCTTGTCGGGACCGGTGTCCGGATCGGTGATCGCGGCGGACCATGCGGGATCGTTGCTGAACAGGAGAAGGCCCTCGCTGGCCTTGTCGAGTCGCCCTACCGGCGCGATCCACGGCAACCCCGAGCCGTCGAAGCAGCGATACACGGTGTCGCGCCCGCGTTCGTCCTGGGTGGTCGTCACCAGGCCGCGCGGCTTGTTGAGCATCAGGTACAGGCGTGGCGCTGCATCGAGCTCTCGACCGTCCACGCGCACGCGCTGGCGTCCCTGGACGATGGGGAATTCAGGATCGCGAACGATGCGGCCGTCGACTTCGACCCGCCCTGCCTCGATCCAGCGTGCCGCCTCGGTGCGCGAGCACAGCCCCTGTTTGGACAACACGCGTGCAAGCCCATGACGCGGCGCGTTCGACGGCGACGGCGCGCGACCGGGCCTCGGCCCGGGACGCACGGGTCGCGTCACTTCTTCTTTTCGGGTTCGGTCTTGGGGGGCTCGGCGGGCACCGGCGCGACGGCCGGCCTTGCCTTCACCACCCGGACGCCCTTGGCCTTCATCCATGCGTCGAACTCTTCCGCGGTCATGCGCTTGCCATTCTGGTTCATGTCGAACCGCCACGGCGTGTTGTCGTACTGGGTCTTGGGCTTGTAGGCCGCCGGATCGGTCGCGCTGGGCATGGCGGACGGCGTGGTTGCAGCCGGCAGCGCCTTCGCCACCTGGCAGCCCTCCACGCGCAGGCGGAACAGCACCTGGTCGACCGCGAGCGCTTCATCGAAGGCCTGCGACAGCACACCCGTGGGCGCACCCAGCTGATGACTCGGCGCGACGAGCTCGGGCGCGATCGGCGCCACCACCGTCGGACGGATCGGCAACGCCTTCGGCGCGGCGAGCGACCCGCATTGCGCGGACTGCGCCTGCGCGGCGCCGGCAAGCAGACACAAGGACAGACCCATCAAGGCGCGCATGAGCGTTCTCCTTCCACCGCCGCGAATGCACCGGCTGCGCGGGAAGTTTACGCCGCGACGCGCGCAGCCCCGTGAACGCAGCTCGTGAACCGCGTCCGCTGGAACGACGAAGCCCGGCGCGAGGCCGGGCTTCGAAGTGATGCTGTGCGGAACTCCGCGTACCGCGATGTCCTCAGTTCTGGACGTTCAGCTCGGTGCGGCGGTTGGCTTCGCTCTTGCAGTGCGGGAACTTCTGGCCCATGTCTTCCAGCGGACGGCTCTCGCCATAACCGTTCGGACCGGCAAGACGCGAAGCGTCGATGCCATTGCTGGTGAGATAGGCGTACACGGCCTGCGCGCGACGATCCGACAGCTTCTGGTTGTATGCGTCCTTGCCGCACTGGTCGGTGTGACCGGCGACTTCAGCGCGCAGTTCCGGATGACGCTTGAGGATCTCGATGGCCTCATTGAGGATCGCAGTCGCATCAGGGCGCAGGCGCGACTTGTCGAAGTCGAAGTTCACGCCGTGCAGATCGATCGACACCGGAACCGCACAACCGTTCGGACCGATCGCCTGGCCGGCCTTCGAATCCGGGCACTGGTCGACGCAATCGTCGACGCCATCGCCATCGTTGTCCGTACCCGGAACGCAACCCGGACGCGGCGGCGGCGGCGGCGCGACCGAAGCGGGAGCGCCCAGCGGAATCACCACGCCAACCGAGGCCAGCAGGTCGCCGAACCGCTCTTCGTGCGGTGCCGCGATGCTCCGGTCGTCGAAGTCGGCGCGATAGGCAAGCTCGGTGCGGATCGCCGCACGCTTGCCGGCCAGGGCGCTCTGGATGCCGACGCCAATCTTGGCGGCGAGGTTGCCATCCTCACGCTCGCCCGGCGAATGCGGGTTGTTGAGCAGGACGACCTCTTCTTCCGAACGCTGGTAGCCCAGGCCCATCAGCAGATACGGCGCCCAGCTGCGGCCGTCCTGGGTGAAATGACGACGCAGGTCGATCGATGCGCCGTACTGGCTCCAGTTGAGGTTCTGGTTGTGGTCATCGTTGGGGTTCTGGTAATTCAGCTCACCGTCCAGCGACCAGTTCTGGTTGAGGAACTTGCCCACGCCCAGCGCACCGAATGGCGCATCGCGCGTATCGCGGTCGTTGTCCTGGATGTTCATGCCGGCCGAGCCGGTCAGGTACCAGCGATCATCGAATTCCTGCGCGCTGGCCGCCTGTGCGAACGCGAGGGGCCATACCCAGTAGACGAATTTTCAAAGTGTCACTCCTTGCAGCAAGAGGAAGCAGCGGGGTCTTCCTGAAAGCGGTTGCGACGTATCGCAGCGCGCGTTTCACAAAGCGCAGGAATGATAGGAATTCGTTAGCCCAATGAATCTGCGAAAGGTTCTCAGCCAAAACGACGAAGCCCGGCGCGAGGCCGGGCTTCGAAGTGATGCTGTGCGGAATATCCGCGTACCGCGATGTCCTCAGTTCTGGACGTTCAGCTCGGTACGACGGTTCTTCTCGCTCTTGCAGCCCGGGAACGCCTGGCCCAGGTCTTCCAGCGGACGGCTCTCGCCGTAGCCGTTCGGACCGGTCAGACGCGAGGCGTCGATGCCATTCGCGGTCAGGTGGTCGTACACCGCCTTGGCGCGACGCTCCGACAGCTTCTGGTTGTACGCGTCCTTGCCGCACTGGTCGGTGTGACCGGCGACTTCGGCGCGCAGTTCCGGATAACGCTTGAAGATCTCGATCGCCTCGTTGAGGATCGAAACCGCGTCCGGACGCAGCGTGGCCTTGTCGAAGTCGAAGTTCACGCCCTTCAGGTCGATCGACACCGGCACCGGGCAACCGTCCGGACCGATCGTCTGGCCGGCCTGCGAACCCGGGCACTTGTCGTCGCAGTTGTTGACGCCGTCGCCGTCGTCGTCGAGGTCTGCGCAGCTCGGCGCCGGAGCCGGCGGCGGTGCCGCCACGACCGGCGGGCCCAGCGGGATCACGACGCCGACCGAAGCCAGCAGGTCGCCGAACCAGTCTTCGCTCGGGGCCGACATGCTGCCATCGTCGAAGTCGGCACGGTACGCCAGCTCGGTGCGGATGGCGGCACGCTTGCCGGCCAGGCCGCTCTGCACGCCGACGCCGACCTTCGCGGCCAGGTTGCCTTCCTCACGCTCGCCCGGCGAAACGGTGCTCGGAAACGCGTCGAACTCTTCTTCCGAGCGCTGGTAGCCCAGGCCCATCAGCAGGTACGGCGCCCAGTTGCGACCTTCCTGGGTGAAATGGCGGCGCAGGTCGACCGACACGCCGTACTGGCTCCAGTTCAGGTCCTGGTTGTCGTCGTTGTTCGGGTTCTGGTAGTTCAGCTCACCGTCGACCGACCAGTTCTGGTTGAGGAACTTGCCCACGCCCAGCGCACCGAACGGCGCGTCACGCGTACCGCGATCGTTGTCCTGGATGTTCATGCCGGCCGAACCGGTCAGGTACCAGCGATCGTCGAATTCCTGGGCATTGGCTGCCTGGGCGAACGCCAGGCCTGCCAGCAGCGCAGTGCTCAACACACGGATCTTCATCTGTCACTCCTTGGATCAGTAAAAAAGCGGTTTGGGGGGAACACGTCTTTACTGCAGGCGGCGCACACCCGGCAGGACCTGAACAGGCGCGGTCGGACCAGCGCCGCGGGTCACTGACGGCCGGAATGATACACCCGTCAAAGTGTTTGTTAACACCAGTTAACGTTTTTTGTAAGGATTGTCCCGTAAACGACGAAGCCCGGCTCCCGGCCGGGCTTCGAAGTGGTGCTACGCGGGAAAGGCCTTGTACCGGACGTCAGTTCTGGACGTTCAGCTCGGTACGACGGTTCTTCTCGCTCTTGCAGCCCGGGAACGCCTGGCCCAGGTCTTCCAGCGGACGGCTCTCGCCGTAGCCGTTCGGACCGGTCAGACGCGAGGCGTCGATGCCATTCGCGGTCAGGTGGTCGTACACCGCCTTGGCGCGACGCTCCGACAGCTTCTGGTTGTACGCGTCCTTGCCGCACTGGTCGGTGTGACCGGCGACTTCGGCGCGCAGTTCCGGATAACGCTTGAAGATCTCGATCGCCTCGTTGAGGATCGAAACCGCGTCCGGACGCAGCGTGGCCTTGTCGAAGTCGAAGTTCACGCCCTTCAGGTCGATCGACACCGGCACCGGGCAACCGTCCGGACCGATCGTCTGGCCGGCCTGCGAGCCCGGGCACTTGTCGTCGCAGTTGTTGACGCCGTCGCCGTCGTCGTCGAGGTCGGCGCAGCTCGGCGCCGGAGCCGGCGGCGGAGCCGCCACGACCGGCGGACCCAGCGGGATCACGACGCCGACCGAAGCCAGCAGGTCGCCGTACCAGTCGTCGCTGTCGAGCGAGGAATTTCCGCCCGGACGCGAGCTGAGGTCGCGATCGTTGAAGTCGGCGCGATAGGCCAGTTCGGTGCGGATCGCCGCGCGCTTGCCGGGCAGACCGCTCTGCACGCCGACGCCGACCTTCGCCGCGACATTGCCTTCCTTGTCCTCACCCGGCGAGTCCGGGTTCGGGAAGTTGTCGAACTCCTCTTCCGAACGCTGGTAGCCCAGGCCCATCAGGATGTACGGCGCCCAGTTGCGGCCTTCGGCATTGAAGAAACGACGCGCGTCGAACGAGATGCCGTACTGACTCCAGTTGAGATCCTGGTTGTCGTCGTTGTTCGGGTTCTGGTAGTTCAGCTCACCGTCCAGCGACCAGTTCTCGTTGAGGAACTTGCCGACGCCGATGGAGCCGAACGGAGTGTCGCGCGTGTTGCGATCGTTGTCCTGGATGTTCATGCCGGCCGCACCGGTGAGGTACCAGCGATCGTCAGCAACCTGAGCATTGGCCACCTGGACCAGGCTCAGGCCACCCAGCAGGGCGGCGCAGAGGAGTTTCTTATTCATATATCAGCTCCTTGATCAGAAATGCGGTAACGGCGTTGCGCGAGGTCCTTTGGACGGCCGCCCTACGACGCCATCGGGCGCAGGTTAAGTTTGCCTATGTGAAAGCGGTGTTAACGTCGATCTAACAATCCTGAAAGTTCCTCACGACGTTTTTTGTTGTCGCGTTCCGTTCACGGTGTCAGCAATGACATGAAGTCCGTGATGGCCAATGCATCGATGCGCGCCGGTTCGGCGGCGATGGCGTTCAGCGATTCGAGCTTTTCCGGCGGCAGGCGCCCGGCGATGGCGCGTTCGAATTTGTTGCGCAGCAGCGGAACGCCCTCCTCGCGACGGCGCCGGTGGCCGACCGGGTAGTCGATCGACACCTTCTCCGTCTGGCCGCCGTCACGGAAGGTCACCTGCACGGCATTGCCGATGTAGCGGCGGTCCGGGTCGTAATAGTCGCGGCTGAAGCGCGGCTCTTCACGCACGATCATCTTCGCGCGAAGTTCGTCGATGCGCGGATCCGACGCGACCGCGTCGGTGTAGTCGTCCGCGCCCAGGCGTCCGAAGATCAGCGGCACGGCGACCATGTACTGCAGGCAGTGGTCGCGATCGGCGTAGTTCGCCAGCGGGCCGGTCTTGTCGATGATGCGCATGGCCGCTTCCTGCGTCTCGATCAGCACGCTCTCGATCGCTTCGATGCGATCCGCCACCTGCGCATGCAGCCGCATCGCGCACTCCACCGCGGTCTGCGCGTGGAACTCGGCCGGGTGGCTGATCTTGAACAGGATGTTCTCCATCACGTAGCTGCCGAACGGCCGCTCGAACTCGAATTCGCGTCCCTCGAGAGCGACGTCGTAGAAACCCCAGGTCGGCACGCTGAGCGCGCTGGGATAGCCGACCTCGCCGCGGCACGCGTTCAGCGCATGTGTCACCGCGCGTCGGCACGCATCGCCGGCGGCCCAACTCTTGCGCGGACCGGTGTTCGGCGCGTGCCGGTAGGTGCGCAGCGCGCCGTTGTCGATCCAGCTGTGCGAGAGCGCGTTGACGATCTCGTCGCGGCTTCCGCCGAGCATCTTCGTCGCCACCGCAGTCGACGCGAGCCGCACCAGGATCACGTGGTCCAGGCCGACGCGATTGAACGAATTCTTCAGCGCGTAGCAGCCCTGGATCTCGTGCGCGCGGATGGCGTGGCCGAGCACCTCGCGCACGGTGAGCGGCGTGCCGCCCTCGCCCGCGGCGCGTCGGCCGAGGTAATCGGCGACGGCGAGGATCGCGCCGAGGTTGTCGGACGGATGACCCCATTCGGCGGCGAGCCAGGTGTCGTTGAAATCGAGCCAGCGGATCTGCACGCCGATGTCGTAGGCGGCCTGCACGGGATCGAGTTCATGGGCGGTGAACGGCACGCGCGCGCCGCCGGGAAGTACCGCACCGGGCACGATCGGCCCCAGGTGACGCACGCACGCCGGATGATCCATTGCCAGCGCGGCGCAGGCGAGCGAGTCGAGCAGCACCCAGCGCGCGGTCTCGTAGGCTTCCTGAGATGCGATGTCGGGCCCGTCGACGTAGTCGGCGATGTCGAGCAGCGGCGCATCGGGTTGCGGGCGGGCGGCGGAACGCTGGTCGAAATCGCTCATGGCGGGCTCCGCACGTGACGTGAGGATGCTGTTGTGCCAGAGCCGCGCCTCGTCCGTCGTGAAGCCGGCGCCGTTCGTCGCCTGCGATTGCCGTGGCCGGCGGAACGGACCGGCGCGGGCGCGGTGCTTGGAAATCGGCGATCAACGGCCCAACCTCGATGGCATGGACATTCCCGCACGCCTGCCCGCCCTGTTCCTCTCCCACGGCTCGCCGATGCTGGCCGTGCAGGATTCCCCCGCCGGCCGCTTCCTCGACGGCCTCGGCCGCGAACTGCCGTGGCCGCGCGCGATCGTCGTCGCGTCCGCGCATTTCATGACCGACCGGCCGATGCTCGGCGGACACCTGCAACCGCACACCGTGCACGACTTCGGCGGATTCCCGGAACCGCTGTATCGCATCCACTACCCAGCACCCGGCGCGCCTGATCTCGCCGAAGAGATCGCGCAGCGCCTCGCCGATGCGGGCCTGCCAGCGCGCGTGCGCGAGAACCACGGCCTCGACCACGGCGTGTGGGTGCCGCTGCTGCGGATGTATCCGCAGGCCGACATTCCCGTCGTGCCGCTGTCGGTGATGCCGCACGGCGACGCCACGGCGCACTACGCGCTCGGACAGGCGCTGGCGCCGCTGCGCGACGACGGCGTGCTGGTGATCGGCTCGGGCGGTTTCGTGCACAACCTCGGCGATCTGGACTGGGCGCATCCCGACGCGCCGATGACACCGTGGGCGCAGGAATTCGCGCAGTGGATGCACGCCGCGCTGGCTGTGCACGACATCGACGCCATGCTCGACTGGCAACAGCGCGCGCCGCATGCGCACCACGCGCATCCGACGGTGGAACACCTGATGCCGCTGTTCGTCGCGCTCGGTGCAGGCGGAGAGTCACCGACGGTGCGCACGTTGCACCGCTCGCACGAGTTCGGATCGCTGGCGCTGGATGCGTTCGCGTTCGATTGAACGGCGTTGCTGATCGCGAAGCCCGCGGCGCGATCAAGACACGCCTCGTAGCCCGGGTAAGGCCGAAGGCCGCACCCGGGGCTTCAACGCGATGGGCTTCCCGGGTGCGCTGCGCTTACCCGGGCTACGGGTAACGCGCGATGGTGCCCGCCAGGCTCGGTAGCCCGGGTAGGGCCGGAGGCCGCACCCGGGGCTTCGACGCGATGGGCTTCCCGGGTGCGCTGCGCTTACCCGGGCTACGGTAATGCGTGATGAGTCGCCACTCGCGGAGTGGTCTAGCCCTCGCGCAGACACTTTTCCCAGGGCGGATCGGCGAACCGTTCCGCGAGGAAATCCACCAGCGCGCGTACGCGTGGCGGCACCAGCCTTCGTTGCGGCATGACCGCATAGATGCCGCTGTCGGCGATCGGATGGTCGGCCAGCACCTGCACCAGTCGGCCCTCGCGCAGGTCTTCGCACACGTGCCAGGTCGAATGCACCGAGATGCCGAGTCCGGCCACGGCCATGTCGCGCACCATCTCGCCGTAGTTGGTTTCCACGCGACCGCGCACGCGCACCGCGGTCTCGCCGCCGGCACCGTCGCCAAGACGCCACACGTCCTGGCGGCCCTGGCTGCCGACCAGCAGCACGCAGTCGTGTTCGGCCAGTTCCTGCGGCGTGCGCGGCGTGCCGTGGCGGCGCAGGTAGTCGGGCGATGCGCAGAGCACGCGGCGATTCACCGTCAGCTTGCGCGCGACCAGTGAGGAATCGTCTAGCGCGCCGATGCGGATGGCGAGGTCGAAGCCGGAACTGACCAGGTCCAGCATCTGGTCGGTCAGGTTGATGCTGAGCCGGATCTTCGGATGCAGCGCGAGGAACTCCGGCAACAGCGGCGAAATGTATTGCCGTCCGAACGACGCCGACGCGGTCACGCGCAGGGTGCCGGCGATGTCCACGCCCGCCTGGCGCAGCCCGCCGGTCAGCGCTTCCAGGTCCTCGACCAGCGGGCGGCCCTGCTCGGCCAGCGCCGCGCCCTCGGGCGTGGCGTGGAGGCGGCGCGTGGTCCGGTGCAGCAGGCGCACGCCGAGGTCGCGCTCCAGCCGCTTCAGGCGCTGGCTGGCCACGGCCACCGACAGGTCCAGGCTGCGCGCGGCGGCACTGATCGAGCCCAGGTCCAGCACGCGCAGGAACAGCGCGATGTCGCCGATGCGGTCCATGAGGGACAGTTCCGATTATCAACGTAATGTTGAAACTACTTAGCCATCCTGATGGTTTGCGCTGAATATGCAAGCGCCTACGCTGCCGTCCTTTCGTCCAGGACGCCCACGATGGCCGCTCCCCTCTCCGCTTCCCTGCCTGCCCCGGCCACGCCGGGCGGGCGCATGCCGTTGGCGCTGTACGCGCTGACCGCCGGCTCGTTCGGCATCGGCTGTGCCGAGTTCGTGATCATGGGCCTGCTGCTGCAGGTCGCCGCCGATCTGCACGTCTCCATCGCCGCCGCCGGCCTGCTGGTGTCGGGCTACGCGCTGGGCGTGTTCGCCGGCGCGCCGGTGCTGACCCTGCTCACTCGCCGCATGCCGCGCAAGGCGGTGCTGATGGCGCTGATGGTGATCTACACCGTCGGCAACATCGCCTGTGCGATCGCGCCGGACTACACGACGCTGATGATCGCGCGCGTCATCACCTCGCTGACCCACGGCACGTTCTTCGGCGTGGGTGCGGTCGTCGCGACCGGACTGGTGCCGGCCGAACGCAAGGCGTCCGCGATTTCGATCATGTTCTCCGGCCTCACGCTCGCCACGCTGCTGGGCATGCCGGCCGGCGCGTGGCTGGGCCTGCACCTGGGCTGGCGCTCGACGTTCTGGGCGATGGGTGCGGTCGGCATCGTGTCGCTGCTGGTGATCGCGCTGCTGGTGCCGCGCAGTCGCGACGACAGCGCACCGGTCGCGCTGCGCGACGAACTGGCGACCATCGCACGACCGCAGGTGCTGCTCGGCCTGCTGATGACGATGCTGGGTTTCGCCGGTGTGTTCGTGGTGATCACCTACGTGCAGCCGCTGCTGACCCAGCTGACCGGCTTCGTCGACAGCGCGGTGTCACCGATCCTGCTGGTGTTCGGCGGCGGCATGGTGGTGGGCAACCTGCTTGGTGGACGACTCGCTGATCGCAAGGCCACGCCGGCGCTGCTCGGCACGCTGTTCGCGCTGGCCCTGGTGCTGGCTGCGATGGGTTTCGCGCTGCGCAGTCCGGTCGCGATGGTCGCCTTCGTCGGCGTGCTCGGCGTGGCCGCGTTCGCGACGGTGTCGCCGCTGCAGTTGCGCGTGCTGCGTCATGCCGAAGGTGCGGGCCAGAACCTCGCGTCGAGTTTCAACATCGCCGCGTTCAATCTCGGCAACGCGATCGGTGCGTGGCTGGGCGGCGTGGTGATCGACCGCGGACCGGGCCTTGCGTCGATCACCTGGTTCGCCGCCGCCGTCACCGTCGCCGGCCTGCTGGTCGCGGCGTGGAGCGTGTGGCTGGAACGCCGCGCACCGCAGCGCCTCGTACTGCCCGCCGGTTGCGCGACGGAAGGCGCGTGATCCTTCGACGACTTCGGAGAACCGCATGAACGCATCTGTTCCATCGAAGTTCCTGTTCGTCCTGATGGCCGCGCTGCTGACCGCAGCGCCGGCTTTCGCCGCACCGCCCGAACGCACGACGTGGATCCCGACGTGGACCGCGAGTCCGCAGGCGCGCTGGGACGGCGACTTCGCGTTGCCGACCAACCTGCCCTTCCATTTCTGGAACCAGACGGTGCGCCAGAGCGCACGCGTCAGCGTCGGCGGTCCGCGCATTCGTGTGCTGCTGTCGAACGCGTACGGCACGCAACCGCTGGTGATCGGCGCGGCGCATGTCGCGACACCCGCAAAAGACGGCGGCATCGTCGCCGGCAGCGATCGCGTGTTGACGTTCGGCGGCAAGACGTCGGTGACGATTCCCGCCGGCGCGCCGATGCTGAGCGATCCGGTCGACTTCAGCGTCGCTGCGCTTGCGGACGTGTCGATCAGCCTCCATTTGCCCGAACCGACCGCACCCGCGACCTTCCACTGGGATGCACGCCAGACTGCGTACGTCGGTGTGGGAGACCAGACCGGTGCGACGCGGATGAAACACGACGCGACGCTGACCACGCGCGTGTTCGTCACCGCCATCCAGGTCGAAGCGCCGGCGACGACGCGCACCGTGGTCGCGATCGGCGACTCGATCACTGACGGCAACATGGCGACGATGGACGCGAACACGCGCTGGCCGGACGTGCTCGCCGCCCGCCTCGCGCGACACGATGTCGCCGTGCTCAACGCCGGCATCTCCGGTGGACGCCTGCTGCGCGACCGCATGGGCGAGAACGCGCTGGCACGCTTCGACCGCGACGTGCTCTCGCAGCCGGGCATCGCATCGGCGATCGTGCTGATCGGCATCAACGACATCGGCTGGGATGGCACGCCGCTGGGCCCGCACGAAGGCGTCGCCAGCGCCGAATCGCTGATCGCCGGCTACCGCCAGCTGATCCAGCACGCACGTGCACGCGGCGTGCGCATCGTCGGCGCAACCTTGACGCCGTTCGAAGGCGCGCTGCAGGACACTCCCATGCGCGGCTATTTCACCGCCGACAAGGAGCGCGTGCGCCAGGCCGTCAACGCCTGGATCCGCGACGGTGGCGAGTTCGACGCGGTGCTCGACTTCGACGCGGTCACGCGCGATCCGGCAAAGCCGACGCGTTTCCTGCCGGCGTACGATTCGGGCGATCACCTGCATCCGGGCGACGCCGGTTACCGCGCGATGGCCGAGTCGATCGACCTTCGCGCCCTGCTCGGCGACGACGCCGACTCCGCCTCCCTCTCCCAACCAGGACCCACACGATGGAATACCGTCATCTCGGCCACTCCGGCTTCCGTGTCCCCGCGCTGAGCTTCGGCACCGGCACCTTCGGCGGCAAGGGCGAACTGTTCGGTTCGTGGGGCAACACCGACGTCGCCGAAGCCTCGCGGCTGATCGACGTCTGCCTCGACGCCGGCCTCAATCTTTTCGACACCGCCGACGTCTACTCCGGCGGCATGGCCGAGAGCATCCTCGGCGCGGCGATCAAGGATCGTCGCGACAAGGTGCTGATCTCGACCAAGGCGACGTTCCGTTTCGACGCGGACGATCCCAACGCGGTGGGTTCCTCGCGCTTCCACCTGCTGCGCACGATCGACGCGCAGCTCAAGCGCCT
This sequence comes from Lysobacter panacisoli, assembly GCF_009765165.1. Taxonomy (NCBI): domain Bacteria; kingdom Pseudomonadati; phylum Pseudomonadota; class Gammaproteobacteria; order Lysobacterales; family Lysobacteraceae; genus Lysobacter; species Lysobacter panacisoli. Next base: position 365,512 of record NZ_VLNU01000001.1, read on the forward strand.
GGGCACCGACTACATCGACCTGTTCCAGCTGCACGGCTTCGATGCGAAGACGCCGGTGGAAGAAACGCTGTCCACGCTCGACGACCTCGTGCGCGCAGGCAAGATCCGTTACCTGGGCGTGTCGAATTTCTCCGGCTGGCATCTGATGAAGTCGCTCGCCGCGTCCGAACGCCACGGCTGGACGCGCTACGTCGCCAACCAGGCGTACTACTCGCTGATCGGCCGCGATTACGAGTGGGAACTCATGCCGTTGGGCCTGGACCAGGGCATCGGCGCGGTGGTGTGGAGCCCGCTCGGCTGGGGCCGCCTCACCGGCAAGATCCGCCGCGGCCAGCCGCGTCCGGAAGTGAGCCGCCTGCCGGGCAGTGCGGACTATGGTCCGCCGGTCGACGAGGAATACCTGTACCGCGTCGTCGATGCGCTGGACAAGGTCGCCGCGGAAACCGGCAAGACCGTTGCGCAGATCGCGCTCAACTGGCTGCTGCAGCGTCCGACGGTGTCGACGGTGGTGATCGGCGCGCGCAACGAGGAACAGCTCAAGCAGAACCTCGGCGCGGTCGGCTGGAACCTCACGCCGGAACAGGTCGCACTGCTCGACGAAGCGAGCGCGAAGACGCCGGCGTATCCGTACTGGCATCAGGCGGGATTCGCGGAACGGAATCCGTCGCCGGTGTGACCACGCGCCCCCTCTTCCGGCGCTTCGCGCCACCTTCTCCCACGAGGGGAGAAGGGAAGAGCCAATTCCCTCTCCCCTTGCGGGAGAGGGACAGGCCGCCGCAGGCGGCCAGGGAGAGGGGTCGGACCGCTTGCGACGCTGCGCGTCGCCCCTCTTCCGGCGCTTCGCGCCACCTTCTCCCGCGAGGGGAGAAGGGAAGTATCGAAAGTGAATCTGGAGCCTGCATGAAAGCCATCGCCCTCACCCGCTACCTCCCCATCGACGATCCGCAATCGCTGGTCGACGTCGAACTGCCCGATCCTGCCGCGCCGAAAGGCCACGACCTGCTCGTGCGCGTCGATGCGGTGTCGGTGAATCCCGTCGACACGAAGGTGCGTTCGCCCAAGCCGCAGGTCGAAGCGCAACCGAAGGTGCTCGGCTTTGATGCCGCCGGCATCGTCGAAGCCGTCGGCGAATCGGTCACGCGCTTCAAACCCGGCGATCGCGTCTATTACGCCGGCGACATCACCCGTCCGGGCAGCAACGCGCAATTGCAGCTGGTCGATTCGCGCATCGCCGGACATCCGCCGAAGTCGCTCGACCCGGCGCAGGCGGCGGCGTTGCCGCTCACCGCGCTGACCGCGTGGGAACTGTTGTTCCAGCGCATGCCGTACGACAGCGAGAACGGCGGTGCGGGCAAGACGCTGCTGATCATCGCCGGTGCCGGCGGCGTGGGTTCTTTCGCGATCCAGATCGCGCGACGTGCGGGCTTCACCGTGATCGCCACCGCCTCGCGCGAGGACACCATCGCGTGGTGCCGCGAGCTCGGCGCGCACCATGTCATCGATCATCGCCGGCCGCTCGGTCCGCAGCTGGCGGCGCTCGGCTTCGAGACCGTCGATGCCGCGCTCAATCTCTACGACACCAATCGCTACTGGGAACAACTCGGCGAGATCCTCGCGCCGCAGGGTCACGTCGGTCTCGTCGTCGAACCGAAGGAGCCGGTGCGCCTGGGCGATCCGTACAAGTTCAAGTGCATCGGCATCCACTGGGAAATGATGTTCGGTCGCCCGCGATTCCAGACGCCGGACATGGACGAACAGGGCCGCATCCTCGACCGCGTGGCGGCGCTCATCGATGCCGGCGAACTGCGCGGCACGCAGCGCGACTCGCTTTCGCCGATCGACGCGGCGAACCTGCGTGAAGCGCACCGCAGGCTCGAATCGGGCACGACGATCGGCAAGCTGGTGCTCAGCGGCTGGTGAACGCGAGTGCCGCGGTGTCGATCCGCGGCGGTTCCGTTCGTCGATTGGAATGAGGGGCGTGCTCGCCGCGCCCCCGACTTTCCCGAACCGGAGGAGCACCGCATGAAACGTTACCTCGCCGTTTTCCTGGGCACGGCCGCGTCGATGGAGCAATGGAAGGCGCTCAGCGAAGACGAACGCGCCCGCCGTGAGAAGGCCGGCATGGAAGCCTGGGGCCAGTGGGTGAAGCGCTACGAGGCCGCGATCGTCGACGGGGGCAGCCCGCTCGGCAAGACCAAGCGCATCGCGTCGAAAGGCATCGCGGACGTCCGCAACGAACTGGCCGCGTGGACCGTGGTGGAAGCCGAATCGCACGAAGCCGCGGCCCGGATGTTCGAGGGCCATCCGCACTTCACGATCTTCCCCGGCGATGCGGTGGAAGTGATGGAGTGCCTGCCGATGCCGACCGGCTGACGGCCGCGCGGGCCGGCGAGCTCCGGCGGCAAGGCGAAACGACTCGGTCGCAAGGCAGAACGGCTTGCACGCAAGGCGCCGGGACTCGGTCGCGAGGCAGAACGGCTTGCGCGCAAGGCGCCGGGACTCGGTCGCAAGGCAGAACGGCTTGCACGCAAGGCGCCGGGACTCGGTCGCAAGGCAGAACGGCTTGCACGCAAGGCGCCGGGACTCGGTCGCAAGGCAGAACGGCTTGCGCGCAAGGCACCGGGACTCGGTCGCAAGGCAAAACGGCTTGCGCGCAAGGCGCCGGGGCTTGGTCGCAAGGCAAAACGGCTTGCGCGCGACGCCGCGGTCCTTGCCGTCGGTCGCGTGCCCCCAGCCGCAGCCGCCCCGGCACCGCCGCCACGCTTGAAGCCGGGCGGCTTTCGCGGCATCGTGCCGGCTTCCGTACGCCAGCGTATTTACCCATGACGGTCGCCAGCCCCCTCAGCTTCGATTCCGCCGCGGCTTCGCAGCCGCCCGCGCCACATCCGCTTTATCCGAAGCTGTTCGAGCCGCTGGACCTGGGGTTCTGCACCCTCGCCAACCGGGTGCTGATGGGGTCCATGCACACGGGGCTGGAGGACAAGGCGGCGGATTTCCCGAAGCTGGCCGCGTACTTCGGCGAGCGCGCCGCGGGCGGCGTCGGGCTGATCGTCACCGGCGGCTTCTCGCCGAACCTCGCCGGCTGGCTCAAGCCGTTCGGCGGCACGATGCGCTTTCCGTGGGAAGTGCGCCGGCACCGTCAGGTCACCGGCGCCGTCCATGCGCACGGCGGCCGCATCTGCCTGCAGATCCTCCACGCCGGTCGCTACGGCTACAGCCCGCTGCAGGTCGCGCCGACGCGGCTGAAGGCGCCGATCAATCCCTTCACCCCGCGCGCGCTCTCGGCCGGCGGCGTCGAACGCCAGATCCGCGCCTTCGTGCGCAGCGCACAGCTGGCGCGGGAGGCCGGCTACGACGGCGTCGAGGTGATGGGCTCGGAAGGCTATCTGCTCAACCAGTTCACCGCGCCGCGCACCAACCATCGCCAGGACGCATGGGGCGGCGATGCGGCAAAACGCATGCGCTTCGCGGTGGAGATCGTGCGCCGCATCCGCGAGGCCTGCGGGCCGGACTTCATCATCGTCTACCGGCTCTCGATGCTGGACCTGGTCGACGACGGCCTGGCCTGGGATGAAGTGGTGCAACAGGCGAAAGCCATCGAGGCAGCCGGCGCCACGCTGATCAACACCGGCATCGGCTGGCACGAGGCACGCGTCCCGACCATCGCCACCTCGGTCCCGCGCGCGGCCTTCACCGGCATCACCGCGCGCCTGAAGCCGCACGTCGGCCTCCCGCTGGTGACGACCAACCGCATCAACATGCCCGACGTGGCCGAGGGCATCCTCGTCCGTGGCGAGGCGGACATGGTGTCGATGGCGCGCCCGCTGCTGGCCGACCCGCAATGGGTGAACAAGGCACGCGCGCAGCGCGCGGCCGACATCAATACATGTATTGCGTGCAACCAGGCCTGCCTGGACCACGTCTTCGAGAACAAGACCGCCAGTTGCCTGGTCAACCCGCGCGCCTGCGCCGAGACCGAACTCAACTATGTGCCGACCGCGACGCCGAAGCGCATCGCGGTGGTTGGCGCCGGGCCCGCCGGCATGGCGGCGGCGTCTGTCGCGGCCGAGCGCGGCCACCGGGTCACCCTGTTCGAGGCCTCGGGCGAGATCGGCGGCCAGTTCAACCTCGCCAAGCGCATCCCGGGCAAGGAGGAGTTCCACGAGACGCTGCGCTACTTCGGGCGCCGGCTGGAGCAGACCGGCGTGGAGGTGCGACTGGGGACGTATGCCGAGGCCGACACGCTGGCGGGCTTCGACGCGGTGGTGCTGGCGACCGGCATCCGCCCGCGCGAGGTGGATTTCGGCGGCGCCGACCATCCCAAGGTGGTGAGCTACCTCGACGTGCTCAGCGGCCGCGTCGTGCCGGGACGCAAGGTCGCGATCATCGGCGCGGGCGGGATCGGCTTCGACGTGGCGGAGTTCCTGGTCGAGCACGGCGCCAGCCCCAGCCTCGACGCGGCGCGCTGGCGCGCGCAGTGGGGCGTGGACCTGGACTACGACGGCAACCGCGGCGGCCTCGCGACGCCGCAACCCGAGCCGCCGGCACGCGAGGTCTGGCTGCTGCAGCGCAGCCCGGGCCGTCCGGGCGCGCGGCTGGGCAAGACCACCGGTTGGATCCACCGCGCGACGCTGAAGGCCAAGCGCGTGCGGATGCTGGGCGGCGTCGAATACCTCGGCGTCGACGACGAGGGTCTGCACGTGCGCGTGGACGGCAGCGCGCAGACGCTACCAGTCGATCATGTTGTGGTCTGCGCGGGCCAGGAACCCTATAAACCGCTGGCCGCGGCGCTCGCCGACGCGGGCGTGGCGGTGCATGTGATCGGCGGCGCGGACGTCGCGGCGGAACTCGACGCAAAGCGTGCGATCGCCCAGGGCAGTCGCGTGGCGGCCGCATTGTGACGAACTGCGCAGGCCTTGCCGGACGGGGCCTGCAGGGTCGTTCGAAGCGGTTTTTCATCACCTGCATCGAACGGCCGCGCCTACGACCATAGGAGGATTCTGAACAGCCGTTGGGGATTCGAACCCCACGGGTTGTGGATCAAAGGCCCATCGAAACAATGGGTTGCGATGCCGAGCCGAGTTTCCAGCAGCATCCGCTGCCGCACGGTCAAGCCCCCATTGTTCATCTGACGTTTATCTTCGCGCCGCTACCGTGCGCCAACTTTTTCCGGCCACCCCTTTGGTGGCGACCCTCACCGCCCGCGTGGACGAACCTCCCGCGCGGATTTGGTGAATGGGCAAAAGCGCGCCGCAGAGCCGCTGCCCTCCCCAGTACGCCATGCCGGTCCGTGCCGTGGTTGCCGTCTCCCTTGGAGAAGGCCGCCGCCAGCGGACAGGCGCAACGGAGCAAGGAGTCCGATTAGATGAAACTGGCTTGGATCCTGTGGCTGGCCTCCGTGCTGCCGCCGCAAACCGCCGATTCGCTGTGCCTGAGCACCACCGTCTACCTGGAAGCCCGCGACCAGTCCGTGCGCGGCCAGAAGGCGGTCGCCGAGGTCGCCCTGCGCCGCCGCGACAGCGGCCTGTGGGGCAACACCGTCTGCGACGTGGTCACGGCACGCAAGCAGTTCGCCCCCACCCTGGTGTCGCCGGGCACGCGCCTGACCAACACCGAGGCTTGGGGCGAGGCTGTCACCATTGCCCTCGACGCCGAGCGCAACTGGGCTCTGCCGCCCGGCCAGCGCAAGGAAATCGTCCCGGGCGCGAGCCACTTCGCCGCGCACGCCATCGCCAGCCCGTCGTGGCGCACGGCGTACCAGGTCGCGACGATCGGCGATCACACCTTCTATAAGGTGCAGTCGCTGAAGCCGCGGCGCTCGTAAGCCCTGCCCCTCTCCCTGGCCGCCTGTGGCGGCCTGTCCCTCTCCCGCAAGGGGAGAGGGACAACGCGGCGCTCGACGTCTGCAGCCTTCTCCCAGTCCTCGCGCTCTTCCTGGGCCCTTCTTAGGCTCTTCTTCTCCTCACGCAGGGGAAGGTGCCCGAAAGGCCGAAGAAGGGACGGCGCCAGCGCATTCAGGGCAATTGACCGTTGCACGCCGCGACATTGAGCGCCGGGCCACGCCTGCGCGATAGTGTCGGGATTCGCTTGTCTTCGAGGGATCCCGCATGAAGCTCTACACCAAGCCCGGCGCGTGCTCGACCGCCGACCACATCGCCCTGCAATGGACCGGCCAGCCGTTTTCGGTCGAGATCCTCGACAAGGAGTCGATGAAGGCGCCGGCCTACCTCGCGATCAATCCGACCGGCGCGGTCCCCGCGATCGTCGATGGCGACTTCGTGCTGACCCAGAACGCCGCGATCCTGGGCTACATCGCCGACACCTACCCCGAGGCCGGCCTTGCCGGCGACGGCAGCGCGCGCCAGCGCGGCGAGGCGTCGCGTTGGCTGGCCTACGTCAATTCGGACGTGCATCCGGCGTTCAAGCCGCTGTTCGGCCCGGCCAACTTCATCGGCGACGAAGCCCAGTACGACGCGGTGAAGGAAACGGCGCGCAAGCGCGTGCGTGCAGTGCTGGAAATCGCCGATCGCCAGCTGGCGGGCAAGCAGTGGCTGGCGGGATTCCGCAGCTTCGCCGATCCCTACCTCTACATCACGCTGCGTTGGGCCGATGGCGTGGGCATCGACATGCGCGGCCTCGACAACCTGGCCGCGTTCAAGGCGCGCATGGAAGCCGACCCGGCCGTGCAGAAGGCACTGAAGGTCGAAGGGCTCGCGTAAGCAACACCGCGCGGAGGCACGCGATGTGCCTCCGCGTTTCGACGTCGCGCCTCAGGCTTCGGCGAGTGCGCGGAAGCGGCGGTCCATCTCGGTGGCGAAGCCGACATCCTTCGCCTTGCCCAGCGCCGTGCTGAAGTCCGGCAGCAGGGCCAGCAGGTCGCCCACGTCGTTGCAGCGTTCGACCTTGAGCTGCAGGAAATAGCCGCGCAGGCCGAGATGGTCGCGCACTGTCTCCGACATCAGCGTGTACAGCGCGGAATATCCCTTCGCTCCGGCGCCCGACGATGCCGCGACAGCGGCCACCGGTGCGGCGGCACGTACTGCGTCGGGAATCGTCGCGGCGGCGGCGGCGGCCAGGCTCTTCGGCGCGGCGATCAGGCCCAGCGCTTCGAGCTGGTCCAGCGCATCGTCCGGTCCCTTGAGTCCGCCGATCACGCCGCGCAACTGCGCGACATTGCGCTGCCCGTCGACCATCAACAGGATCGAACGCAGCACGTTGGGCAGTTTGAGTGCGCGGCTCTGGATCTCGTCGCGCCCGGCATCGGTCTTGTTCGGCACTTCGTCTTCGCGCATGGTTTCCCCCAAACCATTGGCCACGAATGCCCCCCGACTATGCCACGGCAGACGGCGCAATGCGCGTGCCGCGGGATGGCCGGCGCGACCCGGACGTTCGGCACCTCCCTCCACGGCGGTGCCACTGCATGCTGATGCCTCCCCCGCTTTCCAGGATGGACACGCATGCACCCAACGTTCCGCTTCGCCCTGCTCGCTTCCACCCTATTGGCGCCGGCCTTCGCGCAGGCCGCGGACACGATGCCGGGCGCCGACATCGTCACCAACGATGTCGCCCGCTTCTACGCGCTCTACGAAGCCAGCGACGGCAAGCCCAGCGTGGTTCAGATCGAGAACGACTACCTCGCCAAAGGCACGCCGAGCCTGGTCGAGTTCGCGAAGTTGCGGCGCGTCACCGCGCAGAGCATCGCCGACCGCCTCGCCAGCGATCCGGCGATCTACGCGAACGCGCGGCAATGCATGGCCGAACTCCCCGCAGCGAAGGCACGACTCGCGACCGCGCTCGCGACGCTGGTCCGCCTTTACCCGCAGGCCAAGCTGCCGCCGGTGGCGATCGTGGTCGGTCGCGGCAAGCCGGTGGGCATGGCGTATCCGGGCGGCCTCACCATCGGCCTGGAAGCGCTGTGCGCCGCCGACTTCATGAACCCCAACGTGCAGGACCGCTTCGTGCACGTGATCGCGCACGAGTACGCGCACATCCAGCAGACCATGCAGACCGATTTCGAGGCCGGCGATCCGGACGCGACGGTGCTGCGCATGTCGCTGGCCGAAGGCGCGGCCGAGCTCATCTCTGAAGTGATCTCCGGCAACGTCGGCAATCCGAAGCTGGCCGATTGGACGCGCGGCCGCGAAGCGGAGGTCGAGTCCGCATTCGTGGGCGAGATGGACAGCACCGATCTGTCGAACTGGCTCTACAACTACCGCGCCGGCTCGGGCGAACCGTACGACCTGGGCTACTGGGTCGGCTATCGCATCGCCAAGGCGTATTACGTCAAGGCGACCGATCGCAAGGCGGCGTTGAAGGACATCATCGAGATGGACGATCCCAGGGCGTTCCTGGCGAAGAGCGGCTGGACGCCCGGCATGCGCCTGCCCGACTCCGCCAACGACTGAGCACGCGCACGTCGAAGTGCCACGCAAAGAGAAAGGCCGCGCATCGCGCGGCCTTTCCGTTTCATCGCACCGGATGAATCCGGCGAATCAGCGCTTGTCGATGGCGACGTACGCGCGGTCTTCGGGGCCGACGTAGTTCGCGCTCGGACGGATGATCTTGCCGTCCTCGCGCTGCTCGATCACGTGCGCGCTCCAGCCGGTGGTGCGCGCGATGACGAACAGCGGCGTGAACATCGGCGTCGGGATGCCCATCATGTGGTAGGCCGATGCGCTGTACCAGTCGAGGTTCGGGAACATCTTCTTGGTGTCCATCATCAGGTTCTCGATGCGCTCGGACACGTCGAACAGCGTCTGGTTGCCGCCGTCGGCGCACAGCTTGCGCGAGAGTTCCTTGATGATCGGATTGCGCGGATCGCCGATGGTGTACACCGGGTGGCCGAAGCCGATGATGATTTCCTTCTTCTCCATGCGCGCACGGATGTCGGCTTCCGCCTCGTCGGCCGAGCCGTAGCGGGCGATGATGTCCATCGCCACTTCGTTCGCGCCGCCGTGCTTGGGACCGCGCAGCGCGCCGATCGCGCCGGTGATGCACGAATGCAGGTCCGAGCCGGTGCCGGCAATCACGCGCGCGGTGAAGGTCGACGCGTTGAACTCGTGCTCGGCGTAGAGGATCAGCGACTTGTCGAGCGAGTCGGCGTGCAGCTTCGACGGTTCTTCGCCGTGCAGCAGGTGCAGGAAGTGCGCGGCGACGGAATCGTCGTCGGTCTCCACGTCGATGCGGCGGCCGTTACGGGTGAAGTGCCACCAGTACAGCAGCATCGAACCGAAGCTGGCGACGAGCTTGTCGGCGATGTCGCGCGCTTCGGACGCCGGATGGCCTTCGCGCTCGGGCAGCACGGTGCCGAGCACCGAACAGCCGGTGCGCAGCACGTCCATCGTATGCGCGTTGGCGGGAACCAGTTCCAGCGCTTCGGACACGATCGCCGGCAGGCCGCGCAGGCGCTTGAGCTTGGCCTTGTAGGCCTTCAGCTGCGACACCGTCGGCAGCGCGCCGTGCACGAGCAGGTGCGCGACTTCCTCGAAGGTCGACTTCGTCGCCAGGTCGTGGATGTCGTAGCCGCGATAGTGCAGGTCGTTGCCGCTGCGGCCCACGGTGCACAGCGCGGTATTGCCCGCGGCGGTGCCGCTCAGGGCGACGGATTTCTTGGCCTTGGGCAGAACTTGGGCCGAGTCGGTCATTGCGTTTCTCCTCGTGCGTTTGCGTGGCGGAATCGGGTCTGTCCGGTCCCGCCGGGGTCCGGCGTTGTCAGGATTACAGGGTGCCAGCAGGGGATAAGCCTAGCGACGAAATGTCGCGGACGACCGTGGCGAGCCAGTATCGCGCTCGCCGCGGTCGTAAGGCGGCCGGACGCGCCGGCGGAGAAAGGGACAGGGGGACTCATCGTCGAGGCCCTGTACGCTCCGTCGGCCGACCTTTTTCATCGCCTCACTTGCCGCGCGCGAACAGCGCGTCGAGCTTGTCCTCGTACGCGTGGTAGCCCAGGAAGTCGTACAGGTCCGCACGCGACTGCAGCGTGTCGATGATGTTCTTCTGGGTGCCCTCGCGGCGCACGGTCTCGTAGAAGTTCAGCGCCGCCTTGTTCATCGCCCGGTACGCGCCGCAGCAGTACAGCGCGATGTCCACGTTCGCCTCGCGAAGCTCGTCGGTGGTGAAGAACGGTGTCGAACCGAACTCGGTGAGGTTGGCGAGGATCGGCACTTTCACCGCGGCCTTGAAGCGCCGGTAATCGTCCAGCGTCTTCATCGCCTCGGGGAAGATCATGTCCGCGCCGGCCTCGACGTAGGCCACGGCGCGCTCGATCGCCGAGTCGATGCCTTCGGCCGCGGCCGCGTCGGTGCGCGCCATGATCACGAAACCCGCGTCCGTCCGCGCGTCGACGGCGGCCTTGATGCGATCGACCATCTCGTCGGTCGGCACCACTTCCTTGCCGGGACGGTGGCCGCAGCGCTTCTGGCCGACCTGGTCCTCCATGTGCACCGCGGCGACGCCGACGTTGATGAAGGAACGCACGGTGCGCGCGATGTTGAAGGCGCCGCCCCAGCCGGTGTCGATGTCGACCAGCAGCGGCATCTGGGTGGCATCGACAATGCGGCGCGCATCGGTCAGCACGTCTTCCATCGTGCTGATGCCCAGGTCCGGGATGCCCAGCGAATTCGCGGCGACGCCGCCGCCGGACAGGTACAGGGCCTTGTAGCCAACCCGCTTTGCCATCAGACCGGCGTAGGCGGTGATCGCACCCATCACCTGCAGCGGGGTTTCTTCCGAGAGAGCGGCGCGGAATCGCGCGCCAGCGGAGGCGGAACTCATGGGGGAACTCCTCATCTATTGCGGCCGCCAATCTGGCACCATCCCACTGGTTGATCAATCTTGATCATCACGATCAACCATTCCGGCCGATGAGCGACCTCCTTTCCGCCCGCGAGACCTGCCGCCTGCTCGGCATCAGCCAGGCCACGCTGTACGCGTACGTCAGCCGCGGCCTGATCGAATCCCGGCCCGGCCCCGACCACCGCAGCCGCCTGTACCTGCGCCAGGACGTGGAGCGGCTGGCGCAGCGCCAGCGGGCCGGCCGGGGACCCGCACGCGGCGCGGCGCAGAGCCTGGATCGCGGCCTGCCGGTGCTGGAGACGCGGATCTCGCTGATCCGCCCGGACGGTCCGTACTACCGGGGCCGTTCGGCGATCGCGGAGGTGCGCGCGGGCGCGACGCTCGAGGACATCGCCCGACTGCTGTGGGATTGCGGCGAGGACGATCCGTTCGCGATGCCGCTGTCGCCTTGGCCGGACACCGTCACGGCCATCGCGGGCAATGCGACTCTGCCGCCGCTGGAGCGCACGATGGCGGCGATTCCACTGTTGGCACTGCAGGAACGCCACTCCTTCAATTCCGCGCCGCAGGTGCGACATCGCGTCGCCGCGACGCTGCTGCGCCAGAACGCGGCGCTGCTGGTCGCGCAAGCGCCCTGGCCCGGTCCGGTGCATCGCCTGCTCGCGCAATGCTGGCGCGCCGACGACGACGCGTTCGAGGATCTGGTGCGTTCCGCGCTGGTGCTGTGTGCGGATCACGAACTCAACGTGTCGGCGTTCGCCGCGCGCGTGGTCGCATCGACCGGTGCGCACCTGCACGCGACGGTGTGCAGCGGACTGGCTGCGCTGTCCGGACCGCGCCACGGCGGCGCGACCGCGCGCGCCTACGCGCTCATCGACGAAACCCTGCAGGCTGCGTCGCCACGCGATGCGATCGCCGCGCGCTGGCAACGTGGCGACGACCTGCCCGGCTTCCGCCATGCGCTGTATCCGCACGGCGATCCGCGCGCGACGGAACTGCTCGAACGCCTGCGCACGCACGCGCCCGATCGCGCGATCGTGGCCGCACTCGACACCATCGTCGAAACCACCGAGGAAATCAGCGGTCAGCGGCCTAACATCGACTTCATGCTCGCCGCGATCTGCATCGCCTACCGCTTGCCGGCGACGCCGGCGCTGGTGATGTTCGCCGCGGGACGCCTGGCGGGATGGCTCGCGCACGCACTCGAACAGCAGGCGCAGGGCGGGCTCATCCGTCCGCGCGCCCGCTATGCGGGCGTGGCACCTTCACCGCAGGAATAAAGCTCAGCCACCCGCATCCGCACCACGTTCCAGCGCGCGCTTCACTTCATCCAGTGCGCTGGGATCGTCGAGCGTGGACAGGTCGCCCGGGTCGCGGCTTTCCGCCAGCGCCTGCAGCGAACGCCGCAGCAACTTGCCCGAGCGCGTCTTCGGCAACGCGTTGACCACGTACACGCGCGCAGGACGTGCGACCGCACCGAGTTGCTCGACCACTCGCTGCTGCACGCGCGCGGCGGCCTGCGCCGGTGTTTCGTCCCCGGCCGTCGCTTTGAGCGTGGCGAACACCACCGGGACCTGGCCCTTGAGCTCATCGTGCACCCCGACCACCGCCGCTTCGGCGACACCCGGATACGTCGAGCACGATTCCTCGATCTCGCGCGTGCCCAGGCGATGGCCGGCGACGTTGATCACGTCGTCGGTGCGGCCGAGGATGAAGGTGTAGCCGTCCTCGTCGCGGATCGCCCAGTCGAGCGAGCTGTACAGCAGCTCGTTGAAGTGGCTGAAGTAGCTCGACAGGAAGCGTGCGTCATCGCCCCACACGGTGGTCAGGCATCCTGGGGGTAGTGGCGGCTCGATCACCAGCACGCCCTTCTGCCCGGCCGCGACGTCCTCGCCACTGCTGTCGTCGATCACGCGCAGCTTGTAGCCGGGCGTGGGCAAGCCGGGCGAGCCGAACTTCACCGGCTTCAGGTCCAGGCCCGGCATCAACGACAGCACCGGCCAGCCGGTTTCGGTCTGCCAGTAGTTGTCGATGATGGTCTTGCCGATGCCCTCGGTGATCCACTGCGCGGTCGGTTCGTCGAGTGGTTCGCCGGCGAGGAACAGCCACTGCAGCTTCGACAGATCGTGCTTCTTCAGCCACGACGCGTCCTGCTTCTTCAGCACGCGGATGCCGGTGGGCGAGGAGAACATCGTGCGCACACCGTACTGCTCGCAGATGCGCCACCACACTGCAGGATCCGGATTCGTCGGCAGGCCTTCGTACAGTACCGATGTCGCGCCGGCGATCAGCGGACCGTACACGTTGTACGAATGCCCGACCGCCCAGCCGACGTCGGACGTGGAGAACATCACCTGGCCCGCGCGCACGTCGTAGATCGACCACATCGACAACGCCATCGCGACCGCGTAGCCGCCGACATCGCGCTGCACGCCCTTCGGCTTGCCGGTGGTTCCGGAGGTGTAAAGCAGGTAGCTGGGCTCGTTCGATTCCAGCCATTCGACCTGCACTTCCGCACCGTCGAACTGCGCGCGCAGCGGCGCGTAAGCGACGTCGCGTCCTTCGACAAGGACTCGACCGGAATCTAGTCCGCGATCGACGACCAGCACGTGCGGCGGCGGCGACTGCGCTTCCGCGCACGCGGCGTCAACCAGCGGCTTGTACGGAATCACCTTGCCACCGCGCATGCCCGCGTCGGCGCAGATGAGCAGCTTCGGTTTCGCATCGTCGATGCGCAGTGCGAGGTTGTGCGCGGCGAATCCGCCGAACACCACCGAATGCACCGCGCCGATGCGCGCGCAGGCGAGCATCGCGAACACGGCTTCCGCCATGTTCGGCATGTAGATGACGACGCGATCGCCACGACCCACGCCGAGCGACTGCAGCACCGCGGCGAAGGTGCTCACTTCGCGATGCAGCTCACGGTAGGTGAGCTCACGCGTGAGGTTGGTTTCGGACGAAATGCACACCAGCGCGAGCTGGTCGCCGCGTTCGCCTAGATGGCGATCGATCGCGTTGAAGCACAGGTTGGTTTCGCCGCCGGCGAACCACTTGCGGAACGGCGGATTCGAGTAGTCGAGGATCTTTTCCGGCGGCTTGTTCCAGTGGATCGCCCTCGCCTGCTCGCCCCAGAATTCCTCGGGCTGCTCGATCGAGCGGCGATAGAAGTCTTCGTAACGCATGGCCCACCTCCGACGGCAATGCCCTGAGGCTAGCCCCGCCAAGGGTAGGAGCGCGTTACGACCTTGGTCGAAACGCCAGGCCCAGTCCGGCATACCCGACAGATCGCGATGTCCGGCTGCAAAAAAAAAGACGCCGGGAAATTCCCGGCGTCCTCGTATACCGCACGCCCCGCGCGGGGGCGCTGGTGCTTACAGCAGGTGCGACACGCCGGCGCGCTCTTCCTCGAGCTCGGCCAGGGTCTTGTCGATGGCCTTCTGGCTGAAGTCGTCGACCGGCAGGTCCTTGACCATCGTGTACTCGCCGTCCTTCGTGGTCACGGCGAAGCCGAACATCACGTCCTTCGGAATGCCATAGCTGCCGTCCGACGGAATGCCCATCGTCACCCACTTGCCGTTGCTGCCCAGCACCCAGTCGCGGATGTGGTCGATGGCGGCGTTGGCGGCCGACGCAGCCGACGACAGACCGCGCGCTTCGATGATCGCGGCGCCGCGCTTGCCGACCTTCGGGATGAACTCGTTGGCGTTCCAGTCGGCGTCGTTGATCTTGTCCTTCAGCGACTGGCCGTTGACGGTGGCGAAGCGGTAGTCCGGGTACATGGTCGGGCTGTGGTTGCCCCACACGACCAGCTTCTCGATCTCGCCCACGGCCACGCCGGCCTTGTTGGCCAGCTGCGACAGCGCACGGTTGTGGTCCAGGCGCAGCATCGCGGTGAAGTTCTTCGCCGGCAGGTCCGGCGCGGACTTCATGGCGATGTAGGCGTTGGTGTTGGCCGGGTTGCCGACGACCAGCACCTTCACGTTGCGCGAGGCGACCTTGTTCAGCGCGGCGCCCTGGGCGGTGAAGATCTTGGCGTTCTCCAGCAGCAGGTCCTTGCGCTCCATGCCCGGGCCGCGCGGACGCGCGCCGACCAGCAGGGCGATGTCGGCGTCCTTGAACGCGACCTCCGCATCATCGGTGCCGACCATGCCGGCCAGCAGCGGGAACGCGCAGTCTTCCAGCTCCATCATCACGCCCTTGAGCGCGGCCTGGGCCTTCTCCATCGGCAGCTCGAGCATCTGCAGGATGACAGGCTGGTCCTTGCCGAGCATTTCGCCGGAAGCGATGCGGAACAGCAGCGAGTAGCCGATCTGGCCGGCAGCACCGGTGACGGCAACGCGGACGGGGGTCTTCATGGGTAACTCCTGGACGAAAAAACGGGGCGACGCGCGCCCCGAAATGGATTACGAAAGTTCGGAGAAGAATTCCTGGAAACGCTGCAGGCCCGGAGCGAGCTGCGGCGTCGGGCAGGTGTAGCTGATGCGCAGCGCGCGCGGTTCGCCGAAGGCCGAGCCCGGCACGCAGGCCACGCCCTTGGCTTCCAGCAGCGCGTTGCAGAACTCGACGTCGTTGCCGATCTTCGTGCCGCTCGGCGCATGCGTCTTGCCGAACGCGACGCTGATGTCCGGGAACACGTAGAACGCGCCCTGCGGACGCGGGCACACCACGCCCGGGATCGCGTTCATCACCGCCATCACCTGGTCGCGCTTGGCCTGGAACTCGGCGCACTTCTGCGTCGGCACATCCTGCGGACCGTTGAGCGCGGCGATGGCCGCGGCGCAGACGATCTCGGGCACGTTGGTGATGTGGTTGGAGTTCATCGTCGCCAGCGCCTGCGCGACGACTTCCGGACCTGCCATGAAACCCACGCGCCAACCGGGCATGCCGTAGGTCTTGGACAGCGAATCGAGGAAGATCACGCGGTCCTTCAGCTCCGGACGCGCGTGCACGAAGTTGTGGTACCCGATGCCGTCGAACACCATGCGGTTGTAGATGTCGTCGGTGATGACCCAGGTGTCCGGGTACTTCGCGACGACGTCGGCGAGCGCGTCGATCTCTTCCTTCGTGTACACCATGCCCGTCGGGTTGGACGGGTTGTTGAACAGGAACACCTTGGGCTTCTTCGCCAGCGCGGCGTCGAGCTGCGCGGGCGTGAGCTTGTAGTCCTGTCCGGCCGGGCACGGCAGCAGGTCGATCTTCGCGCCGACGATCTCGGCGATGTCGAGATAGCTGGTCCAGTACGGCGTCGGGAAAGCGATCGTATCGCCTTCGTCGAGCAGCGCTTCGGCGAGGTTGTAGATGACGTGCTTGGCGCCGATGCCGGTCGCGCAGTTGACGCGGCCGTAGCCGGTCAGGCCGATCTTCGCCATGTGCTCGACGAAGGCATCGAGCAGCGCGTCGGGACCGCGATTGCTGCCGTACTGGCCGCTGTCTTTCGACAACGCGTCGCGTGCGGCGGCGTAGACGTGCTCGCCGGGCAGGAAGTTGGGAACACCGATCGAGAAGCTGATGATGTCGCGGCCTTCGGCTTTGAGCCGCTTGGCCTTCTCGGCAACCTGCATGATCGCGCTGGGCTTGGCGCGACCGATGCGCCGGGCAAGCTGGGGCATCGCGGAAACCTCGTGGGAGTCGATGTGAGGGTGGGCCCCGTAGCCGGGAAAAAACCGCCGTTTACAGAGCCTCGGAATGGTAACACGCGACCCTTGCGGCAGCCGCCGCGATGAGCGCGCCGCGGGCCTGCCGGGGGCCCTTGAAATTCCCTCGCGGCTGCGATTTATTGCCGCCGGGGATTCGTCCGGCCGCAACGGCCGGCGAATGTAGGCAATGACGCCAACAGGGGAAAACCAGATGACCTGCGCTTGCAGCCGACTGCAGGGCGATGCTCGCCCGCATGCCGATGTTTCCGCTCGACTCCCGAAAAGTTCGTATACCGCCGGAAGCTGCGCCCCCCTAGGGTCGGCGCCTTCCCACCGTCATGAGAAGGACATCATGAGAGCCCTCGCCCTGCGAACGTTCGCCGTCGTGCTGACCGCGGCCCTGTGGTGCCTGCCCGCAGCCGCGCAGGTGCGCATCGCCACCGACGCCGCCGGACACGCCCTGCGGATCCAGGGCAGCGTGGTCGTGATCGAACCGGACATCGAGCTCAGCCTTGTAACCGCCGGCGGCCTGACCGAACCGCGCAAGGAATGGTCCGAGGCCGCGCGCAAGCTGTACCCGCAGGCCGTGCGCACGCGTCTGGGCAACCTGAACATCCAGCAGAAGGCGGATTTCGAGATCCCCGACGACCTGCCGGCCGACTCGCGAATGGGCCAGATCATCCGCCTCAACGAGGCGGTGGCGATGAGCATCTCGCAGTACTCCGCCGCCGGCAGCGTGCTGGCGACCAAGAAGGACGCCAAGGGCCGCCCGCGCATGGACTGGACGCTCGGCCCGGGCGTGACGGAACTGCAGCAGGCGACCGGTGCGGACTACGCCCTGTTCACCTACGTGCGCGATTCCTACACCAGCGGCGGTCGTGCGGCGCTGCGTGCGTTGACCATGCTGGCGGGCTTCGCGATGGGCACCTATCTCGACATCGGCGGCGGCGCGCAGGTCGGCGTGGCGACGCTGGTCGACCTGCGCACCGGCCAGGTGGTGTGGTTCAACCTGATGGCCAAGCAGAGCGGCGACCTGCGCGACCAGAGCGGCGCCAACGCCACGGCGATGCAGCTGCTGCGGGACATGCCCCGGTGAGCCGCCTCGCCCGTGCGCTGCTGTGCGCGGGATTGTTCACTTCGACGGCATACGCCGGCACGCCGGCACCGATCATGCCGGGCGAACGCCCCGCGCCCAACAGCACCGAATCCGAGCTCTGGTATGGCATGGACCAGGCCGAGCGGGATCTGAAGAGCTCGCCGCTGCTGGTCAGGGATCCCGCGCTGAACCGCTACGTCTACGACGTCGCGTGCAAGGTCGCGCAGGAGCACTGCCACGACCTGCGCGTGTACGTGGTCGACGTGCCGGTCTTCAACGCGTCGATGGCGCCAAACGGCACCATGATCGTGTTCACCGGCGCACTGCTGCGCATGCAGGACGAAGCCGAACTGGCGCTGGTGCTGGGCCACGAGTTCGCGCATTTCCGCCAGCGCCACAGCCTGCGCTACTGGAACAAGGCCAAGAACACCACCGCGTTCCTGTCGACTTTCACGGTGCTGTCGGGTTTCAGCGTGGTGTCGGTGGTCGCGCAGCTGGGCGGCATGGCCACGGTGTCGAAGTTCTCGCGCGACATGGAACGCGAGGCCGACCGCATCGGTTTCACCCAGGCCACCGGGCGCGGCTACGACCCGGACGCGGGCGCGGAGATCTGGGGACGGCTGCTTCGCGAGGAACAGGCCAGCCGGCGACCGAAGCCGTGGCCGGCGTTCGCCAGCCATCCCAACACCGCCGAACGCCTCGAGGACACCGCCGCCGCGGCCAAGGCGTTCCAGGGAACGCAGAAGGACATCGGGCGCGAGGCCTACCAGGCCGCGATCCGACCGCACCTGGAGCACTGGCTGGACGCGGAACTGTCGCGGCGCACCTACGACACCTCGATCCAGGCGATCGGCGAGCTCAAGGCGCAGGCCGATCCGCAGGACGCGGCGCTGTATTCGTTCTTCCTCGCCGAGGCCTACCGTCAGCGCGGCAGGAACGACGATCGCACCACCGCCGCGCGCTACTACGCCGAATCCGTCGGCCAGGCCGGCACGCCGCCCGCCGCGTGGCGCGAACACGGTTACGCGCTGCGCGATCACGGCGAGCGCACCGCCGCCGCGGATGCGTTCCGCCGCTACCTGACGCTCGAACCGAACGCCTCCGATCGCAGCTTCATCGAATCCACCCTTTCGCAGATGGAGACCACTCCGTGAAATCCACCGCCTTCCGACTGCTCTGCACCGCCGTGCTGGCGCTCTCGCTCGCATCGTGCGCGAGCAATTCGCTGCAGCGCGCCGGTTCCTCGACCGTGTTCGACATGCAGCTCGACAGCCAGCTCGACTGGGCGCGCATCAAGGGGCCGCGCAACGAGTCGTGGACCATCGACGGCACCAACCTCAACCTGCTGCGCATCTATTCGCAGGTAAAGCCGAACGAGCACGTCTTCATGGCGCGCAAGGAACGCGCGTCCAAGCCGGACGGCCCGTGGTTCCGTCCCGGCATGCGCCCTGACGAACTGCGCGACCTGGTCCTCGACGGCATCCGCGAACAGGGTTCGGTCAACGTCACCGCAACCTCCATGCGTCCGCACCGTTTCGGCGATACCGACGGCGTGCGCTTCGACGTGACGATGGCCAGCACTTCGGGTCTGAACTACAAGGGCACGGTCGCCGTGGTCGAACGCCGCGGCAAGCTGACCTCGCTGATCTGGACCGCGCCGAGCGAGCACTACTACGCCCGCGACGTGGAGCAGGTGAACCACATGCTCGACAGCATGCGCTTCGTGAACTGACACCTCGCACGCCCCCGGAAACGACAACGCCCCTCTCCGCGGAGAGGGGCGTTCGTTTTTCGCGGCGATGGATTGCTGCGAAACGCGGCGATCAGGGGCGCGCGTTCGCGTCGAGCGTCTTGTTCCACTCGGCGACGCGGTCGGCCTTGGCGGCCAGCGCGCCATCGACGTCGCCTTCGATCTTCACCGAGTTGATCTTGTCGCCCTGCTTCACGCTGTCGACGATCTCCTGGCCCTGGATCACCTTGCCGAACACCGTGTGCTTGCCGTCCAGCCACGGGCACGGCACGTGGGTGATGAAGAACTGGCTGCCGTTGGTGCCGGGGCCGGCATTGGCCATCGACAGGACACCGCGCTCGTGGCTCAGGCCGGTACGGGTCTCGTCCTCGAAACGGTAGCCCGGGCCGCCGGTGCCGGTGCCCTGCGGGCAGCCGCCCTGGACCATGAAGTCGTTGATGACGCGGTGGAAGTTGAGCCCGTCATAGAAGCCGCGCTGGGCCAGGTTCACGAAATTGGCGACGGTCAGCGGCGCCTTGTCGGCGGCGAGTTCGATGCGGATCGGACCGCGCTCGGTGTCGAAGGTGGCGATGAGGCTCATGAGCGTCTCTCCTGGACGTTGGGCTGGGGGAGGAATTCCCGCATTCGAGGGCCCACATGGCGGCGGCGGGCCCGCCTCACAAGGGTTGCGGGGAATGTTCAGCTGAACAGGGCGAAGTCGCCTCAGGCCCGGTATACTGTCAGGCTTCCTTTTCCGAACGAGCGCCGTTCCGGCGCCCCATCACCATGTCCGCTTCCCAGTCCGTAGAACGCCTGCGCAACATCGCCATCGTCGCCCACGTCGACCATGGCAAGACGACGCTTGTCGACCAGCTGCTCAAGCAGTCTGGCACCCTCAGCGAGCGCGCTGCCGTCCCGGACCGCGTCATGGACAGCAACGACATCGAAAAGGAACGTGGCATCACGATCCTGTCGAAGAACACTGCCATCCGCTGGACGAATCCCAAGACCAACGAGACCTGGCGCATCAACATCGTCGACACCCCTGGCCACGCCGACTTCGGCGGCGAGGTCGAGCGCGTGCTGTCGATGGTCGATTCGGTGCTGATCCTGGTCGACGCGATGGACGGCCCGATGCCGCAGACGCGCTTCGTCACCCAGAAGGCCTTCGCGATGGGTTTCAAGCCGATCGTCGTGGTCAACAAGGTCGACCGCCCGGGCGCGCGCGCCAGCTGGGTGCTGGACCAGACCTTCGACCTGTTCGACCGCCTCGGTGCGACCGACGACCAGCTCGATTTCACCACCGTCTACGCTTCCGGCCTGCAGGGCTACGCCGGCATGACCGAGGACGTGCGCGGCGGCGACATGACCCCGCTGTTCGAAGCCATCTGCGAGCACGTCCCGGCACCGCCGGTCGATCCGGAAGGCCCGTTCCAGATGCGCGTCACCTCGCTGGACTACAACAACTACGTCGGCATCATCGGCGTGGGCCGCATCCAGCGCGGCAAGGTCAAGACCAACCAGCCGGTCACCGTGATCGCGCCGGACGGCAAGACCCGTAATGCAAAGGTGCTGCAGGTGCTCGGTTTCATGGGCCTGGAGCGCGTGGAAGTCGGCGAGGCGCAGGCCGGCGACATCATCGCCTTCTCGGGCATCGAAAGCCTGGGCATCTCCGACACGCTGTGCGATCCGGCCGCGGTCGAGCAGCTGCCGGTCCTGACCGTCGACGAGCCGACGATCTCGATGACCTTCCAGGTCAACGACTCGCCGTTCGCCGGCGTGAAGGATCGCAGCGGCGGCAAGTTCCTGACCTCGCGCCAGCTGCGCGATCGCCTGACCCGCGAAACGCAGCACAACGTCGCGCTGAAGGTCGAGGACACGCAGGACGCCGACAAGTTCAAGGTCTCCGGCCGCGGCGAGCTGCACCTGTCGATCCTGATCGAGAACATGCGCCGCGAGGGCTACGAGCTGGCCGTGTCGCGTCCGGAAGTGATCATCAAGGAAATCGACGGCGTGATGCAGGAGCCGTACGAATCGCTGGTGGTCGACATGGAAGAGCAGTTCCAGGGCGGCGTGATGGGCCGCCTGGGCGAGCGCAAGGCGCTGCTGCAGAACATGGAGCCGGACGGCAAGGGTCGCGTGCGCCTGGACTACATCATTCCGGCGCGCGGCCTGATCGGTTTCCAGACCGAGTTCCGCACGCTCACTGCCGGCACCGGCCTGCTGTTCCACGTCTTCGACCACTACGGCCCGAAGACCGAGGGTTCGATCGGCCAGCGCATCAACGGCGTGCTGATCTCCAACGGCACCGGCCCGTCGCCCGCCTACGCGCAGGCGGCCATGCAGGAGCGCGGTCGTCTGTTCATCGAGCCGGGTGAGGAGATCTACGAAGGCCAGATCCTTGGCATCAATGCCAAGGACAACGACCTCACCGTCAACGCCCTGCGCGGCAAGCAGCTGACCAACTTCCGCGCCGCCGGCAAGGACGACGACGAAGGCCTGATCCCGCCGATCAAGTTCTCGCTGGAGCAGGCGCTGGAATTCATCGACGACGACGAGCTGGTCGAAGTCACGCCGAAGGCGATCCGCCTGCGCAAGAAGCTGCGCACGGAGACCGATCGCAAGCGCGCGTCGCGTGCGGCCTGACATCGCGGAAACCATCCGGGCGGTCGCCGGTCTGATCACGCCATGACCGAGGCCGCCCACTACAACCCCGACCCGCACGCCCATCCGGGCCTGCACGTCATCGCGATCTTCGAAGCGGCCAAGGGCCTGCTGGCGCTGTTCGCCGCCAGCGGGCTGGAACTGCTCGGCCCCGCCCCGCTGCTGCGCTGGGTCCATGACCTGATGGTCCGATTCCAGCTCGACCCGAACCAGGGCGCGCTGGCGTGGTTGTCCAACACGATCAATCCCGACAGCGTGCACCTGGCCGCGGCGGCGGTGTTCGCCTACGGCCTGCTGCGCATGCTCGAAGCGTGGGGCCTCTGGCGCGCGAAGGCATGGGCATCGTGGCTGGGCTGCATCAGCGCAGCGATCTACCTGCCGCTCGACGTCTACGCGATGTTCCGCCATCCAGGCTGGGTGTCGACCGCGGTGCTGGTGATCAATTTGATCGTCGTCGCAGTGCTGGCACGGGATCTGTTCAAGCGTCGCCACTGATTCGCCTTCGCCAAGCTGAATGGCGTATGCTCGGTCCAGCCATCCGCGACCGGGGAATCGCAATGCGCTCTTTGCTTCTGAAGGCGTTGCCGCTGGCAACGCTGCTCGCCTTGTTGCCTGCCTGCCAGCGCTTCGAAGCGCCGGCCACCGCCAATGCCAAACCGACGGCCGCGAAGAAGCCCGAAGCCAAACCGGCTGCCGGAAAGTTCGCCTTCGCCGAGGTCGGCATCGATGAACTGCAGGCGCGCATGGGCCGTGGCGAACTGACCAGCCACGCACTCACGCAGGCGTACCTGGACCGCATCGCCGCGATCGACGACGCCGGTCCGCGCCTCAACGCGGTGATCCAGACCAATCCCGACGCGCTCAAGGAAGCCGACGCGCGCGATGCCGAGCGCAAGGCCGGTCGCGTGCGTGGCCCGCTGCACGGCGTGCCGGTGCTGCTGAAGGACAACATCGACGCCACGCCGATGGTGAACTCGGCCGGCTCGCTCGCCCTCGCCTCGCACCATCCGCGCACCGACGCCTTCCTGGTTGCGCGCCTGCGCGACGCCGGCGCGGTGATCCTGGGCAAGACCAACCTCAGCGAGTGGGCGAACTTCCGTTCGTCGCGATCGAGCTCCGGCTGGAGCGCGCGCGGCGGCCAGACCCGCAATCCCTACGCGCTGGACCGCTCGCCGTGCGGCTCCAGCTCCGGCAGCGGCAGCGCGATCGCGGCCAGCCTCGCCGCCGCATCCATCGGCACCGAGACCGACGGCAGCATCATCTGTCCGTCGTCGGTGGCCGGACTGGTCGGCATCAAGCCAACCGTCGGACTGGTGAGCCGCAACGGCATCATCCCGATCTCGCACAGTCAGGACACCGCCGGCCCGATGGCACGCACCGTCGCCGACGCGGCGATCCTGCTGTCGGCGATCGTTGGTCCCAACGAAGGCGATCCGGCCACGGCCGAAAGCACCGGTCGCGCGATCTTCGACTATCACGCGCGCCTCAACCGCGATGGCCTGCGCGGCGCGCGCATCGGCGTGCTGCGCAAGGGCATGGGCTTCCATCCCGGCGCCGACGCCGCGATGGAACGCAGCCTCGAGGCGATGCGCCAGGCCGGCGCGGAAATCGTCGACGTGGAACTCGCCACCTCCGGCCAGTGGAACGACGCCGAGATGGACGTGCTGTTGTACGAGTTCAAGCACGGCCTGAACGCCTACCTCTCGCGCAGCGGTGCGACTGTGAATTCGCTGGAAGCACTGATCGAATTCAACCGCCGCAACGACAAGACCGAGATGCCGTTCTTCGCGCAGGAGTTGTTCGAACGCGCGCAGGCCAAGGGCTCGCTCGACGAAATCGCCTACATCGATGCGCGCAGCAAGGCGCGCCGACTGGCCGGCGCGGAAGGCATCGAAGCCACGATCGCGACGTCGAAGCTGGACGCGATCGTCGCACCGGCCACCGCCCCGGCGTGGCTGATCGATCCGGTCAACGGCGACCATTTCCTCGGCGAAGGTTACGGCGCTGCCGCCGTCGCCGGCACGCCCAGCGTCACCGTGCCGATGGGCGATTACTTCGGTCTGCCGATGGGCATCGTCTTCATGGGCCCGGCCTGGAGCGAGCCGCGCCTGATCGAACTGGCGTACGCGTTCGAGCAGAAGACACACGCGCGCAAGCCGCCGAAGTTCCTCGCCACCGCGCCACTCGGCCCGACCAAAGGCTGACGCGGGACAGGAAAGAGAAAAGAAAAAGGCCCGCGCAAGCGGGCCTTTTCGTATCGACGTCCGGCAAGGACGCGCTTACGCCGGCGCGGCGATCTGCGCCTGCTTGCGCACGATCAGCATCGCGATCTCCAGCGCCTGTTCGTAGTTCAGGCGCGGATCGACGGTGGACTTGTAGGCGCGTTCCAGATCGCTCTCGGTGAGCTCGCGCGCACCGCCGAGGCATTCGGTGACATCTTCGCCGGTGAGCTCCAGATGCGCGCCGCCCAGGCGGGTACCGGCCGCCGCGTGCAGCTCGAACGCCTGTTCCAGCTCGCTGCGGATGTTTCGGAAGCGACGCGTCTTGTAGCCGTTGCTGGTGCTCTCGGTGTTGCCGTGCATCGGATCGCACACCCACAGCACGCGACGACCGTCGCGACGCACCGCATCCAGCAGCGGCGGCAGCTTGTCGGCAATGCCGGACGCGCCCATGCGGTGGATGAAGGTCAACCGGCCCGGCTCGTCCTCGGGATTGAGCAGATCGATCGTACGGAGCAGCTGGTCCGGCGTCACCGACGGACCGACCTTCAGCGCGATCGGATTGCGGATGCCGCGGAAGTACTCCGCGTGCGCGCCGTCGACCGCGGCGGTGCGCATGCCGATCCACGGGTAGTGCGTGCTCAGGTTGAACCAGCCCCAGTGTCGCGGCACCTGGCGCGTGAGCGATTCCTCGTACGGCAGCAGCAGCGCTTCGTGCGAGGTGTAGAAGTCGACGCGATTGAGGTTGTGCACCTCGCTGCCCGACAGCGTTTCCATGAAGCGCACGGCATCGCCGATGGCGGTGACCATGCGGCGGTATTCGTCGGCGAGCGGCGAATGGCCGACCCAGCTGAGGTTCCAGTACTCGGGGTGATGCAGGTCGGCGAAGCCGCCGTCGATCAGCGCACGGACGAAGTTCATCGTCATCGCCGAGCGCGCATGCGCCTTGATCATGCGGCGCGGATCGGGAGTGCGCGCAGCCGCGGTGAACTCCGGTCCGTTGACCATGTCGCCGCGGTAGCTCGGCAGCGTGACCTCGCCGATGGTCTCGGCGTCGGCCGAACGCGGCTTGGCGTACTGGCCTGCGAAACGCCCCACGCGCACCACCGGCTTGCGCAGGCCGTGCACGAGCACGAGGCTCATCTGCAGCAGGACCTTGAGGCGGTTGGAAATGACGTCGGACGAGCAGGCGTCGAAGCTCTCGGCGCAGTCGCCGCCCTGCAGCAGGAAGCGCTTGCCTTCCTGCGCGTCGGCCAGTTGCTGCTTCAGCGAGAGGATCTCCCACGAGGTCACCAGCGGCGGCAGCGAACGAAGCTCGCTCAGCGCCGACTCGAGCGCGGTCGCGTCCGGATACTGCGGCAACTGCAGGGCGGTGCGGTTGCGCCAGGACTGAGGCGCCCAGTCGGCAGGCAGGTTCACGGCGCGGAGGGTGCGGTCGGTGGGCATGACACGATGCTGCAATGCGGCGAACCACTATGGGCGCTCGCGGGGCGGCCTGCAACCGTTACAGCGGCAACCGCCCCGGACCGCCACGATGGGCCCGGGATACGGAAGAGAACGCGCTCAGCGGCGACGGAAGGCCGCGTATGCCGCCCAGATCGCCAGCGCGACGAACCACACCAGGCTCCATGCCGGCATCGACAGTCCCAGGAAGGTCCAGTCGACGTTGGCGCACTCACCCGAACCGGTCATCACCTTGCGGATGACGCCGGTGATCGGCATGGCTTCGAGCATGTAGTCCAGGCCGGGGCCGCAGGCAGGAACCTGATCCGGCGGCAGGTGCTGCAGGCGCACGTGATTGCCGGCGACGGCGATGCCCGCGATCGAGGCGATCATCGCTAGCACGCCATAGGTACGACGTCCGCGGCTGCCCTTGGGCCCATGCAGCGCACCAGCCAGGAAAACCAGACCGAGCGCGAAGAACGCGACGCGCTGGAAGATGCACAGCGGGCACGGTTCGAGCCCGTCGTGCAACTGCGCGTAGAACGCATAGGCCAGCAGGCCGGCACAGGCGAGGAAACCGATCAGGAACTGGGTACGGAACGAACCGCGCAGGAGAGACGTCGTCATGGTGCGCAAGCTTAACGGGCTCGCGGCCAGCCTGCACGGCGTTGCGTCCACCGTTCTTCGCGATACGGCCACGCTTCGGCGCATCCGCATTCGGGTCGCCCGGTCCCGATAAAGCAAAACCCCGGCCGGAGCCGGGGTTTGACGTGTCGTTCGTCGACGCTGAAACGTCGTCGCGCGAGCGGATTACTCCGCAGCGGCTTCCGGACGGTCGACCAGTTCGACGTAGGCCATCGGCGCATTGTCGCCAGCGCGGAAACCGCACTTGAGGATGCGCACGTAGCCGCCCGGACGGGCCTGGTAACGCGGGCCGAGGGTGGTGAACAGCGTGCCCACGGCTTCCTTGTCGCGCAGACGCGAGAAGGCAAGGCGGCGGTTGGCAACGCCATCGACCTTGGCGAGGGTGATGAGCGGCTCGGCGACGCGACGCAGCTCCTTGGCCTTCGGCAGGGTGGTACGGATGAGACCGTGCTTGATCAGCGAAGCGGCCATGTTGGTGAACATGGCATCGCGATGGGCACTGGTACGGCTGAACTTGCGGCCGGCTTTCTGGTGGCGCATGGCGGTGATTCCTGTTGAATGTTGGGACGTTGGATTTCGCTGTCGCCATCCAGGCGCTGCAACTTGGACTGCGGATGGTCCGAACCGACCGCTCCCTGGCCGGATAACCGCGGGACTCGGGCCCCGTCGGCAGATGCGGCGCCCGTATGAGGAGCGCCGCATTTGAAACACTGCTGCTGCCATCCCTGGCGGTGTGTGGTGGGCTCCGGAGAGCCCGGCCCGATCATCCTGACCGGTCGTTCGCATCGGCGCGCGGCAGTGCCGCGCAATCTCCGATGCTTACCCCATCATGCCGTGGGAAGCGATTCCCGCCGGCGGCCAGTTCTCGAGCTTCATGCCAAGGGAAAGACCGCGCTGGGCGAGGACTTCCTTGATCTCGGTGAGCGACTTCTTGCCGAGGTTCGGGGTCTTGAGCAGCTCGACTTCGGTCTTCTGGATCAGATCGCCGACGTAGTAGATGCTCTCGGCCTTGAGGCAGTTGGCCGAACGAACGGTCAGTTCGAGGTCGTCGATCGGACGCAGCAGGATCGGATCGATGCCGCTGGTGGCCGGCTTCGACGCACCGCGGTCGCGGTGGGTGAAGTCGCCGAACACCGACAGCTGGTCGGTGAGGATGTCGGCCGCGGTGCGGACGGCTTCCTCGGCGTCGATCGTGCCGTTGGTCTCGATGTCGAGGACCAGCTTGTCGAGGTCGGTACGCTGCTCGACGCGGGCGGCTTCCACCGCATACGCGACGCGGCGGACCGGCGAGAAGCTGGCATCCAGCATCAGGCGACCGATGGCGCGGGTTTCCTCGTCCGGACGACGACGCGCGGCGGCCGGCTGGTAGCCGAAGCCACGCTCGATCTTCAGACGCATGTTGAGCGCGGTGTCCTTGGTCAGGTGCGCGATCACATGCTCGGTGTTGAGGATCTCGACGTTGTGGTCGGTCTTGATGTCGCCGGCGGTGACGATGCCGGGACCCTGCTTGGCCAGCGACAGCGTCGCCGACTCGCCGGTGTGCATGCGGATCGCGACGTCCTTGAGGTTCAGCAGAACCTCAAGCACGTCTTCCTGCAGGCCTTCGACCGTGGTGTACTCGTGCAGCACGCCATCGATCTCGACTTCCGTGATTGCGAAGCCCGGGATCGACGACAGCAGCACGCGGCGCAGCGCATTGCCGAGCGTATGGCCGTAGCCACGCTCCAGCGGCTCGATGACGACCTTGGCACGGTTGCCCGTAAGGCGCTCGATCTGGGGGCCGCGCGGGCGCAGCACCTGGTTTGCGGTAACCGTCATGTGTTGGCGTCTCCTGGATTACTTCGAGTACAGCTCGACGATCAGCGCTTCGTTGATGTCTGCCGGCAAGTCGGCACGATCCGGAACAGCCTTGAACACGCCAGCGAACTTCTTGCTGTCGACTTCAACCCACGACGGCGAGAGGTCCATCTGCTGCGCCACGGTCAGGGATTCCTGCACGCGGAGCTGCTTCTGGGCACGCTCGGCCAGCGCGATCGCGTCGCCAGCCTTGACCTGGTACGACGGCAGGTTCACGGACTTGCCGTTGACCGTGACGCCACGGTGCGACACCAGCTGGCGCGCGGCCGGACGGGTCACCGCAAAGCCCATGCGGTAGACGACGTTGTCCAGACGGGTCTCGAGGAGCTGCAGCAGGTTTTCACCCGTGTTGCCCTTCTTGTTCGAGGCCTTCTTGTAGTAGTTGCGGAACTGACGCTCCAGCAGACCGTAGATACGCTTGACCTTCTGCTTCTCGCGCAGCTGGGTGGCGTAGTCGGACAGCTTGCCCTTGCGGGCGGTCGGGCCGTGCTGGCCGGGCTTCTGCTCCAGCTTGCACTTGGAGTCGAGAGCACGGGCCGACGACTTCAGGCCGAGGTCGGCGCCTTCGCGACGGGCGAGCTTACAGGTGGGACCAATATAACGAGCCATGTTCTTTCAGCTCCTCAGACGCGACGCTTTTTCGGCGGACGGCACCCGTTGTGCGGGATCGGCGTCACGTCGATGATGTTGATGATCTTGTAGCCGACGTTGTTGAGCGAACGAACGGCAGACTCACGACCCGGACCCGGGCCCTTGATGCGGACTTCCAGCGACTTCACGCCGTAGTCCAGCGCAGCGCGGCCGGCCTTTTCGGCGGCGACCTGTGCGGCGAACGGGGTCGACTTGCGGGAACCGCGGAAACCCGCGCCGCCCGAGGTCGCCCACGACAGCGCATTGCCCTGGCGGTCGGTGATCGTGACGATGGTGTTGTTGAAAGAAGCGTGGACGTGGGCGATGCCGTCGGTGACGACACGCTTGATCTTCTTCTTGGTCTTGGCAGCAGCCGGCTTAGCCATGGTCTAAGTCCTTACTTCTTGATGGCCTTGCGCGGACCCTTCCGGGTACGTGCATTGGTACGGGTGCGCTGGCCACGCAGCGGCAGGCCGCGACGGTGACGCAGGCCACGATAGGAGCCCAGGTCCATCAGGCGCTTGATGGCGATGCCGACCTCACGACGCAGGTCGCCCTCGACCACGTACTTGCCGACTTCGGCGCGCAGGCGCTCGACTTCGGGCTCGGACAGGTCGCGGATCTTGGTGGTCGAGGTGACGCCAGCGGCATCACAGACCTTTTTCGAACGAGTACGGCCGATGCCGTAGATGCTTTGCAGCCCGACCCAGACATGCTTCTGGGCAGGCAGATTGACGCCCGCAATACGCGCCATAACGCGATCTCCAACTGGTTTGGCGGCCGGGACGGATTAATCCCGGCGGAGTGAACTGGAAATTGTAACTCGGTCTCGGGTTAATAGGAAGCCCTGCCGCATCCCGGGGGACGCGGCAGTGCCCGGCATGGGGAGTGTGCCCATGCTCCGGCGACGAAACCGGACTGGCCGAACAACGCGGAAACCCGCCCTGCCCGGCCCCGCGCGCTACTCTGGCGCGCGGAACGGTCCGGAATCACCCGCGCGCGAGACCGCCGCGCGAGCCGCCCTTCAAGTTCGCCTTCTTCAGCAGGCTCTCGTACTGATGCGACATCAGATGAGCCTGGATCTGGGCGATGAAATCCATGACAACCACGACCACGATCAGCAGCGAGGTGCCGCCGAAGTAGAACGAGGTGCCCATTTTAGTGCGCATGACCTCCGGAAGGAGGCACACCACCACCAGATAGACCGCGCCGGCCGCCGTCAGGCGGGTCAGCACGCCGTCGATATAGTCGGCCGTCGCCTTGCCCGGACGGATGCCCGGAATCAGCGCGCCCGACTTCTTGAGATTATCGGCGGTTTCCTGCGAGTTGAACACCAGCGCGGTGTAGAAGAACGCAAAACCGACGATCAATCCCGCGTACAGGATCATGTGGAGCGGCTCGCCCGGATTCAGCCACTGGCTGGCCCGATGCAGGAACGACCCGGTGTTGCCCTGGCTGAACCAGTTGGCCGCCGTCGCCGGGAACATCACGATGCTCGAGGCGAAGATGGCCGGGATCACACCCGCCATGTTGAGCTTGAGCGGCAGGAACGACGACTGGTTCATGTAGGCGCTACGACCACCCTGACGGCGGGCGTAGTTGACCGTAATTCGCCGTTGTCCGCGCTCGACGAACACCACCAGGTACGTGAAGATCAGGACGATCGCCACCACGCCGATGGCCGTCAGGGCGCCCATGTCGCCGTTGCGGATCTGCTCGAACATGCCGATGACGGCCGCCGGCAGACCGGCCACGATGCCGGCGAAGATGATCAGCGACACACCGTTGCCGATGCCGCGCTCGGTCACCTGCTCACCGAGCCACATCAGGAACATGGTGCCCGCCGTCAGGGCGATCACCGCGGTCAGGATGAAGCCCGGACCCGGGTTGTAGACCACCTGGATGCCCTGGCTCGCGCCACCGGCCTGCAGCGCCGTGGCGATGCCCCAAGCCTGGAACACGGCCAAGGGAATCGCACCCATGCGCGACCACTGGTTGATCTTGCGACGGCCCGACTCGCCTTCCTTCTGGATGGCCTTCAGGCTCGGCACGATCTGCACCAGCAACTGCACGATGATCGACGCCGAGATGTACGGCATCACGTTCAGCGCGAACAGACTGAAGCGATGGAGGGCGCCACCGGAGAACATGTTGAACATGTCCACGATGGTGCCCTTCTGGGTCTCCATCAGCTGGAGCATCGCCTGCGGATTGACGCCCGGCACCGGGATATAGCAACCGATGCGGTAGACGATCAGGGCACCGACGACGAACAGCAGGCGCTGGCGGAGCTCGGTGAACTTACCGAGTCCGCCGCCGATACCGGCAACCGCGTTGCTACCGCTGCGCGCCATTCGCCGATTACTCCTCGACCTTGCCGCCGGCCGCCTCAATGGCGGCCTTGGCACCGGCCGTAGCGGCCACGCCCTTCAGCACGAACTTCTTGGTCAGCTCGCCCTTCTTCACGATCTTGGCCTGCTTGGCGGTGCTCGGCACCAGCTTGGCGGCCTTCAGCGCTGCGAAGTCGACGTCGCCAGCTTCCAGCTTGTCCAGCTGGTACAGCAGCACTTCGGCGGTGTCCTTCGACAGCTTCGAACGGAAGCCGATCTTCGGCAGGCGGCGCTGCATGGGCATCTGGCCGCCTTCGAAGCCAGCCTTGATCTTGCCCTTGCCCGAGCGCGCGAACGAACCCTTGTGGCCGCGGCCGGCAGTCTTGCCCAGGCCCGAACCGATACCGCGACCGACGCGGGTGCGCTCCTTGCGGGCGCCGTCAGCGGGTTGCAGAGTGTTGAGACGCATCTTGATTACTCCTCGACTCGGACGAGGTAATGGAGCTGATTGATCAGGCCACGCACCTGCGGGCTGTCCTTCAGTTCACGCACGTCGTTGAGCTTGTTCAGGCCCAGCGCACGCACCGACAGGCGGTGACGCGACTGGGTGCCACGCAGACCCTTGACCAGGCGCACCTTCACGGTGCCGCCGTTGTTGGCTTGATTCTTAGCCATTGACCAGGTCCTCCACCTTCTTGCCGCGCTTGGCCGCGATCTTGGCCGGCGAGTGCATGTCGGACAGGCCCTTCAGGGTGGCGCGGACCAGGTTGATCGGGTTACGCGAACCGACGGCCTTGGCCAGCACGTTCTTCACGCCGACGGCTTCGAGGACAGCGCGCATCGCGCCACCGGCGATCACGCCGGTACCTTCGGAAGCGGGCTGCATGAACACGCGGGCGGCGCCGTGGCCGGCCTTGACCGAGTGCCACAGGGTGCCGTTGTTCAGGTCGACGTTGGCCATCGACTTGCGGGCGTACTCCATCGACTTCTGGATGGCGACCGGCACTTCGCGCGCCTTGCCGTAGCCGAAGCCGACCTTGCCGTTGCCGTCGCCCACCACCGTCAGCGCGGTGAAGGTGAACTGGCGACCGCCCTTGACGGTCTTGCTGACGCGGTTGACCGCGATCAGCTTCTCGATCATGCCGTCGTCGATCTCTTCGCGGTTACGGTCGCGATCACGACCCCGCGGTGCACGTTGTTCTTCTGCCATTTCGATTGCTCTGTAGTTGAGGGATTTGCGGCTTGGCCGCTTATCGTTGTGATGTGCAGCGGATGCATCGCGTTCACGGGAATCCGTGGACGCGCCCGGCGCACCCCGCGCCGGCAGGACGAAATCAAGGCGTGGGGCCGCAGCCCCACACCTTCAAGGCATCAGAACTGCAGACCACCCTCACGGGCAGCATCGGCGAGTGCCTTGATGCGGCCGTGGTAACGGTAGCCCGAGCGGTCGAACGCGACCTTCTCGACGCCGGCAGCCTTGGCCTTCTCGGCGATGATGCGACCGACCTTGGCGGCGGCTTCGGCGTTCTTGCCGCTCTTCAGGCCGTCCTTGACGTCGGACTGCACGGTCGAGGCGGCAGCCAGGACCTTGGAGCCGTCGGCAGTGAAGACCTGGGCGTACAGGTGCTGGCCGGTGCGCAGCACCGACAGGCGCGGCACGCCGAGTTCGCGGATGTGTGCACGGGTCGACTTGGCGCGACGCAGGCGAGCGATGTTCTTGTTCATGTTCTTGTCTCCGAAAGCTGAAAGCCCGGTTAGGCCTTCTTGGCTTCCTTGCGGATGATGACTTCGCCGGCGTACTTCACACCCTTGCCCTTGTAGGGCTCCGGCGGACGGACACCGCGGATCTTGGCGGCGAACTCACCGACCTGCTGCTTGTCGGCGCCGCTGACCACGATTTCGGTCTGCGTCGGCGTGGCGATGGTGATGCCAGCCGGGGCCTGCAGCAGCACGGGGTGCGAGAAACCCAGGGCCAGGTTCAGGTCCTTGCCGGCCATCGAGGCGCGGTAGCCGACGCCGACCAGCTCGAGCTTGCGCTCGAAGCCTTCGGAGACGCCCTTGACCATGTTGGCCAGGATCGCGCGCAGCGTGCCCGCCAGCGGGATCAGCTCGGGGTTGTCGGTCGAGAACGTGGCCTGGCCGTTATCGACGGCGACGTTGACGCCCGCCGGCTTGGCGATCGACAGCGTGCCCTTCGGGCCCTTGGCGCTGATCGACTCGGCCTGGATGTTGAGTTCGATGCCCTTCGGGAGGGCGATCGGCTTCTTGGCAACTCGGGACATGGTCTATTCCTCCCTTAGGCCACGAAGCACAGAACCTCACCGCCGACGCCCTGCTGGCGCGCCTGCGCATCGGTCATGATGCCCTTCGAGGTGGAGATGATGGCGATGCCCAGGCCGTTGAGGACCTTCGGCAGTGCGGCCTTGCCGCGGTACTGGCGCAGGCCCGAACGGGAATAGCGCTCGAGGCGCTCGATCACCGGCTTGCCTTCGTAGTACTTCAGCGAGATTTCGAGTTCGGACTTGCCCGCACCGACGTCGGTCACGCGGGAATCCAGGATGTAGCCCTCGTCCTTAAGGACCTTGGCGATGGCCACCTTGATCTTCGAAGACGGCATCTTCACCGTCTGCTTCCGGACAGCCGCCGCATTCTTGATGCGGACCAGCATGTCGGCAATGGGATCAGTCATGCTCATGTATATGCACCTATGAGTAGCACCGATATCCGCGGGATTGCGAATTCAGTTGTAGTGCCTGCCAGGAGGAAGAAAGTTCCTGGAGGCGGCCCCGCCCTGCCGGCCGGGGCCTGACGCGAGCGAGCCGGCAAGTCTAGCAGACTTGCCGGCGCACTGTTACCAGCTGGCCTTGCGCAGACCCGGGACGTCGCCGTTCATGGTCGCCTTGCGCAGCATGTTGCGGCCGAGGCCGAACTTGCGGTAGACGCCACGCGGACGGCCCGACAGCTCGCAGCGGTTGCGCTGGCGGCTCGGCGAGGAGTCGCGCGGCAGCTTCTGCAGCTTGGTCGCGGCCTCCAGCTTCTCCTCATACGAGGCGGTCACGCTGGAGATGATCTTCTTCAGCGCTTCGCGCTTGGCGCCGTGCTGCTTGGCCAGCTTCGCCCGCTTGATCTCGCGGTTGACCATGGAGGTCTTAGCCATTGTTCAATCCTCGAGTTAGTTGCGGAACGGGAAGCGGAAGGCTTCCAGCAGGGCCTTGGCTTCGGCGTCGGTCTTCGCGGTCGTGGTGATCGCGATGTCCATGCCGCGCAGGGCGTCGACCTGGTCGAAGTCGATTTCCGGGAAGATGATCTGTTCCTTCACGCCCATGTTGTAGTTGCCACGGCCGTCGAACGAACGACCCGACACGCCGCGGAAGTCACGCACGCGCGGCAGCGAGATGTTGATCAGGCGGTCCAGGAACTCGAACATGTGCGCGCGGCGCAGCGTGACCTTGCAACCGATCGGCCAGCCGTCGCGGATCTTGAACGAAGCCACCGACACGCGGGACTTGGTCACGATCGGCTTCTGGCCGGCGATCTTGGTCAGATCGGCAACGGCATTTTCCAGGATCTTCTTGTTCGTCGCGGCTTCACCCACGCCCATGTTGAGCGTGATCTTCACCAGACGCGGCACTTCCATCGGGTTCTTGTAACCGAACTTCTGGGTCAGGGCCGGGACGACTTCGTCCTTGTAGAACTTTTCAAGACGCGTGGTCATTTGAGCATTCCTCAGGCGTCAACCGCCTCACCGCTGGAGCGGAACACACGCAGTTTGCGTCCATCCTCCAGCACCTTGAAAGCAACGCGCTCACCCTTGCCACTGGCCGGGTTGAACAGCATCACGTTGGAAATGTGGATCGGCGCTTCGCGCTCGACCACGCCACCAGGCTGTCCAGCCTGCGGGTTCGGCTTGGTATGGCGCTTCACGACGTTGATGTTCGACACGACGACTTTCTCGCCGAGCACGCGCACCACTTCGCCCTTCTTGCCCTTGTCCTTGCCGGTGGTGACGATCACCTGATCGCCCTTGCGGATACGGTTCATATCAATTCCTCCGCTCAGAGCACTTCAGGAGCGAGCGAGACGATCTTCATGAACTTCTCGGTACGCAGCTCGCGGGTCACAGGCCCGAAGATGCGGGTACCGATCGGTTCCTGCTTGTTGTTCAGGAGCACGGCCGCGTTGCCGTCGAAGCGGATCAGCGAACCGTCCGGACGACGCACGCCCTTGCGGGTACGCACGACGACGGCGTCGTAGACGTCGCCCTTCTTGACCTTGCCACGCGGGATCGCGTCCTTGACGGTGACCTTGATGATGTCGCCGATGCCGGCGTAACGGCGCTTCGAGCCGCCCAGCACCTTAATGCACATCACTTCCTTGGCACCGGAGTTGTCGGCCACATCGAGGTAGCTCTGCATCTGGATCATGACTCAGCCTCCTCTTATTCGGCCGCGCGGCTGACGATCTCAACCACGCTCCAGTTCTTGGTCTTGGACATCGGAGCAATCTCCTTCACACGCACGATGTCGCCTTCCTTGCAGGCGTTCTCGGCGTCGTGGGCATGGAGCTTGGTCGAGCGACGGATGTACTTGCCGTACAGCGCGTGCTTGACCTGGCGCTCGATGAGCACGGTGACGGTCTTGTCCATCTTGTTGCTGACGACCCGGCCTTCAACCGTGCGGACAGCCTTCTCTGTATTGTTGTCGGTCATGGCTTGGTCCTTACTTCTTTTCGCCGAGCAGCATGTTCACGCGAGCAATCTCGCGGCGCACGCGGCGGGACTCATGGGTCTTGGCGAGCTGGCCGGTGGCCTTCTGCATGCGGAGAGCGAAGCTCTCCTTGTGCAGCTCGGCCAGGTGGGCCTGGAGCTCGGCAGCCGACTTCTCGCGCAGTTGCTTGAGTTCCATTAGCGCACCGTCCGGGTAACGAAAGTGGTGGTCACCGAGAGCTTCGCGGCGGCCAGGCGGAACGCTTCACGCGCCACGTCTTCAGCCACGCCTTCGATCTCGTAAATCATGCGACCGGGCTGGATCTGGGCGACCCAGTACTCAACGTTGCCCTTACCGGAGCCCATTCGGACTTCGATCGGCTTCTTGGTGATCGGCTTGTCGGGGAACACGCGGATCCACATCTTGCCGCCGCGCTTGACGTAGCGGCTGATGGAACGACGCGCTGCCTCGATCTGGCGCGCGGTCAGCTGACCGTGCGCCGTCGCCTTCAGGCCGTACTCGCCGAAGCTGACGGCATTGCCGTTCCAGCTCAGGCCCTCATTGCGGCCCTTGTGTACCTTGCGGTACTTGGTTCGCTTGGGTTGCAACATGGTCGATTACCTCTGTTCGCGGGCGCCACGGCCCGGACGGTCGCTGCGATCACCGCGGTCACCACGGTCACCGCGATCGCTACGCGGCGTGTCGTCCTGCTTTTCCTGGCCGACCTGGGAGAAGTCGAAGACCTCGCCCTTGTAGACCCACACCTTGATGCCGATGATGCCGTACGTCGTCTTGGCTTCAGCGAAGCCGTAGTCGATGTCGGCACGCAGCGTATGCAGCGGCACGCGACCTTCGCGGTACCACTCCGAACGTGCGATCTCGGCGCCGTTCAGTCGGCCGGCGACGTTGACCTTGATGCCCAGGGCACCCAGGCGCATCGCGTTGCCGACCGCACGCTTCATGGCGCGGCGGAACATGATGCGGCGCTCCAGCTGCTGCGCGATCGACTCGGCGACCAGCTGCGCGTCGAGTTCCGGCTTGCGGACCTCGGTGACGTTGATGTGCGCCGGAACGCCCATCACCGCACTGACTTCCTTGCGCAGCTTCTCGATGTCCTCGCCGCGCTTGCCGATCACCACGCCCGGACGGGCGGTGTGGATCGTCACGCGGGCGTTGTTCGCCGGACGCTCGATGAAGATCTTGGAGATGCCGGCCTGAGCCAGCTTCTTGCGCAGCAGGTCACGGACCTTGAGATCCGCCGCCAGGAAATTGGCGTACTGCTTCTTGTTGGCAAACCACTTGGAATTCCAGTCCTTGGCAATGCCCAGGCGGATGCCGGTGGGATGAACTTTATGACCCATTAGTCTGACTCCGCCTTACTTGCCCGCGCCCACAACCACAGTGATGTGGCTGGTGCGCTTGAGGATGCGGGTGCCGCGGCCCTTCGCACGCGCCATGAAGCGCTTCAGTGCGGGACCCTCGTCCACCATGATGGTCTTGACCTTGAGCTCGTCGATGTCGGCGCCCTGGTTGTTCTCGGCGTTGGCGATGGCGGACTCGACGACCTTGCGGATCATCTGGGCAGCCTTCTTGTCCGAGAACTTCAGCAGGTTGACGGCGCGCTCGGCCGACAGACCACGCACCTGGTCTGCGACCAGGCGGGCCTTCTGCGGGGAGATGCGCGCGGTGCGCAGGATGGCTTTCGCTTCCATGGTCATCTCCTTACTTGCCCGACTTCTTGTCGCCGCCGTGACCCTTGAACGTACGGGTCAGGGCGAACTCGCCAAGCTTGTGGCCAACCATGTTCTCGTTGACCAGCACCGGGATGTGGTTCTTGCCGTTGTGCACGGCGATGGTGAAACCCACCATCTCCGGCAGGATCATCGAGCGACGCGAC
Organism: Lysobacter panacisoli; assembly: GCF_009765165.1. Lineage (NCBI taxonomy): Bacteria > Pseudomonadati > Pseudomonadota > Gammaproteobacteria > Lysobacterales > Lysobacteraceae > Lysobacter > Lysobacter panacisoli. The sequence continues at coordinate 403,158 of NZ_VLNU01000001.1, forward strand.
CAGGTCTTGATCGGCTTCTTGTTGTTGCCCGCGCCTTCCACCTTCTTGATCAGGTGGTGGTCGACGAACGGGCCCTTCTTCAGTGAACGTGCCATGGCCGATTAGCTCCTGCGATCGCGCACGATGAACTTCTGGGTGCGCTTGTTCTTGCGGGTCTTGTAACCCTTGGTCGGCACACCCCACGGGGTGACCGGATGCGGGTTACCCTGGCCGGCCTTGGCCTCACCACCGCCGTGCGGGTGGTCGACCGGGTTCATGGCCGCACCGCGGACGGTCGGGCGAACACCGCGCCAACGCTTGGCGCCGGCCTTGCCGAGCTTCTCAAGGTTGTGCTCGTCGTTGCCGACTTCGCCGATGGTGGCGCGGCACTCGGCCGGCACCTTGCGCATTTCGCCGGAGCGAAGACGCAGCGTGGCGTAGCCCTGCTCGCGTGCGATCAGCTGCACGCCAGCGCCTGCGGCGCGGGCCAGCTGGGCGCCCTTGCCCGGCTTCATCTCGATGCAGTGCACCGTCGAACCGACCGGAATGTTGGTCAGCGGCAGCGTGTTGCCGACCTTGATCGGGGCGTCACGGCCCGCGATCACCTGGTCGCCGTCCTTCAGGCCCTTCGGGGCGATGATGTAACGGCGCTCACCGTCGACGTAGCACAGCAGCGCGATGTGCGCGGTGCGGTTCGGGTCGTACTCGATGCGCTCGACGCGCGCCGGAATGCCTTCCTTGTCGCGCTTGAAGTCGATGATGCGGTAGTGCTGCTTGTGACCACCGCCGACGTGGCGGGTGGTGATCCGGCCGTGGTGGTTACGACCGCCGGTCTTGCCCTGCTTCTCGACGAGCGCCGCGTGCGGCGCGCCCTTGTGCAGGCCCGGGGTCACCACGCGAACCGCGCTGCGGCGGCCGGCGGAGGTGGGCTTGAAAGTCATCAATGCCATGGGTCTATCCTCAGGCCTTGGCCATCACGTCGATCGACTGACCGGCGGCCAGCGTCACGTACGCCTTGCGCCAGTCGCCGCGGCTGCCAGAGCGGAACTTGAAGGACTTGTTCTTGCCCTTCACGTTGACCACGTTGACTGCCTCGACCTTGACTTCGAACAGCTTTTCCACGGCGACCTTGATGTCGGCCTTGGTAGCGTCCGTCGCGACTTCGAAGACGTATTGGTTGGAAACTTCCTGCAGACGTGCGGTCTTTTCGGACACGCGCGGCGCACGGATGATGTTGTAGAGCTTGGCCTCGTTCATGCCAGCCACTCCTCGATCTTCTTGACCGCGTCGGCGGTGACCACGACCGAATCGGCGCCGACGAGGGCAACCGGATCCAGACCCTGGACGTCACGCACTTCGACGTACGGCAGGTTGCGAGCCGAGAGGTACAGGTTCTCGGTGGCGTCTTCGGTGACGATCAGCGGACGACGACCGACTTCCAGGCCCTTCAGCTTGGCGATCAGGCCCGAGGTCTTCGGCGCGTCGACGTCGAACGACTCGACGACCATGATGCGGCCCTGGCGGTTCAGCTCGGACAGGATCGCGGCCATCGCGGCGCGGTACATCTTGCGGTTGACCTTCTGCGCGAAGCTGCGCGGCTTGGCCGCGAAGGTCACGCCGCCGCCGACGAAGATCGGAGCCGTCAGCGCGCCGTGACGCGCACCGCCGCCCTTCTGCTTCTTCGACTTCTTGGTCGTGCCGTTGACTTCCGAACGGGTCTTCTGTGCCTTGGTGCCGGCGCGACCGGCGTTGCGATACGCAACGACCACCTGGTGAACCAGGTCTTCGCTGAATTCGCGGCCGAAGATCGCGTCGGAAACCGACAGCGTCTTGCTGCTATTGGTGATGGCGAGTTCCATCGTCATCTCTCCTTATGCCTTGCTCGAGGGACGCACGATGACGTCGCCACCCGGCGCACCCGGAACGGCGCCCTTGATCGCGATCAGGCCGCGCTCGGCGTCGACCTTGACCACTTCCAGGCGCTGCGTCGTCTGGGTATCCGCGCCCATGTGGCCGGACATCTTCTTGCCCGGGAACACGCGGCCCGGCGTCTGGCGCTGACCGATGGAGCCCGGCGAACGGTGCGACAGCGAGTTACCGTGCGTCGCGTCGCCCATCGTGAAGTTCCAGCGCTTGATCGTGCCCTGGAAGCCCTTGCCCTTCGTGACGCCCTGGACGTCGACCAGCTGGCCGGCGCTGAAGATGTCGGCCTTGATCTCGCCGCCCACTTCGAAGCCGCCGATCTGGTCGTCTTCCACGCGCAGCTCCCACAGGCCACGACCGGCTTCTACCTTCGCCTTGGCGAGGTGGCCGGCGATCGGCTTGTTGATGAGCGCCGCGCGGCGCACGCCCACGGTCACCTGCACGGCGCTGTAGCCGTCGGATTCCTGGGTCTTGATCTGGGTGATGCGGTTCGGAGTCGCCTCGATCAGGGTCACCGGAACCGACTTGCCGTCTTCAGTGAAGAAACGGCTCATGCCGGCCTTGCGACCGACGATGCCCAACGAATACTTCTTCGCGGTCATGGTGGCAGCCTCAGGTCAGCTTGATCTGGACGTCAACGCCAGCCGCGAGCTCGAGCTTCATCAGCGCGTCCACGGTCTTGTCGTTGGGGTCGACGATGTCGAGCACGCGCTTGTGCGTGCGGGTCTCGTACTGGTCGCGCGCATCCTTGTCGGCGTGCGGCGAAACGAGAATGGTGTAACGCTCGATCTTGGTCGGCAGCGGGATCGGGCCCTTGACCTGGGCACCGGTACGCTTCGCCGTCTCGACGATCTCGCTGGCCGAGCGGTCGATCAGGCGATGATCGTACGCTTTCAGCCGGATTCGGATCTTTTGGTCCGCCATGACGGAATTCCTTGGTTAAAAGAGCGACGGGCCGGCCTCTGGGTGTGCCGAACCCCTGGAAAACGCGAATACCCCGGGGCTGCACCCTCGCTCCGGAGCTTCCTTGCCTGAAAAACTAAGGCGGGCCGGTTACCCGGTCCGCCCAGACGGAGTAGAACGCACGAAGAGCTCCGTTTAGCGTTCCTTGGAAGCCCGAAGGCCCGGAACGTACGGAGCGCGCCGTGCGACATGTCCCTGTCTGGCGAATACGAGGCGCATCCTGCACCTCATTTCGCTGGTTGCGGCCAACTCCACGAGGAAGTTGATCGCAGTGGTCGTGCATTCTAACCGGATATCCACAGCCTATGCAAGCGCGCGGGTAGCAGACGGCCAGTTGAGGCGACCTTGTTCAGCTTGCCATCGCCCCACCCTGTCGGATAAGGCTTTGGCCGACCCCGGATGCCGAAGCACCCGGGGCTGGCATCACTTACTTGACGATCTTCGCCACGACGCCGGCGCCGACGGTGCGACCGCCTTCGCGGATCGCGAAGCGCAGGCCTTCGTCCATCGCCACCGGGTTGATCAGCTGCACGACCATCTTGATGTTGTCGCCCGGCATGACCATCTCGACGCCTTCCGGCAGCTGCACCGCACCGGTGATGTCCGTGGTGCGGAAGTAGAACTGCGGACGGTAGCCCTTGAAGAACGGGGTGTGACGGCCGCCCTCGTCCTTCGACAGCACGTACACCTCGGCCTCGAACTCGGTGTGCGGGGTGATCGAACCCGGCTTCGCCAGCACCTGGCCGCGCTCCACGTCGTCACGCTTGGTGCCGCGCAGCAGCAGGCCCGCGTTGTCGCCCGCCTGGCCCTGGTCCAGCAGCTTGCGGAACATTTCGACGCCGGTCACCGTCGTCTTCTGGGTCGGACGGATACCGACGATTTCGATTTCGTCGCCGACCTTGATGATGCCGCGCTCGATACGGCCGGTCACCACGGTGCCGCGGCCCGAGATCGAGAACACGTCTTCCACCGGCATCAGGAACGGCTTGTCGATGTCACGCTCCGGCTCCGGAATGAACGTGTCCAGCGCTTCCACCAGCTTCAGGATCGCCGGCACGCCGATTTCCGACTGGTCGCCTTCCAGCGCCAGACGCGCCGAACCCTTGATGATCGGGGTGTCGTCGCCCGGGAACTCGTACTTCGTCAGCAGCTCGCGAACTTCCATCTCGACCAGCTCGAGCAGCTCGGCGTCGTCCACCATGTCGGCCTTGTTCAGGAACACGACGATGTACGGCACGCCCACCTGGCGCGACAGCAGGATGTGCTCGCGCGTCTGCGGCATCGGGCCGTCAGCGGCCGAGCACACCAGAATCGCGCCGTCCATCTGCGCCGCACCCGTGATCATGTTCTTCACGTAGTCGGCGTGGCCCGGGCAGTCCACGTGCGCGTAGTGACGGTTCGGGCTTTCGTACTCCACGTGCGCCGTCGAGATCGTGATGCCGCGAGCCTTCTCTTCCGGCGCCGCGTCGATCGCGTCGTACGCCTTGAACTCGCCGCCGAAACGCTCCGCGCCCACCTTCGTCAGTGCCGCCGTCAGCGTCGTCTTGCCGTGGTCGACGTGACCGATCGTGCCCACGTTCACGTGCGGCTTGGTGCGCTCAAACTTACCCTTGGCCATGGTTATCTCTCTTTAAAAATGAATTACTTGTTGATCTTGCTTGTCGCGAGGCCGGCAAGCCGGCCTCGCCAGAGGTGTCACTCTCAGCCGCCCTTCTTCATCACCGCGTCGGCGATGTTGGTGGGGGCTTCGGCGTAGTGATCGAACTCCATCGTGAACGTTGCGCGACCCTGCGACATCGAACGCAGCGAGGTCGCGTAGCCGAACATTTCGCCCAGCGGCACCATCGCGTTGATGACCTTGCCCGACGGGCTGTCGTCCTGGCCGGACAGCAGGCCACGACGGCGGCTCACGTCACCCATGACGTCGCCGACATAGTCTTCCGGCGTCACGATCTCGACCTTCATCATCGGCTCGAGCAGGACCGGATCCGCCTTGCGGAAGCCTTCCTTGAACGCCATCGACGAAGCGAGCTTGAACGCCATTTCGGACGAGTCGACGTCGTGGTACGAACCGAACACGAGCTTGACCTTGACGTTCACGACCGGGAAGCCAGCCAGCGGACCGCTGGTGATGGTTTCGCGCAGGCCCTTCTCGACCGCCGGGATGAATTCCTTCGGGATCACGCCGCCGGTGATGTCGTTGACGAACAGGAAATCGTTCTCGACGTCCGGGTTGGCGCGATCGGCTTCGTTCATCGGCGACAGCTCGATCACGACGTGACCGTACTGACCCTTACCGCCCGACTGCTTGGCGTGCTTGTAATCCGACTTCACGTCCGACTTGCGGATCGTTTCGCGGTAGGCCACCTGCGGCTTGCCGACGTTCGCTTCCACATTGAACTCGCGACGCATGCGGTCGACGATGATGTCCAGGTGCAGCTCGCCCATGCCGGCGATGATGGTCTGGCCCGATTCCTCGTCGGTACGCACGCGGAAGCTGGGATCTTCCTGAGCCAGACGGCTCAGGGCCATACCCATCTTTTCCTGGTCCGACTTGGTCTTCGGCTCGACCGCCATCGAGATGACGGGCTCCGGGAAGGTCATGCGCTCGAGCGTGATCACGTGGTCGGCCGCGCACAGCGTGTCGCCCGTGGTCACATCCTTCAGGCCCACGGCAGCAGCGATGTCGCCCGCGCGCACTTCCTTGATCTCGTCGCGCTGGTTGGCGTGCATCTGCAGGATGCGGCCGATGCGCTCCTTCTTCGACTTGACCGGGTTGAACACCTGGTCGCCGGAGTTGAGCACGCCCGAGTAGACGCGGAAGAACGTCAGTGCACCGACGAACGGGTCGGTCATGATCTTGAACGCCAGCGCCGAGAACGGCTCGGAGTCGGACGCCTTGCGGCTGTCTTCCTTCTCGTTCTCGTCGATGCCCTGCACCGGCGGACGGTCGGCCGGCGACGGCAGCAGGTTGATGACGCCGTCGAGCATGGCCTGCACGCCCTTGTTCTTGAACGCGGAGCCGCAGAACACCGGGACGATCTCGACCTTCAGCGTGCGCGTGCGCAGGCCTTCGACGATTTCCGCCTCGCTGAGCTCGCCTTCGTTCAGGTACTTCTCCATCAGCTCTTCCGAGGCCTCGGCGGCAGCTTCGATCATGAAGCTGCGCGCGGCTTCGGCCTTCGCCTGAAGGTCGGCCGGGATGTCGCGGTACTCGAACTTGGTGCCCTGCGATGCGACGTCCCAATGGATCGCCTTCATCTTGAGCAGGTCGACCACGCCCTCGAAGCCGTCTTCGGCGCCGATCGGCACCTGCATCGGAACAGCGTACGCGCCCAGGCGCGACTTCAGCTGCTCGACGACCTTGTCGAAGTTGGCACCGGTGCGGTCCATCTTGTTGACGAACGCCATGCGCGGCACGGAGTACTTGTTGGCCTGGCGCCACACGGTCTCCGACTGCGGCTGCACGCCGCCCACGGCGCACAGCACGAACACCGCGCCGTCGAGCACGCGCAGCGAACGCTCGACTTCGATGGTGAAGTCGACGTGCCCGGGGGTGTCGATGATGTTGAAGCGGTGCTCAGGCAGGGACTTGTCCATGCCCTTCCAGAACGCCGTCGTCGCCGCGGACGTGATGGTGATGCCGCGCTCCTGCTCCTGCTCCATCCAGTCCATCGTCGCAGCACCTTCGTGCACTTCGCCGATCTTGTGGCTGACGCCGGTGTAGAACAGGATGCGTTCCGACGTGGTGGTCTTGCCGGCATCGATGTGGGCCATGATGCCGAAGTTGCGGTAACGCTCGATGGGAGTGGTGCGAGCCACGGGACCCTCTCGTAAGTTTTCAAATTCCAGATGGCCAGATGCCGCCTCGGGGGCGGCGTCCGGTTCGCATGGCGGCTTTCTCGCCGCCACGGCAGCTCAGCGGGCTGCCGGGGCCAACGACCCCGATATGGGGTCGTCTCGCTCAGATCACCAGCGGTAGTGGGCGAACGCCTTGTTCGCTTCCGCCATGCGGTGGGTTTCTTCGCGCTTCTTGATGGCGCCGCCACGGTTTTCCGAGGCGTCCATCAGCTCGGCCGCGAGCTTGCGCGGCATCGTGTTCTCGCCGCGCTTGCGGGCGGACTCGATCAGCCAGCGCATCGCCAGCGCCATGCGACGCGAAGCGCGCACTTCGACCGGCACCTGGTAGGTGGCGCCGCCGACGCGACGCGACTTCACTTCGACCGCCGGGGAGACGTTGCCCAGTGCCTTCTCGACCAGCTCGAGGGCATTGGGGTTCTTCTCGCCGATGACATCCATCGCGCCGTAGACGATCTTCTCGGCGACCGACTTCTTGCCGCTCTGCATGACCATGTTGATGAAGCGGGCGATGGTCTCGCTGCCGTGCTTGGGGTCCGGCAGGACCGAACGCTGGGGGGTGGAACCTTTACGCGACATGGGGCGTACCTATTCTCGTGATTCTTGTACGGAGACCGGGTGAACGGCCGACCGGATTAGGACTTCGGACGCTTGGCGCCGTACTTGGAACGACCCTGGCGACGCTTGGCGACGCCAGCGGCGTCGAGCGAACCGCGCACGGTGTGGTAACGCACACCCGGAAGGTCCTTGACGCGGCCGCCGCGGATCAGCACCACGGAGTGCTCCTGCAGGTTGTGGCCTTCGCCGCCGATGTACGAGATGACCTCGTAGCCATTGGTCAGGCGCACCTTGGCAACCTTGCGAAGCGCCGAGTTCGGCTTCTTCGGGGTGGTGGTGTACACGCGGGTGCAAACGCCACGACGCTGCGGGCAGTTCGCGAGCGCCGGCGAGGCGCTCTTGTAGGTTTCAGGGCTGCGCGGCTTGCGCACCAGCTGATTGATCGTCGCCATCTGGAACTCTTCGAAGAAAGGCCGGATGGCCTTTGCGTGGAAAAAACGAACGGCACGCCGGGGGAACCCGGCATACCGAGACGAAAAAGTATAGCCCGCGTCAGACGTCACCGTCAACGCGGACTAAACCGGATGCCCCACCGCAAGCGCTCTTGGCGCCCCGGCGTGGGACTTCACTGCGATCCCGCCCATCCTGGGCCGAACACGAGGCGCTTCCTGCATCCTCATTTCGTGATCTGGGCGGCCCCACGAGGGGGCCGCCAAAGTGCCGGAATTGTACCGGCAAACCGCCTTGGATGAAACCGGCGATTACGAAGCGCTGGACTCTTCGCCCTCGACGTCCGCGGTGGCGGCTGTTTCCGGGGTCGCAACCGGGCCCGCGAGGGTCTCCAGCTCCGACTCGGTCAGGCCGGTCGCGCCGCGACGGCGCTGGGCGTGGTACGCCATGCCGGTACCGGCCGGAATCAGGCGACCCACGATCACGTTCTCCTTCAGGCCACGCAGGCTGTCGCGGGTACCGCGCACGGCGGCCTCGGTCAGCACGCGGGTGGTTTCCTGGAAGGAAGCCGCCGAGATGAACGACTCGGTCGCCAGCGAGGCCTTGGTGATGCCCAGCAGGACCGGATCGAACTTGGCGATGATCTCGTTGCGCGAACCCAGCTTGGCGTTCTCCTCGATCAGACGCTGACGCTCGACCTGCTCGCCGTTGAGGAACTTGCTGTCGCCCTGGTCGGTGATCTCGACCTTGCGCAGCATCTGGCGAACGATCACCTCGATGTGCTTGTCGTTGATCTTCACGCCCTGCAGGCGATAGACGTCCTGGATTTCCTTGGTCAGGTACACGGCCAGCGGCTCGACACCCAGCAGGCGCAGGATGTCCTGCGGGCTCGGCTCGCCGTCCACCACGGTCTCGCCCTTCTCCACGTGCTCGCCTTCGAACACGATGATCTGGCGGTACTTCGGGATGAGCTCTTCGTGCTCGTTTCCGTCGGTGTCCTTGATGATCAGGCGCTGCTTGCCCTTGGTGTCCTTACCGAACGAGACGATGCCCGAACGCTCCGCCAGGACCGCCGGGTCCTTCGGCTTGCGCGCTTCGAACAGGTCGGCCACGCGCGGCAGACCACCGGTGATGTCGCGGGTCTTCGACGCTTCCTGCGGGATCTTGGCGACCACGTCGCCCACGCCGACCGGCGCGCCGTCCTGCAGGTTCACGATCGAGCGCGGCGGCAGCAGGTACTGCGCCGGCAGGTCGGTACCCGGGATGGCCAGGTCCTTGCCGTTCTTGTCGACGATGCGGACGATCGGACGCAGGTCCTTGCCCTGCGAGCCGCGGCGCTTCGGATCGGTGATCTCGCGCGACGCCAGGCCGGTGAGCTCGTCGGTCTTCTCGATGACGGTGACGCCGTCGACGAAGTCGATGAAGCGCACGAAGCCGGCCACTTCCGAGACGATCGGGTGGTTATGCGGATCCCAGTTGGCGACGGTCTGGCCGGCCTTGATCTCCGCGCCGTCCTTGACCGTGACGGTCGCACCGTACGGCAGCTTGTAGCGCTCGCGCTCGCGGCCGTGGCCGTCGAGCACCGACAGTTCGCCCGAACGCGACACCGCGACCAGGTTGCCGCTGGCGTGTTCGACGTGCTTGAGGTTGTTGAACTTGATCGTACCGGTGGTCTTGACCGTCACGTTGTCGATGGCCGCCGCACGCGACGCCGCACCACCGATGTGGAACGTACGCATCGTCAGCTGCGTACCCGGCTCGCCAATCGACTGCGCGGCGACGACGCCGACCGCTTCGCCGAGGTTGACCAGGTGGCCGCGGCCGAGGTCGCGACCGTAGCAGTGCGAGCACACGCCGAACGAGCTTTGGCAGGTGATGGTCGAACGCACCTGGATCGATTGCACGCTGGCGTCGTCGAGCTTCTGCACCCAGCCTTCGTCCAGCAGCGTGTTGCGCGTGACGATCGGCTCCTCGTCGTTGCCCGGGAGGAAGACGTCCTCGGCCACGACGCGGCCCAGCACGCGGTCGCGCAGCGGCTCGACCACGTCGCCGCCTTCGACGATCGGGGTCATGGTGAGGCCTTCGTGCGTGCCGCAGTCGTACTCGGTGATCACCACGTCCTGGGCGACGTCCACCAGACGACGGGTCAGGTAACCCGAGTTCGCCGTCTTCAGCGCGGTGTCGGCCAGACCCTTACGTGCACCGTGGGTCGAGATGAAGTACTGGAGGACGTTCAGGCCTTCGCGGAAGTTCGCGGTGATCGGCGTCTCGATGATCGAGCCGTCCGGCTTGGCCATCAGGCCGCGCATACCGGCGAGCTGACGGATCTGCGCCTGCGAACCACGCGCGCCGGAGTCGGCCATGATGTAGATCGAGTTCATCGACTTCTGGTCGACCATCTCGCCCTTGGCGTTCTCCACCTTGTCGGTGCCGATCGCGTCCATCATCGCCTTGGCCACGCGCTCGTTGGTGCGCGACCAGATGTCGACGACCTTGTTGTAGCGCTCGCCCGCGGTCACCAGGCCCGACTGGTACTGCTCCTGGATTTCCAGAACCTCGGCTTCGGCCTCGGCCAGGATGCCCTTCTTCTCGACCGGGATCAGCATGTCGTCGATGCCGATGGAGACGCCGGCGCGCGTGGCGTACGCGAAGCCGGTGTACATCAGCTTGTCGGCGAACACGACCGTGTCCTTCAGGCCGAGCATGCGGTAGCACGAGTTGATCAGGCGGCTGATGTTCTTCTTGGTCAGCTCGACGTTGGCCAGCGCGAACGGCAGGCCTTCCGGCAGGATCTCGCGCAGCAGGGCGCGGCCGACCGTGGTCTCCACGATCGACGTCTTCTGCTCGGAGGTGCCATCCTCGTTCTTCACCGTCTCGGTGATGCGCACCTTGCACTTGGCGTGCAGCTGCACGACGCGGTTGTCGTAGGCGCGCTTCACTTCGGCGACGTTGGCGAACACCATGCCCTCGCCCGCCTTGTTCACCAGGCCGCGGGTCATGTAGTACAGGCCGAGCACGACGTCCTGCGACGGCACGATGATCGGCTCGCCGTTCGCCGGCGACAGGATGTTGTTCGACGCCATCATCAGCGCGCGCGCTTCCAGCTGGGCTTCCAGCGAGAGCGGCACGTGCACGGCCATCTGGTCACCGTCGAAGTCGGCGTTGAACGCGGTGCAGACCAGCGGATGCAGCTGGATCGCCTTGCCTTCGATCAGCACCGGCTCGAACGCCTGGATGCCGAGGCGGTGCAGCGTCGGTGCGCGGTTCAGCAGCACCGGATGCTCGCGGATCACCTCTTCCAGGATGTCCCACACCTCGGCCTCTTCGCGCTCGACGAGCTTCTTGGCGGCCTTGATGGTGGTGGCCAGGCCACGACGCTGCAGCTTGGCGAAGATGAAGGGCTTGAACAGCTCCAGCGCCATCTTCTTCGGCAGGCCGCACTCGTGCAGGCGCAGGGTCGGACCGACCACGATGACCGAACGGCCCGAGTAGTCCACGCGCTTGCCGAGCAGGTTCTGGCGGAAGCGACCCTGCTTACCCTTGATCATGTCGGCCAGCGACTTGAGCGGGCGCTTGTTGGTGCCGGTGATGGCACGGCCGCGACGGCCGTTATCCATCAGCGCGTCGACCGATTCCTGCAGCATGCGCTTCTCGTTGCGCACGATGATGTCGGGCGCGTTGAGTTCGAGCAGGCGACGCAGGCGGTTGTTGCGGTTGATGACGCGGCGGTACAGGTCGTTGAGGTCGGAGGTCGCGAAGCGGCCGCCGTCCAGCGGGACCAGCGGACGCAGGTCCGGCGGGAGCACCGGCAGCACGGTCATGACCATCCACTCCGGACGGTTGCCGGACTCGAGGAAGGCTTCGACCAGCTTGATGCGCTTGGTGAGGCGCTTGAGCTTGGTCTCGCTGCCGGTGGCGGCGATTTCCTCACGCAGCGTGACCATTTCCGACTGCAGGTCGATCGTGCGCAGCAGCTCGTAGACGGCCTCGGCGCCCATCGCGGCTTCGAAGTCGTCGCCGTGCTCCTGGCGGGCCTGCAGGAACTGCTCTTCAGTGAGCAGCGTGCCGCGCTCGAGCGCGGTCAGGCCCGGCTCCGTCACCACGTAGGCTTCGAAGTACAGGATGCGTTCGATGTCGCGCAGGGTCATGTCCAGCATCAGGCCGATGCGCGACGGCAGCGACTTGAGGAACCAGATGTGCGCGACCGGCGACGCCAGGTCGATGTGGCCCATGCGCTCGCGGCGCACCTTGGCCAGCGTCACTTCCGTGCCGCACTTCTCGCAGACCACGCCGCGGTGCTTCATGCGCTTGTACTTGCCGCACAGGCACTCGTAGTCCTTGATCGGACCGAAGATCGCGGCGCAGAACAGGCCGTCGCGTTCCGGCTTGAAGGTACGGTAGTTGATGGTTTCCGGCTTCTTCACTTCGCCGAACGACCACGAACGGATCAGGTCGGGCGAGGCCAGCGCGATCTTGATCGCATCGAAGTCGATCGTGGTGCGCTGCTGGTTGAAGAGGTTGAGCAGGTCTTTCATGGTGTTCTCCAATCGGAGTAATTCGTCGAGGGCTGTGGATCTCTGATTCGGTCAGCGGGAAGCGCGCGTTTCGCGGCGCTTCCCGCGTGCGGATCAGTTCTCTTCCAGCTCCATGTTGATCGCGAGCGAGCGGATTTCCTTCACCAGCACGTTGAAGGACTCCGGCATGCCGGCGACCATCTCGTACTCGCCGTCGACGATGTTCTTGTACATCTGGTTGCGGCCCTGCACGTCGTCGGACTTCACCGTCAGCATTTCCTGCAGGGTGTAGGCCGCGCCGTAGGCTTCCAGCGCCCAGACTTCCATCTCACCGAAGCGCTGGCCGCCGAACTGCGCCTTGCCGCCCAGCGGCTGCTGGGTGACGAGCGAGTACGGACCGGTCGAACGCGCGTGCATCTTGTCGTCGACCAGGTGGTTCAGCTTCAGCATGTGCATGTAGCCGACCGTCACCGGACGCTCGAAGCTCTCGCCCGTGCGGCCGTCGAACAACATGGTCTGGCCGCTGCTCGGCAGTTCGGCGAGTTCGAGCATGCGCTTGATCTCGGACTCGGCCGCGCCGTCGAACACCGGGGTCGCCATCGGCACGCCGTCGGTCAGGTTCTTCGCCAGACGGAGCAGCTCGGCATCGCTGAACTGCGTCAGGTCGACGCGCTCACCGACCACCTTGCTGTCGTGGTTGTAGATCTGGTCGAGGAACTTGCGCAGTTCGGACACGGCCTGCTGCGCCTCGAGCATGCGCTGGATCTTCTGGCCCAGGCCCTTCGCGGCCCAGCCCAGGTGCACTTCGAGGATCTGGCCGATGTTCATACGCGACGGCACGCCCAGCGGGTTCAGGACGATGTCGACGGTCTGGCCGTCGGCCGCGTACGGCATGTCCTGCACCGGCACGATGGTCGACACGACGCCCTTGTTGCCGTGGCGGCCGGCCATCTTGTCGCCCGGCTGGATGCGGCGCTTAACGGCGAGGAAGACCTTGACCATCTTCAGCACGCCCGGAGCGAGGTCGTCGCCCTGGGTGATCTTGCCGCGCTTGTCGGCGAAGCGCTTCTCGAACTCGGCCTTGTGGACCTCGATCTGCTTCTGCGCGCGCTCGATGGCCTCGACGGCCTCGTCGTCCTTCATGCGCAGGGTGAACCAGTCCTTCTTCGACAGGCCGTCGAGCACCAGCGAAGTAACCGTGTCGCCCTTCTTCAGCGTGGCGCCGCCGTTGGCGACGCGACCGACCAGCTGCGTGCGCAGGCGGTCGTAGATGGCCGCTTCGAGGATGCGGTACTGGTCGTCGAAGTCCTTCTTGACGCGACGGATCTCGTACTCCTCGATCTGGCGCGCGCGCTTGTCCTTCTCGATGCCGTCGCGGGTGAAGACCTGCACGTCGATGACGGTGCCGTCCATGCCCGGCGGAACGCGCAGCGAGCTGTCCTTAACGTCGGACGCCTTCTCGCCGAAGATCGCGCGCAGCAGCTTCTCTTCCGGCGTCAGCTGGCTCTCGCCCTTCGGCGTGACCTTGCCGACGAGGATGTCGCCCGCACGCACTTCCGCACCGATGTACACCACGCCCGACTCGTCGAGGCGGTTCAGCGCCTGCTCGGAGACGTTCGGGATGTCGGCGGAGATTTCCTCCGGACCCAGCTTGGTGTCACGCGCGACGCAGGTCAGCTCTTCGATGTGGATCGTGGTGTAACGATCCTGCTCGACCACGCGCTCGGAGAGCAGGATCGAGTCTTCGAAGTTGTAGCCGTTCCACGGCATGAACGCGACCAGCATGTTCTGGCCCAGCGCCAGCTCACCGATGTCGGTCGAGGGACCGTCGGCCAGCACGTCGCCGCGCGCGACCACGTCGCCCACGTTCACCAGCGGACGCTGGTTGATGCAGGTGTTCTGGTTCGAGCGCGTGTACTTGATCAGCGTGTAGATGTCGACGCCGGCATCGGTCTCGCCGACGATCTCGCTCTCGTTGACCTTGACCACGATGCGGCCCGCGTCGATCTGCTCGATCACGCCGCCGCGACGTGCGTTGACGGTCACGCCCGAGTCGCGCGCCACGGCGCGCTCGATGCCGGTACCGACCAGCGGCTTCTGCGCACGCAGCGTCGGCACGGCCTGGCGCTGCATGTTCGCGCCCATCAGCGCGCGGTTGGCGTCGTCGTGCTCGAGGAACGGAACCAGCGCGGCCGCGACCGACACGGTCTGCATCGGCGAGACGTCCATGAAGTGGATCTCGTTCGGCGGACGCAGCATCGACTCGCCCTGGTAACGGCAGGCGACGAACTGGGCGGTGATGTGGCCCTTGTCGTCCGCCGGCGCGTTGGCCTGGGCGATGACGTACTCGTTTTCCTCGATCGCCGACAGGTACTCGACCGCGTCGGTGATGCGGCCGTCCACGACCTTGCGGTACGGCGTCTCGAGGAAGCCGTACTTGTTGGTGCGTGCGAACACGGCCAGCGAGTTGATCAGGCCGATGTTCGGGCCTTCCGGCGTCTCGATGGTGCAGACGCGGCCGTAATGGGTCGGGTGCACGTCGCGCACTTCGAAGCCGGCGCGCTCACGGGTCAGGCCGCCCGGGCCGAGGGCCGACACGCGACGCTTGTGCGTGACTTCCGACAGCGGGTTGTTCTGGTCCATGAACTGCGACAGCTGCGAGGAGCCGAAGAACTCCTTGATCGCAGCGGCCACCGGCTTGGCGTTGATGAGTTCCTGCGGGGTCAGGCCTTCGGACTCGGCCATCGACAGGCGCTCCTTGACCGCGCGCTCGACGCGGACCAGGCCGACGCGGAACACGTTCTCGGCCATTTCGCCGACCGAACGCACGCGACGGTTGCCCAGGTGGTCGATGTCGTCCACGGTGCCGCGACCGTTGCGGATCTCGGTCAGCACCCGGATCACGTCGAGGATGTCGGACATGCCGCCGCACTCGCCGCGCAGGCGCACGGACTCTTCGTCCTTGCGCTCGGCGAAGTACTTGGCGTCGTACAGCACCGACGCGCCCTCGGTTTCCTTGCGGCCGAGGCGACGGTTGAACTTCATGCGACCCACGGCCGACAGGTCGTAGCGCTCGAAGGTGAAGAACAGGTTGTGGAACAGGTTCTGCGCGGCGTCCTTGGTCGGCGGCTCGCCCGGACGCATCATGCGGTAGATCTCGACCAGCGCTTCCAGCTGCGTCTTGGTCGCGTCGATGCGTAGGGTGTGCGACAGGTACGCGCCACGGTCGAGGTCGTTCACCCACAGCGTGCCGACCGAGTCGATACCGGCCTTGCGGAACGCAGCCAGATGGTCTTCGGTGACTTCGTCGTTGGCGGTCGCCAGCAGTTCGCCCGACTTCGTGTCGACGATGTCGTTCGCGAGGATGCGGCCCACGAGGTACTCGTCCGGCACGGCCAGGGCCGAAACGCCGGCCTGCTCGAGCTGCTTGACGTGGCGCGCGGTGATGCGGCGGCCGGCTTCGACGATGACCTTCTCGCCATCGGACAGATCGAAGTTCAGCGTTTCGCCACGCAGGCGCTCCGGCACGAGCTCAAGCTGCACGCCTTCGTTGGGATCGATGTGGAACGTGTTGATCTCGAAGAACTCGCGCAGCATTTCTTCGTTGTTGTAACCGAGCGCACGCAGCAGCACGGTCACCGGCAACTTGCGGCGACGGTCGATACGGGTGAACAGCGCGTCCTTCGGGTCGAACTCGAAGTCCAGCCACGAACCGCGGTAAGGAATGATGCGGGCGCTGTACAGCAGCTTGCCCGAGCTGTGCGTCTTGCCGCGGTCGTGGTCGAAGAACACGCCCGGGCTGCGGTGCAGCTGGGAAACGATGACGCGCTCGGTGCCGTTGACGATGAAGGTGCCGTTGTCGGTCATGAGCGGGATCTCGCCCATGTAGACCTCCTGCTCCTTCACGTACTTGATGGCCTTGGTCGACGACTCACGGTCGTAGATCACCAGGCGCACGGTCACGCGCAGCGGGGCGCCGTAGGACAGGCCACGGTTGCGGCACTCGCGCTCGTCGAACGGCGGCTCGCCCAGCTTGTAGCCGACGTACTCCAGCGCGGCGTTGCCGCTGTAGCTCACGATCGGGAAGACCGACTTGAGGGCAGCATGCAGACCGCGATCGGCGCGCTTGGCCGGATCGGTGTGTTCCTGCAGGAACTCACGGTAGGAATCGACCTGGATGGCCAGCAGGAACGGCACTTCGAGAATCGACTTGCGCTTGCCGAAGTCCTTGCGGATGCGCTTCTTTTCGGTGAACGAATAGTTCGTGGAAGCTGTGGTCATGGTGAGCTACCGCCTCATTGGAACGGGATCTGCGATTGACGTTGCGTGACTCGATACATCGCCGGGAACAGCCGGAGGAACCGTTTCCGATCGATCGCCAGTACGGGCCTCTGGTGCCGCCGTGGCGTTTTCGAACCTCGAATCTCCAATCACCAATCCCCAGGGGAAAAGTGAACTGTCAGTTGGAAGCCGCGGGTATTGCCGGCACCCGCACGCCCTCTAGTGCTGCTTCCAACTACCAACTCGGTTGGGTTTTGCGTTGAACGGTGGAGTCTTGCCGGTGCCCGAAGCGGGCTGACGGTTCGACTTCACGGCCGCGAGGCGGAAAAAAAACTCCGCCCTTCAACAACGGCCAAAGGCCGGGGCCTTCCGGCCCCAGCCTCGGGTGGTCGCCACTGCTGCGCTCTCGGTCAAGAGCCGGCGACGCGAGTACTGCTTACTTCAGCTCGACGGTCGCGCCAGCGGCCTCGAGTTCCTTCTTGAACTTCTCGGAGTCTTCCTTCGAGACGGCTTCCTTCACCGTCTGCGGGGCGCCTTCGACGAGGTCCTTCGCTTCCTTCAGGCCCAGGCCGGTGATGGCACGGACGGCCTTGATGACCTCGACCTTCTTCTCGCCGGCGGCCTTCAGGATGACGTTGAACTCGGTCTGCTCTTCGACCGGGGCGGCAGCGGCGGCCGGACCGGCGGCCATCATGACCGGGGCAGCGGCGGTGACGCCGAACTTGTCTTCGATCGCCTTGACCAGGTCCATCACCTGGCTGATGGTCATGCCGGCAACGGCGTCGACGATCTGTTCGTTGGAAAGGGACATGTTGTTAACCTCTGGAAATTTTTGAACGTACGAATGTGTTCAGTCGCGTAGACGAAGCGGCGGTTAAGCCGTCTCGGTCTCGGCTGCAGCTTCTGCGGTCGCTTCGCCGCCACCCTGCTTGTCGGCCACGGCCTTGACGGCGCGGGCAAACATGGTGACCGGCTCGGTCAGGACACGGGCCAGCATGGCCAGGGCCTGTTCGCGGGTCGGCAGCGAGGCCAACACTTCGACGTGCGAGCCCGGGAAGAGCTTGCCGTCGATCGAGACGACCTTCGCCTGCAGCTTGTCGTTGCTCTTGGCGAATTCCTTGATCAGACGCCCGGCGGCACCGGGGTCTTCCGACGAGAACGCGTACAGCAGCGGACCGACCAGTGCATCCTTCGTGCACTCGAAGTCCGTGCCTTCGACGGCGCGCGCGGCCAGGGTGTTCTTGACAACCTTCAAGAACACGCCGGTCTCGCGAGCCTTCTTGCGCATCGCGGTCATCTGACTGACCGTGGTGCCTGCGTACTCGGCAGCGACCAAGGAGTGCGCCTTCGAAGCGACTTCCGCCAGTTCGGCGACTACTTCTTGCTTCTGGGACAGATTGAGAGCCATTGCACTCCTCCAAATGAACTCCGCTCACGGCTCCTGCCGCTTGCGGTCCTGGGCAGCACCGATCCCTGGTGCCGGGGACGCCGAAGCATCCCGGTGGTGGCCACTCCAGAAAAAATTTCCAGAAGGCACCATCTACGCAGGCCGACCCGGACGGGTCCGGATTAAGCAGCCCCGCTTCCACCGACGGCGATTCCCTGCCATGTCGAGCAATCCCTGCCCGTCGCCGGTAGGCGCTGACCGCACCTGCGGTCTTTGACGGCTGCCGCCACGCATGCGCGGCGACGCCCTCAAAACTTGCGGCCGGCGGCGATGGACGCCGCCGGCCTGAAACGAATTACTTCAGCGTCAGCGAAGCCTGGTCCACGGTCACGCCGGGGCCCATCGTCGAGCTGATCGAAATCTTCTGCAGGTACTGACCCTTCGCGGTCGCCGGCTTGGCCTTGATCAGGTCGAGCAGCAGGGCGTGCAGGTTGTCCTTCAGCGAGGCGTCTTCGAACGAAGCCTTGCCGATGGTGCAGTGGATGATGCCGGCCTTGTCGGTGCGGTAACGCACCTGGCCGCCCTTGGCGTTCTTGACCGCCTCGGCCGGGTTCGGCGACACGGTGCCGACCTTCGGGTTCGGCATCAGGCCACGCGGGCCGAGGACCTGGCCCAGCTTACCGACAACGCGCATGGCGTCCGGCGTGGCGATGACGACGTCGTAGTTCAGGTCGCCGGCCATCATCTTCTCGGCCAGGTCGTCCATGCCGACGGCCTCGGCACCCGCGGCCACGGCCTCGTCGGCCTTGGCGCCGGCCGGGGCGAACACCGCCACGCGCACGGACTTGCCGGTACCGGCGGGCAGCACGGTCGAACCGCGCACCTGCTGGTCGGACTTCTTCGCATCCACGCCCAGACGGACGGCGACGTCGACGGACTCGACGAACTTCGCCTTGGTCGCGGTCTTGATGATCTTGATGGCTTCGTCGATGGCGTACGCCTTACCCGGGACGACAGCAGCCTTGATGGACTTCTCGCGCTTGCTCATTGCCATGACTTAACCCTCCACCACCAGACCCATGCTGCGGGCCGAACCCGCAATCGTCTTCACCGCCGCATCCAGGTCGGCCGCCGTCAGGTCGGCTTCCTTCTGCTTGGCGATGGCTTCCAGCTGGGCGCGGGTGACCTTGCCCACCTTCTCGGTGTTCGGGCGCTTGGAACCGGAGCTGATGCCCGCGGCCTTCTTCAGCAGCACCGAAGCCGGGGTCGACTTGGTGACGAAGGTGAACGTACGGTCGGAGTACGCGGTGATGATGACCGGGGTCGGCAGACCCGGCTCGAGCTTGGAGGTCGCGGCATTGAACGCCTTGCAGAACTCCATGATGTTGAGGCCGCGCTGACCGAGGGCCGGACCCACCGGCGGCGACGGATTGGCCTGACCGGCCTTGACCTGCAACTTGATGTAACCGACTACTTTCTTGGCCATTTCTTCTCTCCGGGTGCTAGCGCCTGGACCTCAGGCTCCCCATCGGATCGGGAAAAACACGTGTCCCGACATCACGTTGTGCGACAGCTGTGGCGTTGACACGCCAACGGCCGCCCTAGGGCGGCCGGAGCTTCCGGTCCGCGCCTGAGGCAGCGAGCCGGTAAGTATATCAGAGATTTAGGCCTTTTCGACCTGGCCGAACTCGAGCTCGACCGGGGTCGAGCGGCCGAAGATCAGCACCGCCACGCGCAGGCGGCTCTTCTCGTAGTTGATCTCTTCGACCACGCCGTTGAAGTCGTTGAACGGCCCGTCGATGACCCGGACCATCTCGCCCGGCTCGAACAGGACCTTCGGCTTCGGCTTCTCCACGCCTTCCTGAACACGCTGCAGGATAGCGTCGGCCTCGCGGTCGGCGATCGGCAACGGGCGGTCGGCGGTGCCGCCGATGAAGCCCATGACCTTGGGGGTCTCCTTGACCAGATGCCAGCTCTCGTTATCCATGCGCGGGATGCCCGCTTCGTCATGGGTGGCGATCTGGACCAGCACGTAGCCCGGGAAGAACTTGCGCTCGGAGCGGCGCTTCTGGCCGGAGCGCATTTCCACGACCTCTTCGGTCGGGACCAGCACTTCGCCGAACTTGTCCTGCATGCCGTCGCGAGCGATCCGGTCGCGCAGCGCCTGCGCCACGGACTTCTCGAAGCCCGAGTAGGCGTGGACGACGTACCAGCGTTTGTGCACTTCGGTCATGACTTACTGCCCCAGGATGAGCTTGACGAAGAACTGGATGATCAGGTCGAAGCCCGCCAGGATCAGGCTCAGCACGGCCACGGCGATCATCACCACCCAGGTGGTACGCATGGCTTCCTGGCGCGTCGGCCAGACCACCTTGCGCAGTTCAAAGCGCGACTCGGACAGGAACTCGCGGGTCTGCAGACCCTTGCCACTGGTCAGGAACACGCCTGCGCCCAGCACCAGACCCGCGACGACGGCCAGGACGCGGAGCGCGCCAGCCCACTGGTCGAAGTAGATGTAGGCGGCCACGCCTGCGGCCACCAGCAGCAGCGCCAGTGCGTACTTGACGATGTCGCCGGCGGCGCCGGATCCGGGTTGTTCGACCTTGCTGTTCATCCGATCCATCGCGCGACATTTCGGTCGCGTCTGTTGTGGGAAAGACCGACCACGGATGACCGGGCTTTTGCGGAGGACCCGCATGGTATATGGCACGCCAGGAGGGACTCGAACCCCCAACCTGCGGTTTTGGAGACCGCTGCTCTGCCAATTGAGCTACTGGCGTACGTTCTGTTGTCGGCGGCCCTTAGACGGCAACGGCGAGTCGTCACCGACTCGCCTGCCTGGATCGCCATCCCGGTATCGCGCAGACCTTCGACCGCTGCAATCCCGGAAAGTTGCCACGGCGGCGAGAACCGCCGTGGCGACAGGCTTACTTGACGATCTTCGCCACGACGCCGGCGCCGACGGTGCGACCGCCTTCGCGGATCGCGAAGCGCAGGCCTTCGTCCATCGCCACCGGGTTGATCAGCTGCACGACCATCTTGATGTTGTCGCCCGGCATGACCATCTCGACGCCTTCCGGCAGCTGCACCGCACCGGTGATGTCCGTGGTGCGGAAGTAGAACTGCGGACGGTAGCCCTTGAAGAACGGGGTGTGACGGCCGCCCTCGTCCTTCGACAGCACGTACACCTCGGCCTCGAACTCGGTGTGCGGGGTGATCGAACCCGGCTTCGCCAGCACCTGGCCGCGCTCCACGTCGTCACGCTTGGTGCCGCGCAGCAGCAGGCCCGCGTTGTCGCCCGCCTGGCCCTGGTCCAGCAGCTTGCGGAACATTTCGACGCCGGTCACCGTCGTCTTCTGGGTCGGACGGATACCGACGATTTCGATTTCGTCGCCGACCTTGATGATGCCGCGCTCGATACGGCCGGTCACCACGGTGCCGCGGCCCGAGATCGAGAACACGTCTTCCACCGGCATCAGGAACGGCTTGTCGATGTCACGCTCCGGCTCCGGAATGAACGTGTCCAGCGCTTCCACCAGCTTCAGGATCGCCGGCACGCCGATTTCCGACTGGTCGCCTTCCAGCGCCAGACGCGCCGAACCCTTGATGATCGGGGTGTCGTCGCCCGGGAACTCGTACTTCGTCAGCAGCTCGCGAACTTCCATCTCGACCAGCTCGAGCAGCTCGGCGTCGTCCACCATGTCGGCCTTGTTCAGGAACACGACGATGTACGGCACGCCCACCTGGCGCGACAGCAGGATGTGCTCGCGCGTCTGCGGCATCGGGCCGTCAGCGGCCGAGCACACCAGAATCGCGCCGTCCATCTGCGCCGCACCCGTGATCATGTTCTTCACGTAGTCGGCGTGGCCCGGGCAGTCCACGTGCGCGTAGTGACGGTTCGGGCTTTCGTACTCCACGTGCGCCGTCGAGATCGTGATGCCGCGAGCCTTCTCTTCCGGCGCCGCGTCGATCGCGTCGTACGCCTTGAACTCGCCGCCGAAACGCTCCGCGCCCACCTTCGTCAGTGCCGCCGTCAGCGTCGTCTTGCCGTGGTCGACGTGACCGATCGTGCCCACGTTCACGTGCGGCTTGGTGCGCTCAAACTTACCCTTGGCCATGTCGACTCTCGCTTTAGGACGGAATTACTTTGGGTGGATCGCTGTAGATGGTGCTCACGAAAGGAATCGAACCTTCGACCTCCTCCTTACCAAGGAGGTGCTCTACCGACTGAGCTACGTGAGCGGATTGTTCAAGCAAGTTGTCTGTCGCGGCATCAATGGAGCGGGAGACGGGAATCGAACCCGCACCATCAGCTTGGAAGGCTGAGGTTCTACCATTGAACTACTCCCGCGCCGGACTGACCTGCTTGGGTACTGCGCCAACGACTGGTAAGGCCGCTGGTTTTTCGCCACCAATCTTACGACCGTGTCGAAGCTGGTGGAGGGAGGTGGATTCGAACCACCGAAGGCGTAAGCCAGCAGATTTACAGTCTGCCCCCGTTGGCCGCTTGGGTATCCCTCCAAAAGAGCCCGCAATTTTGAGACTGGGCGCGAAACTTGTCAACGCGTTCTTCGCATCTATTTTCACGCGGGCGCCCGGCGGGGGCCGGACAGCCGTTTCCCGGGACTCAGACGTTGAAGCGGAAATGCAGGACGTCGCCTTCCTGGACGCGGTATTCCTTGCCTTCCAGGCGCAGGCGACCGGCGTCGCGGGCGCCGGACTCGCCCTTGTACTTGATGTAATCGTCGTAGGCGATGGTTTCGGCGCGGATGAAGCCCTTCTCGAAGTCGGTGTGGATCACCGCGGCCGCCTGCGGCGCGGTCGAGCCGGCCTTCACGGTCCAGGCGCGGACTTCCTTCACGCCGGCGGTGAAGTAGGTCTGCAGGCCCAGCAGCTTGTAGGCCGCGCGGATGACCCGGTTCAGGCCCGGCTCGTCCAGGCCCAGGTCGTTCAGGAACGTGTCGCGGTCGGCGTCGTCGAGCTGGCTCAGCTCCTCCTCGATGGCGGCGCACACCGGCACCACCTCGGCGCCCTCGCCCACCGCGCGGGCGCGCACGGCGTCCAGGTGCGGATTGTTCTCGAAGCCGTCCTCGAGCACGTTGGCGACGTACATCACCGGCTTCAGCGTGAGCAGGAACAGATCGCGCAGGATCAGCTTGTCGTCGTCGGACAGGCCCAGCGCGCGCGCCGGCTTGCCGGCGTCGAGACCGGTGCGGACACGACCCAGCACCTCCACGCGCACCTTGGCCTCCTTGTCGCCGGTCTTGGCCGAACGCTCGGCGCGCTGCAGCGCCTTCTCGACCGATTCCAGGTCGGCCAGGGCCAGCTCGGTGTCGATGGTCTCGATGTCGGCGATCGGATCGATGCGGTTGTTGACGTGGATGACGTCGGGATTCTCGAAGCAGCGCACGACGTGCGTGATCGCGTCGACCTCGCGGATGTGCGCGAGGAACTTGTTGCCCAGCCCTTCACCGCTCGCCGCGCCGGCGACGAGGCCGGCGATGTCGACGAATTCCACCGCGGTCGGAATGACCTTCTGCGGTTTGATGATGTCAGAGAGCGCGTTCAGGCGCGGATCCGGCACCGGCACGACGCCCACGTTGGGTTCGATCGTGCAGAACGGAAAGTTGGCCGCGGCGATGCCGGCCTTGGTCAGGGCGTTGAAAAGGGTCGACTTGCCGACGTTCGGCAGGCCGACGATGCCGCATTTGATGCCCATGATGGCTGGAACCGTGATTGGGGATTCGTGATTGGCGATTCGCCACGGGCTCGCCGCGCGAATCGCCAATCACCAATCACCATCAGGTCCGTTCCGTGTGCAGCCGCTTCATGGCCTCGCTGAAATCGCCGGAAACGGCGAGCGGGAGCACGTCGTCGGCGTTGGCGATGGAACGCAGGATCGACGCTTCGTCGTCCGTGCCCGGACGACCGAGCACCCACGAGGTGACGCGGTCCTTGTGGCCCGGATGGCCGATGCCGATGCGCAAGCGATGGTACTTGCCGTGGCCCAGCAGCCGGGTGATGTCGCGCAGGCCGTTCTGGCCGCCGTGGCCGCCGTCGAACTTCAGGCGCGCAGTGCCCACGGGCAGGTCCAGCTCGTCGTGGGCGACCAGCATTTCTTCCGGCTCGATCTTCCAGTAACGCAGCGCGGCCGCGACGGACTTGCCGGAGAGGTTCATGAACGTGGACGGCTTCAGCAGCCAGACCGGGCGGCCGGCGATGTCGACCTTGCAGGTCTCGCCGAACAGCTTGGATTCCAGACCGAAGCGCGCGCCTTCGCGCTGCGCGAGGGCGTCCACAAACCAGAACCCGGCGTTGTGCCGGGTCCTGAGGTGTTCGGAGCCGGGATTGCCCAGCCCCACGATGAGGCGCAGACCGGCCATCGTGGATTCACGCGGAGATCCGCCCGCAAGCGCGGGCGGATCGTCCTGGCGCGATTACTTCTCGTCCTTCTTGGCGGCCTTGGTGGCCGGCACTTCGGCCGGCGGGGCCTCGGTGGTTTCCTCGGACTCGACGCGACCGTGCTTGGCGATCACGACGGCGACGTCGTGTTCCTTGCCCAGCTTCAGCTCCGGCAGCTCGACGCCCTTCGGCAGCTTGATGTCCGACAGGTGGACGATGTCGCCGACGGCGAGCTTCGACAGGTCGATCTCGATGAACTCCGGCAGATCCTTCGGCAGGCAGCTGACGGTGACTTCGTTGAGCTCGTGGGTGATGACCACGTCGGCGGCCTTGCCGGCCGGCGAGCCTTCCTGGCCGATGAAGTGCAGCGGCACCGACGCCTTCAGCGTGGCGTTCAGATCAACGCGCTGGAAGTCCAGGTGCATGATGATCTGCTTGAACGGATGGCGCTGGATGTCGCGCAGGAGCACCGGCTCCGACTTGCCGTCGATGTCGAGCGTCAGGATCGAGGAGTAGAACCACTCGTTCTGCTGGGCGAGCCAGGTCTTCTCGTGCTCGAGCTGGATGGCCTGCGGCGCGGTCTTGCCGCCGTAGACGATGGCCGGGATGCTGGCGGCGTGGCGAAGGCGGCGGCTCGCACCCTTCCCTTCGACCTTGCGGCCAGTGGCCTTGAGGATGTGTTCGGACATTTTCGTAACTCACTTTGCTTGCAATGGACCCACCTCGCGGCGGGATGGACGCTCACCCGCGACCAGGTGAGCGCTGTTGCGATGTCGGCCGAAGCCGCCATCGCGGGTTCTTTCGTCAGTCCACGTAGAGCGAACTGACCGACTCGCCGAATGCGACGCGACGGATCGTCTCGGCCAGCAGCTCGGCGACGCTGAGCTGGCGGATCTTGCCGTTGGCCTTCGCTGCGTCGGACAGCTTGATGGTGTCGGTCACCACCAGCTCGTCCAGCTGCGACTTGCCCACGTTGTCCAGCGCCGCACCCGACAGCACCGGATGCGTGCAGTACGCGACCACCTTGGTCGCGCCCTGCGCCTTGAGCGCGTTCGCCGCGGCGCACAGCGTGCCCGCGGTGTCGACGATGTCGTCGACCAGCACGCACGTCTTGCCTTCCACGTCGCCGATGATGTTCATCACCGTGGCGACGTTGGCACGCGGGCGGCGCTTGTCGATGATCGCCAGGTCCGCGTCGTCCAGGCGCTTGGCGATCGCTCGCGCGCGCACCACGCCACCGACGTCGGGCGAGACCACCACCATGTTGTCCGTGCCGTGCGCGCGCCAGATGTCGGCGAGCAGCAGCGGCGAGGCGTACACGTTGTCGACCGGGATGTCGAAGAAGCCCTGGATCTGGTCGGCGTGAAGGTCGACCGTCAACACGCGGTCGGTACCGACCGCACCGAACATCTTCGCTGCCACCTTCGCCGTGATCGGCACGCGCGAGGAACGCGGGCGGCGATCCTGGCGGGCGTAGCCGAAGTACGGCACCACCGCGGTCACGCTGGCGGCCGAGGCGCGCTTGAGCGCGTCCACCAGCACCAGCAGTTCCATGAAATTCTCCGCCGTCGGTGCGTTCGTGGGCTGGATCACGAACACTTCCTGACGACGCACGTTCTCCTCGATCTCGACCTGCACCTCGCCGTCCGAGAATCGACCCACCAGTGCCTTGCCGAGGCGGATGCCGAGCTCCTTGCAGACGGATTCGGCCAGCGGGCGGTTGGCGTTGCCGCTGAAGATCAGCAGGTTGCGGTCGTTCTGCATGGGTATTCGCGCCGGGTTCGGGAGTGAGGACTCGGGATTGGAAACTCATGCGCGCCGCGCGAATTTCCAATCCCGAATTCCCAATCCGGATTGAATTGGCAGGGGCGGTAGGATTCGAACCTACGAATGCCGGGATCAAAACCCGGTGCCTTGGGCCACTTGGCGACGCCCCTGCGGGTGACTCCGATCAGGGAGCCGATACAGCCTGTCTCGTCCAGTCGGCCAGAGCACGGTGCAGCGGAGAGGTTTGCGCCCCTTCCGCCACCCAGGCCCGAAGGCCTGGCGCCAATCCCGCCAGCGCCGCCTCGGCGGTTTCGCGCGTGGCGAACTCGACGAAGCAACCGCTGCCGGAGCCGGTCAGGCGCGGCGAACCGATCCGCGACAGCGCAGCGAACACCGCCTCGACGGCAGATTCGCGCGCGCGCAGCACCGGCTCGAACGCATTCCCGAGCGGCACACCCGAAACGAAGTCCGATATTGTCGCGGGAGGGGCATCACGCGTCAATTCAGGGGATCGGAACAAAGCCGCGGTGGGCGCGTGGACGCCAGGATCGGCCAGCACGTACCACGCGGGCGGCAGATCGACCGGGTTGAGGCGCTCGCCGATGCCTTCCGCCCAGGCATTCGCGCCACGGACGAAGACCGGCACGTCGGCGCCCAGTCGCAAGCCCAGTTCAGCCAGCGCCTCGGCATCGAGACCCGCGCCCCAGAGCGCATTCAGCGCGACCAGCACGGTAGCCGCGTCGGATGATCCGCCCCCGAAGCCGCCGCCCGCGGGAATTCGTTTTTCGACGACGATGTCCGCACCATGCTGCATTTTGGTAGCCGATTGCAGCAGTTTGGCAGCCCGCACGGTGAGGTCGTCCACCTCCTCCACACCCGGCACCGAAGGTCCGTGGCGATGGATCTGGCCGTCCTCGCGCACCCGCAGGCGCACGGTATCGCCCCAGTCGAGGATGCGGAACACGGTCTGCAGCAGGTGATAGCCATCCTCGCGCCGCCCGGTGATGCGCAGGAACAAGTTCAGCTTGGCCGGGGCCGGCCAGCTCGACCAGGCCCGGCCGCGTTCGCCCTGATTCACCGCGTCCCGTCCAGCGACCACTGGTCGACGATCAGCCGGACCTTGGCGGTGCCGCGGGTGGCGATGAGCCGGGTCGGCATGGCGGGCTCTGCGGCCCCGTCCTGCCACTGCTCGTAATCGATCGCCCAGCCGGCCTGTTCCAGACGTACTGGACGGTTGCCTTCGCCGTAGACGATGTGGGCCGGGCCGTAGCCATCGCCCGCGCCGACACCGCGGACCCAGTCGGACAGGGCCTGCACCGGGATGTTCCAGCCGGTGGTTTCCAGCAGGAGACCTTCGGCATCGCTGCCCTCGCGTGGCCCGCCGGAGACGCCTTCGAGCCGAGCGCTGGAGGCATCACCGATCAGGCGCCAGCTCTGACGGGTGACCGGCGCGCTCAGCGCGACCGTGTAGCGCTCGCCGGTCTGCTGCCAGTCGATGCGGCCACTGCCGCCCTGGCTGCCGTTGGACACGGCGATGCGTCCGGTGACGTTCCAGTCGGTGATCGCGTCGCGCGCACGATCCTGCCGCTCGGCTTCGGCGCGATCGACCGGCACCGCCGGCGCGCGCGTGGGCTGCGAAACGCAACCCGACAACACCACCGCCGCCATCGCGGACGCAAGCAGGAATCGTAGCGAATTCATGCGCCGGTCTTCTCCAGCGCGCGCTGCAGCGAGCGGTTGTCGGGATCGATCTTGCGCGCCTGCTCGAAGTACTTGCGCGCCTCGTCCTTGCGGCCGAGTTCCCACAGCACTTCGGCCAGGTGCGAGGCGATCTCCGCGTCCTTCTGCAGCGTCAGTGCGCGACGCAGTTCGACCAGCGCTTCCTCCTTGCGCCCGAGGCGATACAGCACCCAGCCGTAGCTGTCGACGATCGCGGCGTTGTCGGGTTCAGCGGTGCGCGCGCGCTCGATCAGCTGCAGCGCTTCCTGGTAACGCGTGGTGCGGTCGGCCAGCGTGTAACCCAGCGCGTTGAGCGCGGCCACGTTGTCGGGCTCGGCGACGAGGATCTTGCGCAGGTCGGCTTCGGCGCGCGGGATGTCGTCGCGACGCTCCCAGCTCAGCGCACGTGCGTAGAGGACTTCCGGATCGTCCGGGAACGCCGCCAGTCCGCGCGCGTACGCGTCCATTTCGCCGGCCGCGTTCTTGTCCTTCTCGCGCAGCGAAGCTTCGAGCAGATAGGCATCGCGACGCGCTTCCTCGTCGGCGGACGCATCGGCCTGGATCTCGCGCAGCGACTTGAACGCTTCCTCGCCGCGATCGAGTTCGTGCAGCACGTTCGCCGCACGCAGTCGCGCCGACCAGCGCTGCTCGCCGCCGGGCACGCCGCGATACCACTCCAGCGCTTCGTCGAAACGATCGAGGAATTCCGCCATCTGCCCGAGCAGCAGGCGGCGCTGCGGGTCGGGTTGCGATGCGTTGCGACGCAGCTCTTCGTACAACCGGGCCAGCGCCTCCTTGTCGTCGCCCTGGGCGAGCAACGCGGCGCGCAGCGCATACGTCTGGTCGTCCTGCGGACCGCCGGCGAGGACCGCCTCGGCCGAGTTGTAGTCGCCCATGCGGTGGTATTCGTCAGCGATGGCGCGGCGCAGGTCGCCGTCGCTGCCGGCCTGTGCGGCGAGCGAGGCGAGCAGCTCGCGCGCCTCGTCGGTCTTGCCGGCTTCGCGCAACTGGCTGGCGCGGAGCAGGCCGACACGGGCTTCGCCCGGGAAGCGCTTCACGACTTCGGCGACGATCCGCTCGACCAGCTTCGGCTGCTCCAGTCCCTGCGCGAGCCCGCCGAAGGCCAGCCATGCGGGCAAGCGGTTCGGGATCTTGCCGTCGGCGACCAGCCGTTCCAGCAGGCGGGCCGACTGCTGGGGATCGCGCGCGCCGCCGCTCAGGACACCCAGCGCCTGGCGCCAGCCGGAATCGCCGGGCGCCTGCAGCAGCTGGGTGAGGTACTTGCGCGCGCCGCGCTCGTCCCCGCGACGGATCGCCAGGACGGCCTGAGCCGCAGCGACATTGAGACCTTCCCCGCCCTGCTTGCGCCACAGGTCCAGGGCCTGCGCGGCGCGCTTGTCGTCCTTGGCGAGCAGGGCGATGCGGGTCGCGCGCTCGGCCAGGGCGACGTCGTTAGCGGCGCGGGCGGCATCGAGGTAGGCCTGGGCGGCCTCGTCCAGCCGGCCGGACTGGAGGGCGAACTCGCCGATCAACAGCGGTTCCAGCGATGCTCCGATCGGGTCCGTCGCCGCGGCGGGCTCCTTTTCCGCGGCCAGCACGGGCGCGGCGGCAAGGGTGGCGACAAGGACGAAACAGAGCGTGCGCAAGGCTACGGGCATCGATCAGGCCTGCAGGACAACCGGGAGGGAACGGGGCCGGTAGAATGTCGGCCTCCGGGTAGCCAGCAGCTTATCGCAAGCACCTGAACGGAAGAGTCCGGCGTCAATGAGTTTGTTCGTACTAGGCATCAATCACCAGACCGCACCGGTCAGCCTGCGCGAGCGGGTCGCGTTCTCGGCCGACACAGTGCCGGCCGCGCTCGATGCCCTGCGCACGTTGCCCGAGGTGCAGGAGGTCGCATTGCTGTCCACCTGCAACCGCACCGAGCTGTATGCCGTGTCGAACGACGACGGCCAGGCGCTGGCCGACTGGCTGGCCACGCATCCCGACGAAGTCGGCGACCTGCACGCCTACCTCTACCGGCATCGCGACGCCGATGCCGTGCGCCACCTGTTCCGTGTCGCCACCGGGCTCGACTCGCTGGTGCTCGGCGAACCGCAGATTCTCGGCCAGGTGAAGGACGCCTGGTCGACCGCGCGCAACGCGGGCACGCTCGGCAGCCAGCTCGACCGTCTTTTCCAGCACGCCTTCACCACCGCCAAGCGCGCGCGCACCGACACGCGCATCGGTGCCAACCCGGTATCGGTGGCCTCGGCGGCGGTACGCCTGGCGCAGGAATCCTTCGCGCGGCTGGAAGATTCCACCGTGCTGATGATCGGCGCGGGCGAGACCATCGAACTGGCCGCGCGCCATCTGGTGCAGGCCAAGGCCAAGCGCCTGCTGATCGCCAACCGCACGCTTGCCCACGCGCAGGAACTCGCCACGCGCCACGGCGGCGTCGCGTTGCCGCTGACCGAACTCGACAAGCACCTGGGCGAAGCCGACGTGGTGATCTCCGCCACCGCCAGCCGCGACCCTGTCCTGCGCAAGCCGCAGGTCGCCGCCGCGCTGGCCACGCGCAGGCACCGGCCGATGCTGCTGCTCGACCTCGCCGTACCTCGCGACATCGCGCCCGACGTAGCCGACCTGAAGGACGTGTTCCTCTACACGGTCGACGATCTGGAACGCGCGATCGAGGATAACCGCCGCAGCCGCCGCGAAGCCGCGACCGAAGCCGAGGCCATCGTCGAACTGCAGGTCGCGCGTTTCACCGAAACGCTCGCCGCGAGCACGCGCACCGAACCGCTCAAGCGCCTGCGCGCGCACGGCGAAGCGGCCAAGGCCGACGTGCTGGCGAAAGCGCAGCAACAACTCGCGGCCGGGCAGGATCCGAACGAAGTCCTGAACTTCCTCGCGCACACGCTCACCAATCGCCTGCTGCATGCGCCGACCGTGGCGCTGCGCGAGGCCGCGCTGACCGGCAACGCCGAACTCGCACGCGCCGCCGACAAGCTCTTCGCCGCGGGCGAGGACGACGCGAAGAACGAGGACCGGGAAGCCTAGCGACCGCACCTGCGGTGGCACGGCCCTTCCCCCTCCTCCATTCTTCCCGTCCATGACCCCGACGCTGCGCCGCAAACTCGAAGCCCTCGCCGAACGCCGCGAAGAACTCGAACGCCTCCTTTCCGACCCCGGCGTGATCGGCGACGCCGATCGCTTCCGCCGCTTCTCGCGCGAGTTCGCGCAGCTGGAGCCGGTGGCGACGGCGTTGAAGGCCGAAGCGCAGGCGCGCAGCGATCTCGCCGCGGCCGAAGTGATGCGCGACGATCCCGAGCTCGCCGCGCTGGCCGAGGAAGAAATCGCGGCCACGCACGAACGGCTGGAACGACTCGATGCCGAACTGCTCGCGCACCTGATCCCGAAGGATGCGCGCGACGAAGGCGACATCTACCTGGAAGTGCGCGCCGGCACCGGCGGCGACGAAGCCGCGATCTTCGCCGGCGACCTGTTCCGCATGTACGCGCGCTATGCCGAACGCCAGGGCTGGCGCGTGGAGATCGAGTCGAGCAGTCCCGGCGAACACGGCGGCTTCAAGGAAGTGATCGCACGCGTCGAAGGACGCGGCGCGTATTCGCGACTGAAGTTCGAATCCGGCACGCATCGCGTGCAGCGCGTGCCGGAAACCGAATCGCAGGGCCGCATCCACACTTCCGCGGCGACGGTGGCGATCATCCCGGTGGAATCGGCAGGCGAGCCGATCGTCATCAATCCCGCCGACCTGAAGGTCGATACGTTCCGCTCCAGCGGCGCCGGCGGCCAGCACGTCAACAAGACCGAATCGGCGATCCGCATCACCCACGTCCCCAGCGGACTGGTGGTGGAAAGCCAGACCGAACGCAGCCAGCACGCCAACCGCGACAACGCGATGAAGCGCCTGTCGGCCATGCTGGCTGAAGCGCAGGCGGCGAAGGCCGCGGCCGCGCAGGCCGAAACGCGCAAGCTGCAGGTCGGCAGCGGCGATCGCAGCCAGCGCATCCGCACCTACAACTTCCCGCAGGGCCGCATCACCGACCACCGCGTCGAAGGCCTCACGCTCTACGACCTGCCCAATGTCCTGCAGGGCAGCCTCGACGAACTCGTCGGACGCCTGCAGCACGAACACCAGGCCGACGAACTCGCGCGGCTGACGCAGGAAGGCTGAGGCGGACGCGCCGGGCGGCTGACTACTGCGGTTGACTACAATCTGCCACCAGCCCCGAGGACGAACGCCCCATGCCCCTCGCGATCCAGCGCGCCACCCCCGCCGATCTCGATGCCGTCGTTCCACTGTTCGATGCATATCGCCAGTTCTACGAACAACCGTCCGACCTCGCGCGTGCGCGCCGCTTCCTCGAAGAACGCCTGCACAACAGCGAATCGGTGATCCTGCTGGCCACCGACCAGGGGCGCGCGGCAGGTTTCACCCAGCTCTATCCGACGTTCTCGTCGGTGCGCACGGGACGGCTGTGGATCCTCAACGACCTCTACGTCGCCAGCGACGCGCGACGCAGCGGCGTCGGCCGTGCGTTGCTCGACGCGGCGGCCGCATTCGCGCGCGAGGACGGTGCGGTCGGCATCGCCCTGGAAACCACGCGCGATAACGCCACCGCGCGAGCGCTCTATTCCGCCGCGGGCTGGGAGGAAGCGCAGACGCAGTGGTATTCGCTGTCGTTCGCGCGGCCGTCGGCCGCCATCCACGGCGAAGCGCTGTTCTCCTATGGCACGCTGCAGGATGCGAACGTGCAGCAACGCCTGTTCGGTCGCACCTTCACCGGCGCCGCCGATGCGCTCGCCGGCTACCGGATGGACTGGCTCGAGGAACGCGATCCCTCGGCGGTGAGTGCCAGCGGCATCGTGCGTCATCCGATCGTGCGCGCCAGCGGCGATCCGGCCGATCGCGTACCGGGCACCGTGCTGTACCTCAGCGCGGAGGAAATCGCGAAGGCCGACGAGTACGAGGCCGGCGATTATCGCCGCGTGCGCGTTCGCCTCGCCTCCGGTCTCGACGCCTGGCTGTACGAAGAAGCCTGACGTGCACAACGATCCGCGCATCGAACTGCGCCGCGCGCTGGAGCTCAACCCGGGCGACGGTTACGCCTGGATCCTGCTCGCCGAGCACGAACTCGATGCCGGCGACGCGCAGGCCGGCGCAATGGCGGCGCAACGCGCGCTCGCGCTGCGTCCCGGCCATCCGGAAGCACTGGCACGTCTGGGTCGCGCGCAATGGATGCAGGGCCGTCGCGACGAGGCCGTCGACAGCCTGCGCGCCGCCGCGGACAACGCGCCGCAGCACCCCGGCATCGCCGTGTGGCTGGGCCATGCACTGGAAGATGTCGGCGAGGCCGAAGCTGCGGCCGACGCATACTCGCGCGCGCATGCGCTGGCGCCGCAGGAACCGCAGATCGCCGCGTACCTGCTCGCGTGGCGACGCAAGCTGTGCGACTGGCGCGATCTCGACGCGCTGTCGGCACAGGTGCGTGCTGCGGTAAACGAAGGTTCCGCGTCGGTGGAGCCGCTCGCCTTCCTCAGTGAGGACGCCGCCGCGACCGAGCAACTGCGCTGCGCGCAGCTGCGCGCGCACGCCATCGCGCGCATGGTGCGTCCGTTGCCGCCCGCGCCGGCGACGACGAACGAACGACTGCGCGTGGGTTTTCTGTCGAACGGATTCGGTGCGCATCCGACAGGATTGCTGACGGTCGCCCTGTTCGAGGAACTACGCACGCTCGACGCATTCGACCTGCACCTGTTCGCGCTCAACCGCGATGACGCCAGCGCGATCCGCGCCCGCCTGCAGGCTGCCGCGCACGCGTTGCATGACGTTTCGATGCAACCGCACCAGCGCGTGGCGGAGCGCATCCGCGAAGCCGGCATCGACGTGCTGTTCGACCTGCGCGGCTGGGGTGGTGGCGGCGCACCGGAAGCGTTGGCCATGCGGTCCGCGCGCGTGCAGGTCAACTGGCTCGCCTATCCCGGCACCTCGGGCGCGCCGTGGATCGACCATGTGCTGGCCGATGCATTCGTGCTGCCGACCGCGATGGAGGCTGCCTTCAGCGAATCGGTCGTGCGCCTGCCGCGTTGCTTCCAGCCGTCCGATACAAGACGCGCGTTGCCGGAGCCGCCCACTCGCGCGCAGTGCGGGCTGCCCGAACACGGCGTGGTGTTCTGCTGCTTCAACAACAGCTACAAGCTCAATCCGCGCAGCATGTCGCGCGCGTTCGCGGTCCTGCGCGACGTGCCCGATAGCATCCTCTGGCTGCTATCCGGCCCCGGCCGCGCCGACGATCGCCTGCGCGCGGCCGCGCAGGCGCAGGGCGTGGCGTCGCAGCGGCTGGTGTTCATGGCAAAGCAACCGCACGCCGACTACCTCGCACGCCTGCGTCATGCCGACCTGTTCCTCGACACCGAACCGTACAACGCGCACACCACCGCCTCCGACGCGCTGTGGGCTGGCTGCCCTGTACTGACACGCCCGGGCGGCACGTTCGCCGCGCGCGTCGCAGGCAGCCTCAACCACCATCTCGGCATGCCGTCGATGAACGTGGACAGCGACGAAGCCTTCATCGCGCGCGCCGTCGCGCTTGGACGCGATCCGCAGGCGCTGGCCGCGTTGCGCGAAGAACTCGCCCTGCGCCGCCACGACAGCGGGCTGTTCGACATGACCGGATTCGCGCGCGATTTCGCCGACGCGGTGCGCTCGATGGCGCACCCTCGCCCCTTCTCAGGAGTAGGCTCACTGCCATGACCGCCACCGCCGATTTCATTCCGTTGCAACTGTGCGTGCTGACCGTCTCGGACACGCGCACGCTCGAGCAGGACAGCTCGGGCGATTACCTCGTGCAGGCGCTGACCGATGCCGGCCATCGGCTCGCCGAGCGCGCGCTGTTGCCCGACGACCGTTACCGGCTGCGTGCGATCGTGTCGAAGTGGATCGCCGATGAGGCCGTCGACGGCATCCTCGTCACCGGAGGTACCGGCTTCACCGGTCGCGACTCCACGCCCGAAGCGCTGCTGCCGCTGCTCGACAAGCAGATGCCGGGGTTCGGCGAACTGTTTCGCTCGGTCAGCTTCGACGAGATCGGCACCTCGACGCTGCAATCGCGCGCGTTCGCGGGCCTGGCCAACGCGACGTTCGTGTTCGCCCTGCCCGGCTCGACCTCGGCCTGCCGCACGGCATGGGAAAAGATCATCCAGGCGCAGCTCGATTCGCGCACGCGGCCGTGCAATCTCGCCACGCTGCGCCCGCGCCTGAAGGAACACTGACACGCGGTCGTCACCTGCGCGCCCGCATCGTCTGCGCAATCCTGGAGTCACGCCATGCCGCTGGACACCACGCTGCAACTCCTCGCCCGGGCCCGTGGCCTGAGCGCCGCCGATCTCGCCACCGCGATCCCGCGTGCAGGCGTCGCCACCGTCACCGCGTGGCTGCGTGGCGAGAAGATGCCCGGGCGCGAACAGCTCGATGCGCTCGCGCGTGCGTTCGGCGTTCCCGCTGGCGCGCTGCTGGCGGAACTGGCGAGCACGCTCGATCCCGCACGCACACAGGGTGAGCACGACCTGCTCGCCGCGTACCGCGAACTCGACACGCGACAGCAGGGCGCGCTGCTGGAAGTCGCGCGCAGCATGGCCGGCACGCGCGCGCGCCGGCGACGGAGATCGTAATGGGCGAGATCAAGGGCAAGGAATACAAGGCTGCGCTCGAGTCGATGCAGGTCGAGCTGGCGCAGATGGCGCGCTGGCTCAGCGACACGGGTCGCCGCCTCGTGGTGTTGTTCGAAGGCCGCGACACCGCCGGCAAGGGCGGCGCGATCGAGGCCATCGCCGAGCACCTCAACCCGCGCCAGTGCCGCGTCGTTGCGTTGCCCAAGCCAAGCGAGCGCGAACAGGGACAGTGGTACTTCCAGCGTTACGTGCCACACCTGCCGGCCGCGGGCGAGATCGCCCTGTTCGACCGCAGCTGGTACAACCGTGCCGGCGTCGAGAAGGTGATGGACTTCACCGACAAGAAGCAGGTCGAGGCATTCCTGCGCCAGGCACCGGTGTTCGAGCAGTTGCTGGTCGACGACGGCATCGTGCTGTTCAAGTACTGGCTGTGCTGCGACCAGGACGAGCAGGAACAGCGTTTCGCCGAACGCCGCGAGGATCCACTCAAGCGCTGGAAGCTGTCGCCTATCGACGCGGCTTCGCGCGAGCGCTACGACGACTACACGCGTGCACGCGAGGCGATGCTCAAGGCCACGCACACGAAGCATGCGCCGTGGACGCTGGTCGATTTCAACGACCAGAAGCTCGGCCGCCTCACCCTGGTCCGCGACCTGCTCGACCGCATGCCGGACAAGAAGGTGCCCGAACACTGCGTGGAGTTCCCGCCGCTGCAGGGCAAGCCGAAGAAAGAGCATTACGGCGTGCTGGAACCCATCTCGCCGTTCGAACCGTGACACGCCTCAGGCGGTGACGAAGCCCTCGCCCGCCTCGTCGTCGCGCGCGGGCAGGCGCTCCAGGTCGTCCACGCGTGCCCTCGGCGGGCCCTCGCGCAGCCAGGCGGTAAGCGCGTCGAGTGCCGCGTCGTCGCCGGCGGCGAGCACTTCGACGCGACCGTCCGGCAGGTTCTTCGCATAGCCGCGCAGGCCGAGCTTCAGCGCCTGCTCGCGGGCGGAGGCGCGGAAGAACACGCCCTGCACCTTGCCGCTGACGACGAAGCGCGCGGCGCTCACGACTGCGAGGCCTTCGGGCCGCCGGCCTTGGCGATGGCCGATTCGATGTCCTTCGCCGTCACCGGACCGAGGAACTTGTCGGCGACCTTGCCGTCCGGCGCGATCAGGTAGGTCATCGGCAGGCCGCGCGGCGTGGCGAAATCGGCGGGCGGATTGAACGTGTCCACCACCGCGATCGGATACACCACCGGATGCAGCTTGAGGAACACCTTCATGTCGTCCGCGCTGATGTCCTCGTAGGCCAGGCCGACGACTTCGACGTGCTCGCGCATCGCATCCAGCGCCGAGAGTTCGGGCATCTCCTTCAGGCACGGCTTGCACCAGGTCGCCCAGAAGTTGACCACGACCCACTTGCCGCGACGTGCGGCGAGGTCGTACTCAGTGCCGTCGACCCCGGCGATCTTCAGCGTCGGCCTCTCGACGTCGCTCTCGGTGCGTGGCTGTTCGGCCGGCTGCGGCAGGGTCAGCGCGCCGGTGTCGGCGGGCGTCTGCGGCGCGGCCAGGTCGGTGTCGGGCGCCTTCTTGCTGCAGCCGGCGGCGAGCGCGAGGGCCAGGAGTGAAACGGAAATCGCACGGCGGTACATAGTCAGCCCTCGTCGGCATTGATGGTGGATGCGCGCCGCTTGAGCAGCTCGCGCAGAGGCAATCGGAGTTCGTCCAGCGCGGCGATCGCCGAACGGCCCAGCGCATCGTCGCGACACGGCAGCACCGCTTCGGCGACCGGGATGCGCAGCTGGCAGGCTTCGTAGAGTTCGGCCAGCGACAGCTCATCGAGATCGCGCGACAGCAGCCACTCGCCGGTCTCGGCGCGGCGCACGGCGTTGATCTGGTTCAGCTGCGCGAGCATCTGCTGGACCAGCGCGTCGGTGAGCATCGGTTCCAGGCTCTCGATGTCGTCGCTGTGCAGCCCGCGTCCGGCCTTGCGCGCTTCGTTGAAGCGCGCCAGCAGGCGCAGCAGGCCGTAGATCTCGAAGCCCAGCGGCAGGCGCATGCCGATCGGCTGGTAGCGGAACTCCGACATCGACGATGCAAGCGACGCGCCGAGCAGCACGGCGACCCAGCTGAGGTAGATCCACAGCAGGAAGATTGGCACGAACGCGAGCGGCCCGTAGATCTTCGAGTACGAGCCGAAATTGCCCAGGTACAGGCCGATGCCCCACTTGACCGCTTCGAACAGCAGCGCCGCAAGCAGTGCACCAGCGAAGGCATGGCGCCAGTGGATCGTGCGATGCGGCACGACGCGGTAGATCGCGGCGATGGCAAGCAGCTCGATCGTCAGCGGCGCCAGGCGCAGCATCATCGACTGCAGCACGTGGCCGGCCTCGGTCTCGAACACCGCCATCGCAAAGAAGCGCGCCGACAGCGCCAGGCTCGCCGCGGCCATCAGCGCGCCCAGGGTCAGCACCGTCCAGTACACCAGGAAGCGGCCGATGCGCGGCCGACCCGACTTCACCCGCCAGATGCGGTTGAACGTGGATTCCACGCCGTTGAGCGTGATC
The DNA here is from genome assembly GCF_009765165.1 of Lysobacter panacisoli. NCBI lineage: Bacteria > Pseudomonadati > Pseudomonadota > Gammaproteobacteria > Lysobacterales > Lysobacteraceae > Lysobacter > Lysobacter panacisoli. The sequence continues at coordinate 441,187 of NZ_VLNU01000001.1, forward strand.
AGCAGCGAGATCACCAGGGCCAGCACGCCGGCGGTGGTCAGCTGGCCGATGTTGGCCGAGAACTGCTTGAGGTAGGCCTCGACCGAACGCGCCGCCGAGGGCACGAAGTTGGAGAAGATGTAATCGCTGAGCCGGTCGCTCCATTCGTTGAACACCGGGAACGCCGACAGCACGCCGAAGACCACCATCGACAGCGGAACGAGCGCAAAGACGGTGGTGTAGGCCAGCGCGCCCGCGGCCTGGAACAGGTTGTCCTCGAGGAAGCGGCGGGCGAGGAAGCGGAAGAACGTGCCCACGCGGGCGCGGTCGCGCGCTCGGTCGCTCCAGCGATACAAGGTGTCCAGTGGCTCCATGCGGCGGAGCGTAACCGATGCGCCCTCGCCGCGGGATCACGGCACGTGGCCGCGTGCGGGGCGGTTGTGCATGCCGTGCATGCCGGAGATCGGGCCATCCACTATCCTGTGCGGCCTACGGGAGGACGCGATGGCCGAGATTCTGGTGCTCTATTACAGCCGCGGCGGTTCGGTGGCGCGGCTGGCGCGGCAGATCGCACGCGGCATTGGCGAAGTCGAGGGCGTCAGCGCGCGCCTGCGCACGGTGCCTCCAGTGGCCGCGGTGACGCAATCCGCCGCACCGCCGGTCCCCGAGGACGGCGCGCCCTACGTCGAGGCACGCGATCTCGTCGAATGTGCGGGCCTCGCGCTCGGCAGTCCCACGCGCTTCGGCAACATGGCCGCGCCAGTCAAGCACTGGCTCGACGGTCTTGTCGGCGAATGGGCCAGCGGCACGCTGGTCGGCAAGCCGGCCGCGGTGTTCACCTCGACCGCGACCATGCACGGCGGCCAGGAATCCACCCTGCTCACGATGATGGTGCCGCTGCTGCACCACGGCTGCGTGCTGATGGGCATTCCCTACACCGAGCCCGCGCTGAGCACCACGCGCAGCGGCGGCACGCCGTACGGCGCCAGCCATGTCGCCGGCAACGATGACGATCCGCAACCGACCGACGAGGAAGCGCAGCTCGCGCGCGCGCTCGGCCGTCGCCTCGCCGCGCTGGTCGCGAAGGTGTCCGCATGAACGCGCGCCACGTGCTGGTGCTGGCGCTGCTGGCGCTGATGGGCCTGTTCCTGGCCTGGTTCGGGCATGGCTCGACCGCGGAACTGCTGGTGTTCGCGCTGCCGCCGCTGCTGCTGGCCGCCGGCACGCTGCGGCGCATGCGCTCGGCGCCGTTCTGGGCCGGTGTGCTGGCGCTGGCGTGGTTCAGCCACGGCATCATGGTGGCCTGGTCGCGACCGGCCGAACGCGGCTTCGCGCTGACCGAGGTCGCGCTGGCGCTGGTGATCGTGTTCGCCTCCAGCCTGCCGGGCCTGCGCGCCCGCTTCGCGCGCAAGCCGCGCGCCTGACGATGCCGGCCGCGACCGTATAATCGCGGCCTCACACCTCGCGCGACGCACCCTCCGATGGACCAGCTCTGCATCGTCACCACCGGTGGCACGATCGACAAGATCTACTTCGACGACAAGTCGGACTACCAGATCGGCGAGCCGCAGATCGGCAGCATCCTGCGCGAGCTGGGCGTCGCGTTCCAGTTCAACGTGATCCCGATCCTGCGCAAGGACTCGCTGCACATCACCGGCGAGGATCGCGAGCTGATCCGCGCCACCATCGCCGCGCAGCCGGCGAAGCACGTGCTGCTCACCCACGGCACGGACACGATGGTCGAGACCGCGCAGGTGCTGTCGAGCCTGAAGGACAAGACCATCGTCCTCACCGGCGCGCTGAGCCCCGCGCGTTTCCGCGGCTCCGACGCCGAGTTCAACGTCGGCTGCGCCGTCGGCGCGGTGCAATCGCTGCCGCCGGGCGTGTACATCGCCATGAACGGTCGCATCTGGGATCCGACGAAGGTGCGCAAGAACGTCGCCGCGAACCGCTTCGAGCCGACCTGAAAAAAATGCCCCGGCATGTGGCCGGGGCGCAGGGCCGCGATGGGGATCGCGGCTTCAGGGAGTCGTTGCGTTCTCTTGGAGTGGGCCTTCCTCAGAACGTGATCGACCAGCTGTTGATATAGCCGGTGTCGAGGCTGGCGTTGTCGTTCACGCGCAGGCGCCAGGTGCCGTTGAGCGCTTCGGTCGACAGGTTGCGCGAGTACGTCTGCACGAGATTGTCGGCGCTGCCGCCGGTGCGGTTGTGCAGGTTGTAGACGCTGCCGTCGGGCGCCACCAGGTCCACGCGCAGATCGCCACGATACGTGTGCACGATGTTCACGCTCACCGAGGCGTTGGTCGGCGCGTTGCCGGTGCGACCGGACACCGAGATCGGACTTTCCACCGTGGCGTTGTCGTTGATCGGGAAGTCGGTGCCGTTGGTGTAGGTCTGCGGGCCGCCGGTTCCGCCCACCGTGACGGACTGCGTGCGAGTGTTGGTCGCGCCGTCGTCGTCGGTGACCGTCAACGTGACGGTGTACGTTCCCGCCGATGCATACGTCCTGCTCGGATTGGTCGCGGTGGACGTGGTGCCATCGCCGAAGTTCCAGCTGCGCGAGACGATGCTGCCGTCGCTGTCGCTGGAGCTGTCGGTGAAGGTCGCGGTCAGGCCGCTGGTGGTGAAGCTGTAGTTCGCCGTCGGCGCGACGTTGCCGCCACCGCCGCCGGCCGCATCGACCACGCGCTTGGCGTCGAGGATGCCCGGGCCGATGGTCTGCGACGGTGTCACCGGGAACGGACGGAAGTTGGCCTTGATGATCGACTCGACTTCCGCCGGCGTCTTCGGCGTCGCCGACACCGACTGCAGCAGCGCGACCACGCCGGCCACGTGCGGCGTCGCCATCGAGGTGCCGTTGTAGGACGCGTAGGTTTCCGCGCCCGGCGTGGTGGTACCGGCGTTGAGCGTGGAGAGGATGCTCGAACCGGGCGCGGCGATGTCGATCAGCGCGCCGTAGTTGGAGAAGCTCGAACGCTGGCCGGTGCTTGTGATCGAGGCCACAGCGATCACGTTGTTGCAGTTGGCCGGAGTGAAGCCGGAGGTGTTGGCGTTGCTGTTGCCGGAAGCGATGACCAGCGTGGTGCCGCGACCGACCGCACCGTTGATCGCGTTCTGCATCGTCGCGCTGCACGAGCCACCGCCGCCGAGGCTGAGGTTGATGACTTCGGCCGGCGTCGCGTTGGCCGGCACACCGCTGACGGTGCCACCGGACGCCCACGTGATCGCGTCGGCGATGTCGGAGATGCTGCCGCCGCACTTGGCGAGCACGCGCACCGGTTGCACCTTCGCGTTGAACGCGGTGCCGGCGACGCCGACGCCGTTGTTGGTCAGCGCGGCGACCGTGCCGGCGACGTGCGTTCCGTGCCAGCTCGAGTTGGAGCCGACGATCTGTCCGCATTCGCCCGCGCTGTACCAGTCGCCCTGGTCGGCCGGATTCGAATCGCGTCCGTTGCCGTCGCGCGCGGAGGTCGCGTCGCTGACGAAGTCGTAACCGGCGATCACATTCGCGTTGAGGTCGCTGTGGCTGGTGATGCCGGTATCGAGCACCGCGACCACCACGCCCGCGCCCGACGCGCTGTCCCAGGCTTCGTTCGCGCGGATGCCGGCGTCGCTGTCCTGGTAACCCCACTGCTCGGGATAGCGCGGATCGTTCGGCGTCAGCGCGATCTGCAGCAGGCGGTCGACCTCGACGTATTCGACGTTGGGATCGACGGCGAGCTGGCGCATCAGCTGTTCGGCTTCGGCGCGGTCGAGCTTGCGGTCGGCACGCACGACTTCGCCGCCCACGGCCAGGCTGCGCAGCGATTGCAGGCCGACGGCGCGACCGCCCACGCCGGCCTGCGCGGCGACGTCGAGCGAGCGCTTCATCGCGGCGGCATTGGCGCGCGGTGCGCTGCCGTCGCGGTACTTCACGATGAAGCGGTCGTGCGTCGGCGACGACGCCAGTCCGCTCAGGTCCACGCGATCGGCCGCGAAGACCGAAGCGCAGGAGCACGACAGGACCACCGCGGTGGCGGCGGCAAGGGCGTGCAGGCGCACGCGGCGGGACGCATTCGTTTGGATTGAGGACATCTCGATACCCCGAAAATTGCCAAGTGCCGCGCAGTGCGGCGGGGATGGTCGAGGCGGCGTGGCGGGGGAACCGCGCGCGCTGCGACAACCGACGATGGCCACGCGCACCACCGCAACAGGCGGCCGCGAAAGACGGTGTCGTGGCGACCCTCGATCGACCGCGGACGACGTAGCGCCCGCATCGATAACGACGCCCCGGGTCGCACCGGGGCGTCGGCGTCGCTTGCTGGAGTCAGGTCAGAACGTGACGCTCCAGCTGTTGATGTAGCCGGTATCGCCGGCCGCGTTGTCGTTGACGCGCAGCTTCCACGTGCCGTTGAGCGGCTCGCTCGACAGGTTCAGCGTGACCGTCTTGTTGACGTTGTCGGTGCTGCCGCCGGTGCGGTTGTGGATGTTGTAGAGGCTGCCGTCCGGTGCGACGAGGTCCACCTTCAGGTCGCCCTGGTAGGTGTGCACGATCGCGACCGTCACCGACGCGTTGGTCGGTGCGTTGCCGCTGCGACCCGACACCGTGACCGGACTTTCCACCGTGGTGTTGTCGCCGATCGCGACGTCGGTGCCGTTGCTGTACGTCTGCGTGCCGCCGCCTCCACCGCCGCCACGGAACGCGGCAATGGTGGCCTTGGTGTTCACCAGCACGCGCTGATTGTGGCTGCGGTCGGTGGTGCCCATCGCTACGCCGTTGTAGGTGACGTCGGGATTCGACCAGTAGTTCAGGCGCGGGCAGCTCGGGCTGCAGGTGTAGGCCATGATCGTGCGCCACGCGTTGTTCGGCGCGCGGTAGCCGTGGCCGTAGACATAGGGCGAGTTGGTCGGATCGGTGGCGGGATCGTGGCGCGCCGACTGCAGATGGCCGATCTCGTGGGCGAAGCTGTAATAGCCGGTGATGCAATCCCAGTACGCCGTCGCGAACGCGGTGGTCGCGGTGGAGCCGATCCCCGACGCCAGGCCGCACGCGGAGCTGTCGTTGCCGACCAGCACCGCGACGTCGGCCGCGTTGCTGTCGCGCAGCGCATGGATGGTGTCCATGTAGCCGTCGCTGGTGCCGCGGAATCGCGACAGGTCCGTGCTCATGCCGACGTCGCTGTAGGCGACGGTCGTGTAGCCGGCCAGCTCCATGTTGATGCCGACGTTGGAGTTGACGTAGCCCTGGTTCGATTCGGCCACCGCAAGCTGCACCAGCGCCTGCATGTCGCCGCCGTACGCGCTGACGGCGTTGTTGGTGGCGACCACCAGCACGCGGATCGTCGCGGTCGGGCCGGGGTCGATCGCGAGCGCGCCGACGCGACCGGCACTCGCCTGCGCCATCTGGATCTGCGGCAGGTCGCCGAACGCGGTCGGATGATCGGGCGGCATCGCCGCTTCGTTGACTTCGATCACCGCGTGGCTGCCGTCGGGCAGCGGACGGATGCGGTAAAGCTGTCCGTTCACGCGCACATTGCCGGTGACGCCCTGCCCACGACGGACCAGGATCACCGAGTTGTTCTCGTCGTGGCGCACTTCGCGCACCGTCGCCGGTCGCGCCTTCGCGGTCTCGCGCACGTGGCCTGTCCAGACCACGCTGCCGTCGGTTTCGGTACGCGCCTGTTCGAGCACGGCGTTGACGCGTTGCAGGCCGAGGTCGAGTTCGATCTCCGCGTTGCGTGCGTCGACCACGGCGGCGTCCGCACGCAGCGCGCGCAGCGACGTGGTGGCGGGCCGTGCGGCGAGCCGGCTGGCGGCAACGCCTGCGTCGGGCTGCACCTGCGCGGGCCCGAGGAACAGCGGCGGTGCGGCGAGCGCCGCGCCGGAAAGCATCAGAGCGCCGGTCAGTCCGACCAGGCGCAGGGTCATCGAGGTCTTGCGGTTCATGACGCGTCCTCCTGCGTGGATGGGTGTCCTTGCCCCGCAGCGCGCGTGGATGATGTGGAAGGCGTCACGCGCGTCGCGGCAGGTCGCCGCGCTCCCGGCCGTGGCCGGGAGCGGGCGTGTCGTGCTGGATCAGAACGTGACGCTCCAGCTGTTGATGTAGCCGGTGTCGCCGGCCGCGTTGTCGTTGACGCGCAGCTTCCACGTGCCGTTGAGCGGTTCGCTCGACAGGTTCAGCGTGACCGTCTTGTTGACGTTGTCCGCGCTGCCGCCGGTGCGGTTGTGGATGTTGTAGAGGCTGCCGTCCGGCGCGACGAGATCCACCTTCAGGTCGCCCTGGTAGGTGTGCACGATCGCGACCGTCACCGATGCGTTGGTCGGTGCGTTGCCGCTGCGGCCGGACACCGTGATCGGGCTCTCGACCGTGGTGTTGTCGCCGATCGTGACGTCGGTGCCGTTGCTGTACGTCTGCGTGCCGCCACCACCGGTGCTGTAGCTGCCGGTCAGCGACAGGCCCGAGTACGCCGAGTAGCCGCGCACCAGCACGAAGTACTTTCCGGTCTGGGCGGTGGCGATGTTGCAGGTCTCGGCGTTGGTGCTGGTCTCGGACTTGCAGTCGTAGCTGGTCGTGGTCGGCGCGCTGCCGAACTTCACGTACAGGTCCGCGTCGCCGCTGCCGCCGCTGGTGATGAACTTCAGGTTGGTCGCACCGGCCGGCACGTCGAGCGAATACAGCTTGTCGCTGCCCGCCGCGCCACTGACGCCGGTCACCGCCACGCCGTTGGTGAGCGGGGTCGCGGTCGGCGGCGGCGTGGTGCCGTTGGCGGCGTCGACCACGGCCTTGGCGTTGAGGATGCCCGGGCCGATCGGCTGCGACGGCGTGGACGGGAACGCGGTGACGTTGGCCTTGATGATCGACTCCACTTCGGCCGGCGTCTTCGGCGTCGTCGCCACCGCCTGCAGCAGCGCGACCACGCCGGCCACGTGCGGCGTCGCCATCGAGGTGCCGTTGTAGGACGCGTAGGTTTCCGCACCCGGTGTGGTGGCGCCGGAGTTCAGCGTGGACAGGATGTTCGAGCCCGGCGCGGCGATGTCGATCAGCGTGCCGTAGTTGGAGAAGCTCGAACGTGCGCCGGTGCTGGTGATCGAAGCCACCGCGATCACGTTGTTGCAGTTCGCCGGCGAGGCGTTGGAGACGTTGGTGTTGTCGTTGCCGGCGGCGATGACCAGCGTGGTGCCGCGGCCGACCGCACCGTTGATCGCACTCTGCGTGGTCGTACCGCACGCGCCGCTGCCGCCGAGGCTGAGGTTGATGACTTCGGCCGGGTTGGCATTGGCCGGCACGCCGCTGACGGTGCCGCCGGACGCCCAGATGATCGCGTCGGCGATGTCGGAGTCGTAACCGCCGCAGGTGCCGAGCACGCGCACGGGCACGATCTTCGCGCCGTACGCCACGCCCGCCACGCCCTTGGCGTTGTTGGTCACGGCCGCGATCGTGCCGGCCACGTGCGTGCCGTGCCAGCTCGAGTTCTGCGCCGCATGCGTGCCGCCGCACTGGTTGGCGGTGACCCAGTCGCCCGGATCGCTCGGGTCGCTGTCGCGGCCGTTGCCGTCGTTGGACACGGTGGTGTCGATGATGAAGTCGTAACCCGGCAGCACGTTCGCGCTGAGGTCGCTGTGGCTGGTGATGCCGGTGTCGAGCACGGCGACGACGGCGCCGGCGCCGTTGGTCACGTCCCAGGCCTGGTTGGCCTTGATGCCGTAGGTACCCGAATAGCCCCACTGCTCGCTGTAGCGCGTGTCGTTGGGGGTGAGCAACGGCTTGTTGAGCTTGTCGACCTCGACGTATTCGACGTTCGGGTCGGCGGCGATCTGGCGCATCAGCGTCTCGGCTTCGACGCGGTCGAGCTTTCGGTCCGCGCGAACCACGTCGGCACCGGTGGCGACACGACGCACGTGCTTCAGGCCCAGCGCCTTGCCGCGACCCATGCTGGCCGACGCGGCGCTGCTCAATGCGCTCTGCAGCGTGGCGGCGTTGGCGCGTTCGGCGCTGCCGTCCTTGTACTTGACGATGAAACGGTCGTTGCGGGCTTCGGCATCGAGGCCGGAAAGATTGATGCGGGCCTGCTGTGCGACGGCCGGTGCGGCGAAGGCGGACGACAGGGCGATTGCGGTGGCAACGGAAAGCGCATGCGCGCGGATGCGGCGCTGACGACGATCGGACATCTGTGGAACCCCCGAAGGATGGTGCGTGATGGGATGACCCCACCTACCGGTACACGCGGCACCGTGCGGCGGGGTCCTGTGTCGGTCGCCGCGTCGAGGCGGTCGACCGTGTCGCAAGTGGACAACTCCGGCGCCGCAGCAGCTGCGACAACCCGGCCATCACGCACGGGACGGTCTTCGGAGGGACGAAAGCCCCTGGGTCCGGGACCGGCGGGTACGCGGTGCCGGGCCTTGCGCCCCCGACCGGCCCGGCACCGGTACGGGGCGGGCGCACCGATCCCTGGCGCACCCAAGCAGCTCAACGCGGGGACCGCGCTCCCCCCTACCGCTCGGCGAACCGCCAGATGACGCAAAGTGTCACAGCGCGATGCTGATCACTGTTCAGGTTCTTCGACGCCCTGTTCAGGCGTGGCGCGTCCGTTCTGCCCCCCAAAACGCAGAACGCCCCGCGTGGGCGGGGCGTTCCGGAATTCGATGCGGGTGCGGCTCAGAACATGCCGGTCTCGAGGCGGGCCGCCTCGGACATCATGGTGCGGTTCCACGGCGGGTCGAACACCAGTTCGACGTCGGCCTCGACCACGGTCGGGATCATCTCCAGCTTGTCGCGCACGTCCGCGACCAGGATGTCGCCCATGCCGCAGGCCGGCGCGGTCAGGGTCATGCGCACTTCGACGCGACGCTGCCCCGCCTGTTCCGGATGCGGTTCGATCCTCGCCTCATAGACCAGGCCCAGGTCGACCACGTTGATCGGGATTTCCGGGTCGAAACAGGTGCGCAGCTGGCGCCACACCAGTTGTTCGACCGCTTCGTCGTCGGCGCCGGCCGCCAGTTCCAGCGGTTCCGGCGCTTCCTTGCCGATGGCGTCGGCGTCGCGGCCGGCGACACGGAACAGGTTGCCTTCGACGAACACGGTGTAGCTGCCGCCGAGGCCCTGGGTGATATAGCCCACGCTGCCAGCAGGCAGGGTCACCTGCTCGCCCTGGGGCACCATGACGACGGCGCAATCGCGCTCGAAACGGACGGGTTCGCTGCTACGGGAATACATGCCGGGAAGATTGGGGTGCCAACGGCTGGCACAAGGCTTGCCATTCTACCGGCTGCGCCCGGGCACAGCGGCTATGCTGTGCGGCCTGACGACCTCCGAGCGTTCGATGAGTCCACCCGCCCCGGCCCGCACGACCTGGTTCTCGTGGCTGCTGTTGCTGCTCGGAGCCGCCGGCTTCACCGCGGTGTGGGTGCTGGCCAGCCTCTACACCGGTCGCCAGCTGGGCTGGATGGCGCTGCTGGGCGCGCTCGACATCGCCCTGATGCTGCGCCTGGGCGGCTGGCGTCCCGGCAACGGACGCATGCTGGCGGCGATGATCGCCACCGCCGCCGTGGTCGTCGTCGCGAACTGGGGCATCACCGCGACGCAGCTGGGCGTGATGCTCGGCCTGGGTCCGGTGGATTCCGCGCTGCGCCTGGGCTGGCACCACGCGTGGATCCTGATCCAGCTCGCCAACAGCGCGATGGACGCGGCATGGATCGCGCTCGGCCTGCTGCTGTCGGCCTGGCTGTCGCGCTGAGGTTCAGCGCGCGGTTTCGTCGTCGAACTCGTCCAGGCAGGTCGCGAACAGTGCGACCGCCTCGTTGATCTCCGCCACCGACAGGGCGCAGTAGCCCAGCAGCAAACCCGCGCGATCCGGCGGCGCGAGGTAGTACGGGTGGATCGGATACAGCCCGAGCCCGAGGCTGCGAGCACGCGCGATGAACGCCTCACCCTGCGCGGCGGTGCGATCCTTCAGCCACACCACCAGGTGCATGCCGGCGCGCGAATCGTTGATCTGCAAACGCCCGCGACTGCAACGCTGCAGGCCGCCGAGCAGCGCGGCGCGGCGTTCCTTCAACGTCTTCCACGTGCGGCGCAGATGGCGCTCGAAACCGCCGTCGGCGATGAAGCGCGCCAGCGCAGCCTGCTCGATGCCGTTGGAACCGAAATCGTCCTGCCACTTGGCGTTGACGAAATCGCCGCGCAGTCCCGCCGGCACCACCAGATAGCCCAGCCGCAGCGACGGGAACATCGCCTTGGAGAAGGTGCCGACGTAGATCACGCGATCGCCTTCGTCGAGCGAGCGCAGCGCCGCGAGCGGGCGCGCGTCGTAGCGGAATTCGCCGTCGTAGTCGTCTTCGAGGATCCAGCTGCCGTTGCGTCGTGCGTAGTCGAGCAGCTGCAGTCGACGCGGCAACGACAGCACGGCACCACTGGGGAACTGGTGCGACGGTGTCACGCACACCAGCTTCGGCGCGGGCTGCGGCAACGCGTCGCAACGCAGTCCGTGCGCGTCGACCGGCAGCGTGCGCACGTTCGCACCGTGGATCTGCAGGGTTTCGCGCATCGCGGAGTAGTGGGGCTCTTCGAGCACCACGTCGTCGCCGACATCGAGCAGCACGCGCGCGGTCAGCGCCACCGCCTGCTGCGTGCCGTGGACGATAACCACATCCTGCGGCTGCGCCTGCACGCCGCGCCGGCGCGAGAGGTAATCGCATACCGCTTCGCGCAGCGCGGGCAGGCCCTGCGAGGCCGGATAGTTCGGCGAGGTGTACGCGGCGGCGTGGGCGAGTTCGCGCGCCCACGCACTGGTCAGCGCGGGATTGGTCAAAGGCACGCCGTACTGGAAGCCGTAGCGCACGCCGGGAATGTCGCGACCGGGAATGCGCAGGTGATCGTGGATGCGGCGCGCGCGCTGGGCGAACTGCGATTGCGGCGGCAGCGGCGCATCGACCGGATGCAGCGGCCGCGGCGACTGCAGCGGCGGCGTGACGTAGCTACCCGAGCCGACGCGGCCATCGACGAATCCCTCCGCCCTCAGCTGTTCGTACGCGGCCAGCACGGTGTTGCGCGACACGCCGAGATCGCGCGCGAGCTGACGCGTGGCCGGCAAGCGCGCGCCCTGGCTGACTCGGCCGGCGAAGACCGCGCCCTTCAGCGCCCGGGTCAGCTGTGCGTGCAGGGGGCCGCGACCGTCGAGCTGCAGATGCATGGCGATCTCCCGGGTGGACGATTGGCCCCATTCAAGCGCCCCGAATTGGCCCTTGCCAGTGCCAATTGTTCACGGCTCCATAGGGCCAATCCCTCGCAGGAGCGCGCCCCCCATGAAAGCGACCGTCCGCACGGCCCTCTCCCTGCCCCGCGAGCGCCCCGCGACCTGGGTCTGGCTGCTCCTCGGCGGCCTCGCGGTGGGCAGCCTCGACCTGGTCTTCGCCATCGCCTGGTGGGCACCGTCGGGCACTGCGCCGATCCGCATCCCGCAGTCGATCGCATCGTGGGTGATCGGCCGCGACGCGGCCTTCGCCGGTGGCATGACCACCGCACTGTTCGGCGCCCTGCTCCACTACTACGTGATGACCGCGATCGTCGCGATCTACCACGTCGCCGCGCGCGACAACCCGGTGCTGCGCCGGCGTCCGCTGTTGATGGGCGCGCTGTACGGCGCGCTGTGGTTCACCGTCATCCACGTGATCGCGGTGCCGATGTTCTCCGCCGCGCCGCCGCGCCGCTTCCTGCTCGACTGGAACCTCGCCTGCCTGCTCGTGCACATGGTCGCGGTCGGCATTCCCGCCGCGCTGATGGCGCGCCGCTGGTACGGACGCTGACACCCGCGCCTCGTCGCGCACGACATCGAACGAACGGTTCTTCGCCTGCGTCGCCATCGCGCGGCGCAGGCGGCGTGCGTCCGCGTGCATGACTGCATCGCGATTGGCTCTGCCCATGCGGCTCGAATTGGTTCTCCAAGTGACACCACCACGCGACTAGCGTGAGTACCAATCGATCCGAATCGCCGGAATGCCATGTCCCTGCATTTCCTCGTCATGAACGATGCGAGCGCGCCACCGGAGATCCCGTGGCCGGCCGCGCATTGGCACCTGGTCCGCGGCAGCGGCGCGCACGTGTTGCCACTGCCGGCCGACTGGCCGTCGCTGTGGCTGGTGCTCGACGGTAACGTCACGCTGCATGCGCAGGACGCGCAGTGGTCGCTGCGCGCGGGTGAGGCGCAGCTGTGGCGTGCCGGTGCGCTGCGTGCGCGCACGTCCGCCGATGCACAGTGGTGGTGCCTGGCTGGACCGCTGCCGGAATGGAATCGTCGTTTCGCATCGACGCCGGACGAAGAACCGTTGCCGTGGCATCGCGATGCCGACGATGCGTTGCCGCGCGCACTCGAATGCCTCGCCGCCGACGAAACCGGCGCGGAAGATGCGCTCGTCGCGCTTCTCGCGAACGCGCAGCGCGATGTCGCCGCGCACCTGCCGCGCTGCCGCGGGCGCACGCTGCGCCATCGCCGGCAGACGCTGCTGCGCCTGCTGTACCTGCACCACCTGATGCGCTGTCACGTCGAGGCCGACGACGACACGACCATCGACGTCGCCTGGCTCGCCGAGCGCGCCCATTACTCGCCGGGCCACCTGATCCGCCTGCATCGCGACGTGTTCGGCGAAACGCCGGGCGAGCACGTCTCGCGACTGCGCGACGAACGTGCGTGGCAACTCGTGCGCGGCACCGATCTTCCGGTGGTCGCGATCACCCACAAGCTCGGCTTCGAAAGCCAGAGCGCCTTCTGCCGTGCCTTCAAGCACGCTTTCGGCATGACCGCGACGCAGGCGCGTCGCCTGGAGGATTCACCATGCGCGGCCTGACTTCGAGCGCTTTCCGCTGGGCAGTGGCGGGCGGCGTGCTCGCCGGCGCGCTCGACATGCTCTACGCCACGGGCTTCTGGGCGCTGCGCGACGTGCCGGCGCAACGCATTTTCCAGAGTGTGGCCGCCGGTCTGCTCGGACGCGCCGCATTTGCGGGTGGCGCGACGAGCGCGGTGCTCGGACTCGCGTTGCATTTCCTGATCGCCATCGCGATGGCGCTGGCCTATGCCTGGGTCGCGCGCGAGCTGCCAGCGCTGCGCAAACATCCGTGGCGCTACGGCGCGCTGTACGGCCTGGTGCTGTACGTCGTGATGAGTTTCATCGTCGTGCCGCTCTCGGCATCGCCGCGCGGCGGATCGATGCCGACCTCGTGGATCGTGTGCAGCGTGATCGCGCACGTCGTGCTGGTCGGCTGGCCATGCGCCTGGTTCGCACGACGCGGCTGGAACGGCGGCTGGAACGGCACGCCGCCGATAGCGCCGCTCGCACGCGCGACGTCGTAGCGACGTCGCTCTCTCTCGCACGACTGCGGAGGCCTTTCGCGGGGCCGGTGCGCGCACGCGTCCCGCATGCATGGAGCGCGCAACCACATGGAGAACGCCATGAACGCTGTGAAGTCCCTGATGTTCCCGCTGGCGATCCTGTCCGTCCTTGCCGCCGCCCCGGCGGTGGCCGGCCAGTGCAAGAAGATCCACGCCGACCTGGACGAGGTTTCGTCCACGACCGGCTGCAATGCGGGCCTGTCCTCGTGTTTCCTCGGCGTGGTCGACGGAAACCACGGCCTGCGCGGCACCTCGCACTTCGCCGCCGACAGCGCGGTGTCGACCAGCCCGGCGACGTCGCCGAACTTCATCATCTACAGCGGCCCGTTCGAGTACCGCACCGCACGCGGCACGATCACCGCGCGCGAGACCGGCGTGACCACGCGCGGCCCGGAAGGCGTGGTCACGGCCTATCAGGAAATCGTGTCCGCCACCGGCGTGTTCGCCGGATCGACCGGACACTTCTTCGTCAGTGGACACAAGACGGGCGGCACCGTGGAGACGTTCGTCAACGGCGAGATCTGCCGGCCCTGAGCCGGACGCGATCGCCATTCCCCACCCCTCTCCCGTTCGCGGGAGAGGGCTATTTTTTCAGTGGCCGCCGCCGTCGAGCGCCTTGAGTTCGCTGACCAGCGCGCTCGCCATCTCAGCACCGTCGCCGTAGAGCATGCGCGTGTTGTCCTGATAGAACAGCGCGTTCTCGATGCCGGCGAAACCGGTGCCCTTGCCGCGCTTGATGACGATGGTGTTCCTCGAGTTGGACACATCGAGGATCGGCATACCGTAGATCGGCGACGCCGGATCGGTCTTCGCCACGGGATTCACCACGTCGTTGGCGCCGATCACCAGCGACACGTCGGTGTTGGGGAATTCCGGGTTGATGTCGTCCATGTCGGCGATCAAGTCGTACGGCACGCCGGCTTCGGCGAGCAGCACGTTCATGTGTCCCGGCATGCGGCCGGCGACCGGATGGATCGCGAACTTCACCTTCACGCCGCGCTCGATCAGCTTCTGCGTGAGCTCCCAGATCTTGTGCTGCGCCTGCGCCACGGCCATGCCGTAACCGGGCACGATCACCACGCGCTCGGCGTAGGCCATCATCGCGGCGACGTCGCCCGCTTCGATCGGCTTCTGCGAACCGCTGATTTCCTGCGCCTGTCCACCGCCGCCGAAGTTGGAGAACAGCACGTTGCGGATCGGCCGGTTCATCGCCTTGGCCATCAGCTGGGTCAGCAGCGTACCGGCCGCACCGACCATCGTGCCGGCGATGATCAGCGCCTCGTTGCCCAGCACGTAGCCTTCGAAGGCCACCGCCAGACCGGTGAGCGCGTTGTACAGCGAGATCACCACCGGCATGTCGGCGCCGCCGATGGGCAGCGTCATCAGCACGCCCAGCGCGAGCGCCAGCACGAAGAAGGCGATGATCGCCGGCACCGAGAGCGTGTGCACGACGATGCCGCCGAGCACCACCATCGCCACGAACACGGCGAGGTTGAACAGCTGCTGGCCCGGGAACACCACGCGCTTGTCGAGGCGTCCGTCGAGCTTGGCCCAGGCGATGATCGAACCCGACAGCGACACCGCGCCGATGGCCGCGCCGACGACGGCGAGCACGAGCGAAGTGATGGAAGGCGCCGTACCTTCGCCGGAGAAACGCAGCAGTTCCACCGCGCCGATGGCCGCGGCCGAGCCGCCGCCCATGCCGTTGTACAGCGCGACCATCTGCGGCATGTCGGTGATGGCGACCTTCTTGCCGGAGATCCACGCCGCCGCGGTGCCGATGACCAGCGCGGTCACGATCAGCGGCAGGTTGTGCAGTCCGGGCAGCAGGAACGTCGCCGCGGTGGCGATCACCATGCCCAGTCCGGCCCAGCGGATACCGCTGCGCGCGGTCACCGGCGAGGCCATGCGCTGCAGGCCGAGCAGGAACAACGTGGCGGCGACGAAGTAGCTGGCCGAGGCGATCCAGACCAGCGCACTCATGCGCCGCCCCCCGGCTTGCGGCTGCTCTTGAACATCTCGAGCATGCGTTCGGTGACCACGTAGCCGCCGGCGGCGTTGCCCGCGCCCAGCAGCACGGCGACGAAGCCGATGATCTTTTCCAGAGTCGTGTCGGCGTGGCCGAGGACGACCATCGCGCCGATCAGGACGATGCCGTGGATGAAGTTGGAGCCCGACATCAGCGGCGTGTGCAGGATCACCGGCACGCGCGAGATGATCACGTGGCCGGCGATCGCCGCCAGCATGAAGATGTACAGCGCCACGATCCCGTCGCCCATCATCCATCCCCATCGAATTGTCTTCCGCATCATAACCGCCGATGAACGCGGCGCCAGCGCTGTCAACCGCTCCGGCGCGCGGGCGTTGTCCCTCCTGACGCGGCCCACTCCGGGCCGGCCCCTGAGGAGAGACCTGGATGAAGCTCGCAACGCGCCGGCTGCTGACGGTTGCACTCGCACTGGGATTGACCGGCATGGCCGCGGCGGCCACGGCCGGGGACTTCGGCGACCGGGTCGACCGCCGGATGGACCACAAGGGCGAACGCGTCGACGCGCGCCTGGACCACAAGGGCAACCGCATCGACCATCGCCTGGACCTGCGCGCGAATCGCCAGGCCGCGCTGGGCCATGTTCGCAACGCCGTGCGCCTGGACCGCAAGGGCGACCGCATCGACCACCGGCTGGACCGTCGCGGCGACCTCGCGCAGGCGCGCTGGGACCGTCGCGGTGATCGCTTCGACCGCCGCTGGGATCGCTGGTACTGAGCCTTGAGGCCCAACGCCGTATGCTCCGACGCGTGAACCGCGCGACCGACGACGACCTGCCGACCGCATCGGCGGCCGAGGCCCATGCGAGCGTCGCCTCCGAGGAGGCGGCGCCCGTGCGGCTGCCGGCGTCGCTGGAGGAATTCCTCGCCGGCATCGGCACGCGCGCGTTCCGCTTCGCCGAACTCGGCCTGCGCCATCGCGACGATGCGCTCGATGCGGTGCAGGACGCGATGATGAAGATGCTGGCGTACCGCGACCGGCCCGCGCAGGAATGGACGCCGCTGTTCTGGAGCATCCTGCGCAGCCGCGTCGTCGACGTGCAGCGGCGGCGCTCGTTCCGCCTGCGCTGGCTGATGCCGGCGTCGGAGCGCGACGACACCGCGCTGGACTGGGCCGACGATGCGCCCGATCCCGCCCGCGCCCACGACGGGCGCGAGGCCTACGGCAAGCTGGCCGATGCGCTGGCGACACTGCCGCGCCGGCAACGCGAGGCCTTCAGCCTGCGCGTGCTGGAAGAACTCGACGTCGCCACGACCGCGCGGGCGATGGGTTGCAGCGAAGGCGCGGTGAAGACCCATCTGTCGCGTGCGCGCGAAGCGCTGCAGCGGCAACTGGAGGATTGGCGATGAACCCCGGCAACGACCCCATGAACGACTCCCGCTCCAACGATGCCCGCTTCGACCAGGCGATGCGCGACCTGCACGCGCAGTCGCTGTCGCAGGTGTCCTCCGCCACCCGCGCCCGCCTGCGCGTGGCGCGCCATGCCGCGGCCACGCCGGTCGGCGCGCGCGACGCGCGTCCCGGTCCGCGCTGGATGCTGGCCAGCGGTATCGCCGCGGTCTGCGCGCTGGTGATCGGCCTGCAGCTGCGACCGGACGTCGCATCGCCGACCACGCCGTCCGCGCCCACGATCGCCGCAGCGCCGACGATCGCCTACGACACCGACACCGCACTCGCGGTGCTCGACGAGAACCCCGACCTGTACCTGTGGCTGGCCTCGAACGACGACGCCGTGCCGAGCCTGGAGCACTGACATGCGCCGCACCGCCTCTGCCTTCCTCTTCGTCGCGATGCTGGCCGCCGCGCCGGCCTTCGCGGCCGATCCGGCCCTGCCGGCCTGGGACCAGCTGACGCCGGCGCAGCGCGAATCGCTGATCGCACCGGTCCGCGACCGCTGGAACACACAGCCCGACGAGCGCCAGCGCATGCTCGACCGCGCCCAGCGCTGGCAGCAGATGACGCCCGAGCAGCGCCAGCGCGCGCGCCACGGCATGCAGCGCTGGGAGCACATGAACCCCGAGCAGCGCGAGCAGATGCGCGCGCTCTACGGAAAGATGCGCACGCTCGACGAGAACCAGCGTCGCGAGCTCAAGGCGCAGTGGCGCGCGATGACGCCCGAGCAACGTCGCGCCTGGGTGCAGGCCAATCCGGCACCGCCGGAGCCGCGCCCGGCCCCGCCCCCGCCGCCGCGCGACTGATCCGCGATCCTCCGTCGCACCGGTCGCACGGCATCCGCTAGGATGCGGGACAACCGGTTCGGGGAGCGGAGCATGGCAGGCATCACGATTGGCGTGGCTGGCGAAACCGCAGACGGCGAGCGCCGTGTCGCGCTGACACCGGAAACCTGCAAGAAACTCGTCGCCCGTGGCGCACGCGTGCGCGTGCAGCGCGGCGCGGGTCGCAAGGCGGCCTTCACCGACGAAGCCTATGCCGACGCCGGCGCGGAACTCGTCGCCGATGCCGCTGCCGCATTGAACGATGCCGACCTGGTGCTGTGCGTGCAGCCGCCGACGGCGCAGGCGCTGCAGCAACTGCGCGAAGGCACGGCCGTGGTCGGCCTGCTCGCTCCGCAGGCCGATGCCGCGCGCGGCGATGCGATCAACGCACGCAAGCTGCTGGCGTTCCCGCTCGAGCGCCTGCCACGCACTACGCGCGCGCAGGCGATGGACGTGCTCAGTTCGCAGGCCGGCATGGCCGGCTACAAGGCGGTGCTGATCGCCGCGCAGCTCGCACCGCGCTTCTTCCCGATGCTGACCACCGCCGCCGGCACGATCCGTCCGTCGAAGGTGTTGATCGTCGGCGCCGGCGTCGCCGGTCTGCAGGCCATCGCCACCGCCAAGCGCCTGGGCGCGCAGGTCGAAGGCTTCGACGTGCGTCCGGAAACCCGCGAGCAGATCGAATCGCTCGGCGGTCGTTTCCTTGATCTGGGCGTCAGCGCAGCGGGCGAAGGCGGCTATGCGCGCGCGCTCACCGATGAGGAACGCGCCGAACAGCAGCGCCGCCTCGCCGACCACCTCAAGGGCGTCGACGTGATCGTCTGCACCGCCGCCGTGCCGGGCCGTCCCGCACCGAAGATCATCACCACGACGATGGTCGAAGGCATGAAGCCGGGCAGCGTGATCGTCGACCTCGCCGCCGAGACCGGCGGCAACTGCGAACTCACCCGCCGCGGCGAATCCGTCGACCACAACGGCGTCGTCGTCGACGGCCCGCTCAACCTCGCCAGTGCCGGCGCGGTGCACGCCAGCGAGATGTACGCGCGCAACCTCTTCAACTTCGCCAGCCTGTTCGTCACCGACGAAGCCGCGAAGGAAGGCCGCCTCGCGTTCGACTGGAACGACGAGCTGCTGGCCAAGACGGTGTGGCCGGAGCGCGCGACCGCGCCGGCGGCGTGACGGGCGCCGCGCGGGAGTCCCCACGGGATTCGATCGGCGCCTGAAGCGCCGGCCGTGACGCTTTTTCCGCCACCCCTCGACGCGAAAAGCGCCGCCTCTGGCGCTTTTTTCGCCAACGACGGCACGCGAAGCGGCAGCGCCGGCGCGCAAAGCGTCGGCATCGGCGCTTTTTGCTGACGAGAGCAATCAGGAAAGCGGCGACGGTGACGCTTTTTTCGCCAGCGTCGGCGCATCAAGGGCCGTGCATGTCGCACGAAGTGTCGCCAGAAACGCAAAAAGCCGCTCGGGAGCGGCTTTTACGGGCACGCGCGGCACCGAAAGTGCCGCGCGGGATCAGGCGGACGCCGGCGTCAGCGCGTGCCGGTCGCGCGGTCCAGATGGCGACGCACCTGGCGCATGGCTTCGTCGAACGCGGTGCGCTCGGCGCCGATCGACAGGCGGTTGCTGCCGGCCAGTGCGGCCAGTTCTTCGACCGACGCCACCAGCACGCGCAGGCCGCGACGGTTCACCAGCAGGTAGCGCGAGGTGAGCGGGCTGACCCACGCGACCTTGGCCGCGGTGGTCTCGCCTTCGGCGTTGGTCAGGCGGACCCAGTCGCCGACGTCCAGTTCGCGCATGCGTTCGGCCAGCAGCGCGTCGTGGCGGATGGTGTCGGTCCCACCGGCCAGCCACAGGCGACGCTCGCCTTCGCCCGCGTCGTCTTCCGGCACGGCGATCGGCGGGACCGGACGCACGCGGCGCGAGGTATCGGGATCGATCAGCGCGCGCACCAGACCGGCCATGCCGTGCTGCGCGGCGCTGTCGTCCAGGCCGGAGCTGGCAAGGCATTCGATGATCGCCGGCTGCAGCGCGAGCAACTGGTCGGCGAGTTCGCGACCGCGATTCTGCTGGGCCAGTCGATCCGCCATCAGCAGCGCGTCGCCGAGTGCGATGGCTTCGGCATGGCGACGCGGATCGGCGTTGTCGCGCAACAGCGTCTGCACCACGTGGTGGCGCCACGGCATGGCGAGGAACTCGGCCACGGCCTGGGTCAGCGAGGAATCGCCGAGGCGTTCGTGCAGCGCGGTTTCCGCCTGCGAACGCGCGGCGCCGAGACGCTCGCGACCATAGGTGGCCTTGGCGGCGCGCTGCTCCTGCAGTTCGAAGCGGCGGCGCTGCTGCGCCAGCAGGGCGTCGAGCTCGGCGTGGGCCAGCTCGAACACCGCGAGGTCTTCGTTGTAATCGGCGACGATGCGCTGCGAGATCTCGGTGGCGCGGTCGAGCAGCTCGCGATCCTGCGGGGTCTCGCCGTCGTTGCCTTCGCAGGCTTCGGTGATGGCGTCGAGCAGGCGGCGCGCCGGGTGTTCGCGCTTGACGAACACTGCGTTGTCGGTGAGCGCGACCTTCACGTACGGCAGCACCAGGCGCGCGTACAGGCGGCGCGCGCGATCCTGCAGCGCGTTGTGGCGGAACAGCGAGTCGAACAGCAGCGCGACCAGGTCGATCGCGTCTTCTTCTTCCGGACTGAAGCAGGCCTGGTCGGGGTTGAGGCCGAGGCGGCGCGCGCCGTCCTGCAGGTGGTCGCGGATGGTCTCGCCGAGGCGGCCGGATACGGCCAGCGCACGCGCGAACGCGTCCGGCGGCTCGGCCTGCAGCAGCGAGGCCACGCTGAGGATTTCGTCGACGCGCAGTTCGCGACGCTGCATCACCGCGCGGTCGGCGCCGGACATGCCGCCGGACGCCGGCGAGGCATCCGAACGCGGCACGGTCTCGCGCCAGGCGTGCAACTGGGTGCGCAGCTGGGCCAGCTCGCTGGCCATCGCCGCGATTTCCTGCTGCGACATCGGCGTGGACAGGGTGCGGCCGAAGTTGCCGGCACCGGCGGCGGACGCCGGGCCCGGCGACGGTGCGCCGAAGCCCTCGAAGCCGCCGAAGCCCTGCGGAGACGGCATCCCGTCGCCGAAGCCGCGGCGGATGTCTTCCTGCGGCGGGCGCGGCTGCGGCGGAGCGACCGCGCCACCGTAACCGGACGTCGCCAGCAGGGTGTTGATGCGGGCGTACAGCTCGCCCAGCACGCGGATCAGCTCCGTTTCGTAGTGACGGAACAGGCGTCCGCGCAGGGAGTCGCTGACCTGCGCGTCGAGCAGCGTCTGCGCGAACGCAGCAACCAGACGCTCCGGGCCGATCGGGTTGGCCCCCATTGGCACGCGCATGGCCTCGCACAGGTTCTGCAGACGGCCCTGCAACGTATCGAGCGGCCGCGCGAAGCGCGCGACCAGCGATTCGTTCAGCCGGCCGCTGGCCAGCTCGTATTCCAGCTGCTGTTCATCGACCAGGCGCAGCGTGACTTCGCCGCCGCTGCGGATGCGCAGGGCGCGGAAGTCGTCGAACGCCTGCGCGACCTGCTGGCGGAAGCGCATGACGTGCGCGGCCTGGTGCTGGCGCAGCACCCACAGCGCGGCCTGCTCTTCGTAATGGTTGGTCTTGCCGTCCCCTTTGAGGACAGCGAGCTTGAGGGCATCTTCGACAGGCCCGTAGAGCGTGCCCGGCAGGCCGCCGAGCGCCTCCAGAGACTGGCGCTTGATTTCCTCGAGCACGCGCAACGGATCGGTACGCGTGGCTTGAGCGACGCCGTGCGGATAGCCGGACACTGCGAATTCCCCAGGTTACGTGGACCGAAACTGCCGTGCCCCGGCAGTTCCCCTGCGCATAGTGGCAAGATACGACACCGTCTTGCAGGCCCACTTTGAACAATTGTGACTGATGTCGCTAAACACTTCTGACCCCCGGCAAATCGACCAGGCCTTGGCCCCCCTGGACGCCCGCCGTTCGGTCCCGCCCAAGCAGCTGGGCGAGCCCGGCCCCGACCACCCCACCCTCCTGCGTCTGCTGGAATCGGCGGTGCGCGTGCCCGACCACGGCAAGCGCGTTCCGTTCCGCTTCCTCAGTTTCCGCGGCGACGCCCGCCATGCCTTCGGCGAACGCCTGGCCGCCCGCAGCCGCGAGCGCGACCCGGAGGCCAGCGAGGCGGTGATCGAAAAGGACCGGACGCGATTCTCGCATGCCCCGCTGGTCGTTGCGGTCATCGGCCGGTTCGGGCCGGACGAGAAGATCCCCGAGTCCGAGCGCTTCTCGACCGCCTCCTGCGTCTGCTTCGCCCTGCTCCAGGCCGCCCAGGCGCTGGGTTACGGGGCGATCTGGCTGACCGGCTGGCTGGCCTACGACCCGGAAGTGGCGCGCTGGCTCGGCCTGGCCGACGACGAGCGCGTGGTCGGGTACATCCATATCGGCACGCCGAAGCTGGACGCCCCGGAGCGCGAGCGCCCGGACCCGCGCGAGCTGCTGACGCAGTGGCCGCCCGCATGAACCTGCCGATCACGCCGGCCGGCCACACCGGCGGCACCCTGTTCCTGGTCGACGCCAGCCTGTACGTGTTCCGGGCCTGGCACTCCATGCCCAACGAGTTCCACGACCACGAGGGCTGGCCGACCAACGCCGTGCACGGCTTCGCGCGCTTCCTCCTGGAGCTGCTCGACCGCGCCCGCCCGCAGCACATCGCCATCGCCTTCGACGAGGCGCTGGACTCGTGCTTCCGCAACACGCTCTACCCCGCCTACAAGGCCAACCGTGAACCGGCGCCGGAAGAGCTCAAGCGCCAGTTCGAACACTGCCGCACGCTGTGCTCGGCACTCGGCCTGGCGGTGCTCGCGCACGGCGAGTACGAGGCCGACGACCTGATCGGCAGCGCCGCGAGCGTCCAACGCGCCCACGGCTACCGCTCGGTGATCGTCTCCGCCGACAAGGACCTGTCGCAGCTGCTGGGCGAATTCGACGAACAGTGGGACTTCGCCAAGGGCCAGCGCTGGGGCGCGGCCGGCGTGCCGGAACGCCACGGCGTGCACGCGCACCAGATCGCCGATTACCTCGCGCTGACCGGCGATGCGGTGGACAACATCCCGGGCGTGCCGGGCATCGGCGCGAAGACCGCGGCGGCGCTGCTGACCCACTTCGGCACGCTCGACGCGCTGCTCGAACGCGTCGAGGAAGTGCCTTTCCTGCGCCTGCGCGGCGCGGCGTCGGCCGCGGCGAAGCTGCGCCAGCATCGCGAACAGGCATTGCTGTGCCGCCAGCTCACCACCATCGCGCTGGATGCGCCGCTCGGCGAGACCTCACCGCACTTCGTACGCGGACGCGCCGATGCGGCGCTCCTCGGCGCGTTGTGCGAGCGCCTGCGCTTCGGCCCGATGACGCGTCGCCGGCTGTACGAATCGGCGGGGCTGGACTTCGCCTCGTCATCGCATCCGTCGTAGCATCGAACACCATTCCCGTCATGCAGGCACCGATGAACGAACACGCCCAGGAACCGCTGGAAACGCTCTACGAAGGCCCCTGGCTGCGCATGCTTCGGCGCGGGCGCTGGGAGTACGTCGAGCGCACCCACGGCGACGGCATGGCGGTGATCGTCATCGCGGTGACGCCTGACGACAACGTATTGTTCGTCGAGCAGTACCGCATTCCGCTGGGCGCGCCGACCATCGAGATGCCGGCCGGCCTGGTCGGCGACGACCACGCCACCGACACGCTGGAAGCCGCTGCCGGACGTGAGCTGATCGAGGAAACCGGCTGGGAAGCCAAGCGCCTGGAAGTGCTGCTGGTCGGACCGACGTCCGCCGGCATGAGCAACGAGCGCATCGCATTCGTGCGCGCACGCGACCTGACCCGCGTCGGTGCCGGCGGCGGCGTGGACAACGAGAACATCACCGTCCACGAAGTCCCGCGCGCACAGGCGCCGGCGTGGCTGATGCAGAAGCAGCGCGAAGGCTACGAGCTCGACCTCAAGCTCTGGGCCGGCCTGTGGATGATCGAACACAACCCGGACGGATCGCCGGCCGCATGAGTCACGTCCTCGTCTGCGGAGGCGCCGGCTACGTCGGTTCGCACGCGGCCAGCGTGCTGGCCGGACACGGCCATCGCGTCACGGTGCTCGACAACCTCTCCACCGGACATCGCGATGCGGTGCGCTGGGGCCGCCTGGTCGAAGCCGACCTGCTCGTGCCCGAACAGCTGGACCGCGCGTTCGAGGAGCCGGTCGATGCGGTGATGCATTTCTGCGCGCTGTCGCTGGTCGGCGAATCCGTCGCCAATCCGTACGCGTACTACCGCAACAACGTCGCCGGCACGCTCAACCTGCTCGAGGCGATGAAGCGCCACGGCGTGGACCGGCTGGTGTTCTCGTCCACCGCGGCGGTGTTCGGCCAGCCGCAGTCGGCGCGCATCGACGAAGACCACCCGCAGGCACCGATCAATCCTTATGGCGCGAGCAAGGCGATGGTGGAGGAAATCCTTCGCCACGCCGCGCAGGCCTACGGTCTGCGTTCGGTCGCGCTGCGCTATTTCAATGCGGCCGGCGCGGCGGCGGATCGCGGCATCGGCGAATCGCATTCGCCGGAAACGCACCTCATCCCCAACGTGCTGCGCGCGGCACTCGGCACCGGGCCCGCGCTGAAGGTGTTCGGCACCGACTACTCCACCGTCGACGGCACATGCGTGCGCGATTACGTGCACGTACTCGACCTCGCCGACGCACACGTCCTCGCGCTCGGGCTGATGGACCGCGAAGCCGGCGCGCATGCGTTCAACCTCGGCAACGGCAACGGCTTCAGCGTGCTGGAAGTGATCGAGACCGCGCGACGCGTGACCGGTCGCGACATCGCGTTCGACGCCGCACCGCGACGCGCCGGCGATCCTGCAGTGCTGGTCGCGTCCAGCGATCGCGCGCGCGACGTGCTCGGCTGGTCGCCGCGCCACGCCGCACTCGACGAGATCATCGACAGCGCCTGGCGCTGGCACAGCGCGCCCGCCTACTGAGGCGCGCGATGCGCGTGCCGGCGCGAAGCCGGCGCGCGGATCAGGCGAAACGGTCGGTCGCGCGCACCAGTGCGTCGACGTTCTCGGCCTCGAATGCGGAATGTCCCGACGCCGGCGTAATCGCCAGGTCGGCCTTCGGCCACGCCTGCTTCAACTCCCACGCATTGGCGACCGGGCACACCACGTCGTAACGGCCATGCACGATCACGCCCGGGATGTCGGCGATGCGGTGCGCGTCGCGCAGCAGCTGGTCGTCGACTTCGAAGAAGCCGCTGTTGACGAAGTAGTGGTTCTCGATGCGTGCGAACGCGAGCGCGAACTGCGGATCCTCGTGGCTGGCGGCGAAGTCCGGATCGACGTGCAGGAAGCTGGTCGCGCCTTCCCACACGCTCCACGCCTTGGCCGCTGCCAGGCGCGTGGCTTCGTCCGACGACGTCAGGCGACGGTGGTACGCGCTGATGAGGTCGTGGCGTTCGACCACCGGGATCGCGGACAGATAGTGCTCCCACGCGTCCGGGAACAGGCGCGAGGCGCCTTCCTGGTAGAACCATTCCAGCTCCCAGCGGCGCAGCATGAAGATGCCGCGCAGCACCAGCTCGGTCACGCGCTGCGGATGGCGCTGCGCGTAGGCGAGCGCGAGGGTCGAACCCCACGAGCCGCCGAACACCTGCCAGCGTTCGATGCGCAGCGTCTCGCGCAGCTTCTCGATGTCGGCGACCAGATCCCACGTCGTGTTGCCCACCAGATCCGCGTGCGGCGTCGAGCGGCCGCTGCCGCGCTGGTCGAACAGGACGATGCGGTACTTCGACGGATCGTGGAAGCGACGCATCTTCGGGCTGCAACCCGCGCCCGGACCACCGTGCAGCAGCACCACCGGCTTGCCGTTCGGATTGCCGCACTGCTCGTAGTACAGCGTGTGGCGATCGTCGACCTTGAGCGTGCCGCTGTCGAAGGGTTCGATCTCGGGATAGAGGGTGCGCATCGTGGGGACTCGCGGGGGCGGTCCGGAATTCTAGCGCGCAGCGATCAGCGCACGTACTCGGAGGCTGGAAGGAAAGGGGAAAGCGTCCGTGCATCGTGCGCCGGGATAACGAAATCTTTAGGATGCTTCCGATGTCGCGCGCCGACTGACGCGATGTTTACTGCGCTGCCTCTGGCGGATGTGCCGAGGATGACTTGTGATCACTAAGGACCTGTGAATGAAGAAGACCTGTATCGCACTGGCGCTGGCCGCCGCCCCCTTCTGTTCGATGGCCAGCGAGGCCAATGGGATCGGATACGACTACGTGCAACTGGATGGCCTCTATGAAGACGCCGACGGCTATGCCCGTTTCCTCTACGACGAGCACGATTTTTCCGGCAAGGGCGCCCGCCTGAGCGGTTCCTATGCGTTCACCGATCACCTCTTCGTCACCGCCAGCGCCGGCCGGACGAAGGGCAGCAACGACACCTTCTACGCCTGGTACAACTATTCCAACGCCGATGAAACCCGCGAGGGCTGGTCGCTGGGCCTGGGCTACAACCAGTCCATCGGCACGAAGGCCGATTGGGTGTCGCACGTCGCCTACGTCAACAGCACCGTCGAGTACGACGAGGTGCACTGTGCCTCCACCCGGAGCATCGGTCACATCAACGAGGGGCCGTTCATCATCGAGTGCAACGCCTTCAACGACGAGGTCAAGCTTGACGGCTTCAACCTCAGCACCGGCGTACGGACCCGCATGAGCGGGAAGCTGACCGGTGACGCGTACCTCGGCTACGAGGACTACGACAAGGATCACGAGGGCGATTTCTACGCGGCCCTCGGCGTCGGCTTCGAGTTCAATCCGACCTGGAGTCTTCAGTCGGGCGTTCGCCTGAACGGAGATGCGCAGATCTGGAATCTGGGCGTTCGCGCCAGCTTCTGATTTCGACCATCGTGGATGCACAAGGGCCCGGCATCGCCGGGCCCTTTGCGTTTCCTGATGGGCAAACCTGCCGGGCGTGAGGTCGTTCGAGCGCCGTAGACCAGATCGCGTGCGGCGTCGAACGGTCGCAGCCGCGCTGCTCGAACAGCACGATGCGAGCGGCAGCCGCCGGGGCACGTCAAGGCGAATCAGTCGCGGTGAGGTTCATCCCGCGAAATGAAACTTTTAGGAACGCTCCTATGCCCGCGATCTTGCAGGCCTTGTTTACTTCCGGGCCCCGATCCATCCGGGTCGGCAACGCCACCAAGGAAAGCTTCGTGAAAATGACCCTGTTCGCACTGGCCCTCGCTGCGGCCGCGCCGTTCGCCGCATCGGCCAGCGAAGCCAACGGCATCGGATACACCTACGTCCAGCTCGACGCCGTGTACGAGGACTACTCCAATCCGTACATGTTCGGCGGCGCGCTGAGCGGCTCCTACGCGTTCACCGATCATTTCTTCATGACCGGCAGCTACGGGCGCACGACGGACGACGGCCACAACTGGGATCTGCGCCACTCGTGGTGGTCGCTGGGTGCGGGCTACAACACGGCGATCGGCGATCGCGTCGACTGGGTCACGCAGGCGTCCTACGTCCGCGACCGCTACCGTGCCAGCTACAACGATGACCTCGTTTCGGCCAGCGAGAGCGAGAGCTACAACGGTTACACCATCAGCACGGGCGCGCAGATCCGCGTCACCGACCACCTCATCACCAACGCCCACCTGGGCTGGGAAGACCATTCGGAAGATCTGTACGTCGGCAACGACGACGGCAACTTCTATGGCGAGTTCGGCATGCTCTACCGCTTCAACGACACCTGGGGCCTGCACGGCAGCCTCAAGCTGAGCGAAGGCACCGAGACCTACATGGGCGGCATTCGCGCCAGCTTCTGATCGCACCATCCGGCGTAACGGAGAAGCCCGGTCATTGCCGGGCTTCTTCGTCTTTGGCGATGCTCAAGGCATGCGCCCCAGCGTGACGCGATCGCGCTGCTCCCAGTCCTGCGCGGTATGCACCTCTTCGAATCCGTGTGCGCGGAACAGCGCACGCACCGCTTCGCCCTGCTCCCAGCCATGCTCGATGAGCAGCCAGCCGTCCGGGTTCAGATGACCGGGCGCATCGGCGGCGATGCGACGGATGTCATCGAGTCCATCGCTCCCCGACGCCAGCGCGCTGCGTGGCTCGAACCGCAAGTCGCCTTGTCGCAGGTGCTTGTCGTCGTCGGCGATGTACGGCGGATTGCTGGCGATCAGGTCGAAGCGTTCGCCCGCGAGCGGCGACAGCCAGTCGCCGCGACGGAATTCAACCCGCGACAGCCCCAGCACGCGCGCGTTCTCGCGTGCGACATCGAGCGCGGCCTCGCTCGCGTCGGTGGCGACCACGTGCGCGCGCGGACGTTCGTGCGCGATCGCCAGCGCGATGGCACCGGTTCCGGTGCCCAGGTCGGCGACGCGCACTGCGGCATCCACTGGCAGCCGGTCGAGGGCGAGTTCGACCAGGCGTTCGGTTTCCGGGCGCGGGATCAGCGTGGCCGGCGTCACCTGCAGGTCGAAGCGCCAGAAACCGCGATGGCCGAGCAGGTACGCCACCGGTTCGCCCGCGATGCGCCGCTGCAACAGGCGCTCGAACTCGGCCGCCCGCTCCGCCGGCGGCGTGTCGTCGCGGTGGAGGTACAGCCAGGTCGTGTTGACCCCAAGGGCATGGGCCAGCAGCCGTTCGGCCTCGGCGCGGGCCTCGTCGCCGGCGAGGCGGCGGGTTGCGCCCGCGACGAGCGTGCCGACCGATGCCGGGGTGGCGGGAACAGGGGATTCGGACATCCCGCATTGTCGCCTGCGCCGGCAAAGCGCGGCGGCCTTGATGCCCGCCCCGAGGGCCGCATGTCCTACCAAGGGCCGCTCAATCGAGACAGGATTGCGATAGTTAAAACCTATTGGATCAATTCCATCAATCAACTTGATGGATTGGATCAGCCTCCTTACCCTGATCGCACTGGTTTTCCACCCTCCCTCCACCAAGGAATCAATCGATGTCGCTGATCAATACCCAAGTGCTTCCGTTCAAGGCCACCGCCTACAAGAACGGCGAGTTCATCGAAGTCACCGACGCCAACCTGAAGGGCCAGTGGTCCGTGGTGTTCTTCTACCCGGCCGACTTCACCTTCGTCTGCCCGACCGAGCTGGGCGACCTGGCCGACAACTACGCCGAGTTCCAGAAGCTGGGCGTGGAGATCTACGGCGTGTCGACCGACACCCACTTCACCCACAAGGCGTGGCACGACACCTCCGACACGATCAAGAAGATCCAGTACCCGCTGATCGGCGATCCGACCGGCACGATCACCCGCAACTTCGGCGTGATGATCGAGGAAGCCGGCCTGGCCGACCGCGGCACCTTCGTGATCGACCCGGACGGCAAGGTCCAGATCGTCGAGATCAACGCCGGCGGCATCGGCCGCGACGCGTCCGAGCTGCTGCGCAAGGTCAAGGCCGCCCAGTACGTCGCCGCCCATCCGGGCGAGGTCTGCCCGGCCAAGTGGAACGAGGGTGAGAAGACCCTGAAGCCGTCGCTGGACCTGGTCGGCAAGATCTGACGTTGCACCCTCGCCCTGCACGCAGGGCGAGGCCGGAGGGGGCGAGGCGACCCGTGGGCCCGCCCCTTTCCACCGCCTCCCGCATGGAGGCCGCTTCGGTCAGTTCTTGACCACCTCTTCTTTGGATGTCGCGACGTTCGGGCTGCTCCCTCCCCCTCCCAGCCCGGGCGCTCGCGGCGTTCATCCCGAACAAATGGAGCCGTCGCATGTTGGATGCCGATCTCAAGACCCAGTTGAAGGCCTATCTCGAAAAGGTCACGCAGCCGATCGAGCTCGTCGCCTCGCTCGATGACGGCGAGAAGTCGCGCGAGCTGGAAGGCCTGCTGCAGGACATCGCCTCGCTCTCCGACAAGATCGCCTACTCGCGCCGCGACGACGATGCGCGCCGCCCGTCCTTCGCGATCAACCGCGTCGGCACGGACGTCGGCGTGCGCTTCGCCGGCATCCCGATGGGCCACGAGTTCACTTCGCTGGTGCTGGCCCTGCTGCAGGTCGGCGGCCATCCCTCCAAGACCGCGCAGGACGTGATCGAACAGGTGCGCGACCTGGAAGGCGAGTACCACTTCGAAACCTATTTCTCGCTCTCGTGCCAGAACTGCCCGGACACCGTGCAGGCACTGAACCTGATGAGCGTGATCAACCCGAACATCCACCACGTCGCCATCGACGGCGCGCTGTTCCAGGACGAGGTCAACGAGCGCCAGATCATGTCGGTGCCGACCGTGCTGCTCAACGGCGTGCCGTTCGACCAGGGCCGCATGACGGTCGAGCAGATCGTGGCCAGGCTCGACACCGGCGCGTCGCTGCGCGATGCGGAGAAGATCCGTGCGAAGGACGCCTTCGACGTGCTCGTGGTCGGCGGCGGTCCCGCCGGCGCGGCGGCGGCTGTCTACGCCGCGCGCAAGGGAATCCGCACCGGCATCGCGGCCGAGCGTTTCGGCGGCCAGGTGCTGGACACGATGGCCATCGAGAACTTCATCTCGGCGACCTACACCGAGGGTCCCAAGCTCGCCAGCGCGCTGGAACAGCACGTGCGCGAGTACGACGTCGACATCATGAACCTGCAGCGCGCGAGCAAGCTGATTCCGGCGAGCGAGCCGGGCGGCCTGATCGAAGTGCAGCTGGAGAACGGCGCGTCGTTGAAGTCGCGCAGCATCGTGCTGTCGACCGGCGCGCGCTGGCGCCAGATGAACGTGCCCGGCGAGGACCAGTACCGCAACAAGGGCGTTGCCTATTGCCCGCATTGCGACGGCCCGCTGTTCAAGGGCAAGCGCGTTGCGGTGATCGGCGGCGGCAATTCCGGCGTCGAAGCCGCGATCGACCTGGCCGGCATCGTCGCCCACGTCACCCTGATCGAGTTCGACGGCCAGCTGCGCGCCGACGAAGTGCTGCAGCGCAAGCTGCGCTCGCTCAAGAACGTCGAAGTGATCGTCAGCGGCCAGACCACCGAAGTGCTCGGCGACGGCCAGAAGGTCACCGGCCTGGTCTATAAGGACCGCATCGAAGGCGATTCGCATCGCGTCGAGCTGGAAGGCATCTTCGTCCAGATCGGCCTGCTGCCGAACACCGAATGGCTCAAGGGCGCGATCGCGCTGTCGCCGCGTGGCGAGATCGAAGTCGACTCGCACGGCCGCACATCGGTGCCGGGCGTGTTCGCCGCCGGCGATGTCACCACGGTGCCGTACAAGCAGATCGTCATCGCAATGGGAGAAGGCTCGAAGGCGGCGCTGAGCGCGTTCGACCACCTGATCCGCACCAGCGCACCGGCACAGACCACGGCTGCGGCCGCGGCGTAAACGAAGTCCAATCCCTTCCCCCGCCCTTGCGGGGGAACGCCGGTAGGGGGTAAAGCTTCACCACCCCTTTCATGAGAGACGTCGAGGCGAGGGCACCCCTTGAACCTGCGCGACCTCAAATACCTGGTGGCCCTGGCCGACCACAAGCACTTCGGCCGCGCGGCCGCGGCCAGCTTCGTCAGCCAGCCGACCCTGTCCACCCAGATCAAGAAGCTCGAGGACGAGCTGGGCGTCGCGCTGGTCGAGCGCGCGCCGCGCCGCGTGATGCTCACGCCCGTCGGCCGCGAAGTCGCCGAACGCGCGCGCAAGGTGATCGCCGACGTCGAACAGATGGCGGAGATCGCGCGACGCAGCCAGGACCCGGAGGCCGGTACGGTGCGATTGGGCCTCTTCCCCACGCTCGGCCCGTACCTGCTGCCGCACGTGGTGCCGCGCCTGCGCCAGCGGTTTCCACGGCTGGAGCTGCTGCTGATCGAAGAGAAGACCGACCAGATCCTCACGCGCCTGCGCGATGGCCGGCTCGACGCGGGCCTGCTCGCGCTGCCGATCCACGACGATCAGCTGCACGTGGAAGTGCTGTTCGACGAGCCCTTCCTCCTCGCCGTGCCGCAGCAGCATCCGATGGCCGAACACGATTCGCTCGACCTGCACGACCTCGACCACCAGCACCTGTTGCTGCTGGAGGAAGGCCACTGCCTGCGCGACCAGGCGCTGGATGTCTGCCACATGGCCGGCGCCGACGAACGCGACGGCTTCCGCGCGACCAGCCTGGAAACGCTGCGACAGATGGTCGCGGCCGGCGTCGGCATCACCCTGTTGCCGGTGCTCGCCGTGCAACCGCCGGTGCCCGCTTCGCCCGACATCCACCTGCTGCGATTCCGTGGCGACGCGCCGCATCGGCAGATCGCGATGGTGTGGCGACGCAGTTCGGCGATGGGCGATTTCCTGATGCAGCTCGCCGGGGAATTCCGCAAGCTGCCGGCGCAACTGCTGCGTCCGCCGATGTCCGCCCCCTCGCAGGACAGCCGGCTCTGAAGGTCATTCCACCAGGCCAGCCTGTCCAAGCCGGTAGCGCGTCAGCAAGGTGGTGCTGATCAGCATCGCGATGACCAGCAGCGTGCACACGGCATGCACGCGCCGGTTCGGCGACCACGCGCACAACAGCATCAAGCCGATGCCGGCCAGCTGCACCGCGCGCACCGGCACGAGCAGCGAACGCAGGCCCATCACCGCTTCCAGCACCAGCGCCCATGCACCGGCCGCGGCGAGCAGGCA
The DNA here is from genome assembly GCF_009765165.1 of Lysobacter panacisoli. Lineage (NCBI taxonomy): Bacteria > Pseudomonadati > Pseudomonadota > Gammaproteobacteria > Lysobacterales > Lysobacteraceae > Lysobacter > Lysobacter panacisoli. Next base: position 473,426 of record NZ_VLNU01000001.1, read on the forward strand.
GAAGAAGACGCCGCGCGTGTCGTAGTAGTGCCTTTCCGTGTCGATCGTGCCGTCGATCATTTCCGGCAGCAGCACGTGGCTGGCGATCACCAGCAATGCGGGCCCGAGCAGCACGAACGCGAAGCCGGTGTAGGTCCAATCCTGCACCACGCGCATCATCCAGAACGACCACCACATCTGCAGGTGCAGGCCGATCGCCAGCACCACCCACACGTAGTGCAGCCAATAGGGCTTTACCCGTCGCCGGATCTGCACCATGTTGCCGATGCCCGCGAACAGCTGGGTCAGCCCCAGGCCGAGCACCATCGACACCATCACCGCCAGGTAGTTGAACGCGTCCATCCGGCCGACCGCGCTAGTTGGCTGGCCGTGCGCCAGCGGCGCGAATGTAGCGCGCCCGGGGCGACGCGCGTGTCGCCGTGGCGGCGCTCGTCAGTAGTGCAGCAGCGACTGCAGCGGCACGCCGGCCGGCCAGCGGTCGCGCCCGCGCAGGGCGTCGAGTTCGATCAGCACGCTCGCGCCGACCAGGGTCGCGTCGAGTTTCCCGACCAGTTCGCGGGCCGCCGCCAGGGTGCCGCCGGTGGCGAGCACGTCGTCGACGATCAGGGTGCGCTCGCCCGGGCGCAGCGCATCGGCGCGCGCGGTGAGGCGATCGGTGCCGTACTCCAGCGCGTAATCGACCTCGACCAGCGGCGGCGGCAGCTTGCCCGGCTTGCGCAGCGGCACGAAGCCGGCGTGCAGCTTCTGCGCGAGCGCCGCGCCGAAGATGAACCCGCGCGATTCGATGCCGCATACCGCCTGCACCTCGCTCCCCTGCCACGGCTCGGCGAGCGCGTCGATGCAGCGGGCGAAGCCGCCGGCGTCGGCCAGCAGCGGCGTGATGTCGCGGAAGGTGACGCCCGGCTTGGGGAAGTCGGCGACGGCGCGGATCAGGGAATCGAAGTCGAACGAAGACATGGCGCGGTCCAGCACGGGGCCGGACACGATACCGGAAGGTCCGTTCAGGCCGGCAGCCAGCCCGGAGAAGCGTCGGCGTCGCCGAGCGGCTCGGCGCCTTCGTCCGGGGGCTGGTTCAGCGGCAGGGCGGCCACGATCGCCGAGGCCTCGGGCCAGACCACGTCCGGCACGCAGACGAGGATGGTCCCGAACAGCGGCAATTCGCCCATTCCGCCCATCAGCGCCTCGCCCTGCAGGAATACGGGGATCTCCTGCGCTTCCAGTGCGTGGCGCACGAGGTGGGCATCGATCAGGTTGGCGGCTTCGTAGACGACTTTCATCGGGCAGGCTCCGTGGAGGGGCTCGCGACCAGCATACGCCCGTGCGGGAAGGCGAAAAACGGCGGCAACCGCCCGCAGCGGCTAAACTTGACGGTCTTACCCGCCCACGCCGCCACGCATGTCCGCTACGCCACGCCCCGCCGCACCCGCTCCTGCCCCGACCGCCGCCGATGCCGCCACCGGCAAGCAGGACTTCATCCGGCAGATCGTTCGCGAGGACCTGGCCAGCGGCAAGCACCACGCGATCCGCACGCGCTTCCCGCCCGAGCCCAACGGCTACCTGCACATCGGCCACGCCAAGGCGATCTGCCTGGACTTCGGCATCGCGGCCGAGTTCGGCGGCGACTGCAACCTGCGCCTGGACGACACCAATCCGGTGAAGGAAGACCCCGAGTACGTGCGCGCCATCCAGGACGACGTGCACTGGCTCGGTTTCGAATGGCACGACCTGCGCCACGCGTCGGACTACTTCGAGGTGATCTACCTCGCCGCGGAGAAGCTGGTCCGCCAGGGCGACGCGTTCGTGTGCGACCTCACGCCGGAACAGGTGCGCGAATACCGCGGCACGCTGACCGAGCCGGGCCGTCCTTCGCCGTGGCGCGATCGGAGCGTCGAGGAAAACCTCGACCTGCTGCGCCGCATGCGCGCGGGCGAGTTCCCCGATGCGACGCGCACACTGCGCGCGAAGATCGACATGGCCAGCGGCAACATGAACATGCGCGATCCCGCGCTGTACCGCATCAAGCACGTCGAACACCAGAACACCGGCCGCGAGTGGCCGATCTATCCGATGTACGACTTCGCGCATTCGCTCAGCGACGCGATAGAGGGCATCACCCACTCGCTGTGCACGCTGGAATTCGAAGACCACCGCCCGCTGTACGACTGGTGCGTGGACAAGGTGGACCTGGTGAACTCGCCGGAGCTGCTCGCGCCGCTGCTCGCCAAGGGTTTCCCGAGCGAGGCCAGCAAGCCGCGCCAGATCGAGTTCTCGCGCCTGAACTTCAACTACCTGGTGATGAGCAAGCGCAAGCTGCTGGCGATGGTCAACGAAGGCCTCGTCGACGGCTGGGACGACCCGCGCATGCCGACCCTGCAGGGCATCCGTCGCCGCGGCTATACGCCGTCCGCGCTGCGCCTGATGGTCGACCGCGTCGGCATCAGCAAGCAGAACTCGCTGCTCGACATCTCCATCCTGGAAGGCGCGCTACGCGACGACCTCGACGCCGCCGCACAGCGCCGCATGGCCGTGATCGATCCGCTGAAGCTGGTCATCACCAACCTGCCGGCCGATCACCAGGAAGCGCTGACGTTCCCGAACCACCCGAAGGACGAAACCGCGGGCTCGCGCACCGTGCCGTTCTCGCGTGAGCTGTGGATCGAGCGCGAGGACTTCGAGGAAGTCCCGCCGAAGGGCTTCAAGCGCCTCATTCCCGGCGGCGAAGTGCGCCTGCGCGGCGCCGGCATCTTCCGCTGCGATGAAGTGATCAAGGACGGCGAGCGCGTGGTCGAGATCCGCGGCGAGCTGGATCCCGAATCGCGCCCCGGCATGGCCGGTGCGGACCGCAAGATCAAGGGCACGATCCACTGGGTCAGCGCGATGCACGCGGTGAAGGCCGAGGTGCGCCTGTACGACCGCCTGTTCCTCGTTCCCGATCCGGACAACGACGAAGGCGGCAAGACGTACAAGGACTACATGAATCCCGAGTCGCGTCGCGTCGTCACCGGCTATGTGGAGCCGGCCGCGGCCGCCGCTGCGCCGGAGCAGTCGTTCCAGTTCGAACGCATCGGCTATTTCGTCGCCGACCGCCACGATCACAGCAGCGACGCGCCGGTATTCAACCGCAGCGTCACCCTGCGCGACACCTGGGCCGCGAAGCCCTGAGGAACCCACCATGCGCCTGCTGACCGCCCTGCTTGCCCTGTCGCTGTCGACGCTCGCCGCGTGCGCGGCGCCTCCGACAGACACCGCACAGGCGCAGCCGCCGGCGGCGAGCGTACCGGTGGCGAAGCCCGCACCCGCAACGGCGTCCGCGCCCGTGGCGAAGCTTGATCGCAGCTGCGCGACCGACGCCGACTGCACGGTCAAGAACGTCGGCAACTGCTGCGGCGCGCTGCCGTCGTGCGTCAACGTCAACAGCCCGACCGATCCGGAAGGCGTGCAGCGCGAATGCGCGCGCAGCGGCCGCATGTCGGTGTGCGGGTTCAAGCCGGTCGAAGGCTGCCAGTGCGTGAAGGGCCAGTGCACGGACAAGATCGCGGAAGTGGAGCAGGTGCACTGATGCTGTACGCGCAGGTCCACCTCACCCTGCCGGCGTGGGTGCACGAGGCGGTCGATCCCGATCGCGCGTATCCCGGCGACGACGCCAAGGTCGCACTGGCGATCATGCTGTCGAAGCTCAATATCGAAGCCGGCAGCGGCGGCCCGTTCGGTGCGGCGGTGTTCGGTCCGGACGATCGATTGATCGCCGTCGGCGTGAACCGCGTGCTCCCGCACAGCTGTTCGCTGGCGCACGCGGAAACGATGGCGTACATGCTCGCGCAGCAGCGCACGCAGCGCCCTCGCCTCAACGCGGATGCGGTCGGCGAACATATCGGCCCGATCACCCTGGCGACCTCGTCGCAACCGTGCTGCCAGTGCTACGGCGCGACCATGTGGGCCGGTATCGACCACCTGCTGATCGGCGCGCGCAGCGAGGATGTGGAATCGCTGACCGAGTTCGACGAAGGCCCGCTGCCGGCGGACTGGGTCGGCGAACTCGAACGCCGCGGCATCGCCGTGACACGCGACGTGCTGCGCGAGGACGCGCGCGACGTGCTGCGTGCCTACGGCGAATCCGGCGGCGAGCGCTACTGATGTCGATTCCGGGCGATGCCCTGCTCTGCTATTGCCGCCCCGGCTTCGAGCCCGAGCTCGCCGGCGAGTTGAGCGAACGCGCCGCGCTCGCGGGCCATCCCGGTTACGCACGCACCGAGCGCAACAGCGGCTACGTCGAATTCCTCGGCGCCGACGCGGGCGCACTGACGCGCGCACTGCCGTTCCAGTCGCTGATCTTCGCCCGGCAGAAACTGGTCCGTATCGCCGAGCTTCGCGGACTCGATCCCAAGGATCGCATCACGCCGATCCTGCGCACGCTCGTAATCACGCTGTCGAACGCATACACGTTCGGCGAGCTGTGGGTGGAGCATCCCGATTCCGATGAGGCCAAGCCGCTGGCCGGACTCGCGCGCAGCTTCGGCAACGCGCTGCGTCCCGTGCTGCGCAAGGGCGGCTGGTTGACGGGCGTCGATGATCCGCGCCGCTCGCGGCTGCACGTGGTGTTCCTTGCAGGCGACCACGTGCTGCTGGCAATCGGCGAAGCCGGCGACAGCGCGCCGTGGCCGCTCGGCATTCCGCGCCTGCGCATGCACGCGGATGCGCCGAGCCGCTCCGCGCTCAAGCTCGAAGAAGCGCTGATGGTCCTGCTGAGCGAGAAGGAGCGCGAGCGCCTGTTCCGCGAAGGCATGCGCGGCGCCGACCTCGGCGCGTCGCCGGGCGGATGGAGCTGGGTGCTGATGCGCCAGGGACTGCGCGTCATCTCGATCGACAACGGCCCGCTGCAGGAGAAACTGCTGGAGAGCGGACGCGTCGAACACCTGCGCGAGGACGGCTTCCACTGGCAGCCGCGCACGCCGCTGGACTGGATGGTCTGCGACATGGTCGAACAACCGCGCCGCGTCGCCGAGCGCATGGCCACATGGCTGCGCGAAGGCTGGTGTCGTCACACGATCTTCAACCTCAAGCTGCCGATGAAGAAGCGCTGGGACGAGACGCGCCTGTGCCTGGACCTGTTCGAGAAGCAGGCGGAGAAGACGGTGCAGCTGCGCGCGCGCCAGCTCTACCACGACCGCGAGGAGATCACGGTCTTCGCGACCACCACGTCGCTGTCACGACCGTGAACGTTGCACATCGCTTCGACCCTGCATTTACCCGGGATTGACCCGCACGGGTCTAGCGTCGGCTCGCCCCACATCGGAGAGCGAGGCGATGACGTCACTTTCGACCGAACGAATTTCCCGAACCACACCGCGCGTCCTCGCGATCGCGCTGATCGCCGCGCTTGGCGCGACCGGGACCGCGTCCGCGCAACGCACGCAGGCCAATCCGGCGCGCGCGCAGGCGCAGGCTGAAGCCGCGGCGCAGGTCGCGTCCGACGAAGCAGACATCGCGCGCCAGAGTGCGCAGCGCGCACGCGATGCGACACGCAGCACCGACGGCACCTACAGCACGGTGCACCAGCAGGCCGATGAGGCGCAGCGCGCGTCGAACCAGGCCGTGAACGCCGCGTACGAGGCGCGCGGCGCGCAGGCCGCCGCACAGTACGGCGCGAATCCCGCCTTCGGTGCCGCCGATGCGAGCGCCGCCGCCGCGACCGCGACCGAAGCCAGTGCTCAGGCACAGCAGGCGGCAGACACCGCCGCGCAGCTGGCCAATCCCGCGCCGCAGCCTCCGCCGCCGTCGGCGGTTCCGCCCATGATGGGCCAGAGCACGCAGGTGGTGACGTTCACCTCCAGCCCGCCGAATTCGACGCTGGCCGCGAAGGTGGATTTCGATGCGCTCGATGGCAATCGCGACGGCCACCTCAGCCGCGCCGAGGCCAGCGCGAACGCGATGATCGCTCCCGACTTCAAGGCGATCGACGCCAACCACGACGGCCAGCTCAGTCGACGCGAGCTTGCCGGCGGCAAATGACCGGAAGCCGCCTGCACACGGACCCCTTCCGTCGGGAAGGGATCCGTTTCATTGCGTGATCATTGCCCCGCGGCGTGACGCCAGAAGGCGTGCGTGAGCGGTGGCAGGCGTCCCGCCAGTCCGAGCAGCGGACCGCGCAACAGCGTCGCGGCGAAGGAGTCGTTCGAGAACAGCCGGTTGATGCCATCGAACGCGTAGGCCGACACCGCATTGGCGCTGCGCTGCTGTCGCGACCACCGTGACAGGCGCGCACCCGCACCAGGATCGGCGCCGCTGCGCGCGGCCTGCGCTATCAGCGGACGCAGCGTGGCGACATCGCGCAGTCCGAGGTTCACGCCCTGCCCCGCGAGCGGGTGCACCGTGTGCGCCGCATCGCCGATCACCACGACGCGTCCGGCAACGAGCTGCTGCACCAGCTGTCGGCGCAGCGGGAATGCCGCACGCTTCGACACCCGCGTGAGCGCGCCGAGCGTGCCGGCGAACGCGGATTCGAGCTCGCGCAGGAACGCTGCCGGTTCGACCTGCAACAGACGCTCGGCTTCGATCTCGGGCAGCGTCCACACGATCGAACTGGTCCGACCCTGCGCGTCGTTCGCGCCATCGGCGAACGGCAGGAACGCGAGCGGGCCGGTCGGAAGGAAACGCTGCCAGCACGTCGCGCGGTGCGGTTGTTCGCTTTCCACGAACGCGACCAGTCCGCGCTGGCCGTAATCGTGGCGCGCGGTCTCGATGCCGGCGAGCGAGCGCAGTTTCGATTCCGCGCCGTCGGCCGCGACGACCAGCTTCGCGCGCAGCGAACGACCGCTTTCCAGGCGCACGGTCGCGCCGCTGTCGTCCTGTTCCAGTCCGACGATGCTGTCGGGGCAATGCAGTTGCACGCCCGCGGCCGGCAACGCCGCCCACAGGCGGTCCACCAGCAAAGCATGCTCGACGATCCAGCCCAGCTCGCGACGACCGAAGGCATCGGCCTCGAACGCGAGTTCACCACCGCCGGCCGCATCCCACACGCGCATCGCACGATACGGCTGCACGCGCGCGCTGGCGATGCCGCGCCACGCGCCGAGGTCGTCGAGCAGCGCCGCGTTGTCCGGCGCGAACGCGTACACACGCAGGTCGAGGCGATCGGAATCGGTCGTCAGGCGCTGCCATGCGGGCGGCTCACGCGCCTCGACCAGCGCGACATCGAGACCATCGCGCGCGAATGCCAGCGCCGCGGTCGCGCCGACCACACCGGCGCCGACCACGATCACGTCCAGTCCGCCGCGCCGGCTCATGCGCGCGGCTCCCGGCACAGCGCGGGCACGTCGCCGCGATAACCCATCGCGCCGCCGACCAGCCACGCCTGCGCGGATGGCAGGCGATCCAGCACGAACAGTCCGAGGCTGCGCAACGGACGCAGCAGCGGCGCATCGTTCGCGGTGAGCCGCGCCAGTCCGTCGGAGAAACGCACCGTGCGTTCGCGATCGTCGTGGCGTCGAGAGAGCCAGGCATCGAGCAGCGAAGCGCTGCCGACGTCGGCCTGTGTGTCGAGCGCGCGCGCGTCGCCGATGAGCTCGGCCAGCGTCAGCGCATCGCGCAGGCCGAGGTTGAATCCCTGCGCGCCGATCGGATGGATGGTCTGCGCGGCGTTGCCGATCAGCACCGCGCGCGGCGTGCTGGTGCGCTGCGCGATCACGCGGATCGCCGGATGCGCGCTGCGCGGACCGCACGAGAGGAACCGACCGGCGCGCCAGCCAAACACCGACTGCGCACGCTCGAGGAATGCCGCTTCGTCCATCGCCGCGACCGCGTCGGCTTGTTCGCGCGCGACGGCATGGATCAGTCCGTAATGACGGTCGCCACGCGGCAACACGGCGGTAGGGCCTTCGTCGCCCAACCGTTCGTAGGCGGTACCGTCCGGTGCCTGCGAGGTGCGCAGGCGCGCGACGAACAGCGTCTGCGCGTAGTCGTGCTCATCGGCGGCGATACCCAGCGCGTCGCGCACAGGACTGCGCGTGCCGTCAGCGGCAACCAGCAGGCGCATGCGCAACAGGCGCTCGCCGTTGTCGTCAGCCACGCGCACGAGGCGATGCCCCTCCTCCTCGCCGGCCAGGCCGATGAAGCGCACGGGTCGATAACGCGTCAGACCGGTGGCCTCGGCGAGGCGCGCTTCCAGCGCTTCGCCGAAATCGCGTGCGACCACCACCCGACCGAATTCCTCGCGCCCGTAGCGGGCGGCATCGAGCACGCCGCGACCGAAATCGCCACGACGGCTGATGTGGATGCGTCGGATCGCGCCGGTCGGCGCGCGCAGCTTCTGCATCACGCCCAGCGCGGTGAGCGCATTGATGGTGGCTTCGGCGAAGCTCAGGTTGCGCTGATCGAACACCGCCGGCAGTTCGCCGGCGGGCGTGGCCTCGACCAGCCCCACGTCCACGCCGATGCGTTCCAGCGCGATGGCGAGGCTGGCGCCGACCAGGCCGCCGCCGACGATGAGGACATCATGGCGCCCGGGCTCGCGTGCAAGGGAGGACGGGGCCGGCTCGAGAGGTCGTGATGAAGGGGCCGCAGCAGGCATTGCGCTATGCTAGCGGTTCCTGAAGGCCGTTACCTTCATCCAGACCTGCCACGATGAACCGCCCCGCTTCCGACTCGTCCGTTTCCTCGTTGTTCGCCCCCGGCCCGCTCGTGCTCGTCGGCATGATCGTCATCGCCGCCCTGTCCCGCCTGCTGCCGCACCCGCCGAATTTCTCGCCGGTCGAAGCCGTGGCGCTGTTCGGCGGCGCTTACTTCGCGTCGAAGCGCTGGGCGTTCGCGGTGCCGCTGCTGGGCATGTTCCTGTCCGACCTCGCACTGGCGGCGATCAACGGCGGCCTGTACGCCACTTGGTTCGGCAACGGCGGCATCTGGCTGGTGTACCTGTGCGTGGCGCTGACCACCGCGATGGGCCTGGGCCTGCGTGGCCGCGTCAGTGGCGCGCGCGTGCTGGGCTACTCGCTGATGGGTTCGGTGCTGTTCTTCATGGTCACCAACTTCGGCTCGTGGCTGTTCCAGCCGATCCCGACCTATCCGATGACCGCGGCCGGCCTCGCCGCCGCGTACGTCGCCGGCATTCCGTTCTTCCAGTGGACGGTGCTGGGCACGCTGTTCTACGCCGCGCTGTTGTTTGGCAGCTTCGCTGCGCTGCGCCAGCGCGTGCCGTCGCTGCGCGCGCAGACGGTGTAACCGGACGGGCGCGGCGACGCGCCCGTTCCGCAAGGATTTCCGCGCATGGGCAACCGCCTCTCGAAGATCTACACCCGCACCGGTGACGACGGCACGACCGGTCTGGGCGACGGCAGCCGCGTCGCCAAGGACTCGGCTCGCGTCGCCGCGTACGGCACGGTCGACGAAGCGAATTCGTGCATCGGCCTGATCCTGGCCGGCGACGTTCCCGACGATATCCGCACGCTGCTCACCACCGTGCAGCACCAGCTGTTCGACCTCGGCGGCGAGCTGTGCATCCCGGGCCACGCCGCCATTTTCGACGTCGACGTGGAACGCCTCGAGCAGCAGCTCGACAGCTTCAACGAAGCCCTGCCGCCGCTGAAGGATTTCATCCTCCCCGGTGGCGGCGAAGCGGCGGCGCGCTGCCATGTCGCGCGCACCGTGGTGCGTCGCGCCGAACGCGAAGCGGTGTCGCTGTCGCGCGTCGAGGACGTGCGCCCGGAAGCTGTGCGCTACCTCAACCGGCTCTCGGACCTGTTGTTCGTGCTGGCGCGCGTGCTTGCGCGGGCCAGCGGCCACGGCGAAGTGCTGTGGAATCACGAGCGGCGCAAGGCCTGAGCCTGCCGGTCTCGCGCATCCAGTCGCCACCATGCGCATCTACAGCCATCCGGCCTGCACCCGCCATGATCCCGGTCCCGGCCACGCCGAGCGTCCGCTGCGCCTGGTCGCGGTGACAGAAGGCCTACGCGAGAGCTTTTCCAACCTCGATTGGGAAGAAGCCCCGCGTGCCAGTCGTGGCCAGTTGTTGCGCGTGCATGACGACGCCCTACTCGCGCTGGTCCTCGACACGCCGGTCGATGGGCCGATGGCACTGGACCCGGACACCGTGCTCGCACCGGGTTCGGCCGAAGCCGCGTTGCGCGCGGCGGGCGCCGGCATCGCCGCGGTGGATGCGGTCATGCATGGCGAGATCAGCCGCGCGTTCTGCGCCGTGCGTCCGCCCGGACACCACGCGACCTCGTCGGCGGCGATGGGTTTCTGCCTGTTCAACAACATCGCCGTCGCGGCCGCGCATGCCTGCGACAAGCACGGGCTGACGCGCGTGGCGGTGGTCGACTTCGACGTCCACCACGGCAACGGCACGCAGGCGATCTTCGACACCGACCCGCGGGTGATGTACCTCAGCTCGCACCAGATGCCGCTGTATCCCGACACCGGTTACGCCAACGAGCGCGGGGTCGGCAACATCGTCAACGTGCCGCTGCCGCCGGACAGCGGCAGCGAGGCGTTCCGTCGCGCATGGCAGGAACAACTGCTGCCCACGCTGGACTCGTTCCGCCCGCAGCTGCTCTTCATTTCCGCCGGGTTCGACGCGCACAAACGCGATCCGCTCGCGCAGATCGAGCTGGAGACGCAGGACTTCGACTGGCTGACGCGACAGCTCGTCGCGATCGCCCGTCGCCATGCCAACGGCCGTGTCGTGTCGATGCTCGAAGGCGGATACGACCTGGCCGCGCTGCGCGAATGCAGCGTCGCCCACGTCGGCGCATTGCGCGACGGACTGGACTGACGTCACGCCCTCTCGACGCGGCGTTCCCGCGCGAACATGGCGCCCGGGCACCGTCGTTGCCGTCTTGACGCGGAAATGAACAGCGGTGGGAGCAAGATGGTGCTCGCGTTGCCCGCTTGCCGGGTATGCGGCAAGCTAGCGACCCGTTTCCCCCAACGCCGATCACGGTCTCCGAGTGCACAGACCCCTACGACTGCTCCCGTTGTCGCTGTGCATCGCGCTGGCCCTGCCAGCGCACGCGGCCGATGGCGACGAGGAGAACTGGGGTCTATGCCCGATCGTCGATGCGGTCCCCGCGTTCGACGACGCACCGCCGCCGATGGGCGACATGGGCCAGCGTGCGCTGGAACCGACCGATATCGCCGGCGGTCAGCTCGAACGCGCCGGCGCCGACCAGGACCTGGTGATCCAGGACAACGTGCGCCTCAACCGCGGCGACCAGTTCCTCGGCACCGACAAGCTGACCTACAACGAGATCAGCGGCAACTACAGCGCGATCGGCAACGTCCGTTACCAGGACAGCGGCATGCGCATCGTCGCCGAGCGCGCCGAGGGCAACCAGAACGCCGACCAGCACCGCATCGAGGACGTGCAGTACCAGCTCACCGAGCGGCGCGGCAACGGCGGCGCCGACCGCATCGAACTGGACGGCGCGAAGGGACACCTCATCGGTTCGACCTATTCCACCTGCGCGCCCAACCAGCGCGCGTGGGAACTGCGCGCCAGCCGTATCGACATCGATACCGAGGAAGGCCAGGGCGTCGCGCGCAACGCAACCGTGCGCATCGGCAAGGTGCCGGTGCTGTACGTGCCGTGGTTCATGTTCCCGGTCGACGACCGCCGACGCACGGGCCTGCTTTATCCGCAGATCTCGCTGTCGGACCGTAATGGCTTCGACTGGCGGCAACCGATCTACCTCAATCTCGCGCCCAACTACGACGCCACGCTCTATCCGCGCTACATGGTCAAGCGCGGTGGCGTGCTCGGCGCGGAGTTCCGCTGGCTGTATCCGAACGGCAGGGGCGAGGTGTTCGGCAACTGGATGCCGGACGACAAACTGCCGGGCGACGAACCCGAGCGGTATCTCGCACCGGAAGTCGGCACGCCGATGGCGAGCCTGCCGGACAAGAACCGTGGCCAGTTCGCGCTGACCGCCACGCACAACATCAACAGCTCGTGGTACGCCAACACCAACCTGGGCTGGGTCAGCGACACGCATTACTTCGAGGATTTCAGCAGCAGCCTGTACGGCATCTCGAACTACTCGATCCGCAGCGACGCCGGCGTGTACGGTCGCGGCCGCTGGTGGGAAGCCAGCCTGATGGCGGACCACTACCAGCTCGCCGACTACACGCTGACCGATGCCAACCTGGCCTTCGACCGGCTGCCGCGTGCGTTCGCGCGCTGGGCGCAGCCGATGCAGCCGTGGCTGGAGACGGGCGTGGACGGCGAGGCAGTGCGCTTCGACCACACCGAATTCCTCGGCGGCACCCGACTGGACATCAAGCCCTACGTGGCGATGCCGCTGGAAGGCGCGAGCTGGTTCCTGCGCCCGAAGCTGGCATGGCGCTATACGGCGTACCAGCTCGAGGGCAACGCCACCGAGCGCGCCAACGATTTCGTCCGGCGCTATGGCGGCGCGGTCACGCCGGAGCTGATCGAGCGTTTCAGCGACAGCTCGAAAACCCGCAGCCTGCCGATCGCCTCGCTCGACGCCGGCCTGTACTTCGACCGCACCACGCATTTCCGCGGCACGCAGTACCTGCACACGCTGGAACCGCGCATCTACTACCTCAATGCGCCGTACCGGAACCAGGACGATTTCCCGGTGTTCGACACCGGCACGATGACCTTCAGCTGGGGCCAGCTGTTCCGCGACAACCGCTACACCGGCGCGGACCGTCAGATGGACGCCAACCAGCTGACCGCGGCGCTGACCACGCGCTTCATCAGCGAAGAAGACGGACGTGAGCGTCTGGCCGCGAGCATCGGCCAGATCGAGTACTTCGACGACAGCCGCGTGACCCTGCCGGGCGAGACGCCGATCGCACAGGGCAAGTCCGCGTGGGTGGCCGACGCCAGCCTGATGCCCAACGACCGCTGGACCTTCGGCGCGACCTACATCTGGAATCCCAAGTACCGCGGCGAGGACTTCACCAGCTTCCGCGCCCGCTACATGTTCCCCCGCGGCGGCATCGTCAACCTGGGCTACCGCTATCGCCGCAACGCCGCCTTCCGCGAGGGGATCGACCCGCCGGAGAACAAGGATCAGCTCGAGCAGGCCGACTTTTCCTTCCTGTATCCGGTCAACGAGACCTGGAGCGTGGTCGGTCGCTACTACTACTCGTTCAAGGACGAGAAGCCGCTGGAAACCATCGCCGGCGTGCAGTGGGAAAGCTGCTGCCTCGCCGCGCGTCTGGTGGGCCGCCGCTACCTGCGCAACCGCGACGGCGACCTCGACACCCGCATCATGTTCGAATTCGAGCTGAAGGGACTTGGCTCCGCCGGCCAGAACACGGAGCGCGTGTTGCGCCGTGGTATCCTCGGCTACGACCGCGACGACCTTTATCTCGTGCCGCCCAGCTCCGTGGAGCGTCTCAACAACACCGGCCGAGAATCCACTCCAGATCCGACCCTATGAAGAAACTTCTCGCGTCTGCCCTCGCCGCCGCGGTGCTGTCCACCGTCCTGACCGGCTCACCCGCACTGGCCCAGCAGGCCGCATCGGGCGTCCAGTCCATCGACGGGATCGCCGCGGTCGTCGACGAGGACGTGATCCTCAAGACCGAGCTGGACCGGGCCGTGAACAACATCCTGGCCCAGTACGCCGGTCGCGAAGGCCAGCTCCCGCCGCGTGACGTACTCGAACGGCAGGTGCTGGAACGCCTGATCCTGGTGAAGCTGCAGGTCGTCCGCGCCCAGGAGACGGGCGTGCGCGTGACCGACCAGGAAGTCGAGCAGGCCATCGGCGGCATCGCCGCCCAGAACCGCGTCACCCCCGAGCAGCTGCGTCAGCAGCTGGCCCAGGAAGGCACGTCCTACGCCGACTTCCGCACGTCGATCCGCGACGAGCTGCTGATCCAGCGCCTCCGCCAGCGTTTCGCGCAGAGCCGCGTCACCGTCAGCGAGGCCGAGGTCGATGCCGCCCTCGCCGCGCAGGCGACCGCCGGCACGCAGTACCACCTCGCCCACATCCTGGTGGCGCTGCCGGAAGGCGCGACGCCGGAACAGATCGCCACCGCGCAGCGCAAGATCGAAGGCGTGAAGGGCCTGCTCGACCGCGGCGAGATGGACTTCGCGGCGGCCGCCGTGCGCTATTCCGACAGTCCCAACGCCCTCGAGGGCGGCGATCTCGGCTGGCGCAGCAGCGACGAAATCCCGACCGCCTTCGCCTCGGTCATGCGCAGCATGACGGCGGGCCAGGTCACTGCACCGATCCGCGGTCCGAGCGGCTTCCAGCTGGTCAAGCTGGTCGAGACCCGCGACTCCTCGCAGGCCGCGCCGGCGATGGTCACCGAGTACCAGGCACGCCACATCCTGATCCGCGTCGCCGACCCGTCCGAGGACGCCAAGGCCAAGGCCAAGGCCGAAACCCTGCAGGCTCGCCTGATGGGCGGCGCCGATTTCGCCGTGCTGGCGCAGGAAAACTCGCAGGATCAGAGCTCCGCGTCCAAGGGCGGCGAGCTGGGCTGGTTCACCCGCGACGATTTCGGCCCCGACTTCGGCAACGCCGTCGCCGGCCTGCAGCCGGGCCAGGTGTCGGCACCGGTGCGCACGCAGGCCGGTTACCACCTGGTCAAGCTCGAAAGCACCCGCCAGTCCAACGCCGGCGACAAGAACCGCCGCGCGCAGGTCCAGGAAACCATCGGTCGGCGCAAGCTGGAAGACGAATGGAACCGCTTCCTGCGCGAGATGCGCGGCGAAGCCTTCGTGGACGTGCGCGTCGGCAAGGCCGCCGATCCCACGGCTGCACCCGCCGCCAACGGCGGCTGAGCCGGGCGCGATGACGCCGGTTCGGCTCGCGCTGGTGCCGGGCGAGCCGGCGGGTATCGGTCCCGAGCTGTGCGTGCGGCTGGCCCATCAGCCGCGCCAGCATTCCCTCACCGTATTCGCCGACCGGCGCACGCTGCAGGCAGCGTCCGACGTCGTCGGCTTGCCGCTGCGCCTGCTCGATGCCGACGCGTCCGCGACACAGCCCGGCGAGCTGGCGCTGGTCGAGATCCCCAATGAAGTCGAGCCCGTCTTCGGCAACCCTGAACCGCGCAATGCGGCCGCGGTGATCCGCGCGCTGCGCGAGGCCGCGCAAGGCTGCCTCGATGGCCGCTTCGACGGCGTCGTCACCGGTCCGGTGCACAAGGCGGTGATCAACGAAGGCGGTATCGCCTACAGCGGCACCACCGAACTGCTGGCCGAACAGGCCGGTCGCGATGTGGTGATGATGCTCGCCAACGACGTCGTGCGCGTGGCGCTGGTCACGACCCATCTACCGCTGCGTGCCGTCGCCGATGCGATCACCCCGGACGCACTCGCGCGCACGCTGCGCATCGTCCACGACGCGCTGCGCGACGACTTCGGTATCGCCGAACCGACCGTCGCCGTGCTCGGCCTCAACCCGCATGCGGGCGAGGCCGGCCATCTTGGACGCGAGGAACTCGACGTCGTCGAGCCCACGCTCGATCGCCTGCGCGCGCAGGGCCTGCGGCTGGTTGGACCGCTTCCCGCGGACACCGCGTTCCTGCCCGCGAGACTGCGCGGCTTCGACGCGGTGGTGGCGATGTACCACGACCAGGGATTGCCGGTGCTGAAGTACAGCGGCTTCGAGCGCGCGGTGAACCTGACCCTCGGCCTGCCCTACCCGCGCGTCGCGGTCGACCACGGCACCGCGCTGGAACTGGCCGGCACCGGCGTCGCCGATCCGTCCAGCCTGTTCGCGGCGGCCGACACCTGCGCCCGCATCGCCCACATCCGCCGTAACCTGCCCGCATGAGCACGCGCAGCCACCACTTCAGCGAGCCGGCCAAGAAGCATCTGGGCCAGCACTTCCTGCACGATCGCCGGATCATCGACAACATCGTGCACGCCGTCGATCCCAAGCCCGGCGATCGCCTCGTCGAGATCGGACCCGGCCAGGGCGCGATCACTTTCCCGCTGCTCGACCGTCACGGCGAACTCACCGTCATCGAGTTCGATCGCGACCTCATCTTCCCGCTCACCGAGGCCGCGCGCGCGCACGGCACGCTGGAAGTGATCCATCGCGACGTGCTGACCGTCGACTTCAGCGCGCTCGCGCGCAACAGCGGCAACGAAGGCGGACAGATCCGGCTGGTCGGCAACCTGCCCTACAACCTGTCCTCGCCGATCCTGTTCCATGCGCTGGAACACGCCACGGCGATCCGCGACATGCACTTCATGCTGCAGAAGGAAGTCGTCGATCGCATGGCCGCCGGGCCCGGCAGCAAGGTGTATGGACGCCTCGGCGTGATGCTGCAGGCGTACTGCCACGTGACCCCGCTGTTCGACGTCCCGCCAGGCGCGTTCCGTCCGCCGCCGAAGGTGGATTCGGCGGTGGTGCGGCTGGTGCCGCGCGCGCCGGAAGCCATCGGCATCGACGATCCGGCGATGTACTCCGCAGTCGTGCGCGATGCCTTCGGCCAGCGCCGCAAGACGCTGCGCAATGCGCTGTCGAACCTGTGCGATGCGGCCGCGATCGAGGCCGCCGGCGTGCGTCCGGACGCGCGCGCGGAGCAGATCGAGGTCGCCGATTTCGTGCGTCTGGCCAACGCGCTGGCCGCGCGCGCCTAGCACGCGCGGCGCGCTCGCCCCGCGAGCCCGCCCTTCATCCCACGCATACGCCGCGTTGACCACACGGGCGCCTCACGCCCTACACTGTCCGCATGGAACGCAGTATCAATTACGCCATCGACATCACCGTGGCGACCCGCTATCTCGACGAGCAGTCCGAGCCGGGTCAGGACCGGTATGTCTTCGCTTACACCATCAACATCCGCAACAGCGGCAGCGTGCCCGCGCGGCTCACGCACCGTCACTGGCTGATCACCGACGGCAACGGCAAAGTGCAGGAGGTCGAAGGCGAAGGCGTGGTCGGCGAACAGCCTTGGCTGCGGCCCGGCGACGATTTCGAGTACACCTCCGGCGCGGTGCTGGAAACCACGCACGGCATGATGGAGGGCACCTACAGCATGCTTGCCGACGATGGCACGACGTTCGATGCGCCGGTCCCGGCGTTCAGTCTCGCCGTCCCACGCACCCTGCACTGAGCGGATACCGACGCATGAGCATCTGGGCCATCGGCGATCTGCAAGGCTGCTACGACGCGACGCAGCGACTGCTGGAGCGCATCGCCTTCGATCCGGCGCGCGACCGCCTGTGGTTCTGCGGCGACCTGGTCAATCGCGGCGGACAGTCGCTGGAAACCCTGCGCCTGGTCCATTCGCTGCGCGAATACAGCGTGGTGGTTTTGGGTAACCACGATCTTTCGCTGCTCGCCATCGGTGAACGTCGCGAGGACGAGCAGCGCAAGGTCAATCCGGACCTGCAGCGCATCGTGCTGGCCGAGGATCGCGACGAACTGCTTGGCTGGCTGCGCACGCAGAAGCTCGTGCACGTGGACCGCAACCTCGGCTGGATGATGGTGCACGCCGGCCTCGCCCCGCAGTGGTCGACGCAGATGGCGGAACGTTTCGCGCGCGAAGTCGAGGAACGCCTGCACGGCGACCAGTTCCGCCGCCTGCTCAGGAACATGTACGGCGACAAGCCGGCCTGGCATCCCAAGCTCGCCGGCATCGATCGCCATCGCGCGATCATCAACATCTTCACCCGCCTGCGTTACTGCACGCCGCGCGGCCGCATCTCGTTCGAAGACAAAGGCAGTCCCGGCACGCAGCCGGCTGGCCTGTATCCCTGGTACGAAGTGCCGGGGCGCGTCGAGCGCGACCTCAAGGTCGTGTGCGGCCACTGGTCCACGCTGGGACTGTTCATCGGCCACGGCGTGCACGCGATCGACACCGGCGCGGTCTGGGGCGGCAAGCTCACCGCGCTGCAGCTCGACACCGACGAACTACGGCTGGTGCAGGTGCCCGGCCGCGACGTGCCGGCACAGCAGCCGCGTCCGCGGCCGCCGCACCATCCCGATGACCGTCGTCCGCGTCGCCCGAACCCGCAGAACGGCCAACCGCGTCGCAACCACCGTCCGCCGCAGGCACAACAGCCGCGCCAGAACGAAACGCCGCGCGACGTTCCGGTGGAAAGCGACCACGATTGAAGCAGCGCCGGCGCTCAGCCGGCGACGCGCTCGTAATCCACGAACTCGAACGCGAAGGCGTGCTTCACATCGGCTGCGTGCCATTCGCGCGCGACCACGCGCCACCGTGCGGGATCGAACGCAGGAAAGACCGCGTCCGCGTCATCGACCACGGTGTCAACGTGGGTGAGGTGCAGGTGCGTCGCGCGCGGCAGGCACAGCGTGTAGATCTCGCCGCCGCCGATCACGCACAGTTCCGGCGCGCCGTCGTCGTTCGCGATGCGCAACGCGTCGTCGATCGATGCGACCGCTTCCATGCCATCGAACGGCACCTGCCCCGAGCGCGTCAGCACCAGGTTTCGTCGACCCGGCAGTGCGCGACCGAGCGACTGCGCGGTCTTGCGCCCCATCAGCACCGGCTTGCCGAGCGTGAGCGCCTTGAAGCGCTTGAGATCGTCGGGTAGCCGCCACGGCAGGTCGTTGTCGCGGCCGATGGCGCTGTTGCGATCGAGCGCGGCGATCAGACTGAGCGCGATCATCCGGCGGGCCCGGACTTGCAGCGGCGCACCACCGGCCAGATCCGCTCCTGCGCGGCGCGCTGCATGCGCTCGCCCGATTCGCCGTCGGCGATCCGGCTCAGCGGCGAGGCCATCAGCGCGCGCTTGAGTGGATCGACGAACTCGCGCGTGCTGTAGATCTGCACCTTCACCAGATCCTCGGCGCCCTTCACGCTCAAGGTCGTCAGATAGCCGCGCATCCGATCCGGCGGAAACGTCTCGGCGAGCGCGCCGATCATCGCCTCGCGCGTCTGCGGATCGGTGTAGGCCTCTTCGAGCAGGGAGCGGATGTCGTCGCTCGCGAAACGCTGGAGCGCCTTGTCCAGGCCTTTGCAGGATGCGGCCTGCTCTTCGCCGCCGAGCGACTGCACGGCCTGCTGGCGCATGTTCTCCAGCAGACGACGCTCGACGTCGACCACGAACTCCTCGTGGATGACCTTGCCGAACCACTGGTCGTACAGCGTGCTCGCCAGTTCGTGCGCTTCGCCCGAGGGCGGTGCGTCCGTCGATGCGGCAGCGGGAAGCACGAGCGACGCGGCGATCAGGGCCGCGAGAAGTCCGCGCATCACACCGCCACCGGCGCCTTGATCGCGGGCAGCGGATCGTAGTGCTCGATGGCGATGTCGTCGTAGGCGAAGCCGAAGATGTCCTTCACCTCCGGATTCAGGCGCAGCACCGGCAGCGCGCGCGGCGTGCGTGTGAGCTGCTCGCGCGCCTGCTCGAAGTGGTTCGAGTACAGGTGCGCATCGCCCAGCGTGTGCACGAAATCGCCCACGCCCAGTCCGCACACCTGCGCGACCATGTGGGTCAGCAGTGCGTAGCTGGCGATGTTGAACGGCACACCGAGGAAGATGTCGCCGCTGCGCTGGTAGAGCTGGCAGCTGAGCTTTCCGTCGGCGACGTAGAACTGGAACATCGTGTGGCACGGCATCAACGCCATGCGTGGCAGGTCGGCGACGTTCCAGGCCGAAACGATCAGGCGGCGCGAATCGGGATTGCGCTTGATCTCATCCACCACCCAGCGGATCTGGTCGATCTCGATGCCGTCCGCACCGGCCCAGCGACGCCACTGCTTGCCGTACACCGGGCCGAGCTCGCCGTCGGCATCGGCCCATTCGTCCCAGATGCTGACCTTGTTGTCCTTCAGGTAGGCGACATTGGTGTCGCCCTGCAAGAACCACAGCAGCTCGTGCACGATCGAGCGCAGGTGCAGCTTCTTGGTCGTGACCAGCGGGAAGCCCTGCGACAGGTCGAAGCGCATCTGCCAGCCGAACACGCTGCGCGTGCCGGTGCCGGTGCGATCGGCCTTGTCGGTGCCGTGTTCGAGGACGTGGCGGAGGAGGTCGAGGTACTGCTTCATCGCATCGCTCCCGGATTACTTCGTTGCTGCCGCGAGCGGCTGCGGCTGCAGCGTCGGCTGGCGGCGCGACCACAGCAGCCAGTACAGGCCCAGCGCGATCAGCGGCAGGCTCAGCACCTGGCCCATCGTCAGCCAGCCGAAGGCGAGATAGCCCAGCTGTTCGTCCGGCACGCGCACGAATTCGACGAGGAAGCGGAAGCAGCCGTACAGCAACGCGAACAGGCCCGACACCGCATAGCGCGGACGCGGCGTGCGCGAGAACCACCACAGCACCGCGAACATCACCAGCCCTTCGAGGAGGGCCTGGTACAGCTGCGAGGGATGGCGCGCGAAACGCTCGAGCGCACCGCTGGCGAACTCGGCCTGGATGCGCTCCATCGTGTAGTCCTTGAACTCCGGCGCGCGCGGGAACACCACGCCCCAGCCGGCTTCGGTGTACTTGCCCCACAACTCGCCGCCGATGTAGTTGCCCAGGCGTCCGAAACCGAGCCCCGGCGGCACCAGCGGCGCGAGGAAATCGACCGTGTCCATCAGGTGCAGGCGGTGCTTGCGCGACCACCACCATGCGGCGGCGACGACGCCGATCAGGCCACCGTGGAAACTCATGCCGCCTTCCCAGATGCGGAACAGCATCAGCGGGTCGTGCAGCAGCTGGCCGAAGGAATAGAAGAAGACGTAGCCCAGTCGCCCGCCGAGCACGACACCGAGCATCGCGTAGAACAGCAGATCGCCGTAGGCCTGGTCGTCGACGCCGGGCAGGCGTCCGGCGCGCACGCGCATCCGGCCGAGCCACCAGGCCATGCCGAATCCGAGCAGGTACATGATTCCGTACCAGTGCACCTGCAGCGGGCCGAGGTGGAAGGCGATCGGATCGATCTGGTGCAGGACGGTCATGCGGCGATGCGGCTCCGGACGGCGTGGGGCCTATTGTGCCCGAGGGCGGCAACGGGCGGATTGCGGAAAGCGGGCCGCTACAGGATGTAGGGCAGGTCGGGCAGTTCGTTGACGTCGTGGGCGCCGTCGTCGCGCGGGAAGTGCTGGACCAGCAGGGCCGACAGCGCATCCACGCCGGCCATGACACCCGCTTCGACCTCGCCCGCGCGCAGGCGTTCCTCGATCAGCTGGCACACGCCGCGCCACTGCTCGTCGCTGACGCGCCCGGCGAAGCCGCGGTCGGCGACGATCTCGATGCGATGGTCGGCCAGCAGCAGGTACAGCAGCACGCCGTTGTTGGCGTGGGTGTCCCACACGCGCAGCTGGGCGAACACTTCGTGCGCGCGGTCGCGCGCCTGCGCGCCGGACAGCACCGCGCGCGGCGGCAATGCGGGTTCGACCGCGAAACAGATCTCGCCGGTGTGGCGCAGCTCGCTGTCGGCGATGGCGCGGGTGATCTTCTGCAGGCTCTCGCCCGGGAACAGGCGTTTGGCCGACGGGGCGAACAGGTGCTTGAACAGGCGCATGCGCGGCCTCCTTACCAGCTTCCGGAGGCGCCACCGCCTCCGCTCATGCCGCCGCCACCGCCCCAGCCGCCACCGCCGCCGAAGCCCCCGCCTCCACCAAAGCCACCACCGCCACCCCAACCGCCTCCGCCCCAACCACCGAACCCGCGGTCGCGCGCGTAGCGGCCGGTCGGCAGCGAAGCCAGGCCCATGAAGAATCCCAACGCCGCGCCGAGACCCGCGATCACCACCAGCGAGGAGATCAGCCACGCCACGCCGCCCGCCGCCGCGCCGCCGATCAGCGCGCGCACCGGCGAGGGCGCGCGACCGAAGATGCCGCGTGCGACCTGGGCGACGATGAATGCCACGAACAGGGCGACCAGCCAGCCGCTGCCGCCGCCACCGCCGCGACGTTCGGCCGTGTGGTCGGCCATCGGCGCCGGTAACGGTTCGCCGTCGATCACCTTCACCAGCGCCGCGGTCGCATCGGTGATGCCGCCGGCGAAATCGCCCGCGCGGAATTTCGGCACGAGGTATTCCTGGATCACGCGCGAGGCGATCGCGTCGGGAATCGCGCCTTCCAGGCCGTAACCGACTTCGATGCGCACGCGACGGTCGTTCTTGGCGACCACCAGCAGCACGCCATCGTCCACGCCCTTGCGCCCGATCTTCCACTGTTCGAAGGCACGCACCGCGTACTGGGCGATGTCCTCCGGCTCGGTGGTCGGCACCAGCAGCACCTGCAACTGGCTGCCCTTGCGCTTCTGCAGCGCCAGCGCCTGCGCTTCGAGCTGCTGGCGCGTGGCCGCATCGAGCGTGCCGGTGGTGTCGATGACCGGCGAGCTCAGCTCGGGGATCGGCGCCAACTGCTGCGCCTGCGCAAAAGCGCAGGCGAGCATCAGCACCAGGGCGGTCGCGCATGCGCGCAGCGTTGCGATGAAACGCGGTGCGCTCACGGTGCGGCTCCGCTGGATGTGCGCATCAACCGCGCATCAACCGTTCGACGGCGCCGGCTGTTGCGTCGGCTGCTGCTGCGGTTGCTGCTGCTGCGGCTGGGCCGGCGCGCCGAAGTCGACCTTCGGTGCTTCCTGGATCTGCGCTTCGTTCTCGACGGTGAAGTTGGGCTTGGGCTTGTAGCCGAACATCATCGCGGTCAGGTTGACCGGGAACTGGCGGATGTAGGTGTTGTAGTCCTGCACCGTCTGGATGTAGCGCTGGCGCTCGACCGTGATGCGATTCTCGGTGCCTTCCAGCTGTGCCTGCAGCTGCAGGAAGTTCTGGTCGGCCTTGAGCTGCGGATAGTTCTCGCTGACCACCAGCAGGCGGCCGATGGCGCTCTGCAGTTCGCCCTGCGCCTGCTGGAACTGCGCCAGCGACGCGGGATCTTCGGCATTGACGTTGATGCTGCCCACGCGCGAACGCGCTTCGGTCACCTGCGTCAGCACCTGCTGCTCGTGGCTGGCGTAGCCCTTCACCGTCGCGACGAGGTTGGGCACCAGGTCGGCACGGCGCTTGTAGACATTGAGCACCTGCGACCAGGCGGCCTTCACCGCTTCGTCCTTGCTCTGGATGGTGTTGTAACCGCAGCCGCTCAGCATGGCGACCAGCACGACCAGAACGAACGCTTGCACCAGACGGATCATGGGGGTTTCCTCCGTGACGTTGGCCGGCATTGCATCACCGACCGCGCCGGTGCGCAATGGAGGCTCGGGCAGCGAAGTTACGATCGCGTTAGGCCGCAACGAAAACGGCCCTCCACCAGGGAGGGCCGTCGCGTGTGCGGATGGCGTCGCTGCTTACTCCGGCTGCAGCCGGCGCTGCGCGCGCCGCTTGGCCCACAGGTTGAGGCATTCCACCAGCGCCGAGAAACCCATCGCGCCGTAGATGTAACCCTTCGGGATGTGCAGGGCGAAGCCGTCGAAGATCAGGTACACGCCGACCAGGACGATGAAGGCCAGCGCCAGCATCTTGATGGTGGGGTTGGTGTCGATGAAGTGGCCCAGCGGCTTGGACGCGACCAGCATCACCACGACCGCGAGCAGGATCGCCGCGACCATCACCGGCAGGTGGTTGGCCATGCCGACCGCCGCGATCACCGAGTCCAGCGAGAACACGATGTCGATCACCGCGATCTGGGCGATCACGCCCATGAACGACGCCTTCGGCTTGGTGTGGATGTCCTCTTCCTCGGGCTCGCCGATGATGAGGTCCTTGATCTCCATCGTGCCCTTCACCAGCAGGAACGCGCCGCCGAGGATGAGCACGAGGTCGCGGATCGAGATGCCCAGCCCGAACAGGTTGAACAGCTCGTGGGTGAGTCCGGCCAGCCACGCCAGCGTCATCAGCAGCGCGATGCGGGTCAGGCACGCGACCGCGATGCCGAACTTGCGCGCCTTCTCGCGCTGCGAGTACGGCAGCTTGCTGACCGCGATGGAAATGAAGACGAGGTTGTCGATACCGAGCACGATTTCGATCGCGCTCAAGGTCACCAGGGTGATCCACACCTGCGGATCGGTCAGCATCTCAACCATCAATCGGGTTCCTGAACTTGTAAGACTTCAACGGCACGAATTCGATCACAGCACCCGGGGCAGCAGGATCGCGCCCCAGGTCAGCACCACGTTCATCATCACCACGAACACCGCCGCCGAACCCATGTCCTTGGCGCGACCGGCCAGTTCGTGGAACTCGGGGCCGTAGCGTTCGATGACCGCCTCGACCGCGGAGTTGAGTAGCTCCACGCTGAGCACCAGCAGCATCGAGCCGATCATCAGCACGCGCTCCACCGGGGTCTGCCCGAGCCACCAGCCGACCGGGGCAAGGACCACGAACAGGTAGACCTCCAGGCGGAACGAGGATTCGTGCAGCCACGCGGCGCGAAGCCCCTGCATGGACCACTTGGTCGCCTTGAAGATGCGCGCGGGACCGCGCGGCAGATGACCGAACGCGTCAGCCATGATCGGACTCAGGCGGTCGGCCGGACGGACCGGCCGCACACGGCGATCACCGGCCGGAGGCCGGGTGCGGGCGACGGGGCGCTCGCGGGGTGGTTCGAAGCGACGATCGGCATGGCGGTCGTGGATTGGGAAAGGCGCCGGCGTGCCGCGGCAGGGGGCCGATTTTGCCACAAGGCCCCGGCCACTGCCCCGGCCCCCTGCCATCGGTTGGGCGGGCTGTCATGTCGGCGTAGCGCGTTTTTCGCGTCCCGTTAGCGGCCCCGCGCCTAGCCTGAGCGGCCCGTCCGGAGGTCGCGCCATGTCCCACTGCGCATTGCTGGCCCGCCTGGAGGCCAAGCCCGGCAAGGAAGAGCAGCTCGAACAGTTCCTGCGCAGCGCCCTGCCGCTGGCCGAGGCCGAGCCCGGCACCCGCACCTGGTTCGCCCTGCGCTTCGGACCGAGCTCGTTCGGCATCTACGACACCTTCGACACCGAGGCCGGTCGCCAGGCCCACCTCGACGGCCCCATCGCCGCCGCGCTGATGGCGCGCGCCGACGACCTGCTGTCGCAACCGCCGCAGATCGACCGCGTCGACCTGCTGGCGAGCAAGCTTCCGCACTGACCCGCCCAAGGAGGCGAACATGGCCGTACCCAGCACCCCCGAGGGCTACCACAGCGTCACGCCCTACCTGATCGTCGACGACGCGAGCCGCGCGCTGGACTTCTACCGCGACGCGCTCGGCGCGGAGGAAACCTTCCGCCTGCCGATGGGCGGCAAGATCGGCCATGCGGAAATCCGCATCGGCGATTCAATGCTGATGCTGTCGGATGAATGGCCCGACATGGACGCGTTCGGCCCGAAGCATCGCGGCGGCGCGACGAGCAGCTTCGTGATCTACGTACCCGACGTCGATGCGTCGTTCGACCGCGCGGTCAAGGCGGGCGCGAAGGTCGACCGCCCTGTCGAGAACCAGGCCTGGGGCGACCGCATGGGCACGATCGTCGACCCGTTCGGACACAAGTGGAGCTTCGCCACGCACGTCGAGGACGTGTCGCCGGAGGAACTCAAGCGGCGCATGGACGAGTGGTCGAAGCAGCAGGCGGGTTTGACGACCTGAGAGGGCTGCAGGCGCTCAGCAATCCCTTTCCCTTCGGTCGCCGCGAGGGGAGGAGGAAAACCAACGCTCACTCTTCGTGGATCGCCGTGCCCCGGCTGCCATCCGGCTTGATCCAGCCCCGGAACATGCTGCCGCTGTTGAACGGCATCGCGATGTTGCCGTCGCGATCCAGCGCGATCGCGCCGCCGTCGCCGCCCGCGGCGGGGACGATCTTGTTGATCACCTCGTCTGCGGCGGTCTGCAGTGAATCGCCTCGATAGGCCACGCGCGCGCAGATGTCGTGCGCGACCGCGTTGCGGATGTAGAACTCGCCCCACCCGGTGCCCGACACACCGCAGCGTTCGTCCGCCCAGGTGCCGGCGCCGATGATCGGCGAATCGCCGACACGGCCCCACTTCTTGTTGGTCATGCCGCCGGTACTGGTCGCCGCGGCGATGTGGCCGTGCGCGTCCAGTGCGACCGCGCCGACGGTGCCGAAATACGTCGGCGCATCGCCGTCGCTGTTGCGCGCCGCGCGCTTGCCTTTCGCGGCTTCCTCGCGCTGCGCCTTCTCCAGCTGCTGGCGACGCTTGTCGGTGTCGAAGTACGAATTGGGCACGCGCTCGATGTCGCGCTGCGTGTCGGCGAAGGCTTCCGCACCCGCACCGGCCAGCATCACGTGCGGGCTGCGCTCCATCACCGCACGCGCGAGCTTGATCGGGTTCTTGATCGTGGTGACGCCGGCGACCGCACCGGCGCGGCGCGTGTGGCCTTCCATGATCGATGCATCCAGCTCATGGCCGCCCTTGGCGTTGAACACCGCGCCCTTGCCGGCGTTGAACTGCGGCGCGTCCTCCATCACCAGCACCGCCGCGGTCACCGCGTCGAGCGCGCTGCCACCGCTGCCGAGCACGGCGTTGCCGGCATCGAGCGCGCGGTTGAGTGCGGCGTGGTACGCCTTGTACTCCTCCGGCGTGATCGCATCCTTCGGCACGAAACCCGCGCCGCCGTGGATGACGAGCGCGGTCTTCGGCGTGGCGGGCCGATCGGCGGCGTGGGCGTTCGCGGTCATGGCGGCAAGGGCGAGCAGCGGGATCAGCAGGCGCATGGCGGTTCGGGATTCCGGATGAGCGCCGAGCATAGCGCCCGCACCGCGGCGGCGGAGTGCGCGCCGCCGCGATCGCGACGGAGCCAGGGTTACCCGGCTCCTGCGACAACTTCGCATGGTGCGTACGGCGACGGTTAAGCACGATGGACGTGGCCTGTCCTGGGCCTCGCCCCGCCGCGCGATACCCCCCTTGTCGCGCGGTGGGGCGTACTCTTTTTTACTGCTGCCGCAGCGCCTCGATCGGATCCAGCTGCGATGCCTTGCGCGCCGGGTAGTAGCCGAAGAACAGGCCGGTCATGATCGAGAACGTCGCCGCCAGCGCGATCACCTGTCCGTTCAACGCCACCGGCAACTCGCTGAACTTGCCGACCAGCACCGCGCCAGCCACGCCGATCACGATGCCCAGCGCGCCGCCGATGAGCGAGATCAGCATCGCCTCGGCGAGGAACTGCCGGCGTACGTCCGACGGCCCCGCGCCCACTGCCATGCGCAGGCCGATCTCGCGGATGCGCTCGGTCACCGACACCAGCATGATGTTCATGATGCCGATGCCGCCGACGATCAACGAGATCGTCGCGACCGCGCCGAGCAACAGCGACATCAACCGCGTCGTCGCCGTACGCGTGGCGACGATCTCGGAGATGTTGCGGACGTTGAAGTCGTCCTCCTCACCCGGCTTGATGCGATGGCGCTGGCGCAGCAGCGCTTCGACCTCGCCCTGCGCGTAGCTCAGATCCTTGGCGTCGGCGACGGTCATCGCGATCTGCATCACCGCGCCCGACGGCAGGCCCATCGCACCCATCAGGCGACGACGCGCGGTCTGCAGCGGCACCATCACCACGTCGTCCTGGTCCTGGCCGAAACCGCCCTGCCCCTTAGGCTTGAGCGTACCGACCACGGTGAACGGCACGCGGCCGAGGCGGATCGTCTGGCCGATGCCGGACTCTTCGCCGAACAGCGTGCGTCGCACCGTCTCGCCGAGGATCACCGACTTGGCGGCGCTGGTGTAGTCCTGCGCGTCGAAGCCGTCGCCGTTGGCGACGATCCAGCCGTTGATGTCGAAGAAGTCCGCCTGCACGCCCTGCCAGCTGGTCGATGCGTTGTTCTCCGCGTACACGACCTGGGTGTTGCCGCGCAGTGCGCCGGCGACGTACTGCACTTCCGGGATCTCCGCTCGGATCGCGTCGACGTCGCCCTCGTTGAGGGTGAAGAAGCTCGCCGAACTCATGCGCACGCCACCGCCGCCGGGACCGCGACCCGCGCCCGGACTGATGTCGAGGCGCTGCGAACCCAGGCCCGAAACCATCTTGTCGATTTCCTGCTGCGTGCCCTGGCCCACCGACACCATCACGATCACCGCGGCGATGCCGATGATCACGCCCAGCGAGGTCAGCGCGCTGCGCATCCAGTTGCCGCGCAGCGCGTAGACGGCGGTGCGCAGGATGTCGGAGAAGTTCATGCCGCGCCCTCCGCGTGCAGTTCGCCGTCACGCATCACGTAGATACGGTCGGCGTGCGCGGCGACGTCGGCGTCGTGGGTGATCAGCACGACCGTGTGATCCTCGTCGCGCAGGTGCTTGAACAGCGACAGGATCTCCTCCCCGGTGCGGCTGTCGAGCGCGCCGGTGGGTTCGTCGGCGAGCAGGATCGGCGGTCGGTTGATCAGCGCGCGCGCGATGGCGACGCGCTGCTGCTGGCCGCCGGAGAGTTCGGTGGGCCGATGCCCGACGCGCTCGCCCAGGCCCACCGCGACCAGCGCCTCGCGCGCACGATCGAGGCGTTCGTGTGGTGGCACGCGCGCATAGCCCAGCGGCATCGCGACGTTCTCCAGCGCGGTCATGCGCGGCAACAGGTTGAAGCCCTGGAAGACGAAGCCGATCTTGTCGCGCCGCAGGATCGCCAGCTCCTCGGGATCGAGCGTGGACACGTCCACCCCGTC
Organism: Lysobacter panacisoli; assembly: GCF_009765165.1. Taxonomy (NCBI): domain Bacteria; kingdom Pseudomonadati; phylum Pseudomonadota; class Gammaproteobacteria; order Lysobacterales; family Lysobacteraceae; genus Lysobacter; species Lysobacter panacisoli. Next base: position 501,887 of record NZ_VLNU01000001.1, read on the forward strand.
GCACTCGTAGGTGCCGGCGGTGGGCGTGTCGAGGCAGCCGATCAGGTTCATCAGCGTGGACTTGCCCGAGCCCGACGGACCCATGATCGCGACGAATTCGCCGCGATCGATGCGCAGGTCGACGTCGCGCAAAGCCAACACTTCGGCTTCGGTGTGCGCCGAGTAGGTCTTGCACAGGCCGCGCGTGCGGATCACCGGCACCGCGATTTCGTTCGCCACGGCGGACACGCTCATTCCTTCGCCCGTTCGCCGGTGACCACTGCATCGCCCGGCTTGAGGTCGCCGCCGGAGATTTCGGTGCTGGTGCCGTCGCTGGCACCGATGCGCACCATCACGCGCTGCGCCTTGCCATCGACCAGCCGATACAGCGGCGCGCGCTTGGCGGTGAGCTGCGCCGACAGCGCGGCGTCCCATTGCTTCTTCTGCGCGTCGTCGAGCGTGGCGCGGAACGTGGCGAAATCTTCCTTCAGGCGTTCGGCCATGCGCTGGCGCATCTGTGCCTGCATGTTGCCCGCACCACTGCCTCCCATCACGACCATGCCGGGCGGACCGCCGCGACCACCGCCACCACCACCGCCGAACAGGCGATTGCCGCCGCCCTGCTGTGCGGCCTGGGCCTGGCGCGCTGCCTGGCGTGCGCGGATCGCTTCGGCCGCGGTGTCGAACGCGGCCTGCTGGTCGGCGTTCAACTTCAGCGTGGACGCGGTGCGTGCGAGGTCGTCGATCACGCCCGAGCCACCACGCGGACCGCCAGCCTGCGGCGTCGCATTGGCCGCAGCGTCGCCTTCATCGGCGGGCTTGTAGCGCAGCGCCGCGTTGGAAACCTTGAGCACGTCGTCGCGACGGCTGACTTCGATTTCGGCGTTGACCGTCAGTCCGGGCAGCAGCGTGCCGTCGCTGTTGTCCACGGTCACCACCACGGGGTATGTCACGACATTGCTCGTCGTCGTGGCCGACAGGCGAACCTGTTCGACCGTGCCGCGGAACTGGCGATCGGGGAAGGCATCGACGGTGAACGACACGTTCTGTCCCGTGCGCACCTGGCCGATGTCGGCCTCGTCCACCGCCAGTTCGATTTTCATCTTCGCCAGGTCTTCGGCGATGGTGAAAAGTTCCGGCGCCTGCAGGCTCGCGGCGACGGTCTGGCCGGGCTCGATGCTGCGCGTGAGCACGACGCCGTCGACCGGCGAGCGGATCACCGTGCGATCGAGATTGACCTGCGTGGTCAGCGTGGAGGCCGACTGCTGGCGGATCGAGGCCTGTGCCGCGTTGACCTGCGCGCGCGCCTGGTCGAGCGCGGCCTTGGCCAGATCGACGTCACTGCGCGCGACCAGCTGGCGCGCACCGAGATCGGCCTTGCGCTGGTAGTCGAGCTCGGCGTTGAGCAGTGTCGCCTGCGCCTGCGATAGCGATGCGCGCGCGCTGGCGATCTGCGCGTTGCCCTGCGCGATCTGCGCTTCGTAGGTCTTGGGATCGATGTGCGCGATCACCTGGCCCTTCTTGACCGGGTCGTTGTAGTCGACGAGCACGTCGGTGACCTGGCCGGAGACCTGGCTGCCGACGGTGACCGTGGAGATCGCGCTGAGCGTGCCGGTGGAGGAGATCGCCACGCGGATGTCGCCGCGCTCGACCGGCACCGTGCGGAACGCGCCGGATTCGACCGCGGCTTCGCGCTTGCGGTAGGCGTAGACGCCGCCCGCGGCGAGCACGAGCACGACGGCGGCGACGATGCCGTGGCGGATCCACGGCGTGGGCTTGCGGGGCGTGCGGGAGGCGGGGCGGGCTGCGCTCATGAGACTCGTTTGTAGGGTTATGCCGGCGCTAACGCACCGGCGGCGCCACGGTTGACAGCGTCGGCGCCGGATCGTTCAGTCGGCGCATCGTGTCACGGGGCCGTGGGCGGACCAAGGTCTGGATGCGGGATCGGCCGCAAGCGTCGCAGCGCGGCCCGACGCGGGACTCAGCGCGAGAAGCGGATCACCGCGGTGGTGCCCTGCCCCGGCGCGCTGGCCAGGCTCACCGGCCAGCCGAAGCGCTCGCCGAGCCGGCGCACGATCGACAACCCCATGCCCTTGCCGTCGCTTTCGGTGTGGTCACCGCGGAAGAACGGATCGAAGGCCTTGGCCAGGATTTCCGGCGACATGCCGATGCCGCTGTCGCGGATCACCACGCGGTCGGGCATCAGGCGCACGTCGATGTTGCCGCTTTCGGTGAAGCGCACCGCGTTGCCGAGCAGGTTGCTGACCATCACACGCAACACGTGCGGCGGCGCCACCAGACGCGGCGAGCCCTCGTCGTGCACGCTCAGTGTCACCGGACGATCGGCAAGCAGCGGACGCACGCGATCGACTTCGGCGGCGACGATGTCGCGTACCTCGAACTCCTCGCTCTGCGGTGCCACGTCGGCTTCGCGCGCGAGGATCAGGAAGGCCTCGATCACCGATTCCATGTCGCGGCCGGCCTGCTGGACGCGCGCCAGCGATCGCTGCGCGCGCGGGCTGTTGTCGGGATCGGCCAGCATCAGGTCGGTGGCGACGCGGATCACCGTCAGCGGCGTGCGCAGTTCGTGGCTCGCGTCGCGGGTGAAGTTGCGCTCGCGCTGGACGAAATCGCCCACGCGTTGCGACAAGCCGGTCAACGCACGCGAGAGTTTTCGCACTTCGTCGCCCGCGTCCGGCGGCAGGTGTGCGGGCGCGATGGCGCTGGCATCGGGGTCGCGCGGATCCCAGTGCGCGACCTGGTTGGCCAGCCAGGAGACCGGTGTCACCAGTCGCTTCGAGGTGCGATACGTCAGCCAGATCAGCACGCCGCTGGTCACCAGCGACAGCACCAGCGATACCAGCCCGGTCAGCAGCACCGACTGGTCGGCGAGCCACGCCGAGAACACCAGGTACAGCGTGCCCTGCGGGCGGCGGTCCACGTACACCAGCCGACCGCTGTCGCGCAGGCGTTGCACGCCGTTGCCGGTGACGCCGCGCAGCTCGTCCGGCAACGCGGGCCCAGCGACGCCGGGGATCACCACGTAGCTCGACATGGTCGAGCTGCTGGGCATGCGATGGTTCGGATCGCGGCCATAGGCGTCCCAGAAGGCACGTGCCTCCTGCTCGACCCGCTTCTCCACGACCTTCTGGCGCACGATGACGCCGGTGAGCAGGATGCCCACCGTGATCACGATGCTGCCGATCAGTGCTTGCGTGATGAAGGCAAGTTTGATCTTGCGCGGAAGTCCGTGCGCCATGATCTCGCGCACCGCCTAGTCCGGCGGCTGTGAAATGTCCGCAACCCGGTACCCCGCGCTTTGCACCGTATGCAGCAGTTGCTTGTCGAACGGCTTGTCGATCGTCTTGCGCAGGTTGTAGAGGTGGCTGCGCAACGTGTCCGAATCGGGCAGGCCGTTGCCCCAGATCTCGCGTTCGATTTCCTGGCGGCTGACCACGCGCGGCGATTCGCGCATCAGGATGGTGAGCAGGCGCAGGCCGATCGGCGAAAGTTGCAGCTCGCTGCCACCGCGGGTCACGCGCAGGCTGGCCGGATCGAGCACGAGGTCGGCGACCTTGAGCACCTCGCCGCCGACCTGGCGGCGTTCGCGACGGATCAGGGCGCGCAGGCGCGCTTCCAGTTCCTGGATCGCAAAGGGTTTGGTGAGGTAGTCGTCGGCGCCCGCCCCCAGGCCGGTGAGCTTCTCGTCGAGCGTGTCGCGCGCCGTGAGCATCAGCACCGGCGTCGACTTGCGCGCTTCCTCGCGCAGCTTCTTGCACAGCTCGACGCCATCCATGCGCGGCAGCATGAGGTCGAGCACGATCACGTCGTAGTTGTTTTCGGTCGCCAGGCGGTAGCCGTCGAGGCCATCGCTGGCGTAGTCCACCTCGAAGCCGCGTCCTTCGAGGTATTCGCCGACCATTTCCGAGATGTTGCGGTTGTCCTCGACAATGAGGACCAGCCCGCCGTCCCTAGTACTGGTGCCCTGCATGCAGACCTCCCAAGCTTCAGCTTTGTGAAGGCTGCCTAGGACCCCGTAGAGGTTCCGTGAAGGCCGCCGCTGGACCTGAACAAGCCCCTTTCCCTACCCGCGAACCGCGCCCATGCCCGTCGAACGCTTCTACCCGATCCTGCTGCTGCTCGGCTCCAACATCTTCATGACCTTCGCCTGGTACGGCCACCTGCGCTACAAGACGGCGCCGCTGGCGGTGGCGATCTTCGCCAGCTGGGGCATCGCCTTCTTCGAATACTGCCTGATGGTGCCGGCCAACCGCATGGGCAGCGCGGTGTATTCGGCCCCGCAGCTCAAGGGCATGCAGGAGGTCATCACGTTGCTGGTGTTCGCCGGCTTCTCCGCCTGGTACCTCGACCAGCCGCTGAAGTGGAACCACTGGGCCGGGTTCGCCCTGATCGTGGTCGCGGCGTGGCTGATCTTCCTCGACTGAGATCGCCTAGAACTTCAGCTTCCCGCTGAGGATGTCCTTGAACATCACCCAGTCGCCGGCGAACGAATAGAACGGGTACTTGAAGGTCGCCGGGCGGTTCTTCTCGAAGAAGAAGTGGCCGACCCAGGCGAAGCCGTAGCCGCACAGCAGCGCCGCCAGCAACCACCATGCGTTGCCGCGCGCGATCGCGACGGCGACCAGCACCAGCACGCCGCAGCTGCCGATGAAATGCAGACGCCGGCTGGTGCGATGGCTGTGTTCGCTGAGGTAGAACGGATAGAACTCGCGGAAGCTGGCGAAGCGTTTCATCGGTCTGTTCCCTCCGCCCCCATTGTGCCTGCGCGCAGGGCGCGCCGGCGATGCCGCGCGGCCGTCCGTCGGCACGCCGGACTCAGCCCTTCTCGGCCGCCTTGGCGCGATCCCACAGCCGGTCCTGCTCGTCCAGCGACAACGCCGACAGCGTGCCCCCCTCGGCATCGGCCAGCGCTTCCATCGCGCGGAAACGGCGTTCGAACTTGAGGTTGGCGCGACGCATCGCCGCGCCGACATCGACCTTCGCGTGCCGTGCCAGGTTGGCGCAGACGAACAGCACGTCGCCGATCTCGTCCTCGAGCCGGTCGCGCGCGCCCGCGTCGCCGGGATCGGCGTCGAGCGCGGCGAACTCCACGCGCACCTCGTCGATCTCCTCGTGCAGCTTGGCGATCACCGGCGTCACGTCGGGCCAGTCGAAGCCCACGCGCGCGGCGCGCTTCTGCAGCTTCACCGCACGCTGCCATTCGGGCAGACCGCGCGCGATGCCGGCCAGCGCGGAGCGATCCTCGTGCCCGTTGGCTTCGCGCTCGCGGCGCTTGTGTTCTTCCCACGCCACGGTCTGTGCCTGCGCGTCCTCGACCGCTTCCGTGGACGCGCCGAACACGTGCGGATGGCGGCGCACCATCTTGTCGCTGATCGCGGCGACCACGTCGCCGAATCCGAATGCGCCCTGCTCGCGCGCCATCTGCGCATGGAACACCACCTGCAACAGCAGGTCGCCCAGTTCGTCCTTCAGATCGTCCAGGTCGCCGCGGTCGATCGCGTCGGCGACCTCGTAGGCTTCCTCGATCGTGTACGGCGCAATGGTCGAAAAGTCCTGCTCCAGATCCCACGGGCAACCGCCCTGCGGATCGCGCAGGCGGGCCATGATCTGGAGCAGGCGGCCGATGTCGTGGTCGCTCATGGAATCGTCGGGTCCGTTGCGGTGTGCCGTCACGGCGTGTGCCAGTCGGTCTCGCCCATCCACTGCCGCCACGGCAGCGCCGTATCGCCCAGCGCGATGAAGTCGCCGTTGAGGATGCGGTCGCGCTGGTTGTAACGGAATGGGCGGCCGTGCGGGTCGAGCACCGCGCCGCCCGCACCTTCCAGCACGCATTGGCCGGCGGCGGTGTCCCATTCGCTGGTCGGACCGAAACGCGGGTACACGTCGAGCCCGCCGTCGGCGAGCCGGCAGAACTTCAGCGACGAGCCGAGCCCGACCGGTTCGGTCGCGCCCATGCGGTCGATGAAGGCCTGCGTGCGCGTATCGCGGTGCGAGCGGCTGGCGGCGACGCGCAGGGGCGCTGACGCCGGCGCGCGCACGCGCAGCGCGGTTTCGGTGCCGTTCTCGCGGCGGAATCCGCCGAGCGTCGCGCCGCCGTGCCAGAGCGTGCCGGTCACCGGCGCCTGCACGACGCCGAACACGGCCACGCCGTCCTCGATCAGCGCGATGTTCACGGTGAACTCGCCGTTGCGCTTGACGAACTCGCGCGTGCCGTCGAGCGGATCCACCAGCCACAGCCGCGACCATTGCCGGCGCTGTGCGGTCGACACCTCGTGCGCGGATTCCTCCGACAGCACCGGGATGTCCGGGGTGATGCGCGCCAGCCCATCGACGATGCAGCGGTGCGCGGCGAGGTCGGCGGCGGTGAGCGGCGAATCGTCGTCCTTGTGCTCGACCGCGAAGTCGCTGTCGTAGATGCCCAGGATCGCGGCCGCCGCGTCCTGCGCGAGGGCGATGACGTCTTCGCGGAGCGCGTGCGGGATCATGCCGGCTGCGTCCTCAGCCATTCGCGGGCGATGAACAGCGCGGCGATGCTGCGGCCTTCGGAGAAGTCCTCGCGCAGGATCAGCTGGTGCAGGTCGTCTAGCTTCCACGGCACCACTTCGAGCTCCTCCGGTTCGTCGCCGGGCAGGCGCTCGGGATACAGATCGCGTGCCAACACCAGGTGCGCCTGGTGGCTCATGTAGGTCGGCGCGAGCGTCAGCGCGCGCAGCACGGTGATGTCGCGCGCGCCGTAGCCGGCTTCTTCCTTCAGTTCGCGGTCGGCGGCCTGCTCCGGCGTTTCGCCCGCGTCGATGCGGCCCTTCACCAGGCCCAGCTCGTAACGATGAACGCCGGCTGCGTATTCCCGCACCAGCAGCACGGTGTCCGCGTCCAGCATCGGCACCACCACCACCGCGCCGTGGCCGCGGCCGTGCAGCCGCTCGTAGTGGCGGCGCTCGCCGTTGGCGAACTCCAGGTCGAGGCGTTCGAGCCGGTACGGGCCGGCGTCGTGCTCGGTGATGCGGTGGATCGTGGGCAGGCGACGGGACATGCACTATCCGGAAGGGGAGCGGCGGACCGGGCGACGGCGACCTGCGGGTCGCGGCGCACGGGCGGACGACGGTGCTGGGGCCTCGACCCGGCGATAATGGGCGGATGCAGCACTCCGATCCCCCGATGATAACGAACGTCGGCGTCGATGCAGACGCCTGGCGCGCGCGCGACCTCGACGTCCTCTGGCACCCGTGCACGCAGATGCGCGAGCACCTCGACGGCCACACCCTGCCCCTGCTCCCGGTCGCCCGCGGCGAAGGCGCGTGGCTCATAGGCCCGGACGGCCGGCGCACGCTGGACGCCATCAGCAGCTGGTGGACCAACCTGTTCGGCCACGCCGAGCCGCGCATCGCCGCCGCCATCGCCCGCCAGGCGAACACGCTGGAACACGTGATCCTCGCCGGCTGCTCGCATGCGCCGGCGGTGGAACTGGCCGAGCGGCTGCTCAAGATCGCGCCGCGCGAGATCGGCCGCGAACCGCTGGCCAAGGTCTTCTACGCCGACAACGGTTCGGCCGGCGTGGAAGTCGCACTGAAGATGGCCTTCCACTGGTTCCGCAATCGCGGCGTCGAGGGTCGCACCAAGTTCATCGCGCTCGACAACGGCTACCACGGCGAAACGCTGGGCGCGCTCGCGGTCGGCGACATCCCGCTGTATCGCCGCGTGTACGCGCCGCTGCTCGCCGAGGCGCTGTTCGCGCCCTCGCCCGATGCCTACCTGCGCGAACCCGGCGAAACCCCGGCCGATCGCGCACGCCGCGCCGCCGACGGCCTGCGCGAACTGCTCGAACGCCACGCCGGTGAAGTCTGCGCGCTGATCCTGGAGCCGCGCGTGCAGTGCGCCGGCGGCATGCGCATGCACGACCCGCTGTACCTGACGCTGGCACGCGAACTGTGCGACGAGCACGGCGTGTTCCTGATCGCCGACGAGATCGCCGTCGGCTTCGGCCGCACCGGCACGCTGTTCGCGAGCGAACAGTCGGCCGTGCAGCCGGACCTGATGTGCCTGTCGAAGGGACTCACCGGCGGCGCGCTGCCGCTGGCCGCGGTGCTGGCGACGCAGACCATCTACGACGGCTTCCTTGACGCCTCACGCGAGAAGGCCTTCCTGCATTCGCACAGCTACACCGGCAATCCGCTGGCGTGCGCGGCGGCACTGGCGTCGCTGGACATCCTCGAACGCGACGACGTCATCGTCCGCAATCGCAACACGTCCGCGCGGATGGCATCGCTCGCAGCGCCACTGATGGACCACCCGCATGTCGCCGACGTACGCCAGGCCGGCATGATCGTCGCGTTCGAACTCGCCCGCGACGGCCGCGCTCGCACGCCGTTCGATCCGTCCGAACGCATCGGCCTGCGCGCCTACCGTGCCGCCCTGCAGCGCGGCGTGCTGCTGCGTCCGCTCGGCGACGTGCTGTACTGGATGCCGCCGTACTGCATCGACGAGGACGCGCTGCAGCTGCTCGCGCGCACCACGCGCGAATCCATCGACCACGCCATCGCCGAGGCGAACGCATGCGCCTGACCCGCGTCCACGTCGAACAACCGCTGCGCGCCGGCAGCGAGACCGCCCTGCCCGAAAGCGCGGCCGCCCACCTCGTACGCGTGCTGCGCCTGGGCGTGGGCGATGCCTGCGTGCTGTTCAACGGCGACGGCCACGATTACGCCGCACGCATCGTCGCGGCGAACAAGCGCGAACTGCGCGTGGCCGTGGAGTCGGTCGCACCGGTCGAACGCGAATCGCCGCTGCAGCTGGTGTTGCTGCAGGGCGTCGCGCGCGGCGAGAAGATGGACCTGATCCTGCAGAAGGCGACCGAACTCGGCGCCGCCGCGTTCCATCCGTTGTGGTCGCAGCGCAGCGAGGTGAAGCTCGATGAAGCGCGCGCGGAAAAGCGCCTGGCGCACTGGCGCAGCGTGGTGTCGTCGGCCTGCGAACAGAGCGGCCGCGCGCAGGTACCGGCCGTCGCGGCACCGCTGTCGTTGACCGCGACGCTGGCCACGCTGCCCGCTGGCGGCCTGCGCCTGATCCTCGATCCGGAAGGCGAACTCGCCTTCGACACGCTCACGGTGGATGCGGACGCACCCGTGTACCTCGCCATCGGCCCGGAAGGCGGCTGGTCCGACCTCGACCGCGAACAGCTGCGCGCCGCGGGTTTCCGCGGCCTGCGCCTGGGCCCGCGCATCCTGCGCACCGAAACCGCGGGGCTCGCGGCGATCGCGGCGCTGCAGGCGAGGTTCGGCGACCTCGCCTGACGCGGCGTGCGCTCGTCCGTGAGGACGGATCGCTAGGCGGCCATGTCGAGGACGATTCGACCTTCGATCTCGCCCTTGTGCATGCGGGCGAAGATGTCGTTGATGTTCTCCAGCTTCTCGGCGGCAACGGTGGCCGCCACCTTGCCCTGCGCGGCGAACTCCAGCGATTCCTGCAGGTCCAGCCGGGTGCCGACGATCGAACCGCGCACCGTGATGCCGTTGAGCACGATGCCGAAGATGTCCAGCGGGAAGCTGCCCGGCGGCAGGCCCACCAGCGACATCGTGCCGCGACGCCGCAGCATTCCCAGCGCCTGCTCGAATGCCTTCGGCGACACCGCCGTGACCAGCGCGCCATGCGCCCCGCCGATCTCCTTCTTGAGGAACGCAGCCGGGTCGGTGGTGAGTGCGTTGACGGTGGCGGTGGCGCCCAGGCGCCGCGCGAAATCGAGCTTGTCGTCGTCCACGTCGACCGCGGCCACGTTCAGGCCCATCGCCTTCGCGTACTGCACCGCCATGTGGCCGAGGCCGCCGATGCCGGAGATCACCACCCAGTCGCCGGGACGGGTGTCGGTCATCTTCAGGCCCTTGTAGACGGTGACGCCGGCGCACAGCACCGGCGCGATCTCGACGAAGCCGATCCCCTTGGGCAGATGACCAACGTAGCCGGCGTCGGCCAGCGTGTACTGCGCGAAACCGCCATTGACCGAATAGCCGGTGTTGCGCTGCTGTTCGCACAACGTCTCCCAGCCGCCCAGGCAGTGTTCGCAATAGCCGCAGGCCGAATACAACCAGGGCACGCCGACGCGATCGCCCTCCTTGACGTGGCTGACGCCGGCACCGACCGCGACCACGTGGCCCACGCCTTCGTGGCCCGGAATGAACGGCGGCGACGGCTTTACCGGCCAGTCGCCTTCGGCCGCGTGCAGGTCGGTATGGCACACGCCACAGGCCTCGATCTTCACCAGCACGTCGCCGGGTCCGGGCTTCGGCACCGGGACTTCCTCAATCACCAGCGGCTTGCCGAATGCGCGCACCACCGCGGCCTTCATGGTCCTGTCCATGCTCGATCTCCTGTGGGAAGCCGGACGTCACGCCGCGCCGGAACGCGGCGGAAGACCGGCATCGTGCGACGCCGGCCATTCATGGGCGGTGAAGTGCGTGCCGCAGGCCCCAGCGGGGGCCCGGAGTCGAGTCAGATCTTGAAGTAGACCCGCCGCGCGTCGAGCACGCGCATCACGACCCACCACAGGGCGACGAAACACAGCGCATAGGCCAGCGACGGCAGGTACGGACCGAAGCGCGGCGTCATCCAGTCGGCGAAACCGTGGCGGTAGAGCGGTTCCAGCCAACCCGCGGCCGCGAGTGCGTAGAGCATGAATGCCGAACCCGCGTACGCGGCGATCGCGTTGACGCCGAACGCGCGGCCCAGCGCGGGCCAGCCGCGCCGGTCGATGAGCAGATGGAACGCGGCCAACACCCAGCACGCGATCCCGCCCGTCCACAGCACGTACGACGGCGTCCACAGGTTCTTGTTCAACGGCTGCCACCACGACCACGCCAGTCCCAGCGCCATCGCGATCGCACCGGCGATCCACAACGCGCGCACGTCGCCGCGGCGCAACCAGTCGCCCGCGCGCACGCCGAGCAGCGTCGTCGCGAGTGCACCGAGCGTGCTCACCAGGCCTTCGGGATCATGGCCGCGACCGCTCGCCGGATCGAGCTGGTACACGTGCGCGCCGAGCAACGCATGGTCGATGCGGCTGGCGAGGTTGACGAAGGGTTCGTAGGAGCCGCCGGCCGCGAGCAGTGCGGCATAGCCCAGCAGCAGCGCGGCGATCGCGACCCACTGCACGCGTGGCTTCGCATGCAGCGCGATCAGCCCCACCACCGCAAAGCACAGGCCGATGCGTTGCAGCACACCCATGACGCGGTAGTGCGGCAGATCGAACGCCCACAGTGCGCACAGGTGCAACAGCAGGCCAAGCCCGACGATGCGCGCGGCGCGCACCAGCACCGTGCGCGACAACAGATGGATGTCGTCGCCGCGCTCCACGCGCGGCGTCAGCGCCAGCGCGATCGACACGCCGACGATGAAGAGGAACATCGGGAAGATGAGGTCGGTCGGCGTGCAGCCGTGCCACTGCGCATGCAGCAGCGGCGCATACACATGCGACCAGTCGCCCGGGTTGTTGACCAGCAGCATGGCGGCGACGGTGACGCCGCGCAGGGCGTCGACGGAAGCGTATCGCGCCGCCGCGGGGCTCAAGCCGCCTGCGCCAGCGCGGCGCCGATCTGTTCTTCGATGGCGCCCAGGTCCGGCAGGAACGCCGCGTCCTCGTTGAGCAGCACGCGTGCCTGCACGCCGTTGGGCAGCGGATTGGTGTCTTCCACGACCATCAGCGCTTCGCGCGACACCGTCACCAGGCGCGGGAAGCCCTGGGTCAGCAGCGCGAAGTACGGTGCGCGCGCATTGCCGTTCAGCGCGCGCAGCACGACCACCTTGCTACCGAGGCCGCCGCGCTCGCTGGCCAGTCCGGCCAGACGCGCGAACGCGACCAGCGGGAGCTGCCAGCCGCGCCAGCGCATGCGGCCGAGCAGCCAGTCGGGTGCGCCGGCTACGAGGTCGGGTTCGGCGTACGACAGCACTTCGGCGATGGTGGCGTTGGGCAGCAGCAGGCGGCCGCCGGCGACCTGGATCAACACCCCGCGGATGTCGTTCTCGGTGCCCTGGGTCTGCTCGGAATTCGGATTAACCATCGTCGTGGTCCTATTCGGCGCGCCAGCGCGCGGCCAGGCGCGCGGCGAGGTCGGCCGGCTGGCCCGATTCGGCGCCGCGCGCGATCAGTTCGTTCGCGGCGGCGGCATCGTAGCAACCGTCCGGAGACTGGCCGGCCACCAGGGCGCCGGCCCAGGAATGGTTCATCGCCGCATCGACGCGCGATGCGTCGCTGCCGCTCAGCATCAGCACCGCCGAGTCGGCCGACGGCAGCGCGGCGAGCACGTCGCCATCGCCGTCGGTGAAGCGGATGCCCGACTCGGCGACGTTCACGCCGATCTCGTTGGGCAGGATGTAGATCGTGCCCGGCATCGCCATCAGGCCCGGCTCGGCCAGACGCACCTGCAGCGGAGTGGCGCGCTGCATCTGCGCGACGAGGCGGTCGTAGCGGCCGCCGTCGAGGCGCTGCTGCACGAGCACCGGGCGCGGGAAGCCTTCCGGCAGTCCGCCCAGCAGCTGGCGCACCGCGTCGGGTCCGCCGATGCCGGCGAGCACCAGCACCGCGCCGTCGATCTGCACGGCCGGGCGGTCTTCGACCAGCTCCATCGCGGAGATGCGGCGCTCCAGGTCGCCCAGATCGCGCTGGAAGCGATGGTCGGCGACGACGGGCTTGGCGATCTCGGTCGAAACCTCATCGGTGAACGACCAGTCCGGCGCACCGGGCGCGGCCTGTGCGTCGGATTGCGCTTCGATCGACTCGACCGCGGCGGCGCCTCCGTCGCTGGCCTGGAACACCAGGACCGGCGCGGCGGCATCCTCGACGATCACCGGCGCATCGCCCGGGGCCAGTTCGAAATCGAAACTGGATTCGAACGGCGCGACCGAAAGTTCGGCGGCGTCGGCGGCGAACATGCCCGAATCGTCGACCAGCGACATCTCGATGTCCGCCAGCGGCGCGGCGATCTCCACCGCCTCGATGCTGTCGAACGTCGCTTCCGCGGCGACCGGATCGAACGGGTTGTAAGTGGCTTCGTGCGTGAACTGCGTCTGCGGCGCGGCCTGCGCGATCGCAACCTCGACCGGGCGGGCTTCGACCGGCTTCACTTCGAATACCGGCGCGGGCGCGGCTTCGATCACCGGCGGCGCGGCAATCACCGGCGGCGGTGCGGGCGGCGCGGCAACGACCGGCGGCGGCGCAGGTGCGGCGACCACGGGCGGTGCTTCGTCGATCGGGGCGAGCGTCAGCGTGGACGGCGCGGCGGGAGTCGCAACAGCCACCGGCGCGGCGCCCGGCGGTGCCGGCGTTTCCGCATCCTCGGGCTCATGCCCGGGCGGCAGCACGTCGGCGTGGCCCTGCAACTTTGCGGCCAGGTGACGTACCCAGCGCGCCAGATCCCAGCCCTCGCGCGTGGCGGCGAGCGTGGCTTCTTCGTAGATCACTTCGACCGACGGATCGGCCAGTACCGGATCGAAGCGCTCGATGATGTCTTCGGTGACCGGATCCAGCGCGACCACGACGATCTGCGGCGCGGCCTGGCCGAGCGCGGACGGGTCCAGCACGGTCGGATCGGCTTCCAGCACCACGTTGGCGCCTGCGTCGGCCAGTGCCGAGCGCAGGCGTTCGCAGGCTGCGCCCGGTCGCGCCAGGAGTACCGCGCGACGCGAGGTCTCACTCATGCCGCGTCGCCCCCTGGGCGATGCCCAGCAGTTCGTAGACGTTGCGGATCAGTTCCGGCTCCTGGTACGGCTTGCCGAGGTAGCGCTCCACGCCGATCTCGAATGCGCGCTGGCGATGCTTGTCGCCGGTACGCGAGGTGATCATCACGATCGGCACGCCGCGCAGGCGCGCGTCGCCCTTCATCGCGGTGGCCAGCTCGTAACCGTCCATGCGCGGCATTTCGATGTCGAGCAGCATCAGGTCCGGCACGCGTTCGGCCATGCGTTCCAGCGCGTCGATGCCGTCCTTCGCGGTGAGCACCTCGAAGTTGTGGCGTTCGAGCACGCGGCCGGTGACCTTGCGCATCGTGACCGAGTCGTCGACCACCATGACCAGCGGCACGCGGCGCGTCTCGACCGGCGCTTCCGGCACGGCGACGTAATCGCGCGGCAGCAGTGCCTGGCGACGCACCAGCGGTGCGACGTCGAGGATCACCACGACGCGGCCGTCACCCATGATGGTGGCGCCGAAGATGCCCGGCACCGACGCGACCTGCGGACCGACCGGCTTCACCACGATTTCGCGGTTGCCTACGACCTGGTCGACGCACACCGCGGCGCGCAGGTCGCCCGAGCGGATCAGCAGCAGCGGCATCTGCAGGTGGCCTTCGGCCTTCGCGGTGCCGTGGCCGACCAGGGTGCCCAGGTCGTGTACCGCGTAGTCCTCGCCGCCGTAGCGGTAGGTCGCGTCGACCATGTCGAGGCGGTCGCGGGCGATGCGGCCCACGCCGCGCACCGAGGCGATCGGCACGGCGAAGGTGGTCTCGCCGATGCGCACGAACACCGCCTGCGTGACCGCGAGCGTCTGCGGCAGGCGCAGGGTGAACGTGACGCCCTTGCCCGGGACCGAGTGGATGTCGAGCGTGCCGCCGAGCTGGCGCACTTCCGAGGCGACCACGTCCATGCCCACGCCACGGCCGGCCAGTCGACTGACCGATTCGGCGGTGGAGAAGCCCGGCTCAAGGATCAGCGCATCGATCGCGGCGTCGGACAGCGTGACGCCGTCCGGCACCAGGCCGCGCTCATGGCCACGGCGCAGGATCGCGTCGCGGTTGAGGCCGGCACCGTCGTCGCCGACTTCCAGCACGACTTCCGAACCTTCGCGGCGCACCGCGATGCGGATCGTGCCTTCGTCGGTCTTGCCGGCCTTCTTGCGCTTGTCCGGCGTTTCCAGGCCGTGCGCGACGGCGTTGCGGAGCATGTGCTCCAGCGGCGCGGTCATGCGCTCGAGCACGTTGCGGTCGAGTTCGCCCTGGGTGCCGTCGAGCTTGAGCGCGACGTGCTTGCCCAGTTCGCCCGAGGCCTGGCGCACGACGCGGCGCAGGCGCGGCAGCAGGCCGTCGAACGGCACCATGCGCGTGCGCATGAGGCCTTCCTGCAGCTCCGAGCTCACGCGCGACTGTTGCAGCAGCAGCGTTTCGTACTGGCGCGTCAGGTCGTCCAGCGTGGTCTGCAGGCTGGTCTGGTCGGCAGCGGACTCGGAGAGCGCACGCGACAGCTGCTGCAGCGTGGAGAAGCGGTCGAGTTCGAGCGGATCGAACGCCTGCTCGCCGGTGTCGCCTTCGCGCTGGTAGCGCGCGACGATCTGCGCTTCGGTTTCGATCTCCAGTCGGCGCAGCTGGTCGCGCATACGCGTGTTGGTCGCCGCCATTTCGGCGATGGCGCCACGGAACGCACCCAGCTGCTGCTCCAGGCGGGCGCGGTAGATCGCGACCTCACCGGCGTAGTTGACGAGGCGGTCGAGCAGGTCGGCGCGGATACGCACCTGCTCCTGCGGCGCACGCACGCCGATGTCGTCGTCGTCGGCGACCGGCTGGTCGCTGATCGGCGCGGACAGCGGCTTGAGCTCGACGTGCGGCGCATCGGCGTCCGGCGTCGCGACCGGCGTCGGCTTGCTCGCCTGCACCGGCGCCGGCGCCGGCGTCGGTGCGGGCTTGGCGGCCAGCACGGCGGCGGTCAGCGTCGTGGTGCCGCGGGCGCGTGCGTCGAATTCGGCGATCAGCGCTTCCGGCATCGCGATCGCGCGGCGCTCGCCGACGCGGGTGACCATCGCGTGCAGGCGGTCGAAACCGCGTTCGAGCAGCGGCACGCCATCGCGGCCGAGTTCGCAGCGCAGTTCGACCACGGCTTCGAGCAGCGATTCCATCGCGTGGCCGAGTTCGCCCACGGCCATGATGCCGGCCATGCGCGCGCCACCCTTGATGGTGTGCAGGTCGCGCTGCAGGCCGACCAGCGGCTCGCGCTCCGTCGGCGCTTCGCGCAGCTGCGCGAGCAGGCCGTCGGAATGGTCGAGCAGGTCGCTGGCTTCCTCGACGAAGATGTCGACCAGTTCCGGATCGAGTTCGCTCAGGTCCAGCGCTTCGTCCGGATCGTCGGCGGCGGCCAGCGCGTGCGCGATGAGCGCGGCCACGGCCGGCTCCTGCGACTCCACGGCGGGTTCGTCGACGGCCACGGCTGCCGGTTCGATTTCCTCGACGTCGGGCAGATCGTTCGCGCTCGGCACGTCCGCGAAAGCGGCGTGGCCGATCGACGCTTCGATCGAGGCCTGCTGTTCGCGTGCGGTACGGTCGGCTTCGGCGTACTGCGCTTCGAGGCGTGCGTACTCCTGCTCTTCATCGGCCAGGCGCGCGGCTTCGAGGCGCTCGGCCTCGAGGCGTTCGGTCGCCAGACGCTCGGCTTCGAGCAGTTCGGCTTCGATGCGCTGCTGTTCGGCCAGCTGTGCGGCTGCGCGTTCGGCCTCGGCACGTTCGGCGGCGAGGCGCTCGGCTTCGCGGCGTTCCGCGTCGAGGCGTTCGGCTTCGGCACGTTCGGCGGCGAGGCGTTCGGCCTGCGCGCGTTCGGCGGCCAGACGTTCGGCTTCGGCGATCTCGGCCTGTACGCGTTCGGCTTCCAGGCGCTCGGATTCCAGACGCTCCGCTTCGAGGCGCTCGGCCTCGATGCGCGCGTCTTCCTCGCGCTTGAGCAGGGCGAGGCGTTCGATCTCGCGCTGTTCCTGCTCGAATGCGAAACGCTCGGCCTCCACGCGCGCAACGTCGACGTGTGCGGCGTTGGCGTGTTCGATCGCTTCGCGTTCGGCCTCGATACGGCGGGCTTCGGCGAGCTCGGCTTCGATGCGCGCGAACTGCGCGGCATCGTCGACCGCCGGGCCAACGTCGTCGGCCAGGCTGGTGAACTCGCTGAGGTCCATCGCCGCGAGCTGCGGCGCCGGTTCGACGTCGAGCTCGACCGGCAGCGGCTGGCGCGCATCGGGCAGGCTGTCGCGCAGAGCGCGCATGCGCTCGGCCAGGCCTTCGAAGGCCGGGATGCGCGGGGACGGCGTCTTCAGCGTGGCGAGCGTGCGGCGGATCGCGTCGGCGACGTCGGCCATCGCGGTCACGCCCTCGGCGCTGGCCGGCTGGCCGGACGCGAGCAGACGCTTGACGTAGACCTCGGTCGGACCGGTGATGTCGGTGATGACCGGCACTTCGGTCATCGCGAACGCGCCGTTGAGCGTGTGGAACGAACGCTGCAGGCCATCGTCGGCGTGGCGCGGCTGCGCCTGCGCGGCGGCGAGCCATTCCTCGATCGTGACCAGGTGGCCGCTGACCTCGGCGTCGAGGATCTCGAGCAGCACCGAATCGACCGACGCGGGCACGCCGTGGTCTTCGATCTCGAACACCGGCGCGATGTCGGCGACCGGCTCCGGTTCGGGCACGTCGTCGAAGTTGATTTCCTCGACTTCGATGCCGGTGTCGTCGAGCACGTCGAGGCTGACCGCTTCGAGCGTGATTTCCTCTTCGACCACCGGTGCGACCGGCGCGGCTTCGGCGACCGTCGCCTTCGGCGCGGGCACGTACTGCGTTTCGTCGCCTTCGGCGAGGCGATCGGCGTGGGCTTCCATCGCCGCCAGGTCGGCGGTGATGGCGCCTTCGTTGCGCAGAGCGGCGTGCAACTGCGGCAGTGCGGTGTAGGCATGGCCGACCAGCCCGATCACCGCCGGGCTGGCGGGACGGGTGCCATCGAGCACGCGGTTCAGCAGGTTCTCGATTTTCCAGCTGAATTCGCCCAGCGTCTTCGCGCCGACCAGGCGACCCGAACCCTTGAGCGTGTGGAAGACGCGGCGGATCGGACGCAGGCGCTCGCTGTCTTCCGGCGCCCCGTGCCACACGGGCAGCAGGTCGCCGAGGTGACGGATCTCTTCGTCGAGTTCCTCGAGGAACACCTCGCGGATTTCGTCGTCGATGTCGTCGCTGTGTTCGAAACCGCCGGCGGCGATCTGCGCGGGCGTGGTCGCCACGACCATCGGCGCGGGCGCCGGAGCCGCCGGTGCAACCGGAGCAACGGGCGCGGCCGGAGCCATCGACTCGGGCGCGCGGAACTCGACCACCGTGGTCGGCGCGCTCATATCGAACGGCGACTGCGGCGTCGCGCCGCCGAGCGTGATCTCGTCGGTCAGTTCGAAGTCCGGCACCTTGGCCAGGTCTTCGCGGCTGATCGGCGAGCTCGGCGCCATCGTGGCGGCGATGTCGAATTCCGGCAGCGGCCAGTAGCGCAGGGTTTCCAGGCTCTGGCGGGTGATGTCCAGGATGTTGTTGCGGTTCGGGCGCTGCTCGCGCAGTGCTTCGAGGTAGTACTCGAGGCTGGCGAGCGCGTCGGCCAGCGTGTCGAGCTGCTGGCCGTTGGGCACGCGCTTGCGGCCGATCAGTTCGACTTCGGTGTAGCGCTTGACGCCGGTGAGGTAGTCGGCCGGCTGCGGCAGTTCGAGCATGCGCAGCGCGCCGGCGACTTCGTCGAGCACGCGCGGCACTTCCGCCAGTTCGGCGTGGTCCCAGTTGGTCTCGACGAACGCGACGAACGCCTGGCGGGCGTCGCCGAAGTTGGCGATGGCCTCGCGCACCAGCACGTCGAGCACCTTGCGGGCCTCGCCGGCCAGCATTTCGTCTTCGGCGCGATCGTCGGGCAGGCCCAGGCGCGAGACCTGGTCGTCCAGCGACGCATCGACGTAGAGCAGCGCACCGGCGACGTCGAGCAGCGCGCCTTCGTCGGCCGGGCGCTTGCCCGAAACGATGTCGTGCATCGCGTCGCGCTGTTGCAGCACCACCGTGCGCGCGACACCCAGGCCCATCATGCCGAGCGTGTCGCTGACGCGACCGAGCGCTTCGACTTGCGGCTTGAGCTCGGCGACGTCGGTCTGGCCCGTGCGCAGGTGCAGGTCGAGCGCGTCCTTGACGCGCAGCAGGTCTTCCTTGATCGCCGCGGCGACGGTGTCGAGCAGCGCGCGATTGCGACCGCTGAGGCTGCCGCGGGCGTGTTCGAGTTCGGACTCGCTGGGCAGGTGCGCGGCGAGTTCGAAGGTGTGGCGCAGGTCGTCCAGCGCCGGATGGCGGCCGTCGCTGTGGGCGACGTGGTACAGCAGCTGGCGGGTCGGTTCCGCGGCCGGTTCGCCGCGGTGTGCGCCGAAGCCGTCGTCGGACAGCATCATGCGCGCTTCGCGCTCGACGCCACCGAAGGCCTGGCGCAGTGCGCGCGTGGGCGGCAACGCGCCGTCGCGCAGCGCGCCGGCGACCGAGGACGCCACCCACAGCATGCGGCGGACGGGTTCGAGTACGACTTCGCCGAGCAGTCCGTCGACCGCGGCGGCGAGCTTCTCGGGCTGGCCCGGCATGCCCTCTTCCGGCCAGTTGGCCAGGGCATCGCGCAGCGCCGACAGGTGCGCCGCCGAAGCGCCGCGCATCGGCGCGGAGCTGGGCAGGTGCGCCGGCAGCGGACGGTCGAGGTCCGGCGAGAACAGGACGCTTTCGTTGAGCCCCGCCTCGCCGCGCGTGGCGCGCAGCTCGTTGAGCAGCGGCAGCAACACGATCGGGATGTCGCGGTGGCCGCCCTGCAGGCGCTCCAGGTAGTCCGGCAGCAGCACGACGCCGCGCATCAGCGCAGCGCAGGCTTCGTCACGGTCGGTGACCTTGCCCTGCTGCAGCGCGATGGCCAGGCGCTCCATTTCCTCGGCGACCATCGCCGGGGCATAGAGCTCGACCATGCGCAGCGTGCCGTGCACCTGGTGCAGCTGTTCGGCGCACAGGCGCATGCGGCTGGTGTCGCCAGGATTCTCGGCGTACGCCTCGATCTCCTGTTGCGCCAGGCGCAGGGTCTCGTCCAGCTCGGGCTTGATCCAGCCGAGCGTGGTCGTATCGATGGCTTCGCGCATCACGGTCATCGTCCACCCCGCATGGGAACGAGGCGGCCCCGCTTACGGCGGCCGTTGGTGAAACTGTTCATGGCCCCTGTCCCGTCCGTGGTCAGGCCGGCAGCTTGAAGTCGGCGACCGAGCGGCGCAGGTCGGCCGCCAGCTGCGCCAGGTTTCCAATCGACGCGGCCGTCTGGTTCGCACCCTGCGAAGTCTGCGCGGTGATGGACTGGATGGTGTTCATCGTCGCGGTGATGTTCGATGCCGCGCTGGACTGCTGCTGCGCCGCGCTCGAGATGCCCTGAATGAGGTTCGACAGGTCCGACGACACCTTTTCGATCTCGCCCAGCGCGGTACCCGCGTCTTCGGCCAGTCGCGCACCGGCGACCACTTCCGACGTCGTCTGTTCCATCGAGGACACCGCTTCGTTGGTGTCGGACTGAATCGTCTGGACCAGCGTTTCGATTCGCTTCGTCGCGTTGGACGCGCGTTCTGCGAGTCGCTGCACTTCGTCGGCCACGACCGCGAAGCCGCGGCCCGCTTCACCCGCCGAGGCCGCCTGAATTGCGGCGTTCAGCGCGAGGATGTTCGTCTGTTCCGAGATGTCGTTGATCAGTTCCACGATCGAGCCGATTTCCTGCGACGACTCACCCAGTCGCTTGATTCGCTTCGAGGTTTCCTGGATCTGGTCGCGAATGCTGTCCATGCCCGCGATCGTCTGGCGCACGACGCCGGCGCCCTTGGTCGCGATCTGCACCGAGCGCTGCGCCACGTCCGCCGATTCGGCCGAGTTGCGCGACACCTGGTTGATAGACGCCGCGATTTCGCTGATACGGCTGGAAGCGGAGTTGATTTCCTGCGCCTGGTGTTCGGCGGCCTCGGCCAGGTGCATGGCAGTGGCCTGCGTTTCCTGCGCGCTGGCGGCGACCTGCACCGAGGTGTCGGTAATCGTCTGCACCAGGCTGCGCAGCTGTTCGACGGCGAAGTTGATCGAGTCCGCGATCGCGCCGGTCATGTCCTCGGTCACGGTCGCCTTTACGGTCAGGTCGCCTTCTGCGAGCGAACCCATTTCGTCCAGCAGGCGCATGATCGCCTCCTGGTTACGGTCGTTGAGTTCCTTCGTGGTCAGGTAGCGCTTCTTCTGCTGGCTGTTCAGCGAGAACACCAGGAAGACGATCGCGAGCAGCGCCACCAGGCCCGACGCGATACTGACCATGATGTGGCCGATCGGGTTGGTGCTGCGCACCGAGCCGAACGAGGTGAAGGCCTGGAACAGCGCCTGGCTGTCGGACAGCAGCTTGTTGGAACCGCCGGTGATCGACTCGGCCGCCGCCTGCGCGGCGAACAGGTTCTGCGAGGAGGACAGGATCGCGTCCAGGTCCTTCTTCATTTCCAGCCACAGCGTCTCGGCCTGGCCGAGTGCGGCCAGCGCGTTGCTGTTGCCCAGCGGGGTCACGCCGAACGCGGCGTCGCCCTTGCGCAGGCCGGTCAGCACGTTGCCGAACACCGCGGCGTCGCGGCCGAGCGCTTCACCGGCGAGCGCGGCGCCGCTGCCACCGGCGCGGATTTCCGTGATGCGGCGGGACATGGTTCCCGAGAGCACGACCTGGCGCAGGGCGATGTAGACCTGCGAGGACGGCGAGCCGGAGGCCGACATCGCGCGGACCAGTTCGTCCAGGCGCGCCTGCAGCTGCGGCACGCGGCTGGTGAAGCTGTCGGCGTTGCCCGCCAGGGCCAGCACCGCCTTCTCGCTCGCCAGCACCTGGTCGGCGCTCTTGCCGAGCGGGCCCCACGTGTCGGTGACGGTCTTGATCGGACCGGAGACGCCTGCCGTGTCGCCGAAGTTGGCGTTGAGCTGCTCGACGTCCTTCACGACCTGGTTGCGGGTTTCCTTGAACGCCGCGAACGAAGCCGCGTCGCCGCTCACCGCTTCCTGGCCCTGCACCGCGAGCTTCTGCGAGTTCACCTGCAGGTCCGAGGCCGAGGAGCTGGCGCCGCCGAGGCGTGCCGCCTTCCAGGTCGCGTAACCGGTGTTGAGACCGAAGATCAGCACCGACACGCCCAGCACGACCAGCCAGGTGTTGACGCCCAGACTGCGGCCCTTGCCGGCAGCGCTATCCATAACAGTGCTCATGGTTCGACCTCGGAAGTGGTGCTGATGCGATGCGGCATGTCGGAAGCCGCCTGGCGGAATTCGGGCGTGCGGGCCAGCCGGTCAAGGCTGAAGATGCCCCACGTGTGTGCATCGAGGCGGTACGCGCGCTCGACGAAATTTGCGTAACGACCCTGGGAGAGCGGCTCGACGGCGGCGTCGCCCTCCGCGTCCAGCTCGATGCGGTGCTGCTCGTGGAAGCTGCGCTGGCCGTAGAGCTCGTCGATCAGCACCGCCACGTCGCCGCCGGGCTGGCGGACGAGCAGGATGCGCTGGCTCTCGTGCAGGACGGTGCGCTCGCCCTCGAGGAACTGCTTGAGGTCGACGATCGGCAGGAGGTTGCCGCGGACGTTGGCCAGGCCGAGCAGCCAGGGCTGCGAGCCCGGCACTGTCGTGACCTGCGGCAGCGGCAGGATTTCCAGCACTTCGCCGAACCCCGACGCCAGCCTGCGCGCGCCGATGCGGTAACCCACGCCGCGCCACAGGCCGGGAGCGTCGAGCTGCTCGGGCAAGCCGACCACGTGCGCCAAGCTTCGGCGCTCGTAGTCCACCAGTACGTCGAAAGGCGACTGCAGCATCGGCGTGCCTTCCTCAGGCACCCAGCAGTGCGTTGATGCGGGCGATCAGCTCGTCTTCGCGCGGCGGCTTGACGATGTAGTCGCGGGCGCCCTGGCGCATGCCCCAGGCCTTGTCGGTGTCCATGCCCTTGGTGCTGACGATCAGCACCGGGATGGTGCTGGTGGCCGCATCGCGCGACAGCGCACGCGTGGCCTGGAAACCGTTCATGCCCGGGAGCACGACGTCCATCATCACCAGGTCGGGCTTCTCGCGCTTGCAGGTCTCGATACCGTCCTCGGCATTGCCCGAGGCCAGAACCTGGTGACCGTTGCGCTCGAGGAGCTGGGTCAGGACCGCCGTATCGGTCGGCGAATCCTCGATCAGAAGAATACGTGCCATTGCTTGCCCTACCCCCCGGTTCAGGCGTTTACGTGCGTGCGGATCGCGTCGAGCAGTTCTTCGCGTGTGAATGGTTTGGTGAGGTACTGCTCGGAGCCGACGATGCGTCCGCGGGCCTTGTCGAACAGGCCGTCCTTCGAGGACAGCATGATCACCGGCGTGCCCTTGAACAGGTGGTTGTTCTTGATCAGCGCGCACGTCTGATAACCATCCAGCCGCGGCATCATGATGTCCACGAAGATGATCTGTGGCTGTTGATCGGCGATCTTCGCCAGCGCTTCGAAGCCGTCGGTGGCGGTGACCACCTCGCAGCCTTCGCGCTTGAGCAACGTCTCGGCGGTTCGGCGGATGGTCTTGGAGTCGTCGATCACCATGACCTTGAGACCGCCGAGGCTGCCGTTGCGGACCTCGTCTAGCATTTTCGAATTCCCCCATGCGAATGCCGCGCGTTTGCAGGCACTTCGCCAGTCGTCTTTATTCCAAGCCTTGCCGAACCTGTCAAGCAGCGGCGTCTTTAGGCAAGCTGAATGCGTCGCGGCGGCGGCCGGGACCGACACCACGTCCGGGTCTGTCGCGGGGACCGGAGTTCCGGTCACTGGGCGAAGCTGGGCACGCACGTTGCATATACCTGATAAATGTAGGTTTTCCGAGGATCGGATCGCCAAGCCGGGACACCCGTTCCAGTCTCCCGGGGGCGTGGTCCGGGCCCTCTCCGGTCAGGATCGGCCGGTCCGATGACGCCCTCGCGACGAACCGCAGATTTCCGCCGATGGCTCCGGGCGGGGGCGACCTTGCCTGCTACCATCCCGCCATTCTTTCCCCCGCTGCCGCCATGCCGCTCGACATCGTCGTCGTGATGGACCCGATCGGGTCGATCAAGATCGCCAAGGACTCGACCTTCGCCATGCTGCTCGAAGCGCAGCGCCGCGGGCACCGGCTGCACTACGTGCGCCCCGGTGGACTCACGGTGCGCGATGGCAAAGCAGAGGCGCTGGTCGCTCCGTTGCAGGTGCGCGACGACAAGTCCGCCTGGTTCGAACTGGGCGAGTGGAACACGTTGCGCTTCGGTCCCGGCCAGGTCGTGCTGATGCGCAAGGACCCGCCGGTCGACAACGAATACATCCACGACACGCAGGTGCTCGGACTCGCGCAGGACGCGGGCGCGATGGTCGTCAACGATCCGCAGGGACTGCGCGACTACAACGAGAAACTCGCCGCGCTGCTGTTCCCGCAGTGCTGTCCGGCGACGGTGGTGAGTCGCGACGCGGCCACGCTGAAGGCTTTCGTCGCCGAACACGGCGAAGCGGTGCTGAAGCCGCTCGACGGCATGGGCGGACGTTCGATCTTCCGCGCGCGCGCCGGCGAACCCAACCTCAACGTGATCCTCGAAACGCTGACCCAGGGCGGCCACAGCCTGGCGATGGCGCAGCGCTACCTGCCCGAGATCAGCGAAGGCGACAAGCGCATCCTGCTGGTCGATGGCGAGCCGGTCGATTACTGCCTCGCGCGCATTCCGCAGGGCGACGAATTCCGCGGCAATCTCGCTGCAGGCGGTCGCGGCGAAGGTCGCCCGCTGAGCGAACGCGATCGCTGGATCGCCGCACAGGTCGGGCCTGAAATGAAGCGTCGCGGCATGCTGTTCGTCGGCCTCGACGTGATCGGCGACTACCTCACCGAAGTCAACGTCACCAGCCCGACCTGCATCCGCGAGATCGATGCGCAGTTCGGCATCAACATCGCCTCGATGCTGTTCGATGCGATCGAGTCGCGCATGGCCACGGCTGCGGCACGCAACGCATGAGTGCAGTCGTCGCGAACTACGAGGATGCGGGCAGCGGCCGCGTCAGTGCGACGTTCGTGCTGTCGCTGCTGGTGCACGGCATCCTGCTGCTCGGCCTGGGCTGGACGCTGGAGAAGGCCGCGCCGGTGCTGCCAACGCTGGACGTGATCCTCACCCAGACCACGACCGCACTGACGCCGCAGCAGGCGGATTTCCTCGCGCAAGCCAACAACCAGGGCGGCGGCGAACACGACAAGAGCACGCGTCCGCGCGAAGCGCAGTCGGGCCCGCTGCCGCAGGCGGCGACCGGCATTGCGCCGCGCGAACTGCGCGCGCAGTCGCCCGCGCCGCAACCCGCGCCGCAGGCGCGCGTGGTCGCGAGCACGCGCGGCGAGACGGTCACCGCCGCGCCGCGCACCACGCCGTCGCCGAGCGAGAAGCCGCTGCCGCGCGGACAGGAAAAGATCGATCGCGACATGGAGATGGCGCGCCTCGCCGCCGAGATCCACATGCGTTCGGAGCGCTACGCCAAGCGTCCGACGCGCAAGTTCGTCTCGGCGAGCACGCAGGAATACGTGTGGGCCGGCTACCTGCGCCAATGGGTGGACCGCGTCGAACGCGTGGGCAACCTCAACTATCCCGACGAAGCGCGTCGCCGTCGCCTCGCCGGCCAAGTGGTGATCAGCGTGGCGATCCGCCGCGACGGCACGGTCGAACGCGCGGACATCGTCAAGACCAGCGGCATCGCGCTGCTCGACGCCTCCGCGCTGCGCATCGCCAAGCTCGCCGAGCCCTACCCGCCGCTGCCACGCACCGAAGAAAACCCCGACGTGCTGCACGTGACGCGCACCTGGAACTTCCTGCCGGGCGGGCAGCTGGTCGACGACTGACGCGAACCGCGTCCTACTTGCGCGAGTCGCGCAACGCCTGTTGTTCGGCGATGGTCAGCGCCACGTTGTTGCGCAGGTACGCAGGTTCGACCTTCTCCGCCGCCACTGCCTCGCCGCGCGCGAAGGCCACCGTCGCCAGCCGCGCGACATCGGCGGCATGCGGCAGTTGCACCGCATCGATCGTCGCGAAGCGCGCGCCCAGGCGTCTGCGCAACGCGCCCTCGCCTGCATCGAACCCGGTGCCGACGCCGGTCCATCCATCGTTCGCGTCGGGCAATTCGACGGCATCGGGCGCCGTCACCACTTCGCTGGACAGCGCGCGCAACCCATCGGCCGTCGTTTCGTACGCGGCCGCGTACACCTCGCCCATGCGTGCGTCGATGGCGGCGAGGATGCGCGATTGCGTGCCCGGCACGACCGCACGCATCGCCAGCGCGGCGAGCGTGGACACCGGCACCACGGGGCGATCCAGGGCCAGCGCGATGCCCTGCGCCAGCGCGATCCCAAGGCGCACGCCGGTGAATGCGCCGGGACCGCGCCCGACCGCGATCGCGTCGAGCTGCGAACGCTTCACTCCCGCCTGCGCGAGCAGCTCGTCGGCCCACGGCAGCGCCAGTTCGGCGTGCCGGCGGGGCGCCAGCTCGAAGCGCTCGCGCACCTCGCCGTCGATCGACAACGCGACCGAGAGGGCTTCGGTGGAGGTTTCCAGGGCGAGCAGTTTCATGTCGGCGATTCTAATGGCGACGATTCTAGCGGCGTCTCCGCGTCGTCCGTGACGAAGAACGCCTGCACGTCCTCGATCCGCCGAGTCTTCGGCAGCGGCGGCAGCGAATTGAGGAACACGCTGCCGTAGGTCTTGCTGGTCAGGCGTGGATCGCACAGCACCAGCACGCCGCGATCGCTCTCGTTGCGGATCAGCCGGCCCGCGCCCTGCTTCAGCGCGATCACCGCCTGCGGCAGCTGTTCGTCGCGGAACGGGTTGCCGCCATTGCGGCGGATCGCATCCAGGCGCGCTTCGAAAACCGGATCGTCCGGCGCGGCGAAGGGCAGCTTGTCGATCACCACCACGCTGAGCGCATCGCCGGCGACGTCGACGCCTTCGCGGAAACTCGCCGCGCCCAGCAGCACGCCGTTGCCGGACGCGCGGAAGCGCTCCAGCAACACGGGGCGTGGCGCTTCGCCCTGCACGAACAACGGCCACGGCCCGTCCTTCAACAGCTCGGCCGCTTCGCGCAGTGCGCGGTGCGAGGCGAACAGCACGAAGGCGCGACCGTTGGATGCTTCGAGCACCGGGCGGATGCGCTCGACCATGCTCTCGTTGTAATGACGCACGACCGGATCCGGCAGGCCGCGCGGCAGATAGCACAGCGCCTGCGTTTCCCAGTCGAACGGACTGGGCACGAGCAGCGTGTGCGGCGGATCCTCGCCCTTCAGGTACAGGCCGAGCTTGATCGCGAAATGCTCGAAACGCCCACCCACGGCGAGCGTCGCCGAGGTGAATATCCACGCGGCCTGCGAACGCGCGCGGTGCTGCGCGAGCGGGCCGGCGACATCGAGCGGCGTGCGGCTGAGGCGGAAACCGCGCGCGGTGAGTTCGTACCAGAGCACGCTGCCGTCGTCGCGGCGCTTGCGCGGTTTCTCGTCCGTAGCCGCCTCGCCGGCGTCGTCGCCGGCATCGACTTCGGTGAAATCCGCGGCGAACTCATCCTCGGCTGCATCGCCCGGCGCACTGTCGTCGCGCCAGCGTTTGAGCCGCCCTTCGAACTCGACTGCGCGCGCCGCGCAGGCGTCGAAACCGGGCGATGCCGACGCATACGGCTGCACCGCGGCGTGAAGCTGGCGCAACGCGTGTTCGAGCGCGTCGAACGCGTCCTCGACTGCTGTTTCCTCGGCGCAGCGACGACGCGTGCCACGCACCGGCAGCTCGTCCATCGCCGCGCGCAGCGCACGCACGGCCTGCTCGAGCCCGCGCGCGGGATCCTGCACCGCCGCCAGCGCGGACGGGACCTGGCGGGATTCGGTCAGCGCATCGCGAGCCAGTTCGACCAGCGGGCGTGCACTCAATGCTTCGCCGAAGAACTGCGCGGCGAGTTCCGGCAACTGGTGCGCCTCGTCGACGACGAAGGCCTGCGCGCCGGGCAGGATTTCGCCGAAGCCTTCTTGCTTCAGTGCGAGGTCGGCGAGCAGCAGGTGGTGGTTCACCACCACCAGGTCCGCCGCCTGCGCACGCTGGCGCGCCTGCACGACGAAGCAGTCGGCGAAGAAGGGACACTCGCTGCCCAGGCAGTTCTCCGCGGTGCTGGTGACCATAGGCAACAGCGGCGAGTCCTCGGGCAACGCATCGAGTTCGGCCAGGTCGCCCATGCGCGTGCGGCCCGACCACGACACGATGCGCTGGAACTGCGCGGCCAGCTCGCGCGTCGCGAACGCGCCTTTGAAAAGATGCGGCTCGCCCTGCGCCTGGCGCATGCGGTAGTGGCACAGATAGTTGGCTCGCCCCTTGAGCAGCGCGGTCTTCAGGCCGATGCCGAGTGCATCGCGCACGCGCGGCAGGTCGCGGTGATAGAGCTGGTCCTGCAGCGCGCGCGTGCCGGTGGAGACGATGGTCTTCTTGCCCGACAACAGCGCCGGCACGAGGTAAGCGAAGGTCTTGCCGGTGCCGGTGCCGGCCTCGGCCAGCAGCGTGCCGCGACGATCGATCGCCTCGGCCACCGCCGCCGCCAGATCCTGCTGCGCCGGGCGCGAGGCGAACGACGGGATGTTGCGCGCGAGTTCGCCGCCCTGCGCGAGCGCTTCGCGACTGGCCTGGGCCAGCCGGCTGTCGCTCGGGTGGGTTTCGCTTGCCGATGGCGCCGCAGCTTGCATGGGGTCTCGATGTTGCCCGGGGATCGCATGCACCGCCCACGACCCAGCGATCACGGGAACCTTGCGGGACGGCTCGGGGCCGTCGCTGCGCACACGCGCCTATTCTAGGCCGCGCGCGCGCCGGGGATCGTCAGTAGCGCGGCGGCGCCGAGACGGTGCAGGCATCGCGGTCGCGGCGCGCGTCGGCGACGCCCTCGCCCGGCACCTCGATCGGGATCGGACGCGCCTGCCGCACCTGCGCGATCGTCTCCATGTGCCGGCGGCACAGCGGCCCGACCTTCGAACCGCGTTGCAGCGCCTGGCGGGCGTAGCGTTCGGCCTCGTCGAGCTGCTTCATCAGCAGCGCGGCCTCGGCGCGTTCCTGCAGCAGCGCCGGATCGTCCGGGTTGATCTGCAACGCGTGATCGAGCGCGGTGGCGGCCTGCGGGTACTGGCCTGCGCGTTCGAGCCGGTCGGCTTCCTCGCGCAGGTCCTCGACCTGCGGATCGCGGATCGGCTGCACGTCCAGCTCGCTGTTGGCAGCGCCGCCAGTGGCGCGGATGGCGGCCACGGCGGCAACCGCGTCGAACGTGGGCTGCGGCGTCGGCGGCGTGGTCGCGCACGCCGCCAGCAGGCCGAGAAGGCCCGTGGCGACGGTGATGCGTACTGCGTTCATAACGGGGTCTCTTGCTGCTGCGGTGCTTCCTCGCGCTGCGTTTCGGCGGACGTGTCGCCATCCTTGCGGCCGAAGCCGAACCACTCGCGCCAGCCGCCGCCTTCCTCTTCCACCGGTTCCGGCTGCGGGCACGGCGCATACGCCGGAGCGAAACCGGCGACGTACGGAAGACGACGCGCGCCGGCGCAGTCGGGATCGGTGGTGTTGGACGCAATCGTCCACTGCCAGTCCAGGCCCTTGCTGCCGACTTCCAGCGGCGCGCTGGGCAGGCGCGAGAAGATCCCCGACCACACGCGCATCGCACCGGTCGCGCCGTACAGGCCGGTTTCCTTGTTCTGGTCGTTGCCGACCCAGATCACCGCGAGGTGGTCGCCGGTCCAGCCGGCGAACCAGCTGTCGCGACCGTCGTTGGAGGTGCCGGTCTTGCCTGCGGGCGAGAGTCGGCCGAGTCCGTCCCGCACCAGCTGCGTGCCGGTGCCGTTGGACACCGCCTGCTGCAGCGCGATGGTGATCAGGCGCGCGGCGATGGCGTCGCCTTCCTGCGCCGGCGCGGGTTCCTTGTCGTAGCGGTTGAGCGCCTTGCCGTTGGCGTCGAGCACGCCGCGCACCGCGTGCAGCGGTTGGATCTCGCCGCCCGAGGCGAGGAACTGGTACAGCTGCGCCATCGCGTACGGGCTCTGGTCCATCGAGCCGAGGATCAGCGCCGGATTGGGTTCGGCCTCGATGCCGGCGAGCGTCTTGATCAGGCTGGCGATGCGCTCCGGATCGACCTGCATGCCCACGCGCACCGTGGCCTGGTTGTAGGACATCGCCAGCGCGTCGATCAGGCGCACCGTGCCGTGGCTGCGGCCGTCCGAATTGCCGGGATTCCAGCTTTTCTTCTTGCCCAGCTCGACGGTGACCGGCGAATCGTCGACCCACGTCCCCAGCGAATACTTGCCCGGCTGCGCCAGCGCGAGCAGGTACACGAACGGCTTGAGCAGCGAACCGACCGGGCGCTGCGCCTCGACGGCGCGATTGAAGCCGTGCTCGGCGACGCTGCGGCTGCCGACCACGGCGACGACCTCGCCGTTGTGCACATCGGTCACGACCAGGCCGGTCTGCAGCGGTGGGCGCCGCTTGCTGTCGAGACTCTTGAGCGTGCGCGCGACCGCGCCTTCGGCCATCGCCTGCGCCGACGGCGCCATGCCGCTCATCACGCTCAGGCCGGCGCCGGCGAGCGCGTCGGCCGGGTAATCGCGGGCGAGCTGGCGGCGCACAAGGTCGACATAAGCGGGGAAACGATTCGCGGCGGTGCTGCCCGGATCCTTCGTCACGCCCAGCGGCGCCTTGAGTGCGCGCTGGTACTCGGCGTCGTCGATCAGCTTCGTCTCGTGCATCTCGCCGAGCACGAAGTTGCGGCGCTCCAGCGCACGCTCGGGATTGCGGCGCGGATCGTAATAGGACGGGCCACGCACGATGCCGATCAGCAATGCGACCTGCTCGGTGCTCAGGTCGGACAGATCGCGGCCGAACCAGAACTCGCTGCCGGCGGCGACACCGTGGATCGCCTGCGCGCCACGCTGGCCGAGGTAGACCTGGTTGAGGTAGGCCTCAAGGATCGTGCCCTTGTCGTAGCGGGCCTCGATCAGCAGCGCGTAGAGGATCTCCTTGCCCTTGCGGGTGAAGGTCTGCTCGCGGCCGATGCCGAGCAGGCCGCTGCGCGCGAGCTGCTGGGTGAGCGTGCTCGCGCCCTGCTTGGCGCGGCCGGCGGTGACGTTCTTGAACGCGGCGCGGATCATGCCGGTCACGTCGATGCCGTGGTGGCTGTTGAAGTCGCGGTCCTCGACCGCCTGCAGGCCGGTGACCAGCAGTTCCGGCACTTCCTTCAGGCGCACCAGGCGGCGTTCTTCCTGCTTCTGGCCGTAGAGCGTGGCGATACGCGCCGGATCCAGGCGCGCGACCTTCAGCGTCTTCTTCTTCTCGTCGCGGATCGATGCGACCTTGCTGCCCGACAGCGCGACTTCGATGCGGCGCGGCGCGATCGCGCCGTCGACATCGTTGAAGCCGCGGCTGGAAATCAGCCAACGTCCACCGTTGCGCGAATACGTGCCCGGACGCACGCCGTCGCCGGCGTGGTAGGCGGCGGCGTCCAGTTCGGTCTTGAGCGTGGTCGCATCGAGGGTCAGGCCGGGGGCCAGCTCCAGCGGGCGGGCGTACACGCGCGTGGGGATCTGCCAGCGTAACTGGCCGAACCGCTCGCTGACCTCATGGTTCAGGTACAGCGTGTAGGGGATCAGGAATCCCAGGCCGAGCCCGACCGCGGCCAGCGCCCAGGTGACCAGGCGTCGCCGCCATTGCGGGGACTCACGATCGTCGGTGGTTTCGTCTTCGTCGTACTCGATCTGGGCCACGGGATGCGACAATCCGCTAGCGAATGCGCCGCAGTCTAGCGCAGCCGGCCGGCGCCTCCCGGCCACCGGGGCCGGAGGCGTGGTTCGCATTAGGGAGTTCCTTCAGCATGACGATGATCCGATGGGCCTGAGCTGGACCGAGCTGCGGTTTTTCTACGACCGGGGAACGGGACTGCTCAGGCGCGGCCTGACCAGCCTGCGCACCCGCGGCATCCAGGCCACCTGGCAGCGCGTGGCCCGCCAGTTCCACCGGGTCCCGGCGACCCAGCGACCGGACCTGTACCTGCTCCAGCCCGAACCCTTCGCCCCGTTCGCGGTGCCGTTCGCGCAGCAGCCGGTCGCCAGCATCGTCATCCCGGTCTACAACCAGTTCGCCCACACCCACGGCTGCCTGCGCGCACTCGCGGCGCATCCGCCGAAGGTCGCGGTGGAGATCATCGTCGTCGACGACGGTTCGTCCGACGAGACCGAAGCGTCGCTCGCCAACGTCGCGGGACTTCGCTACCACCGGCGCAAGCAGAACGGCGGCTTCATCGCCGCGTGCAACGACGGCGCATCGCTGTCGCGTGGCGACTACGTGGTGTTCCTCAACAACGACACCGTGCCGCAGCCGGGCTGGCTCGATGCGCTGCTCGACACCTTCGTCGAGCACACCGACGTCGGTCTCGCCGGCGCACAGCTGATCTATCCCGACGGTCGCCTGCAGGAAGCCGGCGGGATCGTGTTCTCCGACGGCAATGCGCACAACTACGGCCGTTTCGAGAGCCCGAACGATCCCCGCTACCGGCACGTGCGCGACGCCGACTATTGCTCCGGCGCCGCCATCGCGGTGCCGCGCGCGTTGTTCGAACGCCTCGGCGGTTTCGACACGCGTTACGCACCGGCGTATTTCGAGGACACCGACCTCGCCTTCGCCGTTCGCGCGGCCGGTCTGCGCACGCTGTACCAGCCGGCCTCGCGCGTGGTCCACCTGGAAGGCGTCACCGCCGGCACCAGCGTGGAGAGCGGCGTGAAGGCGTACCAGGTACGCAATCGCGCCACCTTCGCGGAAAAATGGCACGACGCGCTGCAGCGGCAATGGCCGCTCGACACGCGCCCGGACATCGCCGCCACGCCGGCGGATCGTCCGCGCGTGCTGGTGATCGACAGCGAGACGCCGCGCCCGGATCGCGATTCCGCGTCACTGCGCCTGGTCAACCTGATGCGCCTGCTACGCGATGAAGGCGCGCAGGTCAGCTTCATTCCCACCGACCTCAACCACGCCGGCCACGACACCGAGCGCCTGCAGGCGCTGGGCGTGGAAACCTGGTACGCGCCGTTCTTCGGCACTCCGGCGGCATGGATCCGCGAACACGGCGCGCGCTTCGACACGGTCGTGGTCTGCCGCCACTACGTCCTGCGTGAGTGGCTGCCACTGCTGCGCCGCCACGCGCCGCAGGCGAAGGTGGTGCTCGACACCATCGACCTGCACTACCTGCGGGAGCGCCGCGGTGCGGAGCTCGCCAACGACGCCTCGCTGATGCGCGCGTCGGAACGCACGCGCAAGCTGGAACTGGAGATGATCGCGCGCGCCGATGCAACGCTGGTGGTGAGCGAGGTCGAGCGCACGCTGCTCGCGCAGGATGCGCCGCAGGCGCGGGTCGAAGTCGTGTCCAACCTGCATCAGGTGAACGGACGCGGACATCCGTTCGCGCAGCGCCACGACCTGGTGTTCGTGGGCGGCTTCCGCCATCCACCCAATGCCGACGCGGTCCGCTGGTTCGCCACCGAGGTGTTCCCGCGCATCCGCGAACGTCTGCCGCAGGTGCGATTCCACTGCATCGGCGCGGAGCCGCCGCCGGACATCGCCGCGCTCGCGCAGCAGCCGGGCATCGAAGTACACGGCCACGTGCCCGACCTGGCGCCGTACATGGACGGTGCGCGCGTCGCCGTCGCGCCGCTGCGTTTCGGCGCGGGCGTGAAGGGCAAGGTCAACCTGAGCATGGCGCACGGGCAGCCGGTGGTCGCTACCGCCTGCGCAGTGGAAGGCATGCACCTGCGGAACGGCGAGGACGTGCTCGCGGTCGACGATGCCGAAGCGTTCGCCGATGCAGTGGTGCGCGCGTACTCGGACGAATCGCTGTGGCAGCGCCTGTCCGACAATGGCCTGGCCAACGTCGAACGCCATTTCTCGCTGGATGCCGCCCGCGACGTGGTCCGGCGCGTAGTGCTCGCGCGCGGCTGAGCCTCAGTTCGCCGCAGAGGCGGCGCGCAGCCGATCGGCGAACTCGCCCAATCCGATCGCCTGCGGATCGAGTTCGCGCGCCGCAGACAGCGCGGCCTGCGCGGCGTTGAGCTCGCCCGCGCCGAGGCGTTCGTCGCCGATCGCGATCCAGCGCTGCGCCAGACGACGACGCGCGTCGCGCAGTTCGGCGCTCTCGCCTTCGAGCGCGGCGCGCGCGTCGAGGCACTCGCGTGCTCGGCTGAGCCTGTTGCCACGCAGCTCGGTTTCGAAGCAGCGACGCGCCGCCGGCAGCAGGCGCGCCATCGCCATGCGCACCTTCGGATCCTGCGGCGACAGCGCCTGCGCCGCGCGCAGCTTGTCGAATGCACTCTCGCCCGGCGGCGTGAGCAGGTCGCCGCGCGACTCGGCTTCGGCCGCGTCGGCGAGCAGTTGCCGCGTGCGGCGTGCGCGCTCGCCCGCCGGCACGCGGCTGCCATAGCGCTGCTGGGTCTGGCGCGCCTGCACGAGGCGCTGCTCGGCGTCGGCGATGCCGGGCGCCTCCAGCGATACGGCGCGCGCATCGCGCAGTGCGGATTCGGCGTCGTCGAAACGGAAATCCGCCGCATAGCGCTGGCTGCGCTCGGCATAGGCGTTGGCGACGCGGATCAGTCCGCGCTCGGCCGCGGCATCGTCGGGCATCGCCGACAGCGCGGCGAGGTAGCCCGATACCGCTTCGGACAGGCGTCCGCGGCGCAGGTCGTTGTCGGCCTGCCCACGGCGCTGCTCGGCGACTCGGGTCAACGCGGCGAGCGCATCGGGCAGGTCGACGTGGCCGGGATCGGCAGCCTGCACGCGCCGGACCCGCGCCGACGCTTCGGCCAGATCACCGCGTTCGAGCGACGTGTGCGCCTGCTGCAGCAGGTCGGCCAGCGTGTCCTCGCGGCCTTCCAGCGCTTCGGTCCGGTTGGGTTCCAGCGCCAGCACGCGCTGGTAAAGCGGCAGCGCGGCGTTCTCGCCGTCGAGTCGTCCTTCCTGCCGGGCCTGCGCGGCCTGAGCGAGCAGCTTTCCGATGCCGGCATCGCCCGCCTCGCGTTCGCGCAGGCGCTTCTGCAGCGCATCGGTGCGCACGCGTGGCACGTCGAGTTCTCGCGCCAGCGCGACCAGCCGATGGGCGTCCGCGTAGCGGCGCGAGTCGATGGCCGCTTCGGCCTGCGCGATCGCGGCCTGGCCGACACGCACCAGTCCCTGCCGCGCCTCGCTGCGGTCGGGGTCGCGCGCCAGCGCCGCGGCGTACAGCTCGCGCGCGCCGCGGCCATCGGCGGAGGTCAGCTTTCCCTGCGCGAGTGCGCGCTCGGCATCGACCTGCAACTGCTGGGCCCGGGTTTCCGGCCACAGCAGGTCGGAGAGCGGTTCGCGCAGGAACAGCAGCAGGAGCCCGAGCAAACCGACCGCCACCGCACCGACGCCCCAGGCGATGCCGGAACGGGTATCGGCCGACATCGGCGGACGCTTGCCAGGACGACGCGGTTCCCTCCATTCGCCGCTGCCCGCCTCATCGCCGCCCCATGCCCCCATGCGCGGTTCGATGCGACCGTCGGACGGCGCACCGGTCGGCTCGCCGAACGGCTTGCCGGAATGGCGCAGGGATTCGAAGGGACGATGCTCGCGGGAAGTCACGTGCGCAGCATAGCGCCGTGCGCGTGACGCACGCTCGCGCGTTCAGCGCCGCTGTGCGTGTTCGACACCGGGAAGCGAGGCCAGCTTGCCCAGCAGGGTCGAAAGCTGGCCGTAGTCGCCCACGCGCAGCCGCAGGCGCAGGCGCACGCGCGCACCGTTGCGCTCGACGTCGCTGCGGATGCTCATGACGTGGGCGTTGCCCTGCGCGATCAGGTTGGTCACTTCCTTCAGCAGCCATTTACGATCGAGGGCGAGCACCTCAATGTCGACCTCGTAACCGCTGCCCGCGCGCCCCCATTCGACCGGCAGCACGCGCTGCGGCTGCGCCGCGGCCAGGCGCTCGAACGCGGTGCAGCCGGGGCGATGCACGCTCACGCCGCGACCACGCGTCAGGTAGCCCACGATCGGCTCGCCCGGCAGCGGCTGGCAGCAGCGTGCGAGCTGCACCAGCAGGTTGCCGACGCCTTCCACGGTGAAGTCGGCGCTGCGCTTGGGCACGCGACGCGGTGGCGGCGGCGTGGTGACGGTGGTGCTGGCTGCGGCCGAAGTGGCGGCGTGCGCGGCAGCGCGCTCGTGTTCGAGCAGTGCGCGCCCGACCTGGTGCGGGCCGATGTCGCCGAGCGCGACCTGCACGTACACCTCGCCGTCGTTGGCGAGATTGAACTTCTCGCGCGCCGGTGCGAGGTCGGCGCCGAGCAGGCCCAGGCGGCGCAGTTCCTTGTCGAGCAGCTCCTTGCCCGCCGCTTCGTTGCGCGTGCGGTCCAGCTTGTGGAACCACGCGCGCACCTTGTCGCGCGAGCGGCTGCTGGCGAGGAAACCGTTGGCGACAACCAGCCAGTCGCGGCGCGGTTCGCCGGTCTTGGCGGTCATGATCTCCACGCGGTCGCCGCTGCGCAGCTTGTGGTCGAGCGGCACGATCCTGCCGTCCACCTTCGCACCGCGGCAGCGATGACCGACCTCGGTGTGCACGTGGTAGGCGAAGTCCAGCGGCGTCGCGCCGGCGGGCAGGTCGATCACCTCGCCCTTGGGCGTGAGCACGTAGATGCGGTCCTCGACCAGTTCGGTGTCGAACTCGCCGGCCAGCGAGCCGTCCTCGCGGCCGGCCTCGGTGCCGCCTTCGAGCAGGCGGCGCATCCACGCGATCTTGCGGTCGAATGCGGCGTCGGCGCTCTGGCTGCCCGATTCCTTGTACTTCCAGTGCGCGGCCACGCCGAGTTCCGCCTGGCGATGCATCTCGTGCGTGCGGATCTGCACTTCCAGCGTCTTGCCTTCCGGGCCGATCACCGCGGTATGCAGCGAGCGGTAGTCGTTGCGCTTGGGCCGCGCGATGTAGTCGTCGAACTCACTCGGGATCGGCGTCCACGTCGCATGCACCACGCCCAGCGCGGCGTAGCAGTCGCCGAGCCCATCGACCAGCACGCGCACCGCGCGCAGGTCGTACAGCTCGCCGATCGGCACGTTCTTGCGCTGCATCTTCTTCCAGATGCTGTAGATGTGCTTCGGCCGCCCGGCGATTTCCGCCTTCAGGCCCTGCGCGTCCATCGCTTCGCGCAGCGTGCGCTTCACTTCCTCGATGTAGCGCTCGCGATCGCCGCGCTTCTCGTCGAGCAGGCGTGCGATCTGCTGGTAGGTCTGCGGTTCCAGGTAGCGGAACGCGAGGTCCTCCAGCTCCCACTTGAGCTGCCAGATGCCCAGCCGGTTGGCGAGCGGCGCGTGGATGTCGCGGGTGAGCATCGCCAGTTCGCGGCGCTCGTCCTCGGGCAAACGTTCGGCATGGCGCATGCGCGCGAGCTGGCGCGCGAGCAGGATCGGCACCACGCGCAGGTCGCGCACGATCGCCAGCAACAGGCGGCGCAGCCCTTCGTTGCCGGCTTGGCCGTGGCGTTCGGCGTGCAGCGCCCACACCTGTTCGGCGGCACGCTGGCCTTCGAGCAGCGGCGCGATCGACGGGAAGTCGCGTTCGACCATCGGCCGCAGCGTGGCCTCCCATTGCGGATGCGTGTGCAGCATGCCCGCCGCGACGGTATCGCCGTCGGCGCCGAGCATCGCCAGCGCGTCGAGCATGCTCGCGATGACGTCGGGCGGATCGCCCTGCGCGGTGTCCGCCGACGTATCGGCAGCCTGCTGCATCGCCCGGCGCAAGGAGGCCGGGACGCCGGTGGCGGCAGGATGCGCCAACACCTCGGGCAGCGGGAGGGACGGTGTTGCCATGTCGGTGGAACGATGAGCGACGCGGGGACGGTCTACACTAGCCCGCAACCGTCTGGAGGAACAGCGCATGCCCCCGATTCGCCTTCCCTCGTCCGCCCGCGTCGCCCTGCTCGCGCTGGTCCTGTTGCCGCTCGCCGGCACCGCGTGGGCCCAGCAGAAGATCGAACAGCAGATGACGCCGGAGCAGTTCCGCGCCACGGGCCTGGATCGGCTGTCGCCGGAACAGCTGGCGAACCTCAACGACTGGCTGCAGGGCAAACTGCAGCTGGAAACGGCGAAGGCGGTGGAAGTGGCCAAGCAGGAGCAGGCCGACGACCGTCGCGGCCTGTTCGAGCGCACCTCGAACGAACCGATCGCCGCCAAGCTCGACGGCGAATTCACCGGCTTCGGCCGCGGCCAGCGATTCACCCTCGACAACGGCCAGGTGTGGCAGCAGGTCGACGACGCATCGCTGACCATCGGCCGCGTGGCGAACCCGCAGGTGAAGCTGACGCCGGGCATCATCGGCGCGTCCTGGTATCTGTCGATCGACGGCTACAACACCCGCGCCAAGGTGCAGCGGGTCAAGTGACGCCATCCATGACGAGGAATAATCCGATGCGTTCGTTCGCCGCACTTCTCGCACTCGCGCTGCTGCTCGTCGCCTCCGTTGCAGGCGCGAAGCCGCCGTACGTGCCCCTTGAACAGCGGCTCACCGCCGAGCAGCTGCAGGCGACCGGACTGGACACGCTCTCTGCCGAACAGCTGCGCCTGCTCAACCAGTTGCTCAGCGAAGACCGTGAGAACGTGGCCAAGGCCGCGGTGGCCGAGCAGGCCGCCAACGACGTCGGCCTGCGCGAGAAGCGCACGCCGACGCAGTCCGTGACCGCGAACGTGCAGGGCGAAGTGAAAACGCTGGCGCGCGGCAGCACGATCACGCTCGACAACGGCCAGCGCTGGCGCGTGAACGAAGGCAGCCTTTACCTGCGCAAAGGACTGACCAATCCGCCGGTGGTGATCGAGCCGGGCTTCATGGGTGTGTGGTACCTGAAGCTCGACGGCCAGTCGCTCAAGGTCCAGCGCGTCGACTGACGCGCGGCTTCACGGTCTCAACGGCGCAGCTGCGACAGCCGCTGCGCCAGCTTCTTGGGCGAGACGCCGCCACGCGTGCCCAGTTCCTGCGCGAACAGCGACACGCGCAGTTCCTCCAGGTCCCAGCGCAGCGCCTGCCATTCGGGCACGTCTGCCTCGCCGGCACGCTGCGCCTGCGCGAGCGCATCGGCGAACGGTTTGAGTTCGAGCATGCGAGCCTGGTCGCGCACCGGATCGCGCAATGCGCGCTCGCCGCGTAGTGCCAGCGCCTTGAGGTAGCGCGGATACTCGCGCAGCGCGTCGGCGGGCACGTTGCGCAGGAACCCCGGCGGCGTGAGCGTGGCCAGGTGCGCACGCATGTCGTCGAGATTGCCACTGGCCCAGCCCATCAACGGCGATTCCAGCTTGGCGCGCGCCTCGGCGACGGCGGCGAGGATCGCCTCGGCCTGCCTGAGCCGCTCCATCGCATCGCCGAAGACCTGCTTGCCGATGGCCTCGCGACGCGCGGCGAAGGTATCCGCGTCGCGGACGTCGCCCAGCCCTTCGGCAGCGAGCGAGGCGAACGCGCCGTCGACGAGGTCCGCACGCAGGCGGTCGCCTTCCTTCAGCCCATCGGTGCGCGGCGCGGCCGCTTCGATCGAGGCATACAGCAGCCCCATCTTCGGCGTGACCGGCAGCTGCTTGCGCGCCTGCTTGAGCTTGTCGGCCAGCGCGATCGCGAGCAGGCGACGCACGCCGCGTGGATGCTCGCGACGCGCGACGTCGCGCTCGGCATGCACGCGCAACGACACGCTGCCGCCGTCGTCGTGCAGCGCCGGGTATGCGGGCACGCCGCCCGCACCGGGCACGGATTCGGGAATCGGCGACTCGGGGAACGTCGTCAAACCGCTCTGCGCGAGCCCGTCCGCCGCCTTCGCCGCGAACGCCACCGCCGCGCGTTCGCCGAACCGCAAACGCAGGTCGTCGAGATCGCGCGACTCGGCCAGCACGGTCTTCCCATCACGGTCGAACAGGCGCAGGTTCATGCGCAGGTGCGGTTCCAGTGCGGACTCGTCGAAGTCCGTGGCGCCTACCGCGACGCCGCCGAGTTTGTGCAGGAAGCGCGCAAGCTCGCCCGTGATCGCATCCGAAGACGATTGCGGATACGCCTCGAAGAACGCACGGGCGAAATCCGGCGCCGGCACGAAGTTGCGCCGCAAGGTCTTGGGCAGCGTCTTGATCAGCGCGGCCGCCTTGTCCAGCACGAAGCCCGGCGCGAGCCACGTCAGCCGCACCGGATCGAGCGCATTGAGCAGGTGCAGCGGCACCGCGACGGTCATGCCGTCGTCGCTCGAGCCGGGCTCGAAGCGGTACTTCACCGCAAGGCGTACGTTGCCCAGGGCGAGGTACGGCGGGAACCGCACCGCATCGCTCTCGTCGCCGACCATCAGGTCCGACAGCGACCATTCCAGTGTCGCCTTCTCGGCCGGCGGCAACTTGCCGTACCACGCATCCAGCGCCTGCGCGTTGTGCACGTGCGGTGGCAGACGGTCGAGGTACCACTGCGCCATCCAGTCCTCGTCCACGACCAGTCCGCTGCGACGCTGCTTGGCTTCTTCCTCGCGCGCCTTGGCCAGCACGGCGAGGTTGCGCGGCAGGAATGCGGCCCGCGTGTTGATCTCGCCGGTCACCAGCGCATCGCGCGCGAAGATCGCACGGCTTTCCTCGGGGAAAAGCGCGCCGTAGTGGACTGGCCGCTTCGGCGCGAGGACCAGTCCGAACAGGCTGATCTGCTCGCTCCCGAGCACGCGCCCCTGCGAACGCGACCAGTGCGGATCGTGTTGCCGGCGCGAGAGTAGGTGTGGCAGTTCGGCGATGGCCCAGTCGGGTTCGATCGCGGCATTGGTCAACGACCACACCCGCTCGGTGTCGAGCAGCGTCGCCGACAGTACCCACGGTGGCGGTTTCTTCGCCAGCGGCGAACCGGGGAAAAGCTGGTACTTGCGGCCACGCGGGCCGTCATAGCCCTTGTCGCTGCGCGTGCCGATCTGCGTCGGCAGGCCGGCGATCAACGCTTTGTGCAAGGTGGCGTAGGCGGACGTGTCGAGCACGCCGTGTTCGTTCGTCGCGGCGCGCGATTCCTTCCATTGCAGCTCCTCGCCCATCAGCTTGAGCTGGCGGTGGAGCTCGCGCCATTCGCGCATGCGCAGGAAGCCGAGGAAGCGTTTCTCGCACCATGCGCGCAGCTTCGACTGGGTGAGGTCTTCGTGCGCCGTCTGGTAGGCGTCCCACAGCTTGACGATGCCGACGAACTCGGACTTCGCATCGGCGAATTCGGCGTGTGCGTTGTCGGCCGCGGCGCGCTGGTCGGCGGGACGTTCGCGCGGGTCCTGGATACCGAGGAACGAGGCGATCACCAGCATCTCGCGCACCACGCCGTGCTGGTTGGCGGCGACCAGCATACGAGCGAGTTTCACGTCGACCGGCATGCGCGCCATCAGCTTGCCGACCGGCGTCATCCGGCGCTGCTCGTCGACCGCGCCGAGTTCGGACAACTGCTGCCAGCCATCGGCGATCGCACGCGGATCGGGCGGTTCGAGGAACGGGAATTCCTCGATCTGGCCCAGTCCCAGTGCGAGCATGCGCAGGATCACGCCGGCGAGTGCGGCGCGGCGGATCTCCGGATCGGTGTAGCGCGGACGCGATTCGAAATCCGCTTCGGAGTACAGGCGATAGCAGGTGCCTTCGCTGATGCGTCCGCAGCGGCCCTTGCGCTGGTCGGCGCTGGCCTGGCTGACCGGTTCGATGTGCAGGCGATCGAGCTTGCCGCGCGGGCTGTAGCGCTTCACGCGCGCCAGGCCGGGATCGACCACGTAACGGATGCGCGGCACCGTCAGCGACGTTTCGGCGACGTTGGTCGCCAGCACGATGCGGCGCTTCGGACCGGGATTGAACACGCGGTCCTGGTCGCGTACCGACAGCCGCGCGTATAGCGGCAGCACTTCGGTCTCGCGGTACTTGCGGCGTTCGAGTGAGAGGTGCGCATCGCGGATCTCGCGCTCGCCCGGCAGGAACACCAGCACGTCGCCGCGAGGATCCTCGCGGGTGATCTCGTCGCACGCGGCGACGATGCCATCGTTGATGGTGCGTTCGCCCGCGTCTTCGCTCTCGCCTTCGAGGGGGCGATAACGCACCGACACCGGATAGCCGCGGCCTTCCACGTTCACCACCGGCGCGCCGCCGAAGTGCGCGGCGAAGCGTTCGGTGTCGATCGTCGCCGAGGTGACGATGATCTTCAGGTCCTTGCGACGCTGCAGCAGCTGCTTGAGGTAGCCGAGCAGGAAGTCGATGTTGAGGCTGCGTTCGTGCGCCTCGTCGATGAGGATGGTGTCGTACTGCGAGAGCCAGCGATCGGACTGGATCTCGGCCAGCAGGATGCCGTCGGTCATGAACTTCACCGCGGTCTGCTCGCCGACGTTCTCGGTGAAGCGCACCTGGTAGCCGACCGCGCCGCCCATCGGGGTCTGCAGTTCTTCGGCCACGCGGCGCGCGACGGCGCGCGCGGCGATGCGGCGCGGCTGGGTGCAGCCGATCATGCCGGCGGCGCCGCGACCAGCGGCCAGGCACAGCTTGGGCAGCTGGGTGGTCTTGCCCGAACCGGTCTCGCCCGCAATGACCACCACCGGATGCGCACGGATCAGCTCGACGATCTCGTCGGCCTTTGCCGCAATGGGCAGGTTGGGATCGACCGGGGCCTGCGGCAGCGATGCACCGCGCGCCTCGCGCTGGGCGATGGAGGCGGTCAGCGCCTGCGAAAAGGCATCGCGGGCACGGGCATCGGCGGGCTTTCCGCTCCAGCGCGACCACAGTCCGTGCAGGCGGCCACGGTCCCGGCTCAACGCGCCGTCGATGGCGCGCCGGGCCTGGCGTAACGCATTGCTGACATCGGCCTGACTAGACTGCGCCGGGTCCATTGAGTTCATCGATCACACTGCAAGTCAAAAACCATTTCACATCGCGGTCGGCACGACCTATTGTCGCCGCAACGCCATGAGCGAAGGGAGAAACACCGATGGCCAAAGCCAAAGCCAAGAACGCCAAGTCCAAGGCCCCGCAGCAGCCTGCGGCCGGCCACCCGGGCATCGATATCGGGATCAGCGCGGGCGACCGCAAGAAGATCTCGGACGGCCTGTCGCGCTTCCTGTCCGACAGCTTCACCCTGTACCTGAAAACCCACAACTTCCACTGGAACATCACCGGGCCGATGTTCAACAGCCTGCACGTGATGTTCGAGGCCCAGTACACCGAGCAGTGGAACGCGCTGGACGAGACCGCCGAGCGTATCCGCGCCCTGGGCTTCAACGCGCCGGGCTCGTACGCGGAGTTCATCCGCCTGAGCTCGATCCCGGAGGAGCCCGGCCTGACCGAAGCGCCGGACTGGCGCGAGATGGTACGCCAGCTCACCGTCGGCAACGAAGCGGTGGCGCGCACGGCGCGCAAGGTGCTCAAGACCGCCGACGACGCCGGCGACGACCCGACCGTCGACCTGATGACCCAGCGCCTGCAGACCCATGAGAAGTACGCGTGGATGCTGCGCTCGCTGCTGGAGTGATCGTGGGCGCCTCCTGCGCGCCCCGAGGGATGTGAACACCGGACCCGGATCAGGCCCTGCCCGATCCGGGTTCTGCTTTTCAGGCGGAGCGTCGCGGGCTTCTCCGAAGGGCGTGCGCCACCCGCCCGTTACACTGTGCGCATGTCCGACCCCGCTCTCGATCTGCTCCGCCGCATCTTCGGCCACCCCGGATTCCGCGGCGAACAGGCCCAGATCGTCGAGCAGGTGACCAGCGGCGGCGACGCGCTGGTGCTGATGCCGACCGGCGGCGGCAAGTCGCTGTGCTACCAGCTGCCCGCGCTGCTGCGCGAGGGCTGCGGACTGGTGGTGTCGCCGCTGATCGCGCTCATGCAGGACCAGGTCGAAGGCCTGCGCCAGCTTGGCGTGCGCGCGGCCTACCTCAATTCCACGCTCGATGCGGCGTCCGCCGCGGACATCGAACGGCAACTGCTGGCCGGCGAGCTGGACCTGCTCTACGTCGCGCCCGAGCGCCTGCTGACCGCGCGCTTCCTGTCGCTGCTCGAACGTGCGCGCATCGCGCTGTTCGCGATCGACGAGGCGCATTGCGTCTCGCAGTGGGGTCACGATTTCCGCCCCGAATACCGCCAGCTCACCGTGCTGCACGAACGCTGGCCGGACATTCCGCGCATCGCCCTCACCGCCACCGCCGACGCGCCGACACGACGCGAAATCGCCGAGCGGCTGAACCTGGAGGATGCGCGCCAGTTCGTCAGCTCCTTCGATCGCCCCAACCTGCGCTATCGCGTGGTGCACAAGGACGGCGGCGGCGTGCGCCAGCTGCTGGATTTCCTGCACGGGCATCGGGGCGAGAGCGGCATCGTCTATGCGTTCTCGCGCAAACGCGTTGAGAGCGTGGCCGAACAACTGCAGGCATCGGGCATCGACGCCCTGCCCTACCACGCGGGCATGGACGCCTCCATACGCGCGGCGAACCAGCGGCGCTTCCTGCAACAGGACGGCATCGTGATGGTGGCGACCATCGCCTTCGGCATGGGCATCGACAAGCCGGACGTCCGCTTCGTCGCGCACGTCGACCTGCCCAAGTCGATCGAGGGTTACTACCAGGAAACCGGCCGTGCCGGACGCGACGGCGAGGCGGCCGAAGTCTGGCTGAGTTACGGCCTCGGCGACGTGGTGAACCTGCGCCAGCTGATCCAGCAGGGCGAGGCCGGTGAGGAACGCAAGCGAC
Source organism: Lysobacter panacisoli (assembly GCF_009765165.1). Classification (NCBI taxonomy): domain Bacteria; kingdom Pseudomonadati; phylum Pseudomonadota; class Gammaproteobacteria; order Lysobacterales; family Lysobacteraceae; genus Lysobacter; species Lysobacter panacisoli. The sequence continues at coordinate 546,424 of NZ_VLNU01000001.1, forward strand.
TGGAACTGGGCAAGCTCGACGCGCTGCTGGGCTATTGCGAATCGACCCAGTGCCGGCGCCAGGCGCTGCTGGGCTGGTTCGGCGAACCGCACGCCGGCGCCTGCGGGAACTGCGACAACTGCCTGGACCCGCCGCGCAGCTGGGACGGCACGGAAGCCGCGCGCAAGGCGTTGTCGTGCGTGTACCGCACCGGCCAGCGCTTCGGCGCGGGCCACATCATCGACGTGCTGCGCGGCGCGAGCACGGACAAGGTGCAGCAGTGGGGCCACGATCGCCTGAGCACCTGGGGCATCGGCAGCGACCTCGATGCGCAACAGTGGCGCGGCGTCTTCCGCCAGCTGGTCGCGTCGGGCCTGCTGGAAGCCGACGTCGAACACCACGGCGCGCTGCGCCTGACCGTCGCCAGCGGCCCGGTGCTGCGCGGCGAACGCGAACTGCGCTTCCGCCACGAAGCGCCCAAGCCGGCGCGCGGGCGCAAGTCGCGCGGCACGGCGAGCGCGTCCCTGCCCGACCTCGATCCCGATTCGCAGATCCGCTTCGACGCGCTGCGCGAGTGGCGGTCCACGACCGCGCGCGAACAGAACGTCCCGGCGTATGTGATCTTCCACGACAGCACGCTGCGCGCCATCGCGCAGGCCGCGCCCGAGGACCTGGACGAGCTGGGGCGCATTCCCGGCATCGGCGCGAGCAAGCTCGACCGCTACGGCGAAGCCGTCCTGCAGCACCTGTTCGACAACGCCTGAGGGCCCGGCACGGGCCCCTCGCGCCGTGGATACGCGTTCCGTCGTATAACCGCCAGAGCGCCACGTCAGGGTCGTGGAGGCCGAAATGGGCCTGTGCATCGAAGGAGGCTGCCTGTGCGGCGCGATCCGCTATCGCGCCACGGCGCCGCCTATCTCGCGGAGCATCTGCCATTGCCGCAGTTGCCGCCGCGCGGGTGGCGCGCCGTCCGTCGCATGGTCGACTTTCCACGTGAACAGCCTGGTCTTCTGCCAGGGCGTTCCGATGCGCTACCCGTCCTCGGAGGATGTGGTGCGCACCTTCTGCGGCAACTGCGGCACGCCGCTGAGCTATCGCCACGTCCTGGACACGGACACCATCGACATCACCACGGCCACGCTGGACGCACCGGAACAGTTTCCGCCGACGCGCGAAACCTGGATCGAGCACAAGCTGCCGTGGGAACGATTGAACGAATCGACGCGCCATTACCCGCGTGGCGGCGACGGCAACTGACACAGGAGCGTCACATGGATGCGGAGGTCTTCGAAGGCGGATGCCTGTGCGGCGCGATCCGTTACCGCGCGAGTGCGAGTCCAATGCGCGGCGTCATCTGCCACTGCGAGATGTGCCGGCGCCATTCGGGTGCACCGGCGCTGGCATTCGTGCACTTCCCCGTGGATGCGTTCGCATGGTTGCAGGGGGAGCCGTCGTGGTACCGCTCGTCAGTGAACGCCGAGCGTGGCTTCTGTGCGCAGTGCGGCAGCACGCTGGGCATGCGCGAAGCGGTGCTGGCCGACCGCGTACAGGTCAGCGCGGGCAGCCTGGACACACCGGACCGCGTGCGTATCGACGACCACGTGTGGACGCGCTCACGCATTGCGTGGTTCGACGTGGACGACGGACTGCCCCGGTTCGCGACCAGCAGCACGGCGGTTCCGAGTCGCGCGGCTGATCCGGAATAGACACGCGTCATAGGTCCGGTGCTGAGCGCGCCGTCAGAGTGAGCCGTGGTCGCGAGGTCGGATTCGTCTGATGGCCCGGTGCGGGTGACGGCGCAAGAATGCCGCGTTTGCCATTTCGTCCAACCGTCATGTCCTCCAGGTTCCCGGGGTTCCAGAAGGCCCTCATCATGGCCGTCGGTGTGCTGACTCTGTGCACGGCGGCCGTCGTCAGTTTCGCCTTCAGCAATCGCACCCGCGCATGCCTGGACGCGCCGCGGGCCGGCGACCTCTACATGGCTCGCATCAGCGCGCTGCGTCCGGGCGTGACAGCGACGTCGTATGCGCTGCTGCGAGTGGAGGAGGTGCGCGGCGATCGCATTGTTGCCCGCGCCTCGTCCGAGCGCTCGTCCAACAAGCGACGCATCTACCGGCAGCTGGACGAGGTGAAGCGCAAGGCGGCGGCGTTCGCGCCGTCCGATGTGTTCATGCTGCCCCGTGACGACTTGCGCGAATTGCACGACCGCGGCGTGATCCTGGTCGCGCGCCATCTGGACTCTTGACCTGACCAACGAATCGATTGCCGGAAGCATCGCCATGACACGAGAACACGAAGCCCTTCGGGGCACCGCGCTCTGGTTCACCATCGCCGCAATGGCGATCGCCATCGCCGTCGCCCGCCTGGTGTATGGCGGCGATGTGTCGCGGGCGATCCTCGTATGCGTGATATCGCTGTTCCCCGCCGCGTCGTACATGGCGCGCTGGTTGCGCCGTCGTAGTCTGCGGATCCAGAGACGCACCTGATCCCATCGGGGATCGCCTCACACCTGATGGCCCGATAGAGCGATGGAGCCGCGGCAATCGCGACGCGGTCGTAGGGAATGGCCTGGAGCGGTAGACGACGCGCCGTTTGCGGCCGATGATCCGCCGGTTCTATTCTCCTGTCAGTGCAGTGACCTGCTCGCAGCGCTGATGTCGAAGGAAATCGACGTGCCCGGACTGGCGCGCATGCCTGTCGATGACAACACCGCACCGAACGACGTGGCTCAGCGCAAGGCATAACCGCTGAGTCGCCAGACGCCGTCCGCGTCGTGCCGAAGCGTGATGAGCTCCTGCCCAGGCTGGCCGTCGCCGAAGGCGACATCGAATACCACGTTGACGTAATGGCCTGAGGGCAAGTCGCCCTTGCCATCACTGGCTCTGCGCTGGACCGATACCCATCGTCGGTGGCGAACGCCGCCCATCTCGCGCCGCTGTGCATCAACGCTCTCACCTAGGGCATCGGCGTGCGCGCATGCCAGTGCGGCCGGTGATGCGCGCTCCCACAGCGACATGGACTGCCCCCCGTCCATCGCCTCCAGGAGTTTCCATGCGGCGTTGATGAGGCGTGTGGCGTCTATTGCGTCGGGCATGGGAAAGGAAAGGTGGCCGGCCAGCGCCGGCTGTCAGTGACCCTGCCTGCAGCCCCCATCGTTCTTCACTGAAGCGAGAAAGCTCGCCCGCTCGAACTGCTGGAAGCCACGATCCGGATCGTCGGTACTGGCCGGCGCAGAGGAGGAATGAGTCGACGGAAGATCGCCCGAATGAGCGATGCTCCAAAGACATCAGGCGGATTCGCCGTCGAGGCAACGGTAAGCGATGGCACCGAGTACAGCCCCGAGAATGGGTGCCACCCAGAACAGCCACAGCTGCGACATCGCCGGCGCACCGGCCATGAAGGCGATACCGGTAGAACGGGCCGGATTGACCGAGGTATTCGTCACCGGAATGCTGATGAGGTGGATCAGCGTCAACGTGAGACCGATGGCCAACGGTGCAAAGCCCGCGGGCGCACGCGCATGCGTGGTGGCAAGGATCACGATCAGGAAGACCGCTGTGAGCACGGTTTCGATGAGGAATGCCGTCATCAGACCGTAACCACCGGGGGACATCGCATCGAAGCCATTGCTGGCAAACGTGCCCGGCGCGTTCGGATCGATGAAGAAGCCGGGCGCGCCGGAGGCGATCAGGTACAGCACATACGCGGCGAGGGTCGCACCAATCAACTGCGCGCCGATGTATGGCGCCAGGTCGCACGCCCGGAAGCGGCCACCAGCCCACAAACCGATGCTGACCGCCGGATTGAAGTGGCCACCGGAAATCGGACCCAGCGCATACGCACCGGTTACCACGGTCAGGCCGAATGCCAGCGAGACGCCCAGCAAACCGATGCCGAGCGGATTGCCGTCACCGCCGAACTTCGCCGCCAGGACTGCGCTGCCGCAACCGCCCAGTACCAGCCAGAACGTGCCGATGCACTCGGCCGCCATGCGTTTGATCACACTGCCCATTCCCGCTCCTTAGCGTCGTGCCGATGCAGCGGATCGACAGACCGCCGCTCAAAGGGCGTAATTCTTCGCGGGTAGACGAGATGGTGAAATCAGAGCATTCCGAGTTCAGGAAACGCGAATAGAGACAGAAGCGTCACATCGCGTTGGCCCGAAAATCATCGTTGGATGATTCCGATCGCCTGTCGAGTTTCTGAAATGGTGGGCCGTGATGGATTCGAACCATCGACCAGCGGATTAAAAGTCCGATGCTCTACCGACTGAGCTAACGGCCCACTTGGAGTCGCGCGTCCGCGATGCGGGCGCAGTCCCGGCGTTGCGCCGGGGCGTGCATTCTAGCGCAGGCCGCCGTGACGGTGCAGGCAGCGTGCCGTGGAGATTCAGGCGTAACGCGTGGGATCGGGGACGCCGGCGGCGGCGAAACCTTCGGCGCGCAGGCGGCAGGCGTCGCAACGGCCGCAGGCGCGGCCCTGATCGTCGGCCTTGTAGCAGGAGACGGTCTGCGCGAAGTCCACGCCCAGACGCACGCCTTCGCGCACGATGTCGGCCTTGCTCATGAACTGCAGCGGCGCGTGCACGCGCAGGCCCGCGCCTTCGACACCCGCCTTGGTGGCGAGATTGGCGAGCTTCTCGAACGCTTCGATGAACTCCGGACGGCAGTCGGGATAACCCGAGTAGTCGACGGCGTTGACGCCGCAGAATATGTCGTTCGCGCCCAGGACTTCGGCCCAGCCCAGCGCGATCGACAGCATGATGGTGTTACGCGCGGGGACGTAGGTGACGGGGATGGCGTCCTTGACCGCATCCTGTCCGACGGCGTGGCCGTCGTCATCGGTCGGCACGCTGATGCTTTCGTCGGTGAGCGCCGAGCCGCCGATGCTGCGCAGGTCGACGTTGACGGTCTTGTGCGCGACCGCGCCGAGCGAACGGGCAACGCGGTCGGCCGCTTCCAGCTCGGAGGTGTGGCGCTGGCCGTAGCGCACGCTGAGTGCATGCACGGCGTAACCCTGCGCGCGGGCGATGGCGACGACGACGGCGGAGTCCATCCCGCCCGATACCAGGACCACGGCATTCTTCATGTGTTTTCCCTCATGCGAGCCGGCTCAGCGGCCCGGCTCGTCGTTCCACAGGATCTTGTGCAGTTGCAGCTGGAAGCGCACCGGCAACTTGTCGGCGACGATCCAGTCGGCGAGGTCGCTCGGCTTGATCTGGGTAAAGCTGGGCGAGAACAGCACGTCGCAGACGCCGGTCAGGCGATGCTCGGCGACGATGCCCTTGGCCCAGTCGTAGTCCTCGCGCGAGCAGATGACGAACTTCACCTGGTCGCGCGGCGTGAGCAGCGGCAGGTTCGACCACAGGTTGCGGTGCACTTCCATCGAACCGGGCGTCTTGATGTCGAGCACGCGCGACACGCGCGGGTCGACGTCGGCGATGTCGATGGCACCGGAGGTTTCCAGCGAGACGTCGTAACCGGCATCGCACAGGCGCGCGAGCAGGCCGATGCAGCGCTTCTGCGCGAGCGGTTCGCCGCCGGTGACGCAGACGTGGCGGGCGCCGTGCGAGGCGACTTCGGCCAGGATGTCGTCGATCTGGCGCCACTCGCCACCGTGGAAGGCGTAGGCGGTGTCGCAATACTGGCAACGCAGCGGACAGCCGGTCAGGCGCACGAAGACGGTGGGCCAGCCGATGCTGTTGGCCTCGCCTTGCAGGGACAGGAAGATCTCGGTGATCCGCAGCCGTTCGGGCGACGCGGATGCCGCATCGAGGGGGACGGCGTTCATCCCGCCATTTTAGCGGATCGCGGCCGACGAGCGGCTCTAACGCGGCGGGCGTTAGCGCAGGCGGCCGAGTTGCAGGGCGTTGAGGCGATCGCTGGCCGAGCGGGCGGCATCGGTGCCGGGATAGCGGGTGGAGACGTCGGCGAGCGTGCGCTCGGCGGCCTCGACCTGCTTCAGGCCGATCTGCGACAGGCCGACCTTGAGCATCGCGCCCGGGGCCTTGTCATGGGTCGGGTAGCGGTCCAGCAGGGACTGGAACTGCACCTGAGCGAGCTGGTAGTTCTGGGTGACGTAGTAGCTCTCGCCCAGCCAGTACAGCGCGTTGGGCGTGTAGGTGCCTTCGGGGTAGGTCTCGATGAAGGCCTGGAACAGGCGCGAGGACTCGACGTAGTCGCCGCCCTTGAGCGCATTGAACGCGGTGTCGTACGCGGCGCGTTCGTCAGAATTCTTGGCCAGCGCGCCCTTGTCGCCGTAGACCGCCGGTGGGCGGTCCTTCGCGGAAGCCGATGGGCTGGCGGGCTTGGCCGGGGGCTTGGCAGCCGGAGCCGGGGCGGCGTTGGTGGCCGGCGGGGTCACCGGGGCGCCGCTTTCCAGACGATTGATGCGGCCGTCCAGGTCCAGGTACTGGGCCTTGGAGCTCTGCAGCAATTGCTGGTTCTGCTGTTGCAGTTCTTCGATCTGGGAACGCAGTGCCTGCACTTCGTTGCGAAGCTGGCTGACCTGGTTGAGCAGGTCGACGTTGCCCTGGTTGTTGGATGCCTGCTGCTCGAGCGCGGCGACGCGATCGGCCAGGCTGGCGCGTTGCGCGGCGGCGGGCGCGGCGGCCACGAGGGCCGCCGCGAACGCTGCTGCAAGTAGGGTCTTGCGGACCATCACAGCGAGTACCGTGACCGCTTACTTGGCGGTGTACACGATCTCGACGCGACGGTTCTTGGCCCAGCAATCCTCGTTCGAGTCGGTGCAGACCGGGCGCTCTTCGCCGTAGCTGGTCACGGTGATCTGGCTGCCCGAACCACCGTTGGCCTGGATGGCCGACGACACGGCGTTGCCGCGGCGCTCGCCCAGACCCAGGTTGTACTCGCGGCTGCCGCGCTCGTCGGCATTGCCTTCGAGGGTCATGCGCGAGGACGGACGGTCACGCAGGTACTTGGCGTGGCAGCCGACGATGGCCTGGAACTCCGGACGCAGGCTGTCCTGGTCGAAGTCGAAGTAGACGACGCGCTGACGCAGGCAAGCGTCGGTGTCGAGATCGTTCGGGCCATAGACGCCCGAGGTCGCGGGCTGTTCGACAGCCGGCGGCGGGGTGGTGGTGTCGGCCGGGGGAGCTTCTTCCTTGACCTTCTTCGAGCAGGCCACGGCTGCGGTGCAGAGCACGGCGGCGAGCAGGATGCGAGTGGTGTTATTCATGGTGTTCCTCGTCGTTACGGGCGTGGGACAGTACGGGGAAAAACAGCTAGTGCGATACACCGCTTTCGTTATATCAGCGCGGCAAACGGAACGGCCCCCAAGCCGGCTCACGCACGTCCCCATCAGCCAGCACCAGGCGCTGGCGCACCCGGGCATCGGACGAAACGGCGTAGAGCACGCCCCGGCGGCCCTCGCGCGCAGCATAAAGGATCATTGCGCCATTAGGGGCAAAGCTGGGCGATTCGTCGAGGGATCCCGGCGAAAGTGTGCTCCAGCGCGCAGCACCCAGCGTGCTGTCCATCAACGCGATGCGGTACGTGTTGCCTGCGCCCTGGGCGGTGGCGATCTTCTTGCCGTCGGCCGACACGCTGGCGGTGGCGTTGTAGCTGCCCTGGAATGTCACGCGCGTGGCGCTGCCGCCAGTGGACGGCACCGAGTAGATCTGCGGACGACCACCGCGGTCGGAGGTGAAGTAGATCGTGCCGCCGTCGGCGCTCCACGTCGGCTCGGTATCGATGCTGAAGTGGTTGGTGAGCTGGGTCAGCGCCTTGCTGCCCAGGTCCATCACGTAGATCTCCGGATTACCGCTACGCGAGAGCGTCAGCGCCAGCCTGCGACCGTCGGGCGAGAACGACGGCGCGCCGTTGATGCCGCGGTACTTGGCGATCAGCTCGCGGCTGCCGGACGTGATGTTCTGGATGTAGATCGAGGAGTTGCCGCCTTCGAAGCTGACATAAGCCAGTCGGCTGCCATCCGGGCTCCACGACGGCGACAGCAGCGGCTCGGGCGAGCGCACCACGGTCTGCGGATTGAAACCGTCGGAGTCGGCGACCATCAGCGCGTACTGCGCGCCCTTGCCGGTACCGGTGGCGGTGACGTAAGCGATGCGGGTGAAGAACGCGCCGCGGATGCCGGTGATCTTCTCGTACACCGCGTCGGAGATCTGGTGCGCGACGTCGCGCATCGCGTTGGCGCGCGCGGTCAGCGCGAAGCCGAGCAGGCGCTGCTGCTTGGCGACGTCGAGCAGTTCGTACTCGACGCGATAGCTGCCGGCGCCGGCATCGAGCACGCGACCGACCAGGAGATAGTCCTGGTTGAGCGCGCGCCAGGTCGGATAGTTGACCTCACCGCCGCGGGTGGGCTTCTCGACGATGTCGTTGAGCGGCAGAGGACGGAACTGGCCCGAGCGGGCGAGATCCGCGGTCACCACCTGCGAGACATCGGTCTGCGGCGCGGTCGCGCTGCCCTGATAGGGCATCGGCACGACCGTGATGGGAAGCGCCGCGGCATTGCCGCCGACGATGTCGATCTCGAGCCCCTGCTGGGCTGCGGCGGTCAGGGGCAGGAGGAAGGCGAGCGCGCAGGCCAGCCAGGCGAGAGGTCGTTTCATCGGCACTCCAGTCGGTCGGACGGTCAATCCGTTCAGCTTTGTAGTGTGAACAGCAGCAAGTGAACGCCGGCTCAAAGAAGCGGGCTCAGCGGTCCTGTGCGGTGAAATTCAGGGTCAGATTGCGGGAAAAAACCTGCTCGAAGCCGGCATATGGCAAAGGCTGGGCCTTGCGCACGGCGGCCTCGATCGAGCGCTGGCCCTGTTCGTCGTACGAGCACGGCGAGCCGACCTCCACGTCCATCACCTGCCCGCCCGGCAGCTGCCGGATCAGCAGCGTGCAGCGGGCGCCGAGCGGAATGCTCTCCGGGCGGGTCCACTTGGAGACGATCGCCTCCTGCAGCGCCGCGGCATAGCGGGCGCGCAGGCTGGCATCGACACCGTTGTTGCCCGGCGGCGGACTGGCATCGCTGGTGCTGCTGCCGGTCGCCTGGGTGGCGCGGGCGTCGGCGAGCTGGCGCAGCCGCTGTTCGGCCAGGTCGGCCTGGCGCGTGGCCTGGCTGACTTCGCGCGCGGCGGCTTCGCGCTTGCGGCGGATTTCGGCGAGCTTGCGGTCGCGCTCCTGCTGTTCAGCGGCGAGGCGGCGCTGCTGCTCGACTTCCTGCTGGCGCTTCTGCTCGGTCAGGTCGACCTGCTCCTGCTTGCGCTTGAGGTCCTGTTCCTTCTTCTCGTCGGCCGGCGTTGGCGTCGGCGCGTCGACCACGGCTTCCTGGTTCTCGCGATCCGGCACCGGGATGAAATCCTGCGGCGACTGCTGCGGCGGCGCGACCGCATCCTGCGGCGCAGGCTCGGGCAACGGCTGCGGCAGCGGCGCGACGTCCTCGGGTTCCGGCGGCGGCGTCACCGGCTCGGGACGGTTGCGCAGCGTGCGACGCATCGCCGGCGACAACGCGTTGGCGTCGATCAGCTCCGCGGTCACGGGCGAACCGGCCACGGAAATGGGCGCCGTCGCACGCGTCCACAGCAGTCCGACGAACATCGCCCCGAACAGCAGTGCATGCAGCAGCAACGCCCAGAAGAACGCCTGCGCGGTGTCGGCGCGCGTCTCCCGCATCAGCGACCGCCCTGCGTGGCCTGGTCGGGCTGGCTCATCAGGCCGACTTTCTTGACGTTGGCAGCCTGCAGCAGCACGAGGGCGTCCATCACGCGCTGGTAGTTGGCCTTGGCGTCGCCGGCGACGAACACCGCGGCGTTCGGGTTCTGCGCGACGATGCCGCGCACCTTCGCCTGCAACGTCTCGGCGGTGACCGCCTCGTTGCTGCCGGACTGGACGGTCAGGAAGTAATTACCTGATGCATCGACGCTGATGATGATCGGGTCCTTCTTCTCCTGGATCGACTTCGCGTTGGACTGCGGCAGGTCGATGTCCACGCCCAGGTTCAACAATGGCGCCGTGACCATGAAGATGATCAGCAGCACCAGCATCACGTCGATGTACGGAACGACGTTGATCTCGGCTTTGAGCTTGCGCTTGCGATGGCGACGCGCGGCGATACCGGCCATGGCCTTCCTCAGATTGCCCAGCGCGTCAGCGACCAGGGCGGCAGTTGAAGAGTCCGCACATGGATGTGCGGGTTCTTGCGAGGGACTCGCATTAAACCTCGTCGACCTGGCGCTGCAGGATCGACGAGAACTCTTCCGAGAACGCGTCGTAGCGCACGGCGATCCGCTCGACCTTGGTCGCGAAGCGGTTGTAGGCCCACACGGCCGGGATCGCGGCGAACAGGCCCATCGCGGTGGCGACCAGCGCTTCGGAGATGCCCGGCGCGACGGTGGCGATGGTCGCCTCCTTCATGTTGGCCAGGCCCTGGAACGAAATCATGATTCCCCACACCGTGCCGAACAGACCGACGTACGGACTGATCGAACCGACGTTGGCGAGGAATTCGAGGTTGTGCTCGAGCCCGTCGACCTCGCGCGAACCGGTCGCGCGCATGGCGCGCTGCGCGCCTTCCAACTGCATGCGGCTGTCGGAACCACGACGCTGGCGCAGGCGGCCGAACTCGCGGAAGCCCGCTTCGAAGATCGCCTCCAGGCCGCCGATGTCGCGATTGCGCTCGGTCGCGCCGGCGTAGAGCTTGGACAGCTCGGCGCCGGACCAGAAGCGTTCCTCGAACTGGTCGGCCTCGCGCGCGGCGCGGTCGAGCACGCGCTTCTTGCGGAAGATGATCACCCACGAGGCGATCGAACCGAACAGCAGCAACAGCATGACCAGCTGCACCGGGATGCTCGCGTGCAGGACCAGCTGCAGCAGGTTGAGGCTGTTGTTGTCGGCGGCCCCGGCGGCCAGCGCCTGCGTGGCCTGCGCCGCGGTGTTGGCGGCTTCTTCGGGCAGGGCTTCCACGGTCGTGGCCTGCAGCGCGGTCAGCAATGGCGTCATGCTTGGTTCTCCGTGCCCGTCGCGCGGGACTGTCTGGCTTGTTGCAAGTTGGAATTCTTCAGGTCACCGCGGCCGTTCGAGCGCCGGCCGTTCGAGGGCCTTCAGCTCGCCCAACAGCGGCGACGGGATCGGTCGCGGGCGGAACCCGCCGGCGTCCAGCGCCGCCACGCGCACCTGCGCGGTCAGCAGCAGCTCGTCGCCGCGGCGGATGGCCTGGGAGAACACCGCGCTGGCGCGGCGGCACTCCGTCAGCTCCGCGCTCACTTCCAGCGCATCGTCCAGTCGCGCCGGTTTGAGGAAGTCGAGCTGCATCGCACGCACTGCGAACACCAGATCGTGCTGCAGCCGCAGGAGTTCCTGGCCGTAGCCCTGGGCGCGCATCCATTCGGTGCGGGCGCGTTCCAGGAAGGCCAGGTACTGCGCGTGGTAGACCACCCCACCCGCGTCCGTATCTTCCCAATAGACGCGTGTCGGCCAACTGAACGTCGCCTCAACCGCCACGGTCAGACTCCTCGAAAAGCCCGCCGGTGGCGGCCTTGGGCTTGAGCCCGACGTGCCGGTAGGCCTTGGCCGTGGCCATGCGCCCGCGCGCGGTGCGGATCAGGTAGCCCTGCTGGATCAGGTAGGGCTCGATCACGTCCTCCAGCGTCCCGCGCTCCTCGCTGAGCGCGGCGGCGAGCGATTCCACGCCGACCGGGCCGCCATCGAAGGACTCGATGATGATGTTGATCAGGCGACGATCGAGTTCGTCGAAGCCTTCCGGATCGACCTTGAGCATCGCCATCGCCGCATCCGCGGTCTCGCGGGTGATGGCGCCATCGGCGCGCACCTGGGCGTAGTCGCGCACGCGGCGCAGGAGGCGGTTGGCGATGCGCGGCGTGCCGCGCGAACGGCGCGCGATCTCGGCCGCGCCCTCGGGTTCGCAGGCGATGCCGAGGATCTGCGCGGAGCGGCGCACGATCCGGGTCAACTCTTCCGCGTTGTAGAACTCCAGTCGCTGGACGATGCCGAAACGATCGCGCAGCGGCGCGGTCAGCAGGCCGGCGCGCGTGGTGGCGCCGATCAGCGTGAACGGCGGCAGGTCGAGCTTGATCGAGCGCGCGGCCGGGCCTTCGCCGATCATGATGTCGATCTGGTAGTCCTCCATCGCCGGATACAGCACTTCCTCGATCGCGGGCGAGAGGCGGTGGATCTCGTCGACGAACAGCACGTCGTGCGGCTGCAGATTGGTCAGCAACGCGGCCAGGTCGCCTGCCTTCTCGATCACCGGGCCCGAGGTCTGGCGCAGGTTCACGCCCAGCTCGTTGGCGATGACGTGGCTCAGCGTGGTCTTGCCCAGTCCGGGCGGGCCGAAGATCAGCACGTGATCGAGCGCCTCGCCACGGCCCTTGGCGGCCTCGATGTAGATCTTCATCTGCTCACGCACCGGCTGCTGGCCGAGGTACTCGTCCAGCCGCTTCGGGCGGATCGAGGCCTCGATGGCCTCGTCCTCGCGCGTGGCGCCGGCAGCGATGATGCGTTGATCGTTCATGGGCCTATGTTCGCACGCGCGCAGGGCCCTTCACAGCGACGCGCGGCACGCCCCGGCCGCGTCAGATCTCGACCTGCGCGCCCAGTTCCACCAGCCGGTTGCCCGGAATGCGGAAGAAACCCGTCGCCGGCGCGGCGTTGCGGTGCATGAATGCGAACAGGCGATCGCGCCAGATCGGCATGCCGCGGTGGCGGCTGGCCACCACGGTCTCGCGGCTGGCGAAGTACGTGGTGTCCATCGGGTCGAAATAGGTGCCACCGGCGTCGCACGAGCGCATCAGCGCCAGCGGGACGTCGGGCACTTCCATGAAGCCGAAGCGGATCAGCACGCGGTAGAAGTCGTCGCCGATGGCTTCGATCTTCAGGCGCTTTTCCTTCGGCGCGTACGGGATGTTCAACGTTTCCACGGTGAGGAACACGTTGCGCTCGTGCAGCACCTTATTGTGCTTGAGGTTGTGCAGCAACGCGTGCGGCACCACGCCCTTGTCGGCGGTCATGAAGATCGCCGTGCCCGGCACGCGCACCGGCGGCGCCAGCATCAGACCGGGCAGGAAGCTGTCGAGCTGGATGCCTTCCTTGCGCACTTCCTCATGCAGCAGCTCGCGACCGCGGCGCCACGTGCGCAGCAGGGTGAACACCACCACGCCCAGCAGCAGCGGGAACCATGCACCGTCGAAGAACTTGGCGCCGTTGGCGACCACGAAGCCCACGTCGACCGCGAAGAACACCAGGCACAGCGGCAGCACCCAGGTGCGCCAGCGCGGCCACAGCGCGCGCGCCACCAGCGCCAGCAGCAGGGTGTCGATCAGCATCGTCGCCGACACCGAGATGCCGTACGCCGTCGCCAGCGCGGTGGAGCTGCGGAACATCAGCACCACCACCAGCACGGTCACCATCAGCAGCCAGTTGATGTACGGGACGTAGATCTGGCCGATCGTCTCGTGCGAGGTGTGCTTGATCTGCATGCGCGGCAGGAAGCCCAGCTGCATCGCCTGTCGCGCCACCGAATACGCACCGGTGATGACCGCCTGCGAGGCGATCACCGCGGCCATCGTCGCCAGCACGATCATCGGGTACAGCGCCCACGGCGGTATGGCCTCGAAGAACGGGTTCTTCACCGCTTCCGGATGCGCCAGCACGAACGCGCCCTGCCCCAGATAGTTGAGCGTGAGGCACGGCAGGACCAGGAAATACCACGAGTGGCGGATCGGACGCGGGCCGAAGTGGCCCATGTCGGCGTACAGCGCCTCGCCACCGGTCACGGCCAGCACGACCACGCCGAGGATCGTCACCGACAGCAGGCCATGCTCGCCGAAGAAGCGCATGCCCCACATCGGGTTGAGCGCGCGGATCACCTCCGGCGCCTTGACGATGTTGTACAGGCCGATCAGCGCCAGCGAGGCGAACCACACCAGCATCACCGGGCCGAACACGCGGCCGACCTTCTCGGTGCCGAAGCGTTGCGCCAGGAACACCAGCACCAGGATCACCACCGACAGCGGCACGATGAAACGGTGCAGTCCCGGTGCGGCGACTTCCAGGCCTTCCACCGCGCCGAGCACGGTGATCGCCGGCGTGATCACGCTGTCGCCGAAGAACAGCGACGCGCCGAAGATGCCGAGGATGCCGACCACGTAGGCCGATCGCGATCCTTTGGCGAGCGTGCGCTGGGCCAGCGCCATCAGCGCCATGATGCCGCCCTCGCCCTGGTTGTCGGCGCGCATGATGATGGTCACGTACTTCAGCGTGACCACGATCATCAGCGCCCAGAACACCAGCGACAGCATGCCCAGCACCGTGGCCTGATCGACGACCATGCCCAGCTGCTTGGCGAAGTGCGGCGAGAACGCCTCCTTCAGCGTGTACAGCGGGCTCGTTCCGATATCGCCGAAGACGACGCCGATGGCGCCGACCATCAGGCCCGGCAGGCCTTGCTTGCCGTGCCCGCTATGGCCGTGGCCGGCGGGAGTGGAAGGAACGGAAGTGGACATGGATGCGTCTGCGAGGGGCCGCGCGGAGGCGGCCGTGGCTCAACGAAGCGCGGACTTTAGCGCTTTGCGGATGATGGCGGCGGCGTCGTCGCCGCTGGCGGTGGCCTCACGGGCCATGCGTACGGCCTCGGCCGGCTTGTAACCCAGCTGTTGCAAGGCGATGACCGCCTCGCTCTGCGGGTCGGGCGCTCCACCGGGACTGGAAAGAGTCGCACCGACACCGGCGAGGTCGGCCGCCCGGTCGCGCAGCTCCACGACCATGCGCTCGGCGGTCTTCTTGCCGATGCCGGGAATGCGCGTCAGCGCGGTGATGTCGCCGGCCTGGACCAGACGCGCGAACTCGTCCACCGACACGCCCGACAGCACCGCCAGCGCGATCTTCGCGCCGATGCCCGAGACCTTCTGCACGTCGCGGAACAGGCGGCGCTCGCCCTCGCGCAGGAAGCCGTACAGCGAAACGCTGTCTTCCTTCTGCGCGTAATGGGTGAACAGCGAGATCTCGCGACCGAGATCGGGCAGGTCGTAGAAGGTGCTCATCGGCGCTTCCAGCTCGTAGCCGACGCCGTTGACGTCCACGACGAGCCAGGGAGGCTGCTTGAGGACCAGGATTCCCTTCAAACGACCGATCATGCCCCGCGTCTCCGCAACAGATGGGTGGACAGCCCGGTTCGCGCCGCGGTGGCGCTCATGTGGGCATGGGTGAGTGCGACCGCGAGCGCATCCGCGGCATCGGCCTGCAACTTCACTTCGGGGAGGTTCAACAGCAGCCGCACCATGTGCTGGACCTGCTGCTTGTCGGCGGCACCGCGCCCGACGAGGGACTGCTTGATCACGCGCGGCGGGTACTCGCTGATGGGAATGCGCCGACGCACCACCGTCGCCAGGGCCGCGCCGCGGGCGTGGCCGAGCTTCAGCGCCGAGGTCGCCGACTTGTCCATGAAGACCGTCTCGATCGCGACCTGCTGCGGCTGCCATTCGTCCAGCAGCGCTTCCAGCCCTTCGCACAGCAGGCCCAGACGCGAAGGAAAGTCCTCCGCGTCGAGCAGCTTCAGCGCCTGCGCGTGCACGTAGGTGCAGCGCCCGTCGGCGGCGACGTCGATGACGCCGATGCCGGTGCGCTGGGAGCCAGGGTCGATACCCAGGATTCGGATCACGTGATCAGCCTACGCCATTCGCTCAGGCGTAGGCGTCCTCGCCGAGGTCGGCGTTGGAATACACGTTCTGGACGTCGTCCATGTCCTCCAGCCAGCGCAGCAGCTTGACCACCTGCTGCGCGGTCTCGCCGCTGACGGCGATGTCGTTGTCGGCGCGCAGGGTCACCTCGGCGATGTCCGCCTTGAGGCCGGCGGCGTCCATCGCGGCCTTGACCGCCTCGAACGCGTCCGGCGCGGTGACCACGTCGATCGCGCCGTCGTCGTAGACCACCACGTCGTCGGCGCCGGCATCGATGGCGAGCTCGGTGATCCTGTCCTCGTCCACGCCGGCCGCGAAGGACAGCACGCCGAGTTTCTTGAACATGAAGGACACCGAGCCGTCGGTGCCGAGGTTGCCGCCGAACTTGCCGAACGCGTGGCGCACGTCGGCCACGGTGCGGACCTTGTTGTCGGTCAGGCAGTCCACGATCACGGCCACGCCACCGGGGGCGTAGCCCTCGTAGCGGATTTCCTCGTAGCTGACGCCTTCCAGCTCGCCGGTGGCCTTCTTGATGGCGCGCTCGATCACGTCCTTGGACATGTTGACCGCGAGGCCCTTGTCGATCGCGGCGCGCAGGCGCGGATTGCCGTTGGGATCGCCGCCGCCGCTGCGCGCGGCCACGCCGATCTCACGGATCACCTTGGTGAAGATCTTGCCGCGCTGCGCGTCGACCGCGTTCTTGCGGGCCTCGATGGAAGGACCTCTGCCCATGATTCGTCCGGATGGAGCTTGTCGAAGCCGGCAATTTTACTCGATTGGACCGTTCGCGCCTGCCGGATCGAAACGGCCGTGTCGGAAGAACGAAACCGCCTGCCGGGCCACCTCCGGCGAGAGCAGCAGGCCGGTATGGCTGGTCGCGACGATGGTGTGGTCGGCCAGGCCCGGCAGACGTGTCTCGTCCACGGCCACGGTGCCGTCGTTGGCCCCGGCGAAACGGCCGAAATAGCGGCCCAGCCCGAGCGGCGTGCTGCCGGCGACCACGCCGACCTCGGCCGCGCCGTGCCACGGTCCGCAGCCCTGTCGCAGCAGATCGGCGCTGCGGCCCAGCGAAGCCGCACTCCAGGCGTATCCGGCCAAGCCCGCCGCCGCCCCGCTCCCGCACAGCGGCGAGCCGAGGCACACCACGCGGGACACCGGCAGATCTGGATTTCGTTCGAGCGCGGTAAGGGCGACCAGTCCGCCCAGGCTGTGCGCCAACAGATGGGCAGGACGGTCGCCCAGGTGGCGGGCCAGTCGCGGCACGGCCGCATCGGGTCCGCCAGCGACGGTGGCGTAGCCGAAGATTTCCGTCGCGAAGCCCACCGCGCGTAGACGCCGGGCCAGCCAATGCATCGACAACCGGGGCATCCACAGACCGTGGAGCAGGATCACGCGCTCATTCATGCGGCGATGTTGCCTCACTCGCACGCCGAACGGGATGCAGCGTCAGCGGGTCGGCGCGCGCCGCAGGATGAACTCGTGGTCGCGCGTGTCGCCGACGACGAAGTCGTACGCGCCGACGCGCTCGAAACCATGCCGCGCGTAGAAGCGCTGTGCGCCGAAGTTCTCGCTCCACACGCCGATCCACAGCGTGCGTGGGCCATCGCGTTCGAGCCACTGCATCGCGGCGTCGAACAGGCGTCCACCCCAACCACCGTTCTGGTGGCCGTGCAACACGTACAGGCGCTTGAGCTCACCGTCGCCGGGTTGCACCTCGTCATGCGGAAGGCTGCAGGCGCCGGCGGTGGCATAGCCCACCGCCGCGCCGTCGTCCTCGATCAGCCAGGTCGCGTAGCCGGCATCGGCCAGCAACTGCGCCCAGGCGTCGATCGCGTAGGCCTCCGCGAGGAAGGCCTGCAGATCCTGCGGCGGATACAGATGGCCGAAGGTCTGGGTGAAACATGCCACGGACAGCGCCGACAGCGTCGCGGCGTCGGCCGGCGAAGCGCGGCGCAGTTCCATGATTACTCGTCTTCCTCGACTTCCTCGTCGTCTTCCTCGGACTCCTCGTCCTCTTCGTATTCCTCGTCGTCCTCGCCTTCTTCCTCTTCCTCGTAGTCCTCTTCGCCGAAGTCCTCGCCGTCCCAGCGGAACTGGCCATCGGGCACGAAGGTCAGGGCCATCGCGGCGGGCGAGGTGCCCACGCGAACCAGCCAGCCGCCGAAGACGCGCGCGCGTTCGGTCACCAGGCCGGCATCGGCGCCTTCATTGGTTAGCTTTTCCCACTGCAGGGCAAACGTGTTCTCGGTCATTGCTTTGCTTTTCCTTTCGATCAAGCCTTGGGACGAACCATCACATGCACTTCCGCCAGCTGCGCGTCCGGCACCGGCGACGGCGCGCCGGTCATCAGGCACTGCGCAGTGGTGGTCTTGGGGAACGCGATCACGTCACGGATCGACTCCGTACCGGCCATCAGCGCGGCGATGCGGTCGATGCCGAACGCGATGCCGCCGTGCGGCGGCGCGCCGAAACGCAGCGCGTCGAGCAGGAAGCCGAACTTGCCTTCGGCCTCTTCCGCGCCGATGCCGAGCAGCTCGAACACCGCGCTCTGCATCGCCGAGCTGTGGATGCGGATCGAACCGCCGCCGATCTCGTTGCCGTTGAGCACCATGTCGTAGCCGCGCGACACCGCGGTCTTCGCGTTAGCGCGCAGGTCGGCGATGTCGTCCACCGCCGGCGCGGTGAAGGGGTGATGCAGGGCGACGTAGCGCTGGTCTTCGTCGTCCCACTCGAACATCGGGAAGTCGGTGACCCACAGCGGCGCCCAGCCTTCGGCGACCTGGCCCAGGTCCTTGCCCAGCTTCAGGCGCAGCGCGCCCATGAAATCGCTGGCCGACTTGTACGTGGCCGCACCGAAGAAGATCGCATCGCCCGTGGTCGCACCGGTGGCGGACACGATCGCCGCCAGCGTGGCGTCGTCGAGGAACTTGGCGATCGGCGAGTTGATGCCGTCGCGGCCCTTCGCCGCGTCCTCGACCTTCATCCACGCCAGGCCCTTGGCGCCGAACTTGGCGGCGTGGGCGGCGTAGTCGTCGATCTGCTTGCGGCTGAGCGTCGCCGCGCCCGGCACGCGCAGCGCAACGACGCGGCCATCCTCATGGTTGGCCCAGTCGGTGAAGACCTTGAACTCGCAAGCCTTCACCAGATCGGCGATGTCGGTGAACTCCATCGCGATGCGCAGGTCCGGCTTGTCCGAACCGTAGCGACGCATCGCTTCGGCGTAGGTCATGCGCGGGAACGGATTGGCCAGCTCGACGCCCATCACTTCGCGGAACACCGAGCGGATCATCTCCTCGGTCATGTCCTGCACGTCGCGCTCGGACACCCACGCGAACTCCATGTCGAGCTGGGTGAACTCCAGCTGGCGATCAGCGCGCAGCGCCTCGTCGCGGAAGCAGCGCGCGATCTGGTAGTAGCGGTCGAAGCCGGCCATCATCAGGATCTGCTTGAACAGCTGCGGCGACTGCGGCAGCGCGTAGAACTCGCCCGGATGCATGCGCGCCGGCACCAGGAAGTCGCGCGCGCCTTCCGGCGTGGCCTTGGTGAGGATCGGCGTCTCGATGTCCTGGAAACCGCGCGCGTCGAGATGGCGACGCAGCGCCTGCACCAGCTTGATGCGCGTGCGCATCTTGCGCTGCATTTCCGGCGTGCGCAGGTCGAGGTAGCGGTACTGCAACCGGATGTCCTCGCCCGGGTTCTCGTGGGCGTGGAACGGCAGCGGCTCGGCCTTGTTCAGCACCTCGATCTTCGTCGCGACCACTTCGACCTGGCCGGTCTTGATCTTGTTGTTGACCGACTCGCGCTTGCGCACCACGCCGGTGATGCGCAGGCAGTCCTCGTAACCCACCTGGGCGGCGGTCGCGAGCACGGCGGCATTGGCCTCGCCCGCGCCCAGCACCGGGTCGGTCGTCGGCTCGGCCACGATCTGGACGATGCCCTCGTGGTCGCGCAGGTCGATGAAGCACAGGCCGCCGAGGTTGCGGGCGACGTCGGCCCAGCCGCACAGGGTGACGGTCTGGCCGATCAGGGCCTCATCGACGAGGCCGCAGAAGTGGGTACGCATGGGGGCTCCGGAAATCGCAACGGTCCGGCTGTCGGGCCGGAGAACTGGGCATTCTAGCGAGCGCCCCGCCCCCTGCCCATGCGCACGACCGCGCGGGCAGACGCCGCCTTGACGGGCACGCGCCTATAAGAGCGCGAAGGGACCGCCCGATCCGCATGGCCGTCCCGCTGGAATGCCCGGAAGGGCGGCTGCGACCACGTCCGGAACCCGTCCGGAAGAAACCCGAAAAAAGTCCTCAAGTTTTCCTGCAGGCGGCCGATGCAGAGGCGAGACCCGGAAACCGGCGTTGCGCCGACCGCGGTCCCGATCTGAGTCCTGCGGCATCACGAGGAGATATCGGCACCATGACGGCACCCTTGAAGCACGCATCCTGGGGATTGAGCCTGGCCTTGCTGCTGTTGGCGGCAGGCCACAGCGAGGCGGTGCGCGCGGGGACGTCGTCGGGGCAGATGCGCGTGGGTTTGACCATCGTCGACCCGCAGCAGGCCGCCGAGCCGCTACCGGTTCCCGCCGAGCTCGATTTCCCGGCCTCGCCGCACGCATTGCTGTGCGACGCACAGGGCGGGGGTTACCGCGAATGCCGCACGCCGTTCCGCGGACCGGTCCAGCTGTCGCGCGAAACCGCCGGCACGCGCTGCGTGGAAAACCGCACCTGGGGCTGGCGCGAAGGCGCGGTCTGGGTGGATGGGGGCTGCGCCGCGGTGTTCATGCGCGCGGGCACCTGACCCCACTTACCCAATCCGGTCGATTCACGCCTTGGCCGGCGGATCGGCCTTCTTTTCCGCGGGCTTGCTCTCCGCCGGCTTGCTCTCGGCGGGCTTGGCCCCGCCGTCTCCGGCGAGATTGCGCTTCTTGTCGCCGTCCTTCTTGAAGTCGGTCTCGTACCAGCCGCCGCCGGAGAGGCGGAACTGCGGCGCGGTCACCTGGCGGCGCACCTGCGGCTCGCCGCACGCGGGGCACTGGACCGGATCGGCGTCGGACAACTTCTGCAGACGGTCGAAGGCGTGGCCGCAGGCGGCGCACTCGAAGGCGTAGATCGGCATGGCACGCGGGGGTTGCGAAGTCAGGCCGGCATTCTGGCGGCAAACCGCGCCATTTCAAGCAGCCGCCCGATCAGGCGCGTCGAGCAGGCGCGTTCAGCTGGCGCCCGACGCTCGCGACCCGCAGGATCCGACCTTCCAGCCGCGCACTACACTGCGCCCTCCCCCATCGGAGTCCGGCGCATGACCGATCTGCGCGCCTACCGCATCGACGCCTTCACCACGCAACGTGGACAGGGCAACGCCGCCGGCGTGGTCACCAACGCCCACGGACTGGACGAAGCGCACATGCAGGCGATCGCGCACCGGCTGGGATTTTCCGAAACCGCGTTCGTCCTGCCGGCACGCGCGGACGATCACGACCTGCACATCCGCTACTTCACGCCGTCGGTGGAAGTGCCGGTGTGCGGCCATGCCACGGTGGGCGCGCACTACGCGCTGGCACTCGAAGGCGCGTCGTCGGGCATGCGCCGCCAACTCACCGGCGCCGGGATCCAGCGCGTGGAAACCTCGCAACGCAACGGCGAGACGGTGGTTCGCATGCAGCAGAACCCGCCGACGTTCGCGCCGCCGCTGGCACCCGCGCTGGTGCGCGAACTCGCCGACACCCTCGGCCTTGCGGACGACGACTTCGATCCGCGCGGCCCGGTGCAGTTCGTCAGCACCGGCCACGGCAAGCTGCTGGTGCCGATCCGCAGCCGCACACGACTGCGCGCGCTGCATCCGGACATGCGCCGCCTCGCCGCACTGGACGAACGTGCGGGCACGCGCGGCTATTTCGTGTTCACCCTCGATACGGAACCCGGCGACGACGCACTCGCGCACGGCCGCATGTTCGCGCCGGGCATCGGCATCGACGAAGACCCGGTCACCGGCAACGCGAACGGCCCGCTTGGCGCGTATCTCGTGCGCCACGGATTGATCGCCATCGACGACACGCTGCTGCGTTTCCGCGCGCGCCAGCAGACGGGCGAGGGTCGCGGCGGATTCCTCGACGTGGAAGTGGACGTCGCGAACGGCGAACCGGTCGCCGTCGCGATCGAAGGTCGCGCCATGCTCGGCGAGCGCATCGCGCTGGACGCGGTCGCACCCGCCTGACGCGATGCGCGGGCGTCAGCTCCCGTCGTACAGCGCCAGCAACGCTTCTTCGGCTTCCGCGAGCTGCGCGGCGACCTGTTCGCGCTTGCGCGACAGTTCCGCCGCATCGGTGCCGCCACCGGCATAACGGTCGGGATCGGCGAGGTCCATGTCGATCGTGTGCAGTTTCGATTCCAGCTCGGCCACGCGCGCTTCGGCCTGCGAGAGCTTGTGCGCGTTGACCTTGGACGCCTTCGGCACGGGCTTCGCCGGCGCGGCGGCAACCGGCGCCTTCGGCTTGTCCGCGCTGTTGTCGCGCGCGCGCAGCCAGACCGCGTAGGCATCGAGGTCGCCGTCGAAGGGTTGCGCAACGCCGTCGGCGACGCGCCAGAAGCTGTCGCAGACAAGACCGATGAGATGTCGATCGTGGCTGACCAGCACGATGGCGCCTTCGAACACGCTCAGCGCCTCGGCCAGCGCCTCGCGCATGTCGAGGTCGAGGTGGTTGGTCGGTTCGTCGAGCAGCAGCACGTTCGGCTTGCGCCACGCGATCAGCGCCAGCGCCAGGCGCGCGCGTTCGCCACCGGAGAAGACGTCGACCTTCTCGAACGCTCGATCGCCCGGGAAGTTCCACTTGCCGAGGAAGTCGCGCAACTGCTGCGTTGCCACGCCGGGCGCGATGTCGGCCAGGTGGTCGATGGCCGTCGTGCCTTCACGCAGCGCCTCCACCGTGTGCTGCGCGAAGTAGCCGATGCGCAGGTCGGGATGGCCGCCACGTTCGCCGCTCAACAACGGCAATTCGCCGACCAGCGATTTCACCAGCGTCGATTTGCCGGCGCCGTTGGGTCCGAGCAGGGCGACGCGATCGCCGGCTTCGAGGATGAAGGCGATCTGGTGCAGCACGGTGTGGTCGCCATAGCCGCAATCGGCATGGGTAACGCGCAGCAACGCGTGCGGCAGCTTCGCCGGCGCCGGGAAATCGATGCGCAACGCACGCTCCACGCGCACCGCTTCGGTGTCGGCCATCTTGGCCAGGCGCTTGACCCGCGACTGCGCCTGCTTGGCCTTCGCCGCGCTGGCGCTGAAGCGGTCGATGAAGCTCTGCAGGTGCGCGCGCTCGGCCTGCACCTTCTCGTGCGTGATCTGCTGCAGGCGCAGGTGCTCGGCGCGCTGTCGCTCGAAGGCCGTGTAGTCGCCCGTGTAGAGCCGCGCCTTGCCGTCGTGCAGATGCAGCGTGTGGGTGGTGACTTCGTCGAGGAACTCGCGGTCGTGCGAGATCAGCAGCAGCGTGCCGGGATACTTCAGCAACCACTGCTCCAGCCACAGCACCGCGTCGAGGTCGAGGTGGTTGGTCGGTTCGTCGAGCAGCAGCAGATCGCTCGGCGTCATCAGCGCGCGCGCGAGGTTCAGGCGCACGCGCCAGCCGCCGGAGAATTCCTTGACCGCGCGTTCGTGCGTGTCCGGCGAGAAGCCCAGGCCGTGCATCAGCTTGCCGGCGCGCGCAGTGGCGTCGTAGCCGCCGAGCTCCTCCAGGCGATGGTGTGCTTCCGCCACCGCTTCCCAGTCCTCCCGCGCCATTGCGTCGCGCTCGGCGACGATGGCCGCGTGCACGGCCGCATCGCCCGACAGCACGAAATCCAGCGCAGGGTCATCCAATGCCGGCGTTTCCTGGGCGACGCTGGCGATGCGCACGCGCGTGGGCACGTCGATGTCGCCCTGGTCGGCCTCGACTTCGCCCTGGATCGCGGCGAACAACGAGGATTTGCCAGTGCCGTTGCGGCCGATCACGCCCAGGCGCCAGCCCGCATGCAGCGAGAGGTCGACGTTGGACAGCAGCAGGCGCTCGCCCCGGCGCAGGGCGAAATTGCGGAAAGAAATCACGATCGGGCCCGGAAAACGGCAAAACAGGCCGCGTAGTCTATCGGTTGTCGGTCCCTGCGCAGGCCCTGACCTGCGTTTTACGCGACCTGACGCAATCTGGCGCGACCGGCCCCCAGCCCGATCAAGGGTTGCATCGGCCACCCTCGGCCCACATCCTGAACAGGATCACCTCTGGAGAGCCGATGCATCACACGTCCCTGATCGCAATCCTGGTGGCCGGCTTCGTGCTGGCTTTCATCTTCGGCGCGTTGGCCCAGCGGCTGCGGTTGTCGCCGCTGGTGGGCTACCTGCTGGCCGGCGTCGTCGCCGGACCCTTCACACCCGGATTCGTCGGGGATCAGACGCTCGCACCGCAGTTGGCGGAGATCGGCGTCATCCTGTTGATGTTTGGCGTCGGCCTGCATTTCTCGATGCGGGATCTGCTTGCCGTGAAAGCCATCGCGCTGCCCGGCGCGGTGGCGCAGATCGCGCTGGCGACGGCACTCGGCTGGGGCATGGCGCTGCTGTTGGGCTGGTCGCACGGCGCGGGGCTGGTGTTCGGTCTGTCGCTGTCGGTCGCCAGTACCGTGGTGCTGCTGCGCGCACTGGAGGAACGGCGACTGGTGGAAACCGGGCGCGGCCGGATCGCGGTCGGCTGGCTGATCGTCGAAGACCTCGCGATGGTGCTGGCGCTGGTGCTGCTGCCTGCGCTCGCGGGCCTGCTCGGCGGCGGCGGCGAGGAAAGCAGTGCGGCCGAAGTCTGGGAGGCGTTGTTCAAGACCTTCGCCAAGGTCGGCGCGTTCGTCGCGCTGATGCTGATCGTCGGTCGTCGCGTCATCCCGTGGATCCTCGAACGCGTGGCCGGCACCGGTTCGCGCGAGCTGTTCACGCTGTGCGTGCTCGCCATCGCGCTGGGCGTGGCGTTCGGTTCGGCGGCGCTGTTCGACGTGTCGTTCGCGCTCGGTGCGTTCTTCGCCGGCATGCTGCTCAACGAATCGGAGTTCAGCCACCAGGCTGCGAACGAGACGCTGCCGCTGCGCGATGCGTTCGCGGTGCTGTTCTTCGTCTCGGTCGGCATGCTGTTCGATCCGATGATCCTGGTCGAGCGCCCGCTGCAGGTGCTGGCGACTTTCTTCATCATCGTGTTCGGCAAGTCGGTCGCGGCATACGCGATCGTGCGAGCGTTCGGCAAGCCCAATTCCACCGCGCTGCTGATCTCGGCCAGCCTGGCGCAGATCGGCGAGTTCTCCTTCATCCTCGCCGGCCTCGGCGTGAGCCTGGAAGTCCTGCCGAAAGAAGGCCAGGACCTGGTCCTGGCCGGCGCTCTGCTGTCGATCATCGTCAACCCGCTGCTGTTCGCGTGGCTCGACCGTCGCGAGGCGCGCGAGCAGGCCAATCGCGAACCGGCGCCCGAAGAGCACATCTACCCGCCGATCCCGCCGGACCTGCACGACCACGTGATCCAGATCGGCTATGGACGCGTCGGCAGCGAGCTCGGCCGCCTGTTGCGCGAGCGCGGCGTCGGCCTGGTCGTGATCGACGGCGAGGAAGACCTCGTCGCGCGGGCGCGCGCCGCCGGCATCCCGGCGATCCGCGGCAACGCCGCCAATGAGCGCGTGCTGCGCGAGGCCGCACCGGAGCGTGCGAACACGGTGATGCTCGCGATCCCGAATGCGCTGGAGGCCGGCGAGATCATCGCCAAGCTGCGCGAAATCAACCCGAAGCTGACCATCGTCGCGCGCGCCCACAGCGATGCCGAAGTGAAACACCTGCTCGATCACGGCGCGGACGGTGCGGTCATGGCCGAGCGCGAACTTGCCCACAGCCTCGCCGAGATGGTGATGGCGACGCCGACGTACCGCGGTTCGCGCCACCTGCCGCCAGCGACGGCCTGATCCGGAACCGCCATGAGCGAAAGCACTCCCGAAAGCGCCGCCCGCCTCTCCCCCATCGAAGCGCGCATCATCGCCAGCCTGGTCGAAAAGGAAGCGACCACGCCCGACGTGTATCCGTTGACGGTCAACGCGATCGTGCTGGCCTGCAACCAGAAGACCTCGCGCGAGCCGGTGATGCAGTTCGATCCCGGCGAAGTGGCGCACGCGCTGCGCCAGCTCGAAACGCGCGGCTGGGTGAAATCGCAGCACAGCGGCCGTTCCGAACGCTACGAACATCGCTTCGCCACCATGCTCGGCGTCACCCGCCCACAGGCGGCGCTGCTCGCGTTGCTGATGCTGCGCGGTCCGCAGACGGCGTACGAACTGCTCTCGCGCAGCGATCGCATGGCTCGCTTCGACGGCGCCGAAGACGTGCAGTACGCGCTGGAGCGACTGGCACAACGCGAACCGGCGCTGGTGCGCGAGTTGCCGCGCCAGAGCGGACAGCGCGAGACGCGCCATGCGCACCTGCTCAGCGGCGAACCGGCCTTGCCGCCGGCGAGCGCGGGCGCCGCAACGCCGCGCGCCGCCTCTTCCTCCGCACTGGAGGAACGCGTCGCGATGCTGGAAGCGCGCATCGCCGAGCTGGAAGCGCGGCTCGGGACGGCCGAACGAGACGCGTAGAAGACCTCGTCCCTCACGAGAAGGATGCGGCCGCCTCGCCCCTCTTCCGCCCTTCGGGCACCTTCTCCCGCGAGGGGAGAAGGGAGGAGCAACAGCAACAACAACAGCAACAATATCAGGCGGCGGCAGTGCTCCCCCTCTCCCCTTGCGGGAGAGGGACAGGCCGCCGCAGGCGGCCAGGGAGAGGGGGCACGCTACACGGCGACTTCAGTCCTTGCGGAACACCAGTTGCCCGCCGTCGGCGTCGACCCTGACCGTATCGCCGTTGGCGAACTCGCCGCCCAGGATCTTCTGCGCGAGCGGATTCTCCAGCTGCTGCTGGATCGCGCGCTTGAGCGGACGCGCGCCGTACACCGGATCGAAACCGACGTTGCCCAGCAACGTCAGCGCATCCTCGGACAGATCCAGCTTGAGGCCACGCTCGGACAGGCGCTTTTCCAGCCCACGGATCTGGATGCGCGCGATCTGGCGGATCTGCGCCTTGTCCAGCGGATGGAACACGACGATGTCGTCGAGCCGGTTGATGAACTCCGGACGGAAGTGCGTCTGCACTACGCCCATCACGGCGGCCTTCATCTGCAGGTAGGCCTGTGGCGAATCGTTGCCGGACCCGCTCCGATCGAACATTTCCTGGATCATCTGGCTGCCGAGGTTGCTCGTCATCACGATGACCGTGTTGCGGAAGTCCACCGTGCGGCCCTGGCCGTCGGTGAGGCGGCCGTCGTCGAGCACCTGCAACAGGATGTTGAACACATCCGGATGCGCCTTCTCCACTTCGTCCAGCAGGATCACGCTGTACGGACGACGACGCACGGCCTCGGTGAGATAACCGCCTTCCTCGTAGCCGACGTAGCCCGGAGGCGCGCCGACGAGTCGGCTCACCGAGTGCTTCTCCATGAACTCGCTCATGTCGATGCGCACCATCGCGTCGGATGAGTCGAACAGGAAATCGGCCAGCGCCTTGCACAGCTCGGTCTTGCCCACGCCGGTCGGGCCCAGGAACAGGAACGAACCGGACGGGCGGTTCGGGTCGGACAGGCCCGCGCGCGAACGGCGCACCGCATCGGACACGACCTTGATCGCCTCTTCCTGGCCGACCACGCGCACGTGCAGTTCGTCTTCCATGCGCAGCAGCTTCTCGCGCTCGCCTTCGAGCATCTTCGCGACCGGGATGCCGGTCCAACGCGCGACGACTTCGGCGATCTCCTCCGCCGTGACCTTGTCCTGCAGCAGCGTGAAGCCCTTGGTTTCGGCTTCCTGCGCGGCCTTGAGCTGCTTTTCCAGCTCCGGCAGGCGGCCGTACTGGATCTCGCTCATCTTCGCGAAATCCTGCCGGCGCTGCGCAGCTTCCAGTTCGAGCTTGGCCTGCTCGATCTGCTCCTTGATCTTCGTCGCGCCCTGCAGCGTGGCCTTCTCGGCCTTCCACACTTCCTCAAGGTCGTTGAACTCGCGTTCGAGCTTCGCGATCTCGGCTTCCAGGTCGGCCAGGCGCTGCTTCGATTCGGCGTCCTTCTCCTTCTTCAGCGCCTCGCGCTGGATCTTGAGCTGGATGAGGCGGCGTTCCTTTCGGTCCAGTTCTTCCGGCTTGGAGTCGATCTCCATGCGGATGCGCGAGGCCGCTTCGTCCATCAGATCGATGGCCTTGTCGGGCAACTGGCGGTCGCTGATGTAGCGGTGCGACAGCGTCGCCGCCGCGACGATCGCCGGATCGGTGATCTCCACGCCGTGGTGGACTGCGTACTTCTCCTTCAGGCCGCGCAGGATGGCGATGGTGTCCTCCACGCTCGGTTCGCCGACGAACACCTTCTGGAAGCGGCGTTCGAGTGCAGCGTCCTTCTCGATGTACTGGCGGTATTCGTCGAGCGTGGTCGCGCCGATGCAGTGCAGCTCGCCGCGCGCGAGTGCGGGCTTGAGCATGTTGCCCGCATCCATCGCGCCCTCGGCCTTGCCGGCGCCGACCATCGTGTGCAGTTCATCGATGAACAGGATGATCTGGCCTTCGTTCTTGGCCAGGTCGTTGAGCACCGCCTTGAGGCGTTCCTCGAACTCGCCGCGGAACTTCGCACCTGCGATCAGCGCGCCCATGTCGAGCGAGAGCACGCGCTTGCCGCGCAGGCCTTCGGGCACTTCCCCGTTGATGATGCGCTGGGCGAGGCCTTCGACGATCGCCGTCTTGCCCACGCCGGGTTCGCCGATCAGCACCGGGTTGTTCTTGGTGCGCCGCTGCAGCACCTGGATGGTGCGGCGGATCTCCTCGTCGCGGCCGATGACCGGATCGAGCTTGCCGTTCTCCGCACGCGCGGTGAGGTCGATGGTGTACTTCTCCAGCGCCTGGCGCTGGTCCTCGGCATTCTCGGATTGCACGCTCTCGCCTCCGCGGATCTTCTCGATCGCCGCTTCCAGTTTGCGCTTGTCGGCGCCGGCGGCCTTGAGCGCGCGTCCGAGTTCGCCGCTGTCGTCCAGTGCGGCCAGCACGAACAGCTCGCTGGCGATGAAGGCATCGCCGCGCTGCTGGGCCAGCTTGTCGGTCACGTTGAGCAGGCGCGCAAGGTCGTTGCCGACGCTGATCTGCCCGGCCTGGCCGGTAACCTTGGGCAGCTTCTCCAGCGCTTCGCCGAGGCGTTCGCGCAGCAGCGGCACGTTGACGCCGGCCTGCGCCAGCAACGGACGCGTGCTGCCGCCGCTCTGTTCGAGCAGCGCGGTCATCAGGTGCACGGGTTCGATCACGCTGTGGTCGCGGCCGATCGCGAGCGACTGCGCATCGGCCAGCGCCTGCTG
Source organism: Lysobacter panacisoli (assembly GCF_009765165.1). NCBI lineage: Bacteria > Pseudomonadati > Pseudomonadota > Gammaproteobacteria > Lysobacterales > Lysobacteraceae > Lysobacter > Lysobacter panacisoli. The sequence continues at coordinate 575,434 of NZ_VLNU01000001.1, forward strand.
GAAGCGCGAAGTCAGTTTGTCCATCCGCATGGGATTCCCTCTCGAAAGAATGGCGGCCACGTGATTACCGGCCGCAATGCGCACCAGATGCGGCCCGCGGGGCCGGGATTCAAGCGGGTTCTCGAGACGTCCACCTGATGCTGACACAGGCGTGTTCACAATGCGTGGATGCCCCTGCCATCCGCCCACCTGCCCGCTCCGCCGGCGGTCACGTCCGACTGGGCCCTGTTCCTGGACGTCGACGGCACCCTGCTCGACTTCGCCGACGCACCCGGCGACGTGGTCGTGCAGCCGGGCCTGGTCGACGTGCTCGCGGTCCTGCACGGCCGCCTCGACGGCGCACTGGCGCTGGTCAGCGGACGTAGGCTCGCGCAGCTGGATGAACTGTTCGCGCCCCTGCACCTGCCCGCCGCCGGACTGCATGGACTGGAGCGTCGCGACGACGGCCACGAGAGCCTGCATGCACGCCCGGTCGCACTCGACGCGGTGCTCGCGGCGGCGCGCTCGCTGGCGGCGAAGTTCCCCGGTGCGCGCGTGGAGGACAAGGGCGTCGCGCTCGCGCTGCACTGGCGCGGTTCACCGGCGGCGGAAGAGCCGTTGCACGAATTCGCGACGTCGGCATTGATCGATCTGCCCGGTTACCACCTGCAGCCCGGCAACCATGTCGTCGAACTTCGCCCCGACGGCGCGCACAAGGGCGAGGCGGTGCTGGAACTGATGACGCACGCGCCCTTCCACGGCCGTCGGCCGGTGTTCGTCGGCGACGACCTCACCGACGAGGCCGCCTTCAAGGCGGTCGGCAGCCACGGCGGCTTCGGCATCCTCGTCGGCGCACGACAACCCAGCGCCGCGCGCTACGCGCTGCACGATCCCGCCGCCGTGCGCGACTGGCTGGAAGAAGGCCTGTCGCTGGCGTGAGCCGCGACGCCCGATCCCGCCTTCCCAATGCAACAGGAGTACGGATGACCGCGAACAAGATCCTTCCTTCCAGCCTCGACCTGGGCCTGATCGGCAACGGCAGCGTGGCCGCGCTGGTGGATGCGCGCGCCCGCTTCGTGTGGGCGTGCGTGCCTGCGTTCGACGGCGATCCGACCTTCTGCGCACTGCTCTCGCCACGCGTGCACGAAGGCGGCGACTTCACGATCGAGCTGGAGGACTTCGCCTCTTCCGAGCAGGAATACATCACCAACACCGCGATGCTGCGCACCGTGCTCCGCGACAGTCACGGCAGTGCGGTGGAGATCGTCGACTTCGCCCCACGCTGGCACCAAAACGACCGCTTCTATCGTCCGGTGATGCTGATGCGGCGGCTGCGTCCGCTGGCCGGCACACCGCGTATCCGCATCCGCCTGCGGCCGTTGGCCGACTATGGCGCGACGCGCCCGGAGACCACCTGGGGCAGCAACCACATCCGCTACCTCGTACCGGATTTCACGCTGCGCATGACCAGCGACGTGCCGGTGCGGCTGGTGCGCGATTCACTGCCGTTCGTGCTCGATCGCGATGCCCACCTGGTACTCGGCCCGGACGAGACGCTGACCCAGTCGGTCGCCGGCTTCGTGCGCAACGCGGAGGAACAGACCCTCAACTACTGGCGCAACTGGGTGCGCAACCTGTCGATCCCACTGGAATGGCAGGAGGCGGTGATCCGCAGCGCGATCACGCTCAAGCTGTGCCAGTACGACGAGACCGGCGCGATCGTGGCCGCGATGACCACCTCGATCCCGGAAGCGCCGCACACCGTGCGCAACTGGGACTATCGCTACTGCTGGCTGCGCGATTCGGCCTTCGTGGTGCGCGCGCTCAACCGCCTCGGCGCGACGCGCACGATGGAGGAATACCTGCGCTACGTCGCCAACGTTGCGTCCACCGACGGCGGGCTGCAACCGCTGTACGGCATCGGCTACGAACGCCAGCTGGCCGAGTCGGAAGTCGAATCGCTGGCCGGCTACCGCGGCATGGGCCCGGTTCGGCGCGGCAACCTCGCCTGGCTGCAGAAGCAGCACGACGTGTACGGCAGCGTGGTACTCGCCTCGACCCAGCTGTTCTTCGACCAGCGCCTGATCCGCGTCGGCGATGCGTCGATCTTCGCCCGGCTGGAGCCGGTGGGCGAACTCGCCTATGCGCTGCACGACAAGCCCGACGCGGGCCTGTGGGAGTTCCGCGGGCGCGAGGAAGTGCATACGTATTCGAGCGTGATGTGCTGGGCGGCGTGCGACCGCCTCGCGCGCATCGCGGTGCACCTGCGCATGGCGCCGCAGGTGAAGAAGTGGCGCGAGCGCGCCGACGAGGTCCACGCACGCATCATCGCGCATGCCTACAACGAGGAACTGGGCCACTTCGTCGAGTCGCCGGACGGCAACCGTCTCGATGCTTCGCTGCTGCTGCTCGCGGACCTGGGCTTCGTACGCCCCGACGATCCGCGCTTCGTGCGCACTGTCGAGGCCATCGGCACCGGCCTCAAGCGCGGCGACGCGCTGTTCCGCTACATCGCGCCGGACGATTTCGGCGCGCCGGAAACCAGCTTCACCATCTGCACGTTCTGGTACATCGACGCACTGGCGGCGATCGGACGACAGGAAGAAGCGCGGATCCTGTTCGAACGCATCCTCGCCCGGCGCAATCCGCTCGGCTTGCTGTCGGAAGACCTGGAATTCGACGGTGGCGAAGCCTGGGGCAATTTCCCGCAGACGTACTCGCACGTGGGCCTGATCAATGCCGCGATGCGCCTGTCGCGTCCCTGGCAGGACGCAGCATGACGGTAACGGTACGGACACCGGAGGTGGCGGCATGAGCCGGCTGGTGGTGGTCTCCAATCGCGTCGCGGTGCCCGGCCTGAGCAGCGCCGGTGGCCTCGCGGTGGCGTTGCAGTCGGCGCTGGAGGAGACCGGCGGGCTGTGGTTCGGCTGGAGCGGCAAGATCGATCCGGAGGCATCCGGGCGCCTGCACGAAATAGATGCAGGCAACATCCGCTACGTCACTGTCGATCTGTCCAAGCGCGACCACGACGACTACTACAACGGGTTCGCCAACCGCACGCTCTGGCCGCTGCTGCACTTCCGCGTGGACCTGGTCGATTACAACCGCGTCACCTACGCCGCATACCGGCGCGTCAACGCGCTGTTCGCCGAGAAGCTCGCACCGATGCTGCGCGATGACGACCTCGTGTGGGTGCACGACTACCACCTCATCCCGATGGCGAAATTGCTGCGCGAGCTGGGCGTTTCGTGTCGGCTTGGGTTCTTCCTGCACGTGCCGATGCCGTCTTCCGACCTGCTCGCAGCGCTGCCGCAGCACGAGCGGTTGTTCGAAGGGCTGTCGTCGTACGACCTGATCGGCTTCCAGACCGAGCGCGACCTGGAGCGTTTCCAGGATTACGTGCGCCTGTTCGGCCGCGGCAAGGTGATCTCGCACGGCCATCTGGAAACGCGCAAGGGCGTGCGCCTGCGTGCGGGCGCGTTTCCGATCAGCATCGACACCGGACACATCGAAGCGCAGGCCGCCGCAGCGGTCGGCAAGCCCGGCGTGAAGCGTCTGGCGACGAGCCTGTCGGGCCGCGCGCTCGGCATCGGCGTCGATCGGCTCGATTACTCCAAGGGACTGCCCGAACGCTTCCGCGCGTTCGGCCGTTTCCTCAAGCGCCACCCTACGCACCGCGGCAAGCTCACTTACCTGCAGATCGCGCCGGTCTCACGCGGCGAGGTGCTCGAGTACCAGAACCTGCGCAGCGAACTGGAGCAGCTGTCCGGTCACATCAACGGCGCGCACGCCGAACCCGACTGGACGCCGGTGCGCTACGTCAATCGCAACTATCCGCACCCCACGCTCACCGGTTTCTACCGGCTGGCGCGGGTGGGCCTGGTCACGCCGCTGCGCGACGGCATGAACCTGGTGGCGAAGGAGTTCGTCGCCGCGCAGGACCCGGCCGATCCCGGCGTGCTGGTGCTGTCGACCTTCGCCGGTGCCGCGCGCGAACTCGACGCGGCGCTGCTGGTGAATCCGTACGACCTCGACGGCGTCGCCGACGCGATCGCCGCCGCGCTGGAGATGTCGCTGGAGGAACGGCGCGAACGCTGGCAGACGATGATGACGCTGCTGCGCACTCACGACATCACGGCGTGGCGGAAGGAATACCTGGCGGCGTTGCGCGATCCCGTGTAGTCGCCGGCGCGGGATCGAGCGGCCCGGGACGCCCGCGCCGCATTGGCATATGTCTTATCGCAGCAACGCACCGCGCCCGTGAGAATCCGGAGCGCTCTGGACACTCTTGTCCTGGCGCGCGCCGGTCTTTGCGACTTTCCCCCGAAGACGGAGACCGGCATCTAACCGTTGGAGGTTTCGATGTTGGATGCACTCATCCGCCAGGCGGCGGAACTCGGCATGGGCGACAAGGCGAAGCCCTTTGTCCGCTTTCTCGCGGATTCCATCTTCGATGAGAAGACCGGCGGCTTCGCCGGATTCCGTCACCGTTTCGAACAGGCCGGCCTCGGCAGCCTGCTGCAGTCCTGGATCGGCACGAAGCCGGGCGATAACGTGCTACAGCCCGATCAGTTCAGCGCCGGTTTCGGCCAGGAAGAAGGTCGCCGCATCGCGCGCCAACTCGGCGTTGCGCCCGCCGCCGTGAACATGGCCGGCGCGCAGGTCCTGCCCAAGCTCATCGGCCTGATCACCTCCGACGGTCGCGTGCCGACGTCGTTGCCCGCGCATGTGGGCGCACTCCTGCAAGGCGGCGAACGTCGCCAGGGATCGGGCTTCGCTTGGTTGAAATGGCTGGTCCTGGCCGGTCTGCTCGTCCTGTTGTTCCTGCTCCTGCGCAACTGCCATCGTTCGACGACTCCGGACGTTCCAAACGGTCCTGGAGACACCGCCTCGGCCGTGCAAACGTCCGTTGCCCAGACCGCTCCGCAGCTTCAGCTGGAAACGGCCGACGGCGGCGTCAAGGTGAGCGGCACGCTGGTCAGCGAAACGGAAAAGAGCCGCCTGTGGGATGCACTGACCGCGCAGTTCGGTGCCGACAAGGTGTCCGGCGACATCGTGCTCGACCCGCAGACGATGCCGGCCGGCTGGATGGACAAACTGATCGCCGCCCTGCCACAGCTCAAGGCTGATGGCCTCAAGTTCGGTTTCGATGGCGACAAGCTGTCGATCGATACGTCGGCCCTGCCCGAAGCGCAGCGTTTCGAGGTCAGCCAGCAGCTGCGCTCGCTGTTCGGCGGTTACGCCATCACCGGTCTGTGGGAACGCGCGACCGCCGCGCTGGCGAGCCTGAAGGCGGGCTTCAGCGCCGAGGATCTGGTGAAGGCGCTGAACCTGATGAACGTCTACTTCGACACCGGTTCCAACGCGATCACCGCCGACAGCATGGATGTCCTGCAGCGCGCCGCCGAGGCGATCAAGTCCGCGCCGTCGGGCTCGCGCATCGAAGTGGGCGGCCACAGCGACAACACCGGCAGCGCCGACATCAACCTGACCGTGAGCCAGAAGCGCGCGGACGCCGTCGTCGCCAAGCTCGTCGAGCTGGGGGTCGATCCGGCGATGCTGAGTGCGAAGGGTTACGGTCAGGACAAGCCGATCGCCGACAACACGACCGAAGAAGGCCGTGCGAAGAACCGCCGCATCGAGTTCACCGTGCTGAAGTGATCCGATCGTTCGTGGATCGCCCCACGAGGGCGATCCCGCAACGGGAAAGGCCGCGGGATCCGCGGCCTTTCCTTTTATCCGGTCGGTGGTCGATCAGACCCGCGCCGTCGGCTGCAGGATCTCCACCCAGTAGCCGTCCGGATCCTTGATGAAGGCGATGTTCTTCATGCGGCCGTCGGTGAGCCGTTTCTGGAACGCCACGCCGAGTTCCTCGAAACGCACGCACGCTGCTTCCACGTCGGGCACCGATACGCAGATATGGCCGAAGCCGCGTGGCTCGCCGTTGCCGTCGTGATAGGCGAAGGACGGATCGGACTCGGTGCCGTGGTTGTGGGTGAGTTCGAGCACGCCACGCTGGCTGAGCAGCCATTCGCCGCGCGCCGGCTCCTCGGCCGGGATCTGCGAGGGATCGTCGACGAGGACGAGGAAGTAGAGACTGAACTTCGCCTCGTCGAAGTCGCGGCGGCGCACGAGGGTGAAGCCGAGCACGCGCGTGTAGAAGTCCAGCGACTTCGCCACGTCCTTGACGCGCAGCATGGTGTGATTGAACACGAAGCCGAGGGTGGCGGCGTCGCGATCGGCGGTGACGCCGGGATTGGCGTTGAGTTCGGCTTGCAGGGACATGTTCGTCGTCACGCAGTGGGGTCGGTTATCGACATGCGGCCGGCCGCGCGCGGATCAATGCGCGGAGCCAGTGTCGGCGGGATTTCCGGCAGGATCGGCATGGCGTTGCAGCGACAACCCGGCCAGCAGCACCGCCAGCGCCACGTAGGCGCCGCAGAACTGCCACATGATGTTCTTCGCCAGCCCCTGCAGGGTCCACGGCAGGTAGATGCTGCCGCGCGGGTCCACCGAGTGGATGAAACCGAACAGGGTCAGCGCCGCGCCGACCAGCAATACCAGCGCGGCACGGCGGAAGCGCTGGTCGATCATCGCCACCAGCGCGCTCGACCAGATCATCGCGGTGATGATGAAGCCGTTGCCGAGCGTCACGATCGTCGCCAGGTCCGGCAGGCCGTGGCCATCGACACCGTTGTACAGCGCGGCGAAACGCGCCGGATCGATCCACGCCGGATTGCCGACCTTGATCACCAGCAGGTAGGCGATCGACGGTAGGAACGCCAGCGCTACCGCCAATGCATGCCGGCGCGGACTGTCGTGGAAAGCCTGCACGGTGATGTCCATGCCCACGTACACGATGATCGGCGCGAGCACCGCGATCGGCAACCACTGCACCAGTCCCGACACGTAGCCGAACACGCCACCGAGTCCGATGAACAGGCCAGTCAAGAGCGTGTAGCCCATGCGCGCGCCCATGTGCTTGTACGCGGGCTGGCCGATGTACGGCGTGGTCTGCGCGACACCGCCGCACAGGCCGGCGACGAGCGTGGAGACCGCTTCGGCGAGGAGCACATCGCGTGTGCGGTAATCATCGCCCGCGGCGCGCGCGCTCTCGCTGACGTTGATGCCGCCCACCACCATCAGCAGGCCGAACGGCAGCAGCAGCGGCAGGTACGGCACCGTGTAGGACAGGCCGTCGACGAAACCCAGCGTCGGCAGCGGCAACGTGAAACGCAGTGGTGTCGCGTCGGGAAGCTTGAAGCCCGGCGTGCCCAGACCCGCGAGGCCGAGACCGTAGTACAAAACCGTACCAACGATGAAAGCGAGCAGCACGCCCGGCATGCGGATCGGCAGCTTGCCCTTCGCCACCAGCACGTACATCAGCAAACCGAACGTGACGAAACCGACCACCGGCGAGCGCAGCGTCTCGATCAACGGAAGGAAGCCGAGCAACGCCAGCGCCGCACCGCCGATCGAGCCCAGCAACGCCGCGCGCGGCACCGCGCGCGTGATCGCGTCGCCGAAGAACGACAACACCAGCTTCAGCGTGCCCATCACCATCAGCGAGGCCATGCCGAGCTGCCACGTCGCGGTCGCGGCGGCCTGCTCATCCATGCCCTGCTGCTTGAACGCCACGAACGACGGCCCCAGCACCAGCAGCGCCATGCCGATGCTGGTCGGCGCATCCAGGCCGAGCGGCATCGCGGTCACGTCGTCGCTGCCCGTGCGCTGTGCGAGGCGGCGCGCCATCCAGGTGTAGATCAGGTTGCCGACCAGCACGCCCAGCGCAGTACCCGGGAACATCCGCGTGAACACCACCTCGGCGGGGAACTGGAAGATCCCGATCAGCGCGGCGGAGATGAAGCCGAGGATGGACAGGTTGTCCACCACCAGACCGAAAAAGCCGTTGATGTCGCCTGCGACGAACCAGCGGCGCTGCGGGGTTGCGGTCATCGACCGGTCTCCGGGAAGGAATGGGATGCGGACAGGCTGCCCGCGCAGGGCCTGAGCGTAGCGCAGCGGCGCCTGCGCAGGCAGCGGCCGGCGTGGGCCGCTGTGTTGCGGAGCGGTCTCAGAACGAGACGTCGACCGCCTGCCGCGCCCACAGCACGGACTCGTGCCCGCTCGCGCGCTTCCAGGCGGTGCGGATGGCGTCGATGTCGGCGCGGCGCGCGTCCGTGTTCTCGTGCAACACCACCAGCACCTTGCAGCGCTGGCGCACCAGGCGGTTGCCGTCGCGGAACCGCCATTGGCCGTAGCCGTCGAGCACGGTCAGTCCATCGGGAAAACGCGGCGTGACTTCGGCGTCGAGGAATGCGCGCCAGCGCGCGTCGTCGATGGTATCGCTGCCATCCTCGTTGCCTACCGCGAAGTACAGCTCGCTGCGCGCCCACGCGTTCGACTGCGCCGGCCGCGCAGGATCGCCCTGCATCGACGATGCGACCAGCGCACCACTGGCGCAGCCGGCGAGCAGCACGGCGACCGTGACGGCGAACATGCAATGACGTAACGAACGCATCGACGACCTCCGGCTCACGGCAGAAAACGCACCGCCTGCTGCGGCGTCGGCAGCAGGCACTGTTCGCGGCGACCGAACCAGCGATAGCGGTTGCGTGCGAGCAGGCGATACAAACCGTCGCGAACACTGCGCGGGAACAGCGCGAAGACCGCGGCGGCAAGACGCCAGGGACCGCCCAAACCGCGCAACACCTGCACGATCGCATCGGTGTCGGTCCACGCACGTCCGCCATCGATCAGCAGGAACGACACCGGATCGTCGGGATCCAGTCCGTGCGCATCCAGCAAACCGCGTCCGGTGTCGCCCTGCATCGCGGCGAAGCGATAGCGTCCACGCCGGTCGTGGCGTAGCAGGAAGCGCACCCAGCCGTTGCACAGCACGCACACGCCGTCGAACACGATCACTGCGTCGCTGCGAGGTGATTCATGCGACATCGAGCCACCCCCGGTAATGGACCAGCAGCCCGATCCACGGCAGGCGCGCGGCCACGTCGAAACGATAGCGCCCGTCGCGTTCGTACTCGCGCGCGGTGACGCCGTCGAACCAACGTAGCGGCAACGGCAGGCCGAGCGCGCGCACGCGCGCGACGCGCCAGACGATCGCAGGCCCGATCGCCAGCAGTTCGACGTCGAGGCGGAACGCGAACGTCACCAGCCCGAGGCGCTCGCACAGCAGTCCGTCGCGCACCCACAGGCGCGAGCGCATGGCGCGTCCGGCGAAATGCCGCGCCCAGCGTTCGCGATGGTGCGCGCCGTCGATCTCGACGCGGATCGCCCCCTTTCCGGCGCTGGGCAATCGCGTGGACCATGCACACAGTCGCGACAGGAACCCGCTCCCGCGCTCGACCTCGACCTTGCCGTGGTAGCGATGCGCGCCGCTGCGTTCGTGCAGCGCGCGTACCGTCGCGGGCAACGAGTCGAAACGCGCCGCGAGCAGCTGCCGGTAGAGCGGCTGCGGCGCGATGGCGCTCATGCCTGCGGTTCGATCCAGATCAACGAGGCCATGCGGCCGGTGCGCTGGTCGCGCCGGTGCGAGAAGAAGCGTTGCGGTTCGGAAATGGTGCACAGGCCGCCGCCGTGGATGCGCGACGGGGCCATGCCGGCGGCTTCGAGCCGGCGTCGTGCGAGCGCATACAGGTCCACGCGCCAGTGGCCCGGCCGCGTCGCGACGAACGCGCCCACCGCACCGGCATCGTGTGCTACGAAGGCATCGCGTACTTCCTCGCCGATCTCATAGGCCTGCGGTCCCGCTGCCGGCCCCATCCACGCGAGCACGCGATCAGGCGCGATACGCATCGCCGCGAGCGTGTTCTCCAGCACGCCGCCGGCGAGGCCGCGCCAGCCCGCGTGCGCGGCGCCGATCGCGCTAACGTCGTCCGCGCAAAACAGCACCGGCATGCAATCGGCGGTGAGGATCGCCAGCACCGTGCCCGGTGTCGATGTCACCGACGCATCGGCTTCGGCTTCCTGCGCGGTCGGCGTATCGAAGCTTGCGACGTCGACGCCGTGGACCTGGCGCAGCCAGCACGGCGGCGACGGCAGGCGGGCATGTTCCACCAGCAACGCGCGATTGCGCTCGACCGCCGCGGCGTCATCGCCCGCGCGCAGGCCGAGATTGAAATCGTCGAACGGCGGCGGCGACACGCCCAGTCCGTGGCGCAGCGTCGTGAACCCGTGCACGCCGTTCGGCGCGGGCCACGCGGCATCGATCCACGCCGCCGCCATGCCTCAGCGCTCCCGCTCGGCGGCGGCCGCACTGTCCTCGCGCAGGACGCGGACCAGGTGCTGCAGGTCCTGCGGCACCGGTGCGGTGCAGCGGACCGGCTCGCCGGTGACCGGATGGGCGAACTCCAGCGTCTCCGCGTGCAGCGCCTGGCGACGGAAACCGCGTAGCGTCTCGATGAGTTCCGCGGTCGCGCCGCGCGGCAACTTGAGCGGACCGCCGTACAGCGGATCGCCGATGATCGGGTGCTTGAGGTGCGCCATGTGCACGCGGATCTGGTGGGTGCGGCCGGTTTCCAGGCGGCATTCCAGCAGCGTGTGCGCGCGGAAGCGTTCGCGCAGGCGGTAATGCGTGACCGCGTCGCGACCGTCCTCGCGCACGGCCATGCGGATGCGGTCGCGCGGGTGGCGGTCGATCGGCGCATCGGCGGTGCCGCCCGACACCAGCGCGCCGACCACGACGGCCAGGTACTGGCGGTGGACCTCACGCGAGGAGAGTTGTTCGATCAGCGCGGTATGCGCCGGCAGCGTGCGGGCCACGACCATCACGCCGGACGTGTCCTTGTCGAGCCGGTGGACGATGCCGGCGCGCGGCAGGGTATTGAGCGAGGGGTCGCGGTGCAGCAGCGCATTGACCAGCGTGCCGGCCGGATTGCCCGCGCCCGGATGCACCACCAGGCCCGCGGGCTTGTTGATGACGAAGACATGCTCGTCCTCGTACAGCACGTCCAGCGCGATGTCTTCCGGCTCCGAGTGCGTCTGCACCTCGAGGGCGGCGTTGAGGGTCACCGTCTCGCCGCCGCGGACCGGATCGCGCGGGCGCACCTCGCGGCCGTCCAGGCGCGCGTCGCCGGACTTGATCCAGGCGGCCAGGCGCGAGCGCGAGAAATCCGGGAAAAGTTCCGCAAGGACGGCGTCGAAGCGACGGCCGGCGGCGTTGTCCGGGACGATGGCCTGGAGGGGGTTGTCGGGGCTTGGCGGGACGGAGGGCATCGGACGGGGAGGATTCAGGGCAGGCGCGTGGGGACTGCTATTATCCGGACTTCGTACCCTCGGCGCCCGTCACCTTCCCATGACCCTACGTTCCACCTCCTCGCGTGTGCTGGCCATCCTGCTGATCGTCGCCTTCGCCGGCGTGGGCTGCAGCCGAACCAAGAAGGACGCGGACGAGGGCGTGCCGGTCGAGCAGCTCTACGAGAAGGGCCACAAGTCGATGACCAACGGCAACTGGTCCGGCGCCGAGGCCACTTACAAGCGCCTGGTCGCCCAGTACCCGTACGGCCCGTATACCGAGCAGGCGCTGGTCGAGACGGCCTACGCCCAGTACAAGTCCGGCAAGCACGACGATGCGATCAGCAGCATCGACCGCTTCATCCGTACCTACCCGACCCACAAGAACACCGTCTACATGTACTACCTGCGCGGGCTGACCAACTCCAGCCGCGACACGGTGTTCCTGCAGCGCGTGTGGAGCCTGGACGCCAGCCGCCGCGATCTGGCGACCCCGCTGCAGGCGTTCAACGACTTCTCCATCGTCGCCGACCGCTACCCGACCAGCCGCTACGCCGAGGACGCGCGCAGCCGCATGCGCGGCCTGCGCGACATGTTCGCCCGCCACGAGCTGGACACCGCGCTGTACTACCTGCGCCGGACGGCCTATGTCGCCGCGGTGGAGCGCGCCAAGTTCCTGCTCGAAACCTACCCGCAGAGCCAGTACCAGAACGACGCCGTCGCCACTCTCGCCGTCGCCTACGAAGGCCTGGGCAACGAGGCGCTGGCCGCCGACGCCAAGCGCGTGCTGCAGCTCAACGATCCGAGCCATCCGTACCTGGCCGGCAAGTGGCCGGACTACCCGAGCAACTGGCGCAAGCTCAACCCGTTCGCGGGCGAGAAGTCGGCGCTGGACAACTGATCCGGGTTCGCACCACACCAACGAAAACGCCGCCTCCGGGCGGCGTTTTCATTTGCGGCGATGGTACGTGCGTCAGCCGCGGTAGCCGTTGCTGATCGGATAGCGCCGTTCGCGCCCGAACGCGCGACGCGACACTTTCGGGCCGGGCGCGGACTGGTGGCGCTTCCATTCGCTGATGCGCACCAGGCGCAGCACCTTGTCGACGGTAGCTGCGTCGAAACCCGCCGCGACGATTTCATCACGCGACTGTTCCTGGTCGACGTAGCGCAGCAGGATCGCATCGAGCACGTCGTACGGCGGCAGCGAATCCTGGTCCTTCTGGTTCTCGCGCAGCTCCGCCGACGGCGGACGATCGATCACGCCCTGCGGAACGACGCGGTCGCCCACGGTGTTGCGCCAGCGCGCCAGCGCGAACACCTCGGTCTTGTACAGGTCCTTCAGCGGCGCGTAGCCGCCGCACATGTCGCCGTAGATGGTGGCGTAGCCGACCGCGTACTCGCTCTTGTTGCCGGTGGTCAGCAGCAGTCCGCCGAACTTGTTGCTCATCGCCATCAGCAGCGCACCGCGCGTGCGCGACTGCAGGTTCTCTTCGGTGGTGTCGACCGGCAAGTCGCCGAAATGCTCGGACAGAGCGTCGAGATAACCCTGGAACGGCTTCTCGATCGGCAGCGTCAGCAGCTTCACGCCCTGCATGCGGCACTGTTCCTCGGCGAGGTCGTTCGACAGGTCCGCGGTGTAGCGCGAGGGCATGCGCACGGCGGTGACGTTGTCGGCGCCGATCGCGTCCACCGCGATCGCCATCACCAGCGACGAATCGATGCCGCCCGACAAGCCCAGCCAGATCTTGCGGAAGCCATTCTTGCGACAGTAGTCCTGGGTGCCGCGCACCACTGCGCGCCAGGCGAGCGCATCGCGGCTTTCGTCGCCGTCCTCCATCCACTGCACCGGTGCGAAGCGGCGCGAATCCGGATCGAAATCCACCACCAGCCACTGATCGGTGAACGCCGCCGCGGCCGGATGCACGGTGCCATCGCCATCGGCGACAACCGAACCGCCATCGAACACGAGCGCGTCCTGCCCGCCGACGACGTTGAGGTACACCAGGCCGACGCCGGTTTCCTGCACGCGCTGCGCCATCAGTGCATCGCGCTCGGCGTGCTTGTCGCGCTCGAACGGCGAGGCGTTCGGCACCAGCACCAGCTCGGCGCCCTTCGCGACCGTGCTCGCCAATGGTTCGGGGAACCACAGGTCTTCGCAGATGATCAGGCCGACCTGCACGCCGTCGACGTCGAACACGCAGTCCTCGCGGTCGGGATCGACGTCGAAGTAGCGTCGCTCATCGAACACCGCGTAGTTCGGCAGTTCGCGCTTGCGGTAGGTATGCGAGACGTGGCCGTCGCGCAGCACGCTGGCCGCGTTGTAGACGATGCTGCCGGCCGCCTGCGGCCAACCGACGACGGCGACGATGCCGCGCGTCGATGCAGCCAGGCGTTCGATCGCTGCTTCGCAATCGGCGAGGAAGCCGGGACGCAACAGCAGGTCTTCCGGCGGATAACCGCTGAGCGCGAGTTCCGGGAACAGCACGACGTCGGCGCCGTGTTCGTCGCGCGCCTGTTCGATCATGGCGGCGATGCGTTCGGCGTTCTCATGCACGGCGCCGACCGAGAAGTCGAACTGCGCCAGGGCGATGCGGAGGGGTTGGCTCATGGGGGGATGCACGTCCCTTCAGGCTTACCCCGCCAGTATCGGGCTTTGCCCGCGCGAGCGGAACCGGCGCGGGCCGAACGCTACGGTGCGGCGGGGGTAGCGCGGGCCTGCCAGCGCGCGGGATCGGCCAGATAGGCCCGCGCGAAGTGGCGAGCGGCGGTGGACGAGACGTGGTTGGCATCCCAGAACAGCGCGTATCCGTCGCGTGAAGCCGGACACGTCGTCGGGCCGCAGAAGAAGTCCGCAGGATTGACCAGTTCTACGTTGGGATGCTTGGCGGCGATGCGGCGGAACGTGGCCCACACACTCTTCGAGAGCTGTTCGTACTGTTCGCGCGACATCGCACAGCGCGCCTGCCCGACGTCGGCAAGGCACTTCGCGGCCGACGCCTCCAGCCGCGGCAACGGCCCCATCAGTACCACCTTCTTCGCGTAGGGCGCGACGGCGGCGACGGTCTGGTCGATGCCCGCCCCCACCGATTCCGGTGTCTGGTAACTCGTCGCCGCGTTCGTTCTCGGCTCGAACAGCAGGAGCCATCGCCCCGCGAGGATCACTTCGTCGGGACGGTGTTCGCGCACGTACGCCGTCGCCAGTGCGTTGAAGCGTCGACACGTGTCGCGGTGACGTGGAAATTCGGCGAGGCGCGTGTCGAAGTTGCCCAGCGGCGGACAGGCATCCAGCGTGAAACTCGCGGCACTCGTACCGGAAGCTGCCGCCACCGACCACGCGAACGGCTGCCATGCCAGCGCGTGCGAATCGCCCCACAGCACCACGCGCGGCGACGAACCCGGTTCGGAGTAGCAGTCGCTCGATTGCAGGCGTTGCACGTCCTTGCCCAGGCCGTAATGGCAGCGCTGCATGTTCTCGGGCTGGTCGAGGCCGGCCGTGCGTGGATCCTGCAGCGGTGCGGGCCGAGCGAGGACAAAGGTGAGCGCCAGCACCGCCGAGGCTGTCGCACCCACGATGACGGTCCGGCGCCTGCTGTCTTTTGCGGAGGCTGGACGGCGGAACGGCGTCTCGATGAAGCGGTAACTCAGGCATGCCAACACGACGGCCGCCGCGCATGCCCACAACCGATCGCCGGTCGAGGACTGCCACACCACTTCACGCTGGAACGCGAGCAGCGGCCAGTGCCACAGGTACAGCGAATAGGAAATCAGGCCGAAGAACACGGCCGGCCGCGTGCGCAGCAGGACGGATGCGCCACCAGGACGCTCCGCGTCGTGGATGCTCCACAGCAGCGCACCCGCGCCGAGTACGACCGGTGCGGCGCCCAGTCCCGGAAAATGCGTCGTACCCAGCGCGACCGAACCCAGGATCGCGCACAGGCCGAGCCACGACAGCGCAATGGCTGCTTGCGAACGCAGCGCGCCGCGCGGCGCGATCGCCACCAGCGCACCGATCGCGAATTCCCAGAAGCGCGCAGGCATCTGGAAGAACGCGATGGAGGGCCGCGATTGCATCCAGTATTCCGCGAGCGCCAGCGAGACGATGCTGCCGAGGACCAGCGCGATGCCCACACCGCGCACGCTGCTGCGTCGCAGTGCGAGGAGCAGCAGGCCCGGCAGCAGCAGGTAGAACTGTTCCTCCACGCCCAGCGACCACAGGTGCAGCAGCGGCACTTCTTCCGCCGGCGTGTCGAAATAGTTGCCCGTCGTGAACTGGAAGAAGAGGTTGCCGGCGAACAGCAGCGACGCTCCCGCCGACAGCATCAGCGCGCGCAATGCATTCGCGTCCAGCAATGCCGCGCCCATCGCGACAGTGGCGAGCACCACCGCGGTCAGCGCGGGCAACAGGCGACGCACGCGACGTGCGTAGAAGCCGACGAAATCCAGCGTGCCGGTCTGCCGGTGCTCGATCAGCAGCAGCGATGCGATCAGGTAGCCGGAGATGACGAAGAAGACGTCGACGCCGAGGAAGCCGCCCGGCAGCCACGACGGCTCGGCGTGGTAGAGCACCACCGACAGCACCGCCACGGCGCGCAGGCCGTCGATTTCGCGCTTGTATCCCAGAGCCGACATTCCCCCTCCCCAAGGGCCAAGATACAAAAACCCGCGCTTCGTTGCCGAAGCGCGGGTCTCGTTTCACATCCAGCGTTGGAGCGGGATCAGCCCTTGAGGCGCTTGGCGATCGCCGCGCCGAGGTCGCCCGGCGACTTCACCGTGGTGACACCGGCCTTCTCCATCGCGGCGAACTTGCCTTCCGCCGTGCCCGAGCCGCCCGAGGCGATCGCACCGGCGTGGCCCATGCGCTTGCCCTTCGGCGCGGAGGCGCCGGCGATGAAGCCGACGACCGGCTTGGTCACGTGCTTGGCGATGTACTCGGCCGCTTCTTCCTCGGCCGAACCGCCGATCTCGCCGACCATGATGATGCCTTGCGTCTGCGGATCGTTCTGGAACAGCTTCAGCGCGTCGATGAAGTTGGTACCGTTGATCGGGTCGCCGCCGATGCCGATGCAGGTCGACTGGCCAAGGCCCACGTCGGTGGTCTGCTTCACGGCTTCATACGTCAGCGTGCCCGAGCGCGACACGATGCCGATCTTGCCCGGCATGTGGATGTGGCCCGGCATGATGCCGATCTTGCACTCGCCCGGCGTGATCACGCCCGGGCAGTTCGGACCGACCAGTACGGTGTCCGGGTAGCCCTTGAGCACGTTCTTGGCGCGCAGCATGTCGAGCACCGGGATGCCCTCGGTGATGCACACGATGACCTTGATGCCGGCAGCGGCCGCTTCCATGATCGCGTCGGCCGCGAACGGCGGCGGGACGTAGATGACGGACGCGTCGGCGCCGGTGGTCTTCACGGCTTCGGCGACGGTGTTGAAGACCGGCAGGCCCAGGTGTTCAGTGCCACCCTTGCCCGGGGTCACGCCACCGACGACCTTGGTGCCGTACTCGAGCATCTGCTGCGCGTGGAAGGTGCCCTGCGAGCCGGTGAAGCCCTGCACGATCACCTTGGTGTTCTTGTTGATCAATACGCTCATGGTGTCGTGGGTCCTTACTTGCCGGCGACGGCCGCAACGGCCTTCTTCGCGCCGTCGTTGATGTCGTCGGCCGGAGTGATGGCCAGGCCCGAGTTCTTCAGCATTTCCTTGCCGGCTTCCACGTTGGTGCCTTCCAGGCGAACGATCACCGGCACCTTGACGTCGACTTCCTTCACCGCAGCGATGATGCCCTCGGCGATCATGTCGCAGCGGACGATGCCGCCGAAGATGTTCACGAAGATCGCCTTCACCTTGTCCGAGGACAGGATGAGCTTGAACGCCTCGGTCACGCGCTCCTTGGTGGCGCCGCCGCCGACGTCGAGGAAGTTCGCCGGCTCGCCGCCGTTGAGCTTGATCACGTCCATCGTCGCCATCGCCAGGCCGGCGCCGTTGACCATGCAGCCGATGTTGCCGTCCATCGTGACGTAGTTGAGGTCGTGCTGGCTGGCCAGCACCTCGGTCTCGTCTTCCTGGCGGATGTCGCGCATCGCCACCAGTTCCGGATGGCGGAACGAGGCGTTGTCGTCGGAATCGACCTTGCCGTCGAGCACGGCGAGGTCGCCGTTGGTGAGGATCGCCAGCGGGTTCAGTTCGACCAGCGCCAGGTCCTTCTCGTTGAACAGCTTGTACAGGCCCAGCATGATCTTGGTCAGCTGGCCGACCTGCTTGGCGTTCAGGCCCATCGCGAAGCCGAGGTCGCGGCATTCGAACGGCTGCAGGCCCTGCACGTAGTTCACGTGCAGCGCATGGATGGCTTCCGGCTTCTCGGCGGCCACCTGCTCGATGTCCATGCCGCCTTCGGCGGAGGCGATGAAGGTGATCGACTTGGTCGAGCGGTCGACCAGGATCGACAGGTACAGCTCCTTGGCGATGTCGGTGCCTTCGGAGATCAGGACCGAATCGATCGGCAGCTCGACGCCGGCGGTCTGGTAGGTCGCCATCTTCGTGCCGAGCATCCCGGTGGCGTACTGCTTCACCTCGTCGTACGACTTGGCAAGCTTGACGCCGCCGGCCTTGCCGCGACCGCCCGCGTGGATCTGCGCCTTGACGACCCACAGGTCGCCCGGGATGGCCTTGGCAGCGGCAACGGCTTCTTCCGGAGTGCGCGCCACGCGCCCGACCGGCACAGCGATGCCGTATTCGGCAAACAGTTGCTTTGCCTGATATTCGTGAAAATTCATGCGTCACCGAGGGGAGTGAAAAGAATCCCCGCGGCCGCTGCCGATCCGGGTGGAACCCGTTCGGCCGAGTGCGAGGGGGCCGTATTGTCGCCCATACAGGCGGCCCGGGCAAAACCGCCCCTGCCCGACCCGGCGCCGGCACGCCGGCTTTGCCGATGTGGGCGTCCGGCGTGCCCCATCCAGCGCCGCCGCGGGCGCCCGACTGGCGACAGACTCCCACGGCCGGCCATACTCGGCGGGCATCCAACCGCCGGGGTTCGCCGCTTGCCGTCCGTCCTCGCCCCGCTCGACGCCGCCGACGCCGACCGCGCGCTCCGCCGCGAACTCTATTTCTTCACGCTCTACCGCCTGTTCGAGGCGGCGCTGCTGGTGTTCTTCCTGTTCGGACCGGTGACCGGGCTGATCGAACCCCTCCGCCACGCGCTGCTGGCGCGCTCGATCGCGCTGTCGTACCTGTTCATCGCCGCGCTGCTGTTCGTCTTCGGGCGTACCGGCGACCTGCGGGCGCAGACCCTCACCGGGATCGCGGCGGACCTGTTCTTCGGCTTCCTCGCCATGCACACGATGCCGGCCGCCGGCACGGGTGTGGCGCTGATGCTGCTGTTCAACGTCGGCGCGGCCTCGCTGCTGCTGCCGCCGCGCTTCGGCTTCGGTGCGGCCGCGGTGGCGGTGGCCGGACTGTTCGGCGAGTACCTGTGGAGCCTGCTCGAGGCCGACGGCCCGTCGCGCACGCTGGCCGAGCCGATGATGTTCTCGGTCGGCTACATGGCCATCGCCACGCTGACCAGCATCCTCGGCCGGCAGATGCGCGAGAGCTACGACCTGGCCGAACGGCGCGGCGCCGAGGCCGCGCACCTGGGCGAGATCAACGAGCTGATCATCCGCCGCCTGCGCACCGGCGTGCTGCTGGTCGATCGCGGCGACCGCATCCGCCTGGCCAACGAGGCGGCGATGCTGCTGCTGGGCGACGCCGGGGAAAGCGTCGATCTGCATGGCCATCGCAGCCTGGCAGTGGCCGCGCCCGAACTGGCGCGCCGGCTCGAACGCTGGCGCCAGGACGGGACCCACCAGGACAGCCCGCTGCAGCTCGCGCCCGACCTGCCCGAAGTGGTGCCGCGCTTCACCCGCCTGCTGGCCGGCAGCGAGCAGGTGCTGATCTTCCTCGACGACACCTCGCTGCTCTCGCGCCATGCCGAGTCGATGACGCTGGCGACGCTGGGACGCTTTTCGGCGAGCCTCGCGCACGAGATCCGCAATCCGCTCGCGGCCATCAACTACGCGGTGCAGCTGCTGGAAGAATCCGACGACGTGCCGACCGCCGAGCGCCGGCTGCTGGAGATCATCCGCCAGCAGGGCATCCGCATGAACGGCATCGTCGAGAACGTGCTGGGTATGGCCCGGCGCGAACCGGCCAAGCCGGAGCACGTGGAGCTGATCGGCTTCTGCCGGCTGTTCGTCGAGGAATACCTGGAGAGCCATCCGCTCGACCTGGACACGCTGCGCAGCAGCGGCAACGTCGCGCGCCTGCCGGTGCTGATCGACCCGCGCCAGCTGCACCAGGTGCTGACCGTGCTGGTGCACAACGCGCTGACCTACGGACGCATGCCCGGCGAACCGGCGCGCGTGACGGTGCACGTGTACGCAGACGAATCGAGCCTGCCGTGCATCGACGTGCTCGACCGTGGACCGGGCATTCCCGAGTCGGTGGCCTCGCGTCTGTTCCGGCCGTTCTTCACCACGTCCAGCCACGGCACGGGACTCGGCCTGTACATCGCGCGCGAGCTGTGCCGCGCCAACCAGGCCACGCTGGACTACGTGCCGATGCCCGGCGGCGGCGGGTGCTTCCGCATCCGGCTGGTCGGCAGCCACACGCTGCTTGCTGCCTGAATGCGCAATTCGCACGCTTCTGCTTGGCGCTTCAGTCGACCTTAAGTTATCGTGAAGGCCGGAGGGAAGGATGGCCGAAACACGCAGTGCATTGGTGGTCGACGACGAACGCGACATTCGCGAACTCCTCGTCATGACCTTGGGCCGCATGGGCCTGCGATGCGACACCGCCTCCACGATCGGCGAAGCGCGCAGCCAGCTGTCGCGCAATCGCTATGATCTGTGCCTGACCGACATGCGCCTGCCGGACGGCTCGGGCATGGACCTGGTCGCGGAGATCAGCCAGAAGCATCCCGACACGCCGGTCGCGATGATCACCGCCTTCGGCAACGTCGAGGCCGCGGTGGAAGCGCTGAAGGCCGGCGCCTTCGATTTCGTCGCCAAGCCCGTGGACCTGGCCGTGCTGCGCGATCTGGTCCGGCACGCGCTCGACCTCAATGAAAGCCGCAAGGCGGGCAACCCGGCGCAGACCGACGCGGTCGCCGCACGCCTGTACGGCCAGTCGCCGGCGATGACGCAGCTGCGCCAGACCATCGGCAAGGTCGCGCGCAGCCAGGCGCCGGTCTACATCGTCGGCGAATCCGGCACCGGCAAGGAGCTGGTCGCGCGCACCATCCACGCCGAAGGCGCGCGCTCGACCGGTCCGTTCGTGCCCGTCAACTGCGGCGCGATCCCGGCCGAGCTGATGGAGAGCGAATTCTTCGGCCACAAGAAGGGCAGCTTCACCGGCGCCCACGCCGACAAGCCCGGCCTGTTCCAGACCGCCGACGGCGGCACGCTGTTCCTGGACGAAATCGCCGAGCTGCCGCTGGCGATGCAGGTCAAGCTGCTGCGCGCGATCCAGGAGAAGTCGATCCGCCCGGTCGGCGCCAACAGCGAAGTGCCGGTGGATGTGCGCATCCTCTCGGCCACGCACAAGGACCTGGGCGCGCTCGTCGCCGACGGCCGCTTCCGCCAGGACTTGTACTACCGCATCAACGTGATCGAACTGCGCGTGCCGCCGCTGCGCGAACGCCAGGACGATCTGCCCGGCCTCGCCGCCAAGGTGCTGCAACGCCTGGCGACCGCGCAGGGCCGTCCGGTTCCGCAGCTCAGCGCCGATGCACTCGAGACGCTGCGCAGCTACGGCTTCCCGGGCAATGTGCGCGAACTGGAGAACATCCTCGAACGCGCGCTCGCCCTGGCCGAAGGCGACAGCCTGACTGCAGACGATCTGCGCCTGCCGCGCCCCGCGCAGGCTTCCGCGCCGGCCGCCGCGCCGACTGCGACGACGACGCCGGCAGCGGCTTCGCAGACGGCGCCGCTCGCGGTGCCGGGCCAGCCGATGGTCGCGATCGATCCGCGCACGCTCAATCCGCGAGATACCGCCAGCAGCCCGCTGCCCTCGTACATCGAGGAGATCGAACGCGCCGCCATCCAGCAGGCACTGCAGGAAAACCGCTACAACAAGACGCGCACCGCGGCCGCACTCGGCATCACCTTCCGCGCGCTGCGCTACAAGCTCAAGAAGCTCGGCATCGACTGATGCACGCACGCGAGGTCGCACGCACGACCTCGCGTCCCTTCGCAGCAACTGCACCGCACCACACGCCGAGGTTCTGGCGAGCGTCGCGTTGGCCGGGATCACCGCCAGCGGAAACCGGACTTGAGTCACACCCCTGGGCAGCTTGCGCCCTGCGGGGTCGCCTGCCGGCGGATCGGGTCACAAAGCGCCCTGACCCCGGAATATCGCGGAAAGTGACACAAAAGGTCACTGATCGATGCCGCTGACAATTTGCGTCATGGGCGACCGGACCGGCTTCAGACATGGATCGTGATGTCATCTCCAGTTCAGCCACAACATGCCGGGCAAACAACATTGGCACGGCTTATGCGTGTACTTTACCGGCACGTGCAAGTGAGCACGGCTGCCCGAGGACCGGAAAGTCGGCCCACAGGCACGTGATGTCAAACACTCCTAGGGGAAACAAGATGAAGAAGCAGCAAGGCTTTACCCTGATCGAACTGATGATCGTGGTCGCGATCATCGCCATCCTGGCCGCCATCGCGCTGCCGGCTTACCAGGACTACGTGGCCCGTTCGCAGGTTTCGGAAGCCATGAGCCTGGCCTCGGGCGCCAAGACCGCCGTTGCCGAGAAGTACGGCGACACCGGCGATTTCTCGGGCATCGACAACGCCGCTGCCGGCCTGGCCGACGAAGCTTCGATCAACGGCAAGTACGTCGAGTCCGTGGCCGTTGCCGACGGCGTGATCACCGCTGAGTTCAGCGACTCTGCCAGCGCCAAGATCAACGCCGGCAACTTCACGCTGACCCCGGCCGACCAGGGTGGTTCGATCCGTTGGACCTGCGGTGGCTCGATCGACCCGAAGTACAAGCCGAGCAGCTGCCGCGACTAATCCTGCGGCCTGCTGTTGCAATCGCGAAGGGCCGCCTCGTGCGGCCCTTCGTTTTTTTACGGGGAAGCAAATGCTGCATCGAATCCGCACCACTGGCGCCGCCTGCCTGGCGCTGCTCGTCCTGGGACTGATCGCCTACTGGCCCGGACTGCACGGCGGCTTCATCTTCGACGACTTCCCCAACCTGGTCGCCGATCCCGACTGGAAGGTCCGCACGCTGGATCTCGTCGAATGGCGTCGTGCCGTGTTCAACGGCATCTCCAGCAGCGTCGGCCGTCCGCTGGCGATGCTGAGCTTCGCTCTCAACCACTATTTCACCGGACTGGACCCGTTCTGGCTCAAGGCCACGAACCTCGCGATCCATCTGGGCAACGCGTTGCTGGTGTTCTTCCTGTGCGTGCGCGTGTTCGCGCTTGCCGGGGCGTCCTCGGACCAGCGCCGTGTCGGCCGCTTTGCCGCCTTCATCGTCGCCGCGGCCTGGGCGGTGCATCCGCTGCAAGTCTCGAGCGTGCTGTACGTCGTCCAGCGCATGGAACTGGGCGCGCAGGGCTTCGTGTTGCTGGCGCTGCTGGCCTACCTGAAAGGCCGCGAGCGACAGATTGCTGGCCATCGCGGCTGGCCCTGGCTGGTCGCCACTGCCGCGGCCATGCTGGCCGGACTGGGCTTCAAGGAGTCCGCCCTGCTCGTTCCAGGCTATGCCTTCCTGCTCGAGCTGTGCGTCCTGCGTTTCCGCGGCGCCGGCGGCCAGCGTTCGCGTCTGTGGATGGGCGCGTATGCCGCCGGGATTGCCGTTGCGGGGATCGGATTCTTCGCCGTGCTTCTGCCGCACTACCTGGGCCCCCGGATATATGCGTACCGCGACTTCAGCCTCGTCGAGCGATTGCTGACGCAGGGCCCGGTCCTGACCACCTACCTCGGCCAGATCCTGCTGCCGTCACCGGACCGGCTGGTCTTCTACTACGACAACTACCCGATTTCGCGCGGCCTGCTCGATCCGCCGTGGACGCTGGCCGCCTTCGCCCTGCTCGGCGCGCTGCTGGCGATCGCCGCGCTCGCATGGCGGCGCTGGCCGCTGGTGACGCTGGGCATCGGCTGGTTCTTCCTGTCGCATGCGTTGACCAGCAATGTGGTGCCGCTGGAACTGGCGTTTGAGCACCGCAACTACCTTGCCCTGCTCGGCCTGCTGATCGCGCTGGTGCCGCCGCTGGCGTGGCTTTGCCGCAGCCTCAACACCGACGCTCGCGTATCGCTCGCATCACTGCCGGTGCTCGCGCTGCTGGCGCTGTGCCTGATCCAGAGCCACACCTGGGGCGACCCGATGCGGTTGGCCGTGGCTCTGTCGACGCGCAACATCGAGTCGCCACGCGCCTCGTACGAACTGGGCAAGCTGCTGCTCGAGGACGCGCGCAGCGACGTGAACGCGCCCTCGTGGTCGTTGGCCCGTCGCGAGTTCGAACACGCCGCGTCCTTGCCCAACAGTTCCCCGCTGGGGGAGCAGGCGCTGATCATCATGGACGGCCGCACGGACCAGGCCATTCCCAATGAGCGCT
Organism: Lysobacter panacisoli; assembly: GCF_009765165.1. Taxonomy (NCBI): domain Bacteria; kingdom Pseudomonadati; phylum Pseudomonadota; class Gammaproteobacteria; order Lysobacterales; family Lysobacteraceae; genus Lysobacter; species Lysobacter panacisoli. Next base: position 599,272 of record NZ_VLNU01000001.1, read on the forward strand.
GGGAGTCGTTCCGCGCCAAGCTCGCACGGCGCCAAGCCGGACCTCACGAGCTGTCGGCGCTCAGGGGCGTCGTCGCCTGCCGCGTCCAGAAGAAGTGCAAGCTGGACGACCAGCAACTGCTGGATACCTTCGGCGTGGCCTTGCAGCGCAATCCGCGCTCCGGCCGCATCCACGCGGAGTACGCCAACTTCGCCTACAACGTGCTCGGCGACCGGCAACTTGCCGTTCGCGTCATGCGCGACGCCGTTCGTCTGGAACCCAACGAACCCGCGCTCCAGATCGGCCTGGCGAAGTTCTTGTTGGCATCAAGCTTGCATTCCAGTTCTCCAGGGGAAGTCGAGCGCCTGATCGCCGACGTGCAGTCCAGCAACCGCGACGGGCGCTGGGACAACGACCTTCGTGAGCTGGAACAGCTCCGGTCGTCCGGCACGATGGGCAGGCAAAGGAATCAATCCCTCGCTCCCGCCGGGGGCGGGGGCAAATAACAAGGAACCGGGGGATACGCCATGAAATCGCAGCAGCACGGCTTCACGTTGATCGAACTCATGATCGTGGTGGCCATCATCGCCATCCTCGCCGCGATCGCACTGCCCGCATACCAGGACTACGTGACGCGCGCACAGGTCTCCGAGGGCATCAGCCTGTCGACCGGCGCGAAGGTCGCCATCGCCACCTACTACGGCGACAACGCCCGGTTCCCCACCGACAACGAAGACGCCGGCATGGCCG